>JBIOJG010000054.1:0-36433 GCA_044450645.1 Binatia bacterium
CGTTGTAGCTGTGGGGGGTGGGACGAGGGGGGCGTGGCACGCCCCTCCTGATACCAGCACCGCAGGTAGACGTCCGACATTGCCTGAAAACCGTTCTACTTCCGTGGGTAGGTGAGCTTGTCCCGATCGAATTGAATCGGTCCTGGAGCCTCCTTGTTGGCCAGATGTCGCCGCAAGGTCATCGACAGATAAATCAGGTCATTTTCAAATGGTGCGCCGCTCTCAGAAGCGTATACGAGCCCACAGCGCCCTTCGCGCTGGCTTCACGCGACCGCCCATGCCGGGTGTGCCGAATGCGGAGCCTTTCGGAGGGTGCATGGACCACCTCGACTTGGGATCGGCGCCGTCGGATGAGGACTGCGCCCAGCTCGGAGTTGATAAGAATTACGAAGCGCGGGCCAAGCGCGAGTGCCGGGCGCTGATTAACCAGTTGAAGCGGCTCTGTGGCGATCCGCCGCCCGACGCGCGGTTCCGGATCATGGCGAACCCGCACGATTTCGGGACGTACTACTCAGTCGTGATCGACTTCGACCCGGAGGATGAGGACGCCGTCGCCTACGCCTACCGCTGCGACGAAGAGTCTCCCGACCAGTGGGATATGGCCGCTCGACTTGAGCTCGACGCCACACGGAAGAAGGAACGGGAAGCGGCCACGCCGGCGAGAAACGGAGCGTGACGATGGAACCTATCCAAGAGGCACCCGGTGCCAGCAGCCAACGCTGGCAGATTCGCGGGCGTGAGTTGACCCGCGCACTCCACCGCCTGGCCGCGCTCGACGACCGCGATGCGTTGGCTCTCCTGCAGGGTGCGGTGGCAGAGGGCTGGGTGACGGAGCCGGAGGTCAGCCTCTCCACGCGCGTCCGGGCTTGTGCTGCGCAAGGCGCCTCGAAAAGTTGACGATATGCCGGCGGCCGATGCACACTGAACACGCCGGGGCAGGTTGCCCACTCCTGACCACGGCAGGGCATACGGGCAGAACTGCTCGTGGAGCGAGGTGGCGAAGGGACAAAGGCCCAGGGCTGCCTCGGGGGCGTCGTGTTGATCACACGGCGCCTTTTCTTGTTGGCGTTTTTTCGACGGCGGCCACCCGCGGGATGCAAAGAACGGCGCGCGGCGCCCGCGATGGGATCGCTCTAACGTCGATGAGTCAGGCGACGGGCGACTTCTTGCTGGTGATGCAGCTGAACCAAGAGGCGGTCGGTTTCCTGCTCTGGCGTGAGGGGACGCATCGCCCGTCGCCGGTAGTAACGCAGGAGGGCGCGACGGAGCTGAAGGAAGTCACGGACGAGTCGGAGCATAGGTGATGAGGTTCGGGCGGCAGCGCCGCCGGTGGCTCCGGCGGGACGTGGAGCGGAGCCCGTGGGTCAAGGTGGAGCACCCAACCGGATGAACGACCTTGACCCACGGGAAGGCGTCCACGGCACGATGGAAGACACGGCGGCGGCGCTAGCCTCGGCGGAGAGACCGGGCGCCGCGCGGTCAATTGTTCAAGGGTGGGCGGGGCGGGTGGCCGTCACCCGCTTTTGTGTACCACGACCCTGCCCGGTGTCGCTCAGTCAAAGTGGGCATCAAATGGAACGGGGTTCCGCAGCAAGGGGGACCGCGTACGGCGTGTCGCGGTGGTCTTTGTGCGGGCGCATGGTGTGCCGAGCGCCGCAGTGTTGGCGACTCAGGGGTGCCACGCTGGGGCACCGCGAGCCAAGCACCGATGGCCTCATCGGTGACGCCAAGACTGCGGCGGCATGGTCTCGGCGCGCCCGCTCCCTGCTCGGGCGGATGGGAAGGACACGCGGTGCGTGGGGATGGGTCAAGCAATTGGCGCCGGGCGCCAGCAATGTCGAACTGAACGACATTGCGAAAAGACATCGGATGAGCGCGGAGCGCGACCGATCGCCGGAGGCGAAGCGGACAGCCCCGACGGGGCGCCCGTCCAAGAGGGGGCACCCGGAGCGGAGCGAAGGCACGGGCAGTCCCCCGACGGGGGACGGTGACGCGGAGCGGCAGCCCATGAAGGGGGGCACCTTTCCGCCGTAGGCGGTGCGCGCGGCCGTCGCAAGCAGCCGTCCTCTGCGAAGCCAGCCCGGAGGGCGCAGTCTGAGCAGGAGTCCCGCCGGGCGGGACGATAGGACGGCGTCGCTTCGCGACCCCCCTTGAAAGCCGTCGGGCGAGAGGCCAGGAGCGGAGCGCTGGCCGAGGCTCGCCCGACCGAGCAACCCCGACCGGAGGGAGGGGGACGCGAAGCCGAACCTTGCGGCACGACGACACACAACCGCCAGAGGTAAGATGGATGGGCGTGAGTGCTGCAAGGTGAGGGGATTTCAAGAGGGGTCGCGAAGGCGACGGACAGCGGAAACACGCGAGAGAATGGGGGAAAGTGCAAAAACACTCCTGCAACTTTAGCTTGCAGGAGTGTTTTGCCGACCTTTGCAGGACTCGAAAGAGGCCGGAGAAGGTCGTTGGTCCCGTCTTTTACGGGACCACTTTCCCCCTCGAACGCGTGGAGACGCTGGCCGGTGCCGTAGCGACGGTCGCGCGCATCAAATGGCGATGCGAACGGAGGCGACCATTGAAACGCGGAGCGGGTCGCTGCAGTGAGCCACCCGGAACGAGCCGAATAGAAAACCGACCGGAGGGCGGTCGGCGAGTGAAGGACTAGGTGGGGTGGTGGTCAGGGTTGTTTGGTTGCTGCATCGGGTAAAGCCGCCCACCAGCGGTTGACGGCCTGGAGGTCGGCGGTGTGGATGTAAGGCGGGATGGGGAAACCGCGGTGCTCGGCGTCCGTGATCAGACGGGCGATGCGAAGATCGATGTCAGCGGGCTGGGCCGCTGAATGGTCGGAGAGGTTGCCGAGGGTGTTCCCGCCGGGTTGTGGTTCCTGGCTCGCTATCGGTGGCGTGGGATGACGGCGGTTCTCGGTTTCCTCGGTCCACATGGCGTGGAAGTAGGCCGGTCGGGAGCCGACGGCGATCTCAGTCACCGCCTGCTTGAAATCACCCAGTTTGAAATCCAACGCATCACCCAAACCGTCGCGGACGGCTTCGGCGGCACGTTTTACATAGGCGGGGTGGTTGCGATCGCGAGCACCAAGAATGTCGACTTGTTTTTCGACCAGGTGGTGAACACGGCCGATTTGGTCATCAGTGAGGTCGTACGTCGACCGAAGTGCCCGGTCGGAGATGGTGAGGCTTCCGGTTCTTGGTCGATTTCCTTTAGGGGTTCTTTCGTGGTCGTTAGGCGTAACGTCGTTAACGACCTGAGTATTATTCCTTGAGTCTTTGTAGGCGGCAGCAGGATGCCGGTCTTGACCGGAAGCATCGTGCCGGTCCGGGGCGGCAGAATCTGCCGGTCCGGGATGGCCGGTGACGTGGGCGCTAGCCAGCGCGGGGAGTTTCAAGATCCGGTAGATGTTCGGGCGGTTGAGCCCCTGTTGCTTCCAGGTGATCAGGCCGGCTTCACGCAACTCGTTGAGGTACTGGCGGACGGTGCGCTCGCCAATTCCCAAGTCCTCGGCCAGACGGATCTGGGCGGGGAAGCAGAAGTCTTCTTGCCAGGCGTAGCTGAGGAGCATGGCGTAGCACATACGAGCCCCAAGCGTGATGGCGCTGTTGCGCAAGATGCGGTTCGGGACCGACGTAAACCCACCGACGAACTGCCGGAGACTCTCATCCTCGATGATCACGGTGCGCTCGTGACCGGGTGGGGGCGGCATATCGACTAGGTGACGTGCTTTATGGCCTCACGGAGCGCGTCCTTGACGTCGTCGTGCGAGGCGCGGGATTTGCGGAAGATGACCAGCACGGTAAAAGTCGGTTTCTCGGGCTTGTAGGTGAAGCGGTAGGGCGTTGGGCGCGATGCGTTACGCTGCTGGCGATTGATCAAGCGGGCACCGTCACCGGTGAGCTGGCCGGACTTCATGGCGTGCCAGAGGGCGAGCTGCGCGGACTCGTTCGGAGCCCGAAGAAGACCGAGAAGCTGGCGCTTTGAGTAGATGTCGGCGCGCCGACATTCGGCCTTGATCGCCTCGGGCAGGTTGGTGAGGCTCAGGGATTCAGTGACACTGACGCGGCCCTTGCCGATGATGCGGGCGAGCGCCTGGTCCGTGAGCTGGCGGCGGTCTTTGAGACGCTTCAGGCTCTCGGCTTCCTCAATTGGATTGAGATCCTCGCGCTGTAGATTCTCGATGAGGGCAATTTCGGCGGGATCTTCGCGCTGGCGGATAAGCACCGGGATCTTGGCGAGTCCCGCCGCCTTCGAAGCCCGCCAGCGGCGCTCGCCAGCGATGAGGATGAACGCACCGTCTGGACTCCTGCGGACGATGATGGGCTGCAGGATGCCGCGCTCGCGAACCGACTCCGTGAGATCGCGGAGCGCCTGCGGATCGAAGTATTTCCGTGGCTGGTCCGGATTTGGGGTGATCGCCTCCACGGGAATGTTTACGACGCGGCCGGCGTCGGCGTCCTCCGTGAAGGTATCCACGGGGTGCCGATGATCGGCGCCGTGACCCTGGGTGGCGGAGAGATCGAGCGCTTTGATGTCAGGCCGCTTTGGCATAGGCAAGAATTTCGTCTGCCAGCGCCCGGTAGGACTCGGCGAGTGCTGATTGAGGGTCGTAGGCGAGAATGGATTGACCGGCCGCGCTCGAATCTTTGGCGCGCACCGAGTAGCCGATCACCGCCTTGAAGGTGCGCTCACCGAAGGCCTTGCGCACCTGCTCCAGAACGCCGCGTGAATGGCCGGTGCGAGGGTTGTACATCGTGACGAGCACGCCGAGGAGCGTGAGCTTAGGGTTGAGCTTCTTGCGGACTTTCTCGATCGTGGCCATCAGCAGCTCGGCCCCGCGCATGGCGAGATAATCGCTCTGCAAGGGGATGAGCACCGAGTCGGCAGCGGCAAGGGCGTTCGTGGTGAGGAGCCCCAGCGACGGGGGGCAGTCGATGAGAATGTAGTCGTACACACCCTGCCCTGGTTTCAGGACCTCGTGGAGCGCCCGCTCCCGGTCCATCTCACTCATGAGCTGGAGTTCGGCCTGCGAGAGGTCGATTGACGCCGGCGCCAGTGAAACTTTCGGCATCTGGGTCGGCCGGGTGATGCTCGCGAGCGTAACGCCGGGCGTGGTTTCGAGCAGCGCGTCATAGATCGTCGCGGTGAGTGCGCGAACGTCGAGCCCGAGACTGATCGTCAAGCTCGCCTGGGGGTCGAGGTCAACGAGCAGAACGGATTGGCCACGCTCACTCAGAGCATGCGCCAAGTTGAGGCAGGTGGTGGTCTTGCCGACGCCGCCCTTCTGGTTGGCGATGGCGATGATGGTGTGCATCGGTGGGAGAAGAAAGGAATGAGACAGCACCTACATCGTACGGGATGCGGGCGATGCGTGTCAAAACGGTTTCGCCCATGCTTCACGAGTTGGGCCAGGTATACGATGTATCGCAGTATCGAGGCGAGGTGGTTACGGTGGACTTCCTGTGGCGCTCAGCTTTGCGACGGTCGTACTGGGCAGCATGATCGTTAGCCGTTCGTTCGCCTTCAAAGTGACGGTGGCGTGACTACCCACGTTGGGAGCTTCTGTTTGGAGAGTAATGAGGTACTGCCCTGGTGGAATATCTATCCATATCGCGTGCCCGTCGCTGTTCGTGATTTGGCAACCGCGGGGCTCAAGCATCACGACGTCTGGCTGCTGTTTACCCATGCTATATTTCTCATAAAAGACCAAACGGTCGGCACAAACCTTCTGATTAGCGAACGGGATTTCATCGGGATCACATTGGCCATTAGCATTTGCATCGATGAAGCTGTACGCCTCAATCGTTGTTGTCCATTCAGGTGTAACGACAGGCGGTGGGGGGGTGGAGATCATCGATTCCTGTGTTTCGGTACTTAGAACCGGTCGGGAGGCTGTTGGTGTAGGCCTTGGTGTAGGCGTCAGAGATGATTGCTGTGAAGGTAGTTCTTGCCACAGCGAGCAAATCTGCGTGTGCTCATTCAATTTCGATACGACGATAGCAGTCATCATTAAGCCCCGAACGCCTGCGAATGAAAAATAATATGTGCATTTCGGGAGACCCCGCAGTCCAGGGAGTAGGTTGTCCAGGCGTTCCGCAGTTGGATTAGGATTGTTGCAGGCGGGATAGTCGGAGGGTTTTTCGAAAGGTTGTTCTAAAGAAGAACGACGGACGAGCACGGAAGCAAAGCCAGAGCGCGGACGGCGCACGTCGATAGGCATTTGGGGCAACTCAGCTACATCAGTGGGGAGCGAAAGCGGACCGAAAGACACGACTGCGTGATCGAGGTCCACCGCTCTAATGTCCCGTGATTCGAATTCAAAGCTGATCATATCAGCCCATGCGGGGACGATCTGGCAACCGACGTTGGCAGGTGGAGGTGATAGGTGCACGGTGAATATGTCCGGCGAGATCACGCCGACACGATTCGCAAGAGCGGCCACCCTCTTCTCAAGAGCCGCAGCTGCCTCCTTGACAGCTTCCCAGACGGGAGGGATCGCCCGTGCGGTGCCCACAAGCAACACCACCCCTCCTATCATTGCGGCAATTCGCCCAATCTGCCGGCGCCATGAGCCCCGCTGTTCAAGTTCTGACGACTGCGGTGTTTCCGGCTCATCATCCATCACCGCTGCCCAGCGCTCATATGCCTCTTGCTGTGCCGGCCGCGCGGCGACCCCGATCTGATTCCTCAGATTCCGGCACCGTTTGGCATCGGCGCGTAGCTGCTCCTCGATGTGCGGCGGATAGCGACGCTCGTAGGGGTTCATTGCTTTCGGCCGTCAGCCTTCCAATTGGCAACCCGGCAATCCCAGATAAGAGCGGATTCCGTTTCTCACATTATTCAAATCCGTGAAGAGAGCGCGTTGAGGTAATCCATCGCCTTGGTGTGGGCGCGCTCTCCAATCGATCGTGTAAAGCTCCTGACAGAGCGCAACGGTGTTCCCGACTGGAATGAGCGTGGGGGGACAGCTCGGACCAGGGGCAAGACGCTGCACTTCTTCACGAGAGAGCAAAGGAACAACAGTGACCTGACCGAAATGGACTCCTCGCCGCTGGATATGCGCCCGCAGGTAGTCGACGGATGACGAAGAGACGACGAGGCAGCCCTGCTGCGGTCGCCCCGGCAGATCCATTCTCAAGAGGTCGCCTTCTTGAAACTTGAACAAATTGCTACGCGGCGAATCGTACTTGTCGGCACTCGATGGTGTCGTGAGACGGACACAGGCCGAGATCAGTACCTGCAGAGCAGATTCAACATCAATGAGACCACTGGGCGTGAGGAGCGCTGTGTTCTGGTCCCACTGCACGTCGTTGAGGTCACCCAAGGTAGGACTGGAACCATCTGGCCGTTCGATGCGTTCTTTCGAATCCTTCGGAGCGCAAAACACTGTCCACAATTGCGCAGCATCTACAATCGATTTCTTCCACTGGTACCGAACTTCTCGGGGAGGCTCATCGAGATCAGCGCCTTCACCATGCCACTCACGGCCGCACGTCTGACAGACGCCGGGCTCCTGCAGCTTGCCGGTAATAGGGTGATATCCTCGACCGCCACTGATGGTAGCGGCCCAGCGTGCCATCGTGTCTTCTTTGCCTTCCGAATAGACGTTAAGCGGCACCACCGTGATTCTATCCGCAGCTTCATTGAAGAAATTGCTGGACACGACCACGCACGGCCGGATGGGTTGATCCTTTTTTGCTCCAACCTCCGTCCTTCGAGCGGCTCGCCCTGTATCTGGATCAGAAAGCCGGACGTACCAGATATCTCCTCGCTCGGTTCGGTGCGGATACGCTGCTCTTCGTTCCAACCGTTTCTTCACCAACATTTCGGCAGACAAAGAAAGGCCGCCCGTGTTCCACAGGCGGCCCAACAAGCTCCGTCGCTTCCTCGTCATGTGCGCTTTCGGCCCCCTCGCGGCGTCATGTCATCATCCATCACCGCTGCCCAGCGCTCATATGCCTCTTGCTGTGCCGGCCGCGCGGCGACCCCGATCTGATTCCTCAGATCCCGGCACCGTTTGGCATCGGCGCGCAACTGCTCCTCGATGTGCGGCGGATAGCGACGCTCGTAGGGATTAAACGAACTCGGTACATCATCATTCCGAGCCTTCATAGGCAATTACCTCCCTCCTTGCAAAGAAAATCCCGTTCACGATTGGTGTGATTCTCAGCGGTCGCTTGGGGTACCCAAGGGCGAAGATAAGGCGAAAACTACGCCCGTATCTTCTACCTGTCAAGTGCCGCCCAGTACCGACGCCCTATGTTGCGTAGCGACCCGGAGCGTAAAGGGAAAACTCGCTGGATTTGAGACGAGGCGGCAGAGAACCCTGGACATACGGCAGGGCGAAGTGTACAGATTAAGGAGATGACGTAGCCAACTAAATCGCGTCTTGCCAACTCTCCTCATCGCCCCACTCTACGTCGGGGCCGACGTAGCCGGGCCGGCGGTGCCGGTCAGCTGTCTGGAGGAGAAGGTAAATGAAGAAGGACGAAGAAGTTGGCGGGGTCACCAAATGCGGTGCATCCCAAACATTCGGGCTTCCCGAGTGTCGTAACCCCATACCACCTGGGTTTCGAAAGTACTGCGGGGAGCATTCCCGCAAAGCAAGCCGCCTGTGGAAGCGCCGCGACCGCGCCGAGTGGAGGGCGGCGGGTCAGTCGTATTGGTACGATAAGGAGTTGCGCGAGACGGGTGATCCGACCAGGGCGCATGCGCTGCACAAGGCCAGGATGGCGGCGTATATGCGGGGCTGGCGCCGGCGGCGCCAGGCCGAGAAGCCCGCTGCCATGTACCCGCTGGTTATGCTCGTACTCACGGGCATGCTCGTGACGGCTACCATCTCTGCGGCGAATGCGGCGCCGTCGATGACGACGGCGATGGTGTGCGCGAACGCGGCGTACCCAGCGCCGCCGACGTATGTGCCTCCATGTGATTCGCCGGGCGGAGAAGTCCCATTAAACTCGCGGCCGTGGTTTGTGGCGAAGATTACGAACCTTCAGGGCAACATTTTGCGCTATTGCATGCGGGTAGTACGGCCCGATGGATTTGAGTGGAGTGCGTGTACCGATCCGATGAACATGGCCGGCGGATGGGAATGGTCGTGGACGACGTGGCAAGAGCGGAACGCGAACGTGGCGGGGACCTTCGTTTGGAATCTGGTAGTGGAGATCGATGGGGTGCCCTTCGCGATGCCGCCCGTTTCATATCGGGTCGTGTCGGCTGTGCTCCCAGCGAGCACACCGTCGGCAACAAGGCCGATGACAACACCAACTGCCACGACAGGGCCGACGCTCAGCGGAAGCAACACGGGAACAATACGTCCCACCAGCACACGAACGGCGTCCCCATCTACGAGCGCGACGTTATCACCATCGCCCGTCCCAACATCAACCCCGTCGGTGGCGTCGATGCCAAGCGCCACGAAGACGCTCACGCCCACGGCGACTTCAACGTTCGCGCCTTCTCCTACACGGACGCCGGATCAAGATCTGACGGTGGTTGAGGCCTACCTGATCGACGCCAACTCCGGTGCTCGACTCACTTCGGCTCACGCCGGCGAGAGCATTAACGTCGCTTGCGTGGTGACCATCTTCACCGCCACGGGCGCTGCGTACCCGGCGCCGAACGGCGTCACCGTGCGGAGTTCGTTCGACGGAAATCCATGTGTGCCGAGGACCACGGAACCGAATCCCGTGCCCGGCACACGCACTCTGACATCGTGTGGAGGCTGGAGTGTGCCCAACAGCACTACCGCGTCGGTCAGCTGCGAGGTGAATGCTCAGCGGGATCTTTTCGAGACAGACTACAATAATGATTTGCTCACCAACACCGTATCGGTAACAATGACAATCCCGACAGCGACGCCCACAGCTACCGCATCACCGTCGCTGACACCTGCACCGGCAGCCGGTGATATTGGGGCCAATGCGGTCGCGCTCAACGCTGCGTCGAATCCATTTCCGGCTCCGGGCGAGGCGGTGGTGTTCGATTTCAGAGGCAGCATCGCGGGCGCTGTTGGCGGCGACGTGACCATGACTGCGGCTCTGAGCGACGGCGTGCACAGTGACCTCGACTGCGGTGTGATGTCGATTCCTCAGTGGGTGCTCACCACAGGTCCGTTGAACGTCAACGCCATCTGCACGATTCCGACAACTGCCCAGGCTGGCACGACGTATGCGCCCGTGGTGCGCGTCAATCCGGTAGCGTGGGTTGACACGAACACCGAAAATAACCGAGTCCGCGGCGGTTTCTCTATCACGGTCGCCAGCCCGCAGTCGTTCGGAAACGTTCTGGTCAGTAGTCACTTCACCACGCTCGTCGAGGGCTCTCTGTATGATGCTGTCACGGGGCGGTTCGTCGCGAATGCGGTCCAGCTTCCACTTGGCCACGGGCTGGCGTTCAACATTCCGGCCGGCTCGTATCGTATGTTCGCGTCCGACGTCGACGGGGTGCCTGTTGTCGATGCAAGTGGCGCACGGAACTATGTAGTCGAAATTTCCGGCGCCACCGCAAACCTCGACGTGCCCATTGCCTGTCTAGCCGGTACCTGCATCGCATTAACGGTTCCAACGCCCGCGCTGCGCTCTGCTGCGATGGCGCTCGCCAGTATCTCTGATGCCCGAGGGCGCGTGGTCAGGGAAGCGGAAAAAGCCGTCGGTGGACCCGCAGGGCCGGCCAACAGTCCAAACTTCACGCCTAACGGGGGAATCGCCACCATGCTCTCAACGTTCAACTACGCGGTCGACGACCCCGGTGCCTGGGCTGCCGGTCGCGCAGCGTATACGTTCGGTGGGAACATTGAGGTATCGTGTGCTGATCCGGTGCGCGTCCCGCCGTGTTATTTGCAATGGGATTCCTCCGACCTCCGCGCGTACAGTACACAGAATGATCCCGCACCCAGGGTTTACCGCGGTGGTCAGTGCAAGTTCGCGTGCGATCTCATTCTGAACAGGTCCGGGGTACGTGGTACATGGAGCGGCTCGAGGTGGAGCTTCCAACCACTGCCGCCTGACTTAACAATCGCAGGGTATCCGCTCTACACCAGAGACACAGCCCAACCAGGTGACGTTCTCCGCCGCACGTCAACTACTCAGCACGCAGCGATTGTGGTGTACGTGCACCGCAAAAGCGGGTTCACCGACTATGTGCTCGTGGTTGATTCCAACTGGGCACCACCACCGGGAACCAGTGGCAGTGGAAACGGGTATGAAATAATTTCTGTGCATCGTCTCTATTTTGCCGGCGTGGGTGGGGTCACGGATGCCGGGACCTATCACTTGGTCACCTGCATCTATACCGGCGCCTGCTGAGCGGCCCGCCATCCCGCCGGCGACATCGTCGGCGGGATGCTCTGCTTCAAGCTCTCATTGTGGTGCGTCGGCGATGGCAAGCTCCGCACGCTTCCGTGCACCCATCACGACCGCAGGAATCTGGTGCCGGTAGTGGTGCCGGTTGGACATCGAAAATCGGCGCAAATGGCTGAAAGGGGCAGAAGACCGCCCCCATCGTGAAACCCTTGCCGCACAAGGAGAATGCGCGTCCGCAGCCTACTTTTTCGGATCCTCATCCTCGGGCTCATAATCCCTAGATCCGTGGTTCGATTCCACGCGCCGGCTGCTTCCGCTTTTTGGGGCTGGTGCCGATTGGCTCATCCAAGTGCAGCATCGCCTCACGCTTGCGCTGGCGACGAGCGCGCGTAGCGCATTGTCCCTCGTGCCGGATTGTTTACGTGCCTGACGGCCGCGCGTTGATTGGTGCGAGACGAAACACGTCGTTGGTGTCGGCGTGCCGCTGGGGGCGTCAACCGCGCTTTCGTGCGAATGGTTGACCATAATCTTCGTTTTGCCTTGACGATTGACAAGTCGACTCACCACACGGATAATCCGGCCCCAGTGAAGCACTGATGCTGGACGCATTCCGACCTTGGGTGTCTAATTGCAGATGGCGTTCACTTATGTGGTCTTTTACCACTTCAAACCACTCTCGTTCGAGGCACCCAAACAAACAGGAGGACCGTATGGATGTAGTACTGCCGATTGCGCTTGGGGGCGTGGTAGAATTGCTCGTTGGGTTCTGGATTTTCAGACGCTTCGAAAATGAACGGCTCAGCCGCGGTGAACCACCCCCGACCGAGTAACTGGGACCAATAGTGGACTAGGCGCTGAACGCCCGCCTAGTCCATCCTGCTCGCTGGCTCGCCATGCCCATCAACTCACTGCTGACCACTCGCGTCCCGAAGCCCTACACTCCGTCGCTCTTAACCTTTCTCGACTTCGTGTACGTAGTGGTGTTCGGCGATTTCTTGCACGCCATCTTTGATCGCATCTACTCGTCGGAGCACCCGTCGGTCTCGAGTATTTTCCCGCTTCACTTACCGCACACCCATGCATTTCTTCTTAGTGCCGTTGTCTTCTGGTTCGTTGCCAGCGACTGGCTTCATGCGCGTGCCTTGACACACGAAGATCGCAACCCCTACCGTAGCTATCGGCGCTTCTTCCTCGACCTCCTGATCGCTTTCCTGTCGTATTTCGCCCTACGTCTCTCCATCGAACGCAACGTCGATACAGCCGTTTTCGTCGCCTTGATGCTTACCGGCGGCGTCCTTTGGGCGCGAGTCTGCTTGAGCGACTACCCGACTGGCCCTGACCGGGCGGCGCTTCGACTTATCGCCTACACGCACGGCTGTACTGTCGGCGCCCTTGTCGTCGTCTGGGGCATACTCACCGTAGTCACCTATTCAGGTTCTGATGTCCTTCAGCCGCAGTGGCTGCTCGGCAGCTTTCTTTCCGTCATTATCTTGTTCCTTTATATTGAAGACCTCCTCCGCGTCGCGTTTCTCCCAGCTGGCCACTGGGTTGGTCCCAGCGCACCTTTCTTCCCGCGTGCGCGCCAGTTGCAACTCTTGCGCTTTTTGCGACGTAAGTTTCGCAGCCTTGAATCGTAGCCCGTGGGCGGCATCACCGCCGACAGCGAGAGGAAACCTCTTTGTGCGGTGGGAAGAGGACCACCAAAACAACGGCACTTCCGAACAGATTCTGCTCGACGAAATTGAGCGGGTCGCCACCCAGTGCACGATCATCTCACCGTCCCGCCAGCCACCTAGAGACTTTGAATCATGCGGCAGTGATGCGTTATACTGCCGCGTGTGTCCGAGCTGTCCGTCACCCTTACGTTACTCCTGTTCCCCGGCGTCATTTGCGCCCTGCTCGTTGAGCAGCTCATCCCTACCCGCGAGTGGTCGTCATTTCGGTTTCCGCTGTACTCGTTTGTCCTCGGATTTGCATGTTACCTGATCTACGCGATCATCCTCGCCGGACTGCAATGCCGCTGGCCGCCGGATGTTTCATTCGTGAAGGTGCTGGCGAGCAAAGACGCAACCGCAGTTTATTCTTCGCTCAGTGAAATTTTTTGTGTGACGCTTTTGGCCTTGCCGGTCGCCGCCGTCGTCTCATTCGTGCTCAATCATAAATGGCTGCACAAGGTTGCCGCTGCGATTAACGTGACGCAGAAATTTGGCGACCTCGACGTGTGGGCGTTCGTGTTCAACTCCAATGTGACGGAATGGGTAACGGTGCGCGACATCAAAAACGATCTGATGTACCAGGGGTGGGTGCATGCATTCTCCGAGACATCCGCACCCAACGAACTACTGCTGCGCGCGGTAAGGGTGTTTAGAAATTCCACCGGCGACGAGCTCTATGAAACCGATGCGCTGTATCTCTCTAGAGATCCGGGCGAATTGACGTTAGAGTTCACATGGACCCAGCAAGAAGGGAAAACCAGTGTCGACCCAACCCCCCCCACCAAGTGACCCACGGCGTCCACTCCGTGAAGGCATAGATAAAGGCGGACGCAACCCGGAGCCACGATCGGCGCGGCCGCCGAACCCTCCACCACAACGCCCTGCCCCACAAAGGCCGAATCCCCAGGCACCGGCTGCACCCAGCTCGCGAGGATCCTCCAATGGCGAATGACAAGAAGACCCCTGTCTACCGAGATATTGACGCCGGCCGAAAACCTGAGCCAAGAACGGTTCGACCACCGGCACCGGTGGCTCAGAAACCCGCTGAACAAAGGCCCACACCAACCACCACTACCACTCAGCGGTCGACACAATCGAACTCAGGGAGATCACAGTCCAATGGCCAATAATAAAGCCACGATGGTTGATACGCGCCACGTCGAGACATCGGGTCGAAAAGCCGCTCCCATCAGTCCGCGGCCACCCGCCCCCGTCGCTCAAAGACCCCCGAGCAGCGCGCCGGCGACCTCAAAGAAGTGAGTCCCCCCACCGTTTGCGTTTTCCGATGGTGGCTCCGGCTGCAGGAAGCAAAGGCGCACTACGCATAGATCCTCCTCGCAGTGGTCAACGACGGGATCGAACGGCAGCCGCAGATTGAAGATGAGGAGGAGACCGCTTGCTGGCGTGTGAAGAGCGAAAAACTTTGGTGTCAGTACTGGTGTCAGTTGGACATCGAAAATCGCCGAAAATGACCGAACGCCACCGCAAACGGCTAGGGCGTCAGATCAGGTGAATGCAAGGAAGCCCCTGTCAGTTGTCGCTTTTGTCGTCCTCTGGAGTCGACTGAAAATCCCTGTGTCGAGTGTTCAATTCACTCCCTGCCCACTTTTTTTCTCCTTTGAATTCCACGAAAAGGTCCCAAACCTCGGCTCTGCCTGAAGACGTGAGTCGCCACGCATGGCATCTTAGGTAGAAACGAATATTTATGGTGATCATGAAGAATCGTCCACGCATGCCGAACTGGCTGGTCCGGACTTTCCGGAACAAGATTCGACCGATGTTCTCGCGCCGGCTGTCCAAGCTTGCCGCCATGCTGGTCCCCTCCATCTATTTGGCCTACATGCGACTGGTCTGGGCCACGAGCCGTATCGAAAGCCACAATTTCCTCACGCTCAAAGAGATCATCGCGAAATACAACGGCGCCGTGGGCTTGCTGTGGCACGAGGAAGTTCTGACCGTCGCCTTTGGTTACGCACACCTCGGGTTCCGCCCGCACACGCTGGCGAGCATCGGCCCATCCGGTGAGGTGATCGCCCGTATCCTCGCCCGTTGCGGATTCGTCGTGTTCCGCGGCGGTTCGACCACGCACCGGTCCCGACGCCGCGAAGGCGCCCTCCAGGAGATGATCGCGCACATGCAGACCCACGACCAGGTGATCTACGGACTGACGGTTGATGGATCGAAGGGACCTCCGTACCGTATGAAGACCGGCGGCCTCATTGTCGCCCGGGAATGCGGCAAGCCGATCGCGCTGGCACGGACCTGGTACAAGCGCTGCCTCCGGTTGCCCACGTGGGACCGCATGGCGTTGCCGCTGCCGTTCAACGTCATCGGCTACTACCTGAAGGGCCCCTACTTCGTTCCCGACAGTGCACAGACCGAGGCGGGCCTCGAACAGTTCCGCCAATACCTCGAAGACGAGCTGATCGACTTGGCCGCCCACAGCTACGAGGACTTGGGACAGGCCCGACCTGCAAACCTCGTCAAGCGATCAGCGCAGGACGCCTGAAGTCATGAGCGATACGGCCGTTCTGATGCCGGGAGGTTGACGGGTCCCGCGCGTTTGGCGATGCTAGTGGCTTACGGTCAGGTGGTGACGTTGGGCGTAGCCTTCACGAAACCCACTGCGTGGGCTTGCTCAGCTCGCACGTGAGGTATCGCAATGAACCGGCATCGGGTCCGCTTCCTTCCCTCCGGCCAGACCGGCGAGATCGACCAGGGTGTCCTCCTCAGGGACGCTGCCCGTCTGTTCGGACTGGGGGTCGAGACGATCTGCGGCGGACGGGCGTCGTGTGGTAAGTGCAAGGTGCGCATCGTGGAGGGCGGCGCTGAAGAGCACGGCATCGCCTCCAGCCAGGCCCACCTGTCGGCATCGAGCCCGGCCGAGCAACGCCGTTTCGCCCATGGGGAACTGCGCCCCGACGAGCGCCTGTCGTGCCAGGCCCGAGTTCAAGGGGACCTGCTCGTCTACATACCGGAGGAGAGTCGCACCGGAAGACCGATCGCGCTCAAGGCGGCCGGCGACCGGACGATCCAGATCGTTCCCACGATCCGCAAGCGTTACGTCGAGCTGCCGCCTCCTGATCTGTCCAGGCAGATTGGGGATTGGGAACGGCTTTGCGCGGAGCTCAACCACCGCTTCGATCTCCATCAGCTCAGTATCGATTCGTGCACGCTGCAAAGCCTTTCCCCGGCTCTGCAGGCAAGCAAAGGCGCGATCACGGTGACGGTCTGGGCAGATCGGGAGATCATCCGCGTCGAGCCCGAATACTCCGAGAAGGGTTATGGTCTGGCGGTGGACCTGGGCACCACCAGCGTCGCTGCTTACCTGTGCGACCTGGCCAGCGGCGAGGTGCTGGCAACTGGGTCGATGCTGAACCCGCAGATCGAGCATGGTGAAGACATCATGACGCGCATCGCCAATGCGCACACGCGCGAGCGACTGGAAACCATGCAGCGGCTCATCGTCAACGCGCTCGGCGGCTTGGCGCACGACGTCGCCCGGGAGGCGTCGATTACCCCGGAGGACATCGTCGAGGTGGTGCTCGTCGGCAACACGGTCATGCACCATCTCTTCCTCGGCTTGGACGTCCGACCCCTCGGAGTCGTGCCCTTCGCGCCGTCGATCAGCCACTCACTCGACATCAAGGCACGTGACCTCGGGCTCGCGATCCTGCCCTCGGCCAACGTCCACGTTCTGCCGATCGAGGCGGGTTTCGTGGGCGCCGACAACGTCGCCGTGCTCATCGCCGAAGAGCCGTACGCGCACGACGAGGTCCAACTGATCATCGACATCGGAACCAACGGTGAACTCCTGCTGGGAAACCGGCAGCGCATACTGTCGGCTTCCTGTCCCACGGGACCCGCGTTCGAGGGCGCGAGTATCAAGTTCGGAACGCGGGCCAGCAAAGGGGCCATTGACAAGGTGCGGATCGATCCCGCGACACTCGACGTACGCTTCAGCGTGATCGGCAACGGGGAATGGAGCACCCGGTGCGAACCGGGCCAGATGCGCGCACGGGGTCTGTGCGGTTCCGCCCTTATCGACGCCATCGCGGAGATGCTCGGTGCCGGCGTCGTCAACAAGAGCGGCCGCATCGACAATGCCCGCACGTCCAGCCGCCTGCGGCCGTCGCCGGAGGGCGGGTATGAGTTCGTCATTGCTTGGGCCGAGCAGACGGCAATCGCAGAGGACATCACGGTCACACAGGACGACGTCCGCGCTATCCAACTCGCCAAGGCCGCGCTCTATGCGGGAAGCCAGCTCTTGCTGCGGCGGTTCGGAATCGACCGGCCGGACCGCGTGGTCTTGGCCGGCGCATTCGGCAGCGCCATCGACGTCGAGCGCGCGCTCCGCATCGGCCTGTTCCCGGATTGCGGTATCGAAAACGTCCGTGTCGCCGGGAACGCAGCCGGCGATGGCGCACGAATTGCGCTCCTCAATCGCGACAAGCGCGCCGAGGCCGAGTGGTTCGCACGAAAGGTCGAATACGTGGAGCTCACCACGGAGCCCGGATTCATGGAGAGCTTCGTGGAGGCGACGCACCTTCCCGATGCGTCAGACAGCTTTCCGTCCGTGGCGGAAGATTCATGCACAACCTCTTGAAGGACCGTCACGTCGAGCTGGATCAGAGTGAAGTCTTTCGCATGATGGGCTACCCGCACGCTGCGAGCGTGTCACAGCCGGTTCTCGACCTCTGCCGTGAACAGATCCGCAGAGTTGTCGATTGCGCCGCTCCCTGGGGGAGCTACCGCGAGATGCGTATCAAGACGATCACGCGCGATCGGGTCCAACTGGATTCCGGCGGAGTATTGCGGAGCCGGAGGGTGGCCAGCATCCTGCGCCGTGCCCAGCACCTCGAGGTCTGCCTCGTCACGTTGGGTTCCCAGGTCACTGCAGAGATCAGCCGGTTGATGGCCGAGAACTGTGTGGTCGAAGCATTGGCGTTCGACGCCGCGGCCACGGTGGCGACCAATGCCCTGATGGCACAGCTCCGTGAACGAATCTGTGCCGAGGTCACG
This sequence comes from Binatia bacterium, assembly GCA_044450645.1. Lineage (GTDB taxonomy): Bacteria > Desulfobacterota > Binatia > HRBIN30 > HRBIN30 > JAGDMS01. The sequence goes on from JBIOJG010000054.1 coordinate 18,044, forward strand.
GAGCGGAACTGCGGCACGACGCATCATTATGGACCCGGCTACACTGGTTGGGACATCCAGGACCTGCCCATCCTGTTTTCCTGCCTGGAGACCGAAGATCTGCCGGTGCGTCTCAACCAACAACTGATGATGATTCCCGAGAAATCGCTGCTGGGCGTGGTCGGGATTGTGCCGGGCGGCCGGAGGTTACGGCAGGTCGCGCCGTGCCGCCTGTGTGATCTGGAAAGGTGTTCCGTTCGCCGGGCATCGTGATGGGATTTGACAATATAAGGATATTCTTATACCCATATTTCAACGAAACTCTCGATGGTAGAGGAGGACGTTCGATGGCCACGAAAACAGCAGCATTACCGAAGGACGATTTCCACGTCGCCGACATCGGGTTGGCCGAGTGGGGACGCAAAGAGATCGCTATTGCCGAAACCGAAATGCCGGGTCTGATGGCATTGCGCCAGGAGTACGCCCGCCATCAGCCGCTCAAAGGGGCACGCATCGCGGGTTCCTTGCACATGACCATCCAAACGGCGGTGCTCATCGAGACCCTGGTGGCGCTCGGCGCCGAGGTACGCTGGGCTTCGTGCAACATCTTCTCCACGCAGGATCACGCCGCATCGGCCATCGCCGACCGGGGTATCCCGGTGTTCGCCTATAAGGGCGAGAGCTTGGAAGAGTACTGGGCGTTCACGCACCGCATCATGCAATGGAGTGACCGTAGCGCTCCGAACATGATTCTGGATGACGGCGGTGACGCTACCCTGTTGGTCACCCTCGGCACCAAGGCGGAAAGTGCCCCGTCGGTGCTCAGCAACCCCAGCAGCGAGGAGGAGACGATCCTGTTCGGCGCCATCCGCCGCCGGCTCGCATCCCAACCGCACTTCTATTCCACCATCCTGAAGAATATCCGCGGCGTCACCGAGGAAACCACCACGGGCGTGCACCGCCTCTACCGCATGGAAAAGGAGGGTGAGCTGCCCTTCCCGGCCATCAACGTCAACGATTCCGTGACCAAAAGCAAGTTCGACAACCTCTACGGCTGCCGCGAGTCGCTGGTGGACGGCATCAAGCGGGCCACCGACGTGATGATCGCCGGTAAGATCGCGCTGGTGTGCGGCTACGGCGACGTGGGCAAGGGCTGCGCGCAGTCCCTGCGCGGCCTGGGCGCCACGGTGTGGGTCACCGAGATCGATCCGATCTGCGGCCTGCAGGCGGCCATGGAGGGCTACCGCGTGGTCACCATGGACGAGGCCGCCGATAAGGCGGACATCTTCGTCACCGCCACCGGCAACTACCACGTGATCACGCATGATCACATGGCGCGCATGAAGAACCAGGCCATTGTGTGCAACATCGGCCATTTCGACAGCGAAATCGACGTCGCCAGCCTGAAGCAGTACCGGTGGGAAAACATCAAGCCGCAGGTCGACCACATCATCTTCCCTGACGGCAAGCGCATCATCCTGCTCGCCGAGGGACGCCTGGTGAACCTGGGCTGCGCCACCGGCCATCCCAGTTTCGTGATGTCCAACTCCTTCACCAACCAGGTGCTGGCGCAGATGGAGCTGTGGCAGCACCCGGGCCAGTACGAGAAGAAGGTGTATGTGCTGCCCAAGAAGCTGGACGAGCAAGTCGCCCGCCTGCATTTGAAGAAGATCGGCGCCAACCTTACCCGGCTGACCGACCAACAGGCGGCGTACATCGGGGTCACTGCGGAGGGACCATACAAGCCCGAGCACTACCGCTACTAAACCACCGGCTGCTGACCATGGAACCGTTGCTGTCCGCGCTCAGGGCAGCTGCCGAGCCGACGCGGCTGCGACTGCTCGCGATCCTGGCTCGCGGCGAGCTGACCGTCTCCGAGCTCACCCGCGTGCTGCACCAGAGCCAGCCGCGGGTGAGCCGTCACCTGAAACTGTTGTGCGACGCGGGCCTGCTGGAACGCTGGCCCGAGGGGGCCTGGGTGTTCTATCGCGTGGTAGACCGCGGTGACGGCGCCGGCGTTGCGCACGCCTTGCTCAACCTAGTGCCTGCGGACGACCTCGAACTCGCCCGCGACCAAGAACGGCTCGAGCAGGTGCGCCGCGAACGCGCCGAGCGTGCCGCAGCCTACTTCCGCGACAACGCTGCGTGTTGGGATCGCATCCGCCGTCTCTACATCGGCGAGACCGCGGTGGAGCGGGCGATGTTGAAGGCGGCGGGCGGGGCCGACCTCGGCGACCTGGTGGATCTGGGCACCGGCACCGGCCGGGTGCTCGAAGTGTTTGCCCCGAGAGTGCGCCGCGGCATCGGCATCGACGAGAGCCACGAGATGCTGAACGTCGCACGTGCCAAGCTGGACGCGCGCGGCATCGCCAACTGCCAGGTGCGGCTGGGCAGTCTTTACGATGTGCCGCTGCCTTCGCAATGCGCCGACGTTGTGACGTTGCATCAGGTGCTGCACTTCCTCGACGATCCGGCGGCCGCGCTCAAGGAGGCGGCTCGCTTGCTGCGCCCAGGTGGGCGACTGCTGGTGGTCGATTTTGCGCCGCATGAAATGGAATTCTTGCGCGCCGGCTACGCCCATCGCCGCTTGGGCTTTGCGGCTGACGAGGTGACGCGTTGGTGCACAGCCGCTGGGCTTCGCGGCCTGGCGGTGCGCCACCTCAAAGCGAGCGGGAATGCGGCTCACGACACACTCACGGTTTCGCTGTGGACGGCGTTGCGGCCGGCGTCGGCCCGCCGCGCTGTGGCGTGAGGACGCGAGAAATCGCTGGGGAGCGTGAGACGCTACGTTACACCCGCGCCTGTCTCAGCATGCTGAGCCTCGGCAGGCGCGCTGTGCCGACACCAGCTGACCTCTCACCGCAGCACACCCTCAGCGCTGAACCGCCTCCACGTTCGGGCCGCGCGAGCTGCCGGCCTGCGTCCGCTTACCGACTTTGCGCGCAAGACCGCCCTCGCAAAAACGCTGTCGTTCCAAAGAACGCGATCGCCCACCATTCCCGAGGCGATTCAGCCACCTGCGACGCATCGCCGCGTGCGAGTTCCGAAACGGCTGGGCAGTCGAGCGCGCGCTTGGTCGCTGCCCGGCCGTGTGGCAATATGCGTCGATGCCGTTTTCCGGATTGACGTCCAAGGTTGCTCTGGTCACCGGGGCCGCGCGCCGCCGCAGCATCGGCCGCGCCACCGCGCTTCGCCTGGCGCGCGAGGGCTGCGACGTCGCGTGCCTCGACATCGCGCGCCCGTACGCTGATTTTCCAGAGTATGGGCTGGGGAGCGCCAACGAGCTGGAAGAGCTGGTGCGTGAGATCTCCGCCCTCGGCCGCCGCGCCCTGGCGCTGCCGGCGGACGTGTCGTCTTGGGATGAGGTGCACCGAGCCGTCGGCGAGGCGCACGACACACTCGGCCCCATCGACATTTGCTGCAATGTCGCCGGCGGCAGCGGCTTCGGCATGGGCAGCGGCCCGCTGCTGCAACTCACCGAACGCGAGTGGGACCGCGTCGTCGACGTCAACCTCAAGGGCAGCTGGATCGTGTCCCGTGCCTGCGCCGAACGGATGGTCGATGGCGGCCGCGGCGGCCGCATCGTCAACGTCTCTTCGCAGGGCGGGAAGCGTGGCTTCCCGACCATGGGGGCGTACTGCGCGGCGAAAGCTGGTGTGATCCTGCTCACCCAAGTGCTGGCCATCGAGCTGGGGCCCTTTGGGATCACCGTCAACGCGGTCTGTCCCGGCACCGTCGACACCGATCTCTTACAGAAGAATCTCGCTTTCGAGCACGTGGCCGCCGGGATGGGCGTGGATTTCCAACAGTGGATCACGCGCGAGATCCCGCTCGGCCGCCTGGAGAGTGCCGACGAGGTGGCGGCGGCCATCGCTTTCCTCGCCAGCGACGAAGCCGCATACATCACCGGCGAGGCGCTCAACGTCAGCGGCGGGCAGACGATGGTCTGACTCGCACGCCGGCGGCTTCCGTCCCTCAAGTCGGTTGCGCTATAGGAGTGTTATGCCCGACGCCGCGACCCTTCGTGCGCTGACCCGCCGTGCGGCGCGACTGCGCCGCCACGTGCTTACTGTCGCCGCCGCCGGCCCGGCGCATGTTGGCGGGGCGATGTCCGCCGCCGACGTGATGGCCGCCTTGTTTTTTCACTGGCTGCGGCTCGATGGCGCGCCGCCGCCGCGTGACCATTTCATCCTGAGCAAGGGTCACGCGGTGCACATTCTGCACGCCTGTCTGGTCGAGCGCGGCATGATCGACGCGACCGAGTTGCACACATGCGGCATGCCGGGCAGCCGCCTCGGCGGGCATCCGACGCGGCGGGCGCCGGGGGTGGAGTTTGCGACCGGCTCGCTGGGCCACGGTCTGTCGGTCGGAATGGGCATCGCTCTGGCCGAGCAGCTGCGGCGCACCGGCGCGCGTACGGTCGTCCTTCTGGGTGACGGCGAGTTGCAGGAAGGTACGGTGTGGGAAACGGCCCTGGCGGCGCCGCGGTTCGGACTGGAACATTTGCTGGCGATCGTCGATTACAACCGGCTGCAGGCATGCGGCGCGGTCGATGACATCATCCCGCTCGAGCCGCTTGCCGACAAGTGGCGCGCCTTCCGCTGGAACGTGCACGAGATCGACGGGCATGATCTCGGCGCCATTCTCGGCGCGCTCGGCGCCGTGCCGGCGGCGCGCGGTCCGAGCGTCATCATCGCGCGCACCATCAAAGGCAAGGGCGTGCCCGCCATCGAGGGGACGACGGCGGCGCATTACGCGGTGCTCGGAGACGAGGACGTGGCGCGGGCCGTCGCCGGGTTGGGAGAAGACGCATGATCGGCTATCTCACCGCGATCCAGTCGGCCGAGGTCCTGGCCGAGCTGGCCGAGACCAATCCCGACGTGGTGTTGCTCAGTCAGGACCTGGGACCGGTCGGCAGTTTCACGGCGCGCTTTCCCGACCGGCATTTCGACCTCGGCATCACCGAGCAGAACCTCGTGGGAGTCGCCGCTGGGCTGGCGCACGCCGGACTGCGGCCGTTCGTGCTGGCGATGGCGCCCTTTCTTTCCATGCGCGGCTTCGAGCAGATTCGGACCGATTGCGCCTACAACCGCAACAACGTCACGTTCCTTGCGCCATTTGCCGGGCTCGAGGCCGGGGCATGGGGTGCGACGCACCACGCCATCGAGGACATTGCCTTGCTGCGCGTCATTCCCGGTATGACCGTGCTTTCGCCTGCGGACCCGGGCGAAGCGGTCAAAGCGGTGCGCGCCGCCGCCGGCGTCTACGGGCCGGTCTACATCCGCATCGGGGGCTTGATGCCGATCGACGGCTACGACGTCCCGTTCCGGATCGGCGAGGCGGTCACACTGCGTGACGGACGCGATCTCACGATCATCGCCACGGGCCCGTGTGTGGCCACCGCCCTAGCCGTTCACGACGCGTTGCGCGCCGACCGCGTCGGCACCCGCGTGGTCAACGTGCACACGATCAAGCCGCTCGACCAAGACGCGATCATCGCGGCGGCACGCGAAACGGGACGGCTGCTCACCGTCGAAGAGCACTCCGTCATCGGCGGCCTCGGTGGCGCGGTCGCTGAAGTGCTTTCCAGAGCTGGCCTTGGCCGGTTGGAGCGTGTGGGCATCGGCGACGTGTTCTGCACGGAGGTCTGCCCCTACTTCGAGCTGCTACGCGTGCACGGTCTCGATGCCGCCGGTGTGGAAACGGCGGCGCGGGCGCTGCTCGCCGAGTGAGAAGCAATCTCACTCAGGTACAACGGGGCGACGTGACGTGCATCATCCTTGCGGCCGGGCCGTGCAGAGGACCGGGCTCTACGCCTGCCTGACGAACTGAACGATCCGCTCGTTGGCGCGGCGGGCGATCTCGAGCGGAAAGGCGATGAAGCCATGCAGCCCGCCTGGGAGCACCTGGAGTTCAGCGTGATTGCCGGCGGTCACCCAGCGCGCTTGCATGAACAGCGTATCGTCGAGCAGCGGATCCAATGTGCCGACGGTGAAGATGGTGGGCGGCATGCCCGAGAGATCGGCGTAGAGGGGTGACACGTCGGGATCCTGCCGCCGCTCGGCGGGAACGTAGTGGTCGCTGAACCACTGCATGATCGGCGTATTGAGGATCAGGTTGCGGCTGCCCCAGCGCCGTGCGCTGGGCGTCATGGAGATGTCAAACACGCCGAACGTCAGCAGGGCGCCGGAAAAGCCGGTGAAGCGATGCCGGTCGCGCATGCGGAGCAGCGTCACGGCGGCGAGATTGGCGCCCGCCGACTCGCCGCCGATCAGCAGTCGATCCGTGCCGAACTCGCGCTTGGCGTGCGCCGCCAACCACACGGCCGCGGCCTCGCAATCGTCGGGGCCGGCCGGGTAGGGGTTTTCCGGGGCGAGCCGGTAATCGACGCTGAGGACGGCGACCTCGGCTCGCGTCGCGAGCATGGCCAGCGGCACGTCCTGATGATGGGCACGGCCGATGACGAATCCGCCCCCGTGGATGTGAAGGCAGATGCCGTTCACGGTCTCGGGGACGAACTGACGGATCGTGATCTCGCCGGCAGGTCCGGGGATTCGACGCTCCGTCGCCCAGTCGACGCGGACGATCGCTCCGAAGACGCTGGCACCGGATTCGCGCGCGTCACGCAGCGCCTGCGGCTGCAGCGCGTTGATCGGCGGCTGCGCCGCCAGCAACCGTTCAATGCCGTTATTCAAAGTAGCGGTCTCCGCTTCCACAGCGGCAGGCCGGAACGTTGTCGGATCAAGAGTCATCGTCTCCTCTATGACTCGAAACCACGCCGCGCCGCGCCGGCCTCAGCCACCGACGACCGACACGAAGCTCACGCACCGACCCGGCGCGCCGCCGAGGTTGTGCGTCATCCCGAGTTTTGGATCCTTGATCTGGCGCGCGCCTGCCTCGCCGCGGAGCTGGAGCCACATCTCGTACATCATGCGCAGTCCGCTCGCCCCGATCGGGTGTCCAAAGCTCTTCAGCCCGCCGTCGGGATTGATTGGCTGCGGCCCGTCGCCGTCGAAACGGCCCTCGATCACGTCCTTCCAGCCCTGGCCGCGCGGCGAGAAGCCCATGTCCTCCATCAGCACCAGCTCGGTCGCGGTGAAGCAGTCGTGCACCTCGGCCATGCTGATCTCGTCGCGTGGGTTCTTCACCTCCGCCTGCTTGTAAGCTTCCTGCGCACTGGCGACGACCTCGGGGAAGGTGGTGAAGTCGTACTCCTGGCTGTAGTAGCCCTCGGCCGGGCCGGCCGCGAAGGAGAGCGCCTTGATGAAGATCGGATGCTTCGAGTACTTGTGCGCATCCTCCGCCCGGCAGAGGATCGCCGCGGCGGAGCCGTCGCTGACGCCCGAGCAGTCGAAGATGCCCAGCATGCCGGCTACCGGGGGCGACTTGCAGATGGTCTCGATCGGCACCTCCTTGCGGAACTGCGCCTTCGGGTTCTTCGCCCCGTTCCTGTGGTTCTTCCACGCGATGCGGGCAAGCACCTGCTTCAGCTGATCTTCGTCGACGCCGTACTTCTTGGCGTACGCCGGCGCCAGCAGCGCAAAGGTCGCAGGCGCCGTCATGCTCGAGCGCGTGCCGTCGTTCGGCGGGCTGCTGATGACGAGACCCGAGTAGCCGGAGTCTTTCAGCTTCTCCACACCAATCGCCATCACCAGGTCGTAGGCACCGCTGGCGACCGCGTAGGCGGCGTTACGCATTGCCTCGCTGCCGGTGGCGCACATGTTCTCGAGACGCGTGACCGGCTTGTACGGGATCTTGAGGGCCTCGGAGAGCATGAGGCCCGAGGTGCCGCTGCCCATGGTGCCGAGCCAGTAGGCGTCGACCTGCGCGGCGTCGATGCCCGCCGAGCGGTAGGCCTCTTGGGCGGCGTCGATCAGCAAGTCCTCGGGGCCTTTGTCCCAGTGCTCGCCGAACGGCGTGCAGCCCATGCCGACGATGGCGACCCGATCCTTGATGCCGTTGCTAGCCATGTATCCTCCGTTCGTTCTCCCTCTCCTTGCCAAGGAGAGGGCTGGGGTGAGGTCGACGCGCTCGCATCACCTCCCAGTCCCGCGTTATCAATCTTACTACCAGATACAACAGCTAACTACCGCTCCCAACCCTCTCCTTCGAAAGGACTGTCGATAAATGCGAATCGCCCCTCGATACGGCCCCTGAGAAAATGGGGCCTACTCGGGGTGAACGGGAAAAACCCTCTGAGATCAACATAGAACCGCTCGTCCCGAGTAGCCGCCCTCTTCTGGCGGCGTATCGAGGGGTGCCCGCTGGGCGAAAATCGACAGTCCCCGAAAGGAGAGGGATTCAAGTGATCACCGCCCGGGACGAGCCTTCCAAAAATAGTTGTGCACGCCCTGCGCGGTGAACAGGCGCCGGAACGTCATCTCCAGGTGGTCGCCGATGGCGACCGCTTTCGGGTCCACGTCGGTCAGTTCGCACGAGAAGCGCCCTCCCCCCTCGTAGTCGACAAACGCCGCCACCACCGGCGGTTGCAGCGAGTACGCGAGGTGGTCGAGCGTGTAGGTCGCGACCCGGCATGAAGTGTCGGCGAAGCGCTCGGCGCGCATCTGGTCGACCGCGCCGCACTTCACACAGACGCGCTGCGGGGGGAGGTGGCCGGCCTGGCACTTGGTGCAGCGCGAGCCCACGAAGGCGAGCTTCCAGCGCTCGTGCCGCCGCATCGGCGGCGCGGCCGGCCGCTCCGGGTCGGGGCGACGCGGCGGCTCGAATGGCAGGATGCCGCGCCACTTGAGGTAGGTGTTGTAGGCCAGGTCGTTGCGCTTCGATGCGATCCAGCGGTCGACCTTGCGGACCGACAGGCCGGTGATCGCGTCGGTCACCTCGAGGACGAGAGCATCGGCGCCATCGGCCTCGCTCACGACGAGGATGCGGTCGCCGGGCTTGGCTTTGTCCAGCGCGCGCGCCAGCAACAGCCCGGCGTGGGCGCAGCCTGTGCGTCCGACGCTCGTCGCCAGCGTGTCGGCGATCTGCTCGGGCTTGAGGCCGAGCGCTTTTGGAAGGTTCGCCATGGAGCGCGGGTTGGTGCCGTCGAGGATCACGGTCGAGAGCGTCGACGGGTCGACGCCTCCGGCTTGCAGCGCGCGCTTCGCCGTGTCGATGATCGCCGGTGCCATGGTGTCGGCCGTGAAGCGCTCCTCCCACTGTCGGACGAAGCGGTCCTCGGGCAGCCGCCAGACGTCGAGGATCTCGATGGTGGCCGAGGCGCGTCCAAGCACGCGCGCAATCGCCTCCTTGTCCGGCCCGGTGACAAACGCCGCAGCCGCGTCTCCGCCCTGGCTCTCGCGCGCGCTGCCAGGCGCGCTGGTGACCAGGTCGCCGGCGCAGACGAGTGCTCGCTTCCCGGCCGCCGCGAGGTCGAGCCCGAGCAGCAGCGCTGCCAGGCCCATGCGCGACGACCCGCCGAGCGCGACCGAGCTCACCGCCTCTGGCAAGTCGAGGGCGGCTTGGATCGTCGCCGTGTCGAGCTTCTCGGCATAGGCGGGGCTGAGCGTGGCGAACAAGAGCGCGTCGACCGCGACCCCGCCACGCACCGCGTCCCGCGCCGCCTCGACGGCCATCGAGACCGCGTCCTCATCGAAGCTCGCCACCGCACGCTCGCCCTTTCCTGTCCCGATCGCCGCCCGCGTGAGGCGGAAGTAGGGAACGTAGCTGCCGTACCGCACGATGCCTGCCATGTAGACCTCCTCGTGTGCATCCCCCGCGCACCGGCTTCCTAATACCAAATCGATGACGATGGAAGCCCTGTCTATCTTGATGGGATCTGAGTGAAGGCGTGCGCCTGGGACGTCTCGCGCTATCGCTCCCGGCGCGGCCGCGTGGCGCTGGCTCCGAGCGCCGCCGAGGCGAGGGCTTCGCCGCTGTCGCTGGTCGCTGGCCCGAGCACGTTGATCGCGACGGCCAGTACGATCATCAGTCCACACATCATCAGATAGAAACCCATCCCGGCGACCAGCCCGAAGCCATCGGCGACCGCCGACATCACCCAGGGAATGATGATGCCGCCGAGCGCCGCCCCGGTGACCACGACACTGGTGATGCCGGCAACGTTCTGTGGATGGTACGTGCCCGCAAGCGCCATGACGCCCGGGAAGATCCCCGAGAATCCCAGCCCCGTCACCGCAAACGCCGCAACCGCCAGCCCCGGTTGCTGAGTGACGAGCGCGAAGGCAAACGCGGCCGCCGCAAAAATCGTCAACCCCAGGACGAGGCGCTGCTCGTGCATGTACTGTGACGTAGCGCTCAGAACGAGCCGGCCTGCTGCCAAACCCATCCAGTACAGCGACACTGCCGTGCCCGCGTAACTCAAGTCCACTCCCCGGACCTCGACCATGTATTTGGACAACCAGCCGCCGATGCCCATCTCCGCGCCGACGTATACGGCGAGCATCAGCGCCATCGTCATCGTCAGCTTGGAACGGAGCGGCGTTGACCCCGCACGCGCCGGGCGCTCGTCGACGCGCGCCGCCCGGCTGATCGGCTGCAGTGCCCAACCGAGTGCGACGGCTGCTGCAAGCCCTCCCGCCACGCCAAACACTGCGCGCCAGGACACTCCGCCGGCAACCGCGTGCGCCGCCGCTGCCGGCCCGATGAACGCACCCACGCCGAAAAAGAGGTGCGTGAGGTTGAGCAGATTGGCGCGCCGCGCGCCGCCGATGGCGATGAGCAACGTATTCAGCGCCACTTCGACGAGACCGAAGCCGAGGCCGGAGATGAACAGCATTGTGGCACCGCCCCACCACGTCGACACCACTCCGAAGCCGGCGAAGCCGGCCGCGAATCCCAGCATCCCGAGGCTGAGGACGGCTCGCATCCCGCAGCGCTGGATGACACGCCCGGCCGCGATCACCGAAAGCAGATACGCCGTCGCCTGCAGGGCGAACATCGACCCTGCTTCGACCAGCCGGATCTTGAACGCATCCACCAGGACCGGCAGCAACGTGCCCGGAACGGTCAAGCAGCCGCCGACGGCGGCGAACGACGCGGCCGCGAGCACGACTCCAACCGTCGCCGACATGTCGCGTTCCCGGTGCATGGCGCAGACCTATACGCGCACTGCCGGCGAAAGTCTCGCGCGGAGCTCCGACCAAACGCGCTGCCGACCTAATGAATCCCGCTCCCGTCTGCAGGCGCGGACGTCCACAGCTCCCAGTTGTCGGGTGGCAGGAGCTGCAGGTCGTTCATCGTGTACTCGCCGCGGTGGGCGTCGTAGTTCGTGTACCAGTCGGCCGGGACCTCGTAGACTTGGTTGATCGAGGGGTCGTACACGCGCTCGACGCCGCGCATCGTGTCGGAGTCGATCTCGGCCATGATGTCCGATGAGTGGGACCGGTTCTGCCAGCCGTCGAAGATCATGTCGGATGTCTCCCTCAAGGTCTGCCCCGCTTGAGCGACGGCGCCCCAGAGCTGACGCTGCTGCGCGAGACACCAGTCGATATAGCCCTGGGTTACCGCAAAGCTCTCGAGGCTGGCTATGAGCCTCGCTTGGACGTCCTTGAACTCGCCCTTCGGGGCGCTGACGCCGAGGAGGATGCTGCCGTAGCCTGTCCCTCCTCCCGGTATTCCCGTGAACGGCCAGTAGACCCAAACGCTGCCGAGGAGCTGCGCTTCGCCGACCGCGCCGTTCTCCATGAACAGTGCACGTAGGAGCGCCGAATTGCCGTTGGGGAACATCGAGGACAGGGGCGTGTTGGAGACCACGGTGAGGCCCGTCAGCTTGGGGAACTGGGGCATGAAGTCGGTGGCCGCCTTCATGGCGGCGATGCCGGGCCAGTGAACGAAGAAGTTCTCGGTCGTCAACGGATCAACCGCGGGAGCGTCGAGCCAGGTGATCAGGTTGTAGCCGCCGTGGTTGATGTAGTCCTGGTCGATCTGCCTTTGCGCCTCCTTGAGATAGACAGGACCGATGAGGCCGAAATAGAAGATCTGGCGCAGCGGCACGGCCGGATCGCGGATCAGGATGCCGAGTGTGCTGCACACGCCGCCGATATGGATATCCCAGCCCTTTGGCTTGCGGATGCTGAAGAAGTTGGCGCCGACGTCGAAAAGTTCCAGCTCGGAGGTCATGGTTGGCGTGCGTGTTGGTGTCGGCGTGGGTGGTGCCGGTGTCTTGGTCGGCGTCGGGGTCGATTGACATCCCTGCAAAGCGTAGTTCACCGCAGTCAGAATCTCATCCACAGTGATCTGCCCGTCGGAATTGACATCGCCGGCTGTGCAGATCGACACGTTCGCGTTGCCCAAAGCGATGTTCACCATGGTGAGGATCTCGTCGACGGTCACTTGGCCGTCAGCGCCGCAGTCACCAACGCAGGTTCCCGATTGTGCAGATGTGACACCTGCGGTCCATGATCCCACGCCAAAGCTTGCGCCCAGCAGTCCTAATACAAGCAACAACGATTTTGGTCTCATCAGCTTGCCTCCGTGGGGACAACGTTGGCGGCTACCACTCAGAAAGAATTCCGTCGCAAGCATTGTACCAACGTGTACGCAACCCACCGCAGTCCGTTGTCCTGGCGCACACGACGCCGGCCGCTCGGTTGTCTCTCGCTTGCGAGAAATCTCAACTGTGGACGAGAACCGCGCGATGTGCCGGCAGGCTTCCTCCCTATGAACGCCCCCACGGCGATCGACCCCAAAACGCAGTGGGCGTATCACGGCCAACTGCGCCCTGTGGTGACCCACGCCCGGCCCTTGTCAACGCGACGGTTGAGCGACTATCGTTGGGCCATGGCGACTCGTATCGAGACCCCCACGCAAGCGGACGCGCTCACCGAGTTCCTCGTGTTCCACGATGAGGTTTACGGCTACCGGACGGCGCGGTGGACCGCCCATGTGCCGTTTCAACTCCCGATCCTCACCGGCGAAAGTCCGTTTGCACGCGACCGGGTGCTGCGCCCCTTCGTCGCCCGCGATCGTGGCCGCATCGTCGCGCGCGCCGTGGCAGCGATCGATCGGCGCTACCAGCGGCACTGGAACGAGCGTCTGGGACATCTGTTGATGTTCGAGGCCCTTCCTGACACACGCGAAGCAACGCGCCTGCTCGTGAATGCCGCTTGCGAGTGGCTCGAGGCACAAGGAGCGACCGCCGCGCGTGCCGGGATGGGTATGCTCGATTTTCCATTCGTCGTCGACGATTACGATACGCTACCGCCTGGCTTCCTGCGTCAGAATCCGGCGTACTACCAGACGCTGCTCAAGGATGCGGGCTTCGAGACCGAGCGTGGCTTCGTGGACTACCGCATCGCGGTGCGTCCCGATCTGGTTGCCCGCTGGGAGAGCGCACTCGAGGCTGCTCGGCGCAACGGGTTCGAGATCGTGCCGCTCAAAGACCTGCCGGACGCTCGGCGCGTGGTCGAGTTCACCGCGCTCTACAACGATACCTTCAAAGCGCACTGGGGGTTCACGCCCTTCACGGAGGACGAGGTCGCTGAAATGACGGAGGCACTGACACCTGTCGGCATGCTCGAGACCTCGCTCATCGCGTACCGCGAAGGCGCGCCGGTGGGCGTCTTGTGGGTCACGCCCGACACGTCGTTCCTGGCTGCGCTCGCGCCCGGGCGCACGTTGCGTGGGGAGGAGAAGGTCAACTTCCTGGGCATCGGCGTGCACGAGTCGGCGCGCGGGCGCGGACTCAACCTCGGCATGGCGGCGCATGCCTACCTCGATCTGGCGGGGCAGGGGTGCACGCACGTGAGCTACACACTCGTGCTCGACGACAACTGGCCGTCACGCCGGACGGCGGAGAAGCTCGGCGCCCACGTGTGCGCGAACTACCTCGCTTACCGGCGCAACTTCCGCCACTGACACGGGCGTGAATCCAAGCCGTTGACCCGCACGTGTTGACGGGGGCACGGTCCATGGCGACCAGGTCGCGGCTGAGGATTCGTAGGCCGGCTGTGGTATACGCGACGCCCATGATCTGTCGGGTGACAGATACGGAAGTCTGCCTTGCTGCTTCCGATCTCACCGTAGCCTGGCGCGGCCGCGTGGTGCTCCGCGGCCGCCTCTGGGCACAGCCGCAGGCCCGGGCGATCCACCTTACAGGCCTTGCCGACGGCGACACGGTGCGTATCGAAGCCCGTGTCGAGCCGGAACCCACGGCGCCGGTGGCGGCGGCGTGGCTGGATTTCCATTGGACGGCCGATGCGCCGCACCCCGTGCGCGCGTGGGTGCCGCACCTGCGCCCGGCAGCCGACGATGTGGTCGCGGATCACAGCTTTCGGTCACCGGTCGCCGCAATGGAGAGCGGTGACGTTCGCGTGCTGCTGTTGCCCGACGTCGAGCTGCTTGGGCGTGAGCGCGCGCTGCCCGCCGCGCTGGACCTCGATATCGGCGACCCACGCGGCGCGCGGCTCGCCTACGGCCTCTGTGCCTCGCAGCCTTACGGGCACACCTATTTTCGTCGCGATCCAGGCGGGGGCACCACACAGCCGCTGTGCTTCGCGCTGCACGTGGTCGCGGAGTCCGCCGCTGAGCAGCCGATCGAATCGAGCTGCGCGCGCTGGGTGTGGCGGCACACCGGCACGGCGCCAGCGGCGCAAGTGCCAGCGGCGCGGGCGCGCACACAGGCGCTGCCGTTCGCCGAGCATGCGGCGCGTGCGTATGACGCCGTGTTCGTCGATGAGTGGGTCGAAGATTGGATCGGCGGCCGCACCGTCGGCGGACCGATCAACTACGGCGCCTTCGGTCAAGCGGTCTTTTTCCAAGCCTGGTTCAACGCGCTGCGCTCGGCGATCGGGCTGGCGCTGCTCGGGAAGCGGTTGCGCCGCGCGGCCGCGCTCGTCGATGCCATGCCGGCGACCGATCTCCTGCCGACGTTCTACGACTTCGAGCGCCGGAGCTGGTGGGGCGTCGGCGACGATCTCATTTTCTCGTGGGTTGTGCGCGACGCCGCGACGCTGCGCTTCCATCATGTACCGGACGTTTGCGAGACGGCGAAATGGATGCTGGCGTGGCACGCGCTCATCGAACCGCGTCCCTCGTTCATCACGCGGGTGCGGCGCCTGGCCCGTTTCCTTGCCGCCGCGCAGGCAGAGGACGGATCGATTCCCGAGTATTTCGAGCAGGACCGCTTGCGGCCCGGGCCGCGGCTGCGGTCGGCGGCGCAGTGCGCGATCGCCGGTCCGATCCTGCTGGCCGCCGGCGAACACACCGCGGCCGTGCGCCTGGCGGAGTTTCTGTGCCGCGAGGTGGTGCCGATAGGTCGCTACTTCGACTACGAAACGTTTCTGTCGTGCTCGTACAAGCCGTTCGATTTCACCGACTCGCACACCGGTATCGCGCCGCAAAACACGCTGTCGATGGGCTGGACCGCGGAGTGCCTGATGAAACTTACTCAGAGCGAAGCGGGCACGCCGGGGCAGCGGGCCCGGTGGTTGGCAGGTGCCCGGCGCGCGATCGATCAGCTCTGTCTCTACCAGCAAGTGTGGGAGCCGCCATTCCTGTCGTATCGCGCCTTCGGCGGCTTCGGCGTCATGAATACCGACGGCGAGTGGAGCGATGCACGGCAGGGACCTTACGGACTGTTGCTGATCGATGCCTACCGTGTGTTCGGCGACGCCGAGTATTTTGTCCGTGGCGTGGCAGCGTTGCGGGCCGCCTTCGCGTTGCAAGCGATTCCGGAGAACCGCCACATCTGCCCGACGATCTACGATGGGTCGTGCCCCAACTGGCCGCGCGAGGCCGGCTGGGACTTTCGCTGGGACCGCTCGCCCGCGGAGATGCGGAAGCTGCCGCCGGGGAAGAGCGTGGAGAACTACGGCCATGGGGGTTTCGACAGCCCAGGGGTGCGCAGCGCATTCGATTGGGGCGAAGGCAGCGCGGCAGCGTGCGCCCTGATGGCGACGGAGCGCTACGGCGAGGTGTTCGTCGATCACACCCGCGGCATGGTGTTCGGCCTGGATGGTGTCAACGCGGTGCCTCACGCAGGTGGGTTTGTGCTCGAGGACACCGTCGGTCGTGACCGCGCCTTGCGTGTCCGCGTCAACGGCGATCCGAGACATGACGGGAGCCGTGACGGCGACCAGGTACACACGGGCGCCCGGATCACAGTCCGCGGCGGCGGATGACACCGGCGCCACGGCCGCGAGGCCCGATCACGCCCGCGGCGCGTCGGCGAACGTGATCGCCACCTTCACGCAACCGGTCGTCTTTGCGATCGCCGCGAGCACCTGCTTCTGGTCGCTGCCGCAGACACCCGTCAGCGCCGGGCGCAGCACCACCCAGCGGTCTCCACGCACCTGCGCGTCCGGAATCTCTTCGAGCTGCACGGGCCCGATCGGGCTGGTGAACGCGTTGCGGGACAACGCGCCCAGGGCACGCGCCAGTACGATCCTCGGCACGCTCATGCGGAACTGCAGTGCCTTCATGCTCGTGACCTCCTTGGGTCGCCGTGATCGACGCTTTGCCGATCAGCCGCGCCCTTCTTTGGGCGTCGGCTGCGACGGGAGACTGTGTGAAAACTCAGCGAATCGAAGCGCATGAAAATTTCTTCGCGCACATTTGCCCCAGGACGCGTTTTTTCGACAAGGTGAATGGTTTGAGGTCACCCGAATTTCAAGAAATCGGAGTTTTCACACAGTCTCACGGTGGGTTAGATTGCCCTCCCCGACGGGTTCTTGCTCAGCGACAGAAGATCGCCCACGAGGATATAGGTGAACACCACATACCGGTTTGCCTCCTCCCTCGTCACGATCCCGTGCGAGCCCTTTTGTGCGGCTCGAAAGATCGCATCCAACCGGTCACCGAGGTAATGCAGGTGAGAGCCAACGATCTCGTTGAACCGCGTCGAGTCACTGTTGTCTTCCGCATAGCAGGTAAGTCGGTTGATATGGTTTTCGAGACCAAGCTTTATGGGGCGACCGTCCTTGCCCACCCGATCTTCTGCCGCCGGAGGGAAGAGGGCATTGGCAAGGTCCTGGAGTATTCGTCTGCAGCTGTGGACCGCATTCGACCAATCTTCTGGATTTGTCGAGCGCAGGTTCTCGTGGACCGCTGTGAACTTCTGTACGGCGGCTGGTACGGCCTCGGATATTCGCGCATCCACTGTATCGCGCAGTTCCGAGAATATATCCGATGCAACACGTGCAAACTTCAGCTCGTAGTGACGCCGCGTCGTGTAGTCGTAGATAAAGGCGCGGCGATTCGCCAGATGCTGCGCGGCAGCGTCGATCCGGGCGTGCAAGCTCTGGCGCTCCCAGGTGTTGCCCAGCGGCTGTCCTACACCTACATATTGGTACGGATTCGCTGACGCTATCGAAACATCCCCGTCACGAGCCGCGTCGAGACCGATCTTCCCAGCCACAATTTGTTCTTCCAGCTGGCCGAGTGATTCAGCAAACGCCCGCTCGCTCTCCTCTCCGGACTTGGGATCTTTGTAAACGAACACGCGACCCGCAAGCTCGAGCAGCCGCCAAGCTTCAGGAGGAATGCCGTCTGGCTCCTGAGGATAGCCTCCGGCTTCAAATTGGAAGATACTATGTGCATCGAAATCGTTCAGGAGGCGGGCAAGGCGACTTGCCTTGAGCGCGGCCATCGATAGCGGGATCCGCGAAAGCTCAAGGTCTCCGAGTATCTCCGCGGAAAGGTCCAGTGCCTCCTGCAGTGCCTGCGGGTTTGGCGTTAGGTTCGGAAGCGTGGTTCCGTCCGTCATCAATGTTGTCTCAACGCGCAATCTAACGATAAGGGTGAGCGGTGGCGGGCTTATCCCGCCTGCTCCGTCCGCTGGTTAGAGTCCTCACCGTCAACATAGAGCGGGCTCTCCTGAACTCGGTAGAAGATTTTCGCCGGAACATGAAGCGCCTCTTGCGCCAATGCGTCAAGGTCCTGACGGAGTGTTTCCATAACCTGACCGTCTATACCCTCATCTCGTTTCGCGTATATACTTTCAAACTGCCTTCGTATCGAACCAAATCGAGCAGCTGACACACGATGCTTCTCCGCGCGATCCGCGTAGCCAAAGAAGGTTTGTAAACTCGACAGAATAGCCGCGGCAATGCTCAACAACCCGATGAGGATCTTTGACCAATTGGGGATAACTTCGGAAGCGACCGAGCCGAGGGCGCTTGCGCCGACAAGCGACGTCAATAGGATTACCGGACCGCCGAGCAAGCGTCCTCTCTTACTCAGCACATCCGCCATTTCGTAGTGAGCCATTTGCGATTCACGCTCTCTCCTGAGCCAAGCTAGCACAAGTTGCTCCTGCGACTGTGGCGGTAAGTATCTGGAAGTCTTTGTGGCCACTGATTCCTCCTGAATCTAACGTAAGAGGGTTTTTCCGTCGTCCGGCCAAACGAGAGCGAGGGTGTCGAAGCCGGAGCGAACGGGCCGGATGGCGGAAAGACCCCGTTGAACTGAACCGCGTGCCACGAATGCTGCTCCCTATGGAGCTTCTATCGC
>JBIOJG010000055.1:0-34245 GCA_044450645.1 Binatia bacterium
CCTTCCTCTGGGCGCCGTATCGAGGGATGCTTGCGAGGCACGTCCGCCGCGGTCGCCCCTCGATACGCGCCCGGAAAGGACGGGCGCTACTCGGGGAGATCGGTATGCAAGCGTGTCACTGTATTTTGCGAGACTCAGTAAGTGCTGAACGCTGACAGCTCCTCTCCGACTGGAAACCACGGCGGGGCTCCGCTAATTTGCCATCATGGCCATTCTGAAAGTTGCTCATCTGGGCAACCCCATCCTGCGCAAGGTCGCGGAACCGGTGCCGCCGGAAGCCATCGGCGCCCCGGACATCCAGCGCTTCATCGACGACTTGATCGAAACCATGATCGAGTATGATGGCGCAGGATTGGCGGCTCCGCAGGTGCATGTCTCCAAGCAAATCGTGACCTTTCAGGTCGACGGGAATCCCCGCTACCCCGACGTCGAAACGGTTCCACTCACGGTGCTCATCAACCCGAAGATCACTCCCATGGCCAATCATATGGAGGAGGACTGGGAGGGATGCCTGAGCCTGCCGGAGTTACGCGGAAAGGTCCCGCGCTACACGGTGGTACGCGTTGAGGCCTACGACCGCAACGGCAAGAAGTTGAAATACGTCGCCAAGGACTTTTCTGCCCGGGTCGTGCAACACGAGTGCGATCACTTGCTCGGCAAGGTTTTCCTCGATCGCATGCGGTCGATGGAATCGCTCTCGTTCCTGCGGGAATTCGGCCGTTACGCGAGTGCTCCGACCGACTGACGCCTGTACGAGAAGCGCCACCAAATCCCCCAAACCGCACTTGTCACTCAGGACCGGCACTGAGGACTCGATCGAGGCGGACGCGGCCGCGCTGGGTGAGGAGCGGTGCCCATAGGTCGCCGAGCTTCTTCACGCGGCCGGGAACGTTGTCGATGCGGAAATCCTCGGTGCGGATCCCGCGCTCCACCTCGTCCCAGGTCACCGGCGTGGACACCGTCGCCAGCGGCTGTGGCCGGACCGAGTACACCGACGCCAGGGTCCGTCCCCAGGCGTTTTGATTGTAATCCACCAGTACGCGCCCGCGTGGACGTCGGGTGAGGCGATACTCCACCGTGATGAGCGTGGGGTACAGGATGGCAAGACTCTGCGCGAAGCGCTTGGCGAACTCCCACACCTCCTTCTGTGACGGCCGGCGCACGATGGGCACATAGACGTGGATGCCTCTGGAGCCACTCGTCTTGGCGTAGCTGGACATCCGCAATGCCGCCAATCCGTCGCGAACGATCAAGGCGGCCTCACGCACCTGCGCGAAGGCCGTGCCGTCCACTGGATCCAAATCGAAATGCACATAGTCCGGCCGGTCCACGGCATCGCGCCGTGCGTACCACTGATTGAGATCGATGCAGCCGAGATTGATCACCCAGAGCAGCGACAGCAGGTCCTGGACCACCGCGAAGTCGATGACCTCGTGCGAGGGGTGTTCGATGGAACAGGTCTCGATCCACTCGGGCCGCGGTGATGGTGCGCGCTTCATGAAAAAGAAGTCGCCCGCGGCCCCGTTGGGATAGCGCTTCAGCACCATGGCGCGGTCCCGCAAGTGCGGCAGCAACACCGGCGCCACGTCGGCGTAGTACTGCAAGAGATCGCGCTTCGACACACCGAGATCCACCCAGAATGGCTTGCGCAGGTTGGTGAGCCTGAGCGTTCTCTTCCCGTCCCGGAGCTCAACTTCGTCAACGTCACGTGGGAGAAGTACGGGGGGCGAACGCACGCGTCTACTATACGCCAGCCCGGCGGCGTTTTCAGCCGGAACCAACCGGCGTTCAGGTGAGCCAACACAACCACGCGAGGGCGCGCACCATACCGCCATTTGTGCGCCCCATCGTGTGACGTGCGAGGTCGTACTCGCGTGATCGATGCGATGAGCACGGCGCAACGGAAGCCTGGATTTCGTCAGTAGTCCGTCGCTGCGCTTCACTGAGACTTTCTCTTGACAATGATGAGACGGTCCGCACCGCGACGTGGCACCCGCGTTGCTCAGTCACAATACGGGCCGCACAACAACTGAGGCGACCCGGAGGACCCAGACCGATGAACCCTCTCAAGATTTCACGTGTCCACGCTGGCGCCGTCGCTCTCTTTGCAGTGATGATGTTGCGAAGTGATGTGCGCGGAACAACCTTCGTCCTCATGTCGCACGAGGATCTCGCCCGCAGCTCGGCAGTCATCGCGTTGGGGCAAGTCCAGGCCATCTCCACCACCGCGGATTCGGCCGAGCACGTTGAGACACTGATCCGCATTGCCGTTGAGGAGCAGGTCAAAGGGGCGCGCCAACGCACCGTTACGATGGCCGTGCCCGGCGGCAGCGCGGCTCAGGTCCGGAGGGTCGTCTACGGCGCTCCGCAATTCAACCTGGGGGAGCGGGTGCTGGTGTTCCTGCGGCAACGATCAGATGGGACGCTTACTCCGAACGGATTAGCGATGGGCAAATACACCATCGTCCATCGTGTGACCGGTGACGTCGCTCGCCGGCAAATCAAAGGCGAGGGGACGGCCGTGATGGCCTATGACAAGACGACGGGAGAGCTGGCCCAAGGTGTGCCGACGGACGAGCGTCCGCTTGCCGCCTTTCTCGGCACGCTCCGCCAGATGGTCGCGCAGGAACCTTCCCGTCCGGCCGGAGGCAGCGTCGCGCTGCCGGAGGTTTCGCCACGCAGTCGCTGGGGTGCTGCGTTTACGTTCCTGGGCCCGCCACCAGCACGGTGGATTGAGCCGGACCAGAGCGCGCCAGTGCGCTTTGAGGTCGATCCTACCGGTGACCGAACGCTCGGACCCGACGCGTCCCTGGCCGCGGTCCACAATGCGATGGCGGCATGGAACGGTGCCGGCGCCGCCTTACAACTGACCGACGGCGGGCCAGCAACACCTGCACCTTTTAATGCGTGTGACGGCAAAAACACGATTCAGTTCAACGACCCGTTCGATGAGATCGGCGCGCCGACAAACTGCGGCGGCGTCCTCGCTGTGGGCGGCTTCTGCAGCACGAACGCTTCGACCTCTACGGTGAACGGTACGACCTTTTCGCGGATCACTGAGGGGGACGTGACCGTCAATGACGGCTTTTCCGGGTGTTCATACTGGACCGCCACGAACGTCGCCGAAGTACTGACCCACGAATTCGGTCACACCATTGGCTTGGGCCACTCGTCGGAAAACGCAAGCGAATCGAATGCGGTCCTGCGTGATGCCACCATGTTCTTTCTGGCCCACTTCGACGGTCGGGGCGCGGCAGTGCGAAGCGATGATGTCGCCGGAGTGCTTGCTCTGTATCCCGCAGTCAAGCAGGCCCCCGACGATCCGGTGCGCTTGCGGTCGCTCATGATCGACGGCGATACGCTGGTCTTGAACGCGATGATCCGTTTCCCCGCCGGTGTCGCCTTTCAACCGGTCTATGACTCCATCACGGTCGAGTTGCGGGACAGCAGCGGTACCCTCTATAGCGGCGTGGTGCAGGCGCGCACCATGCGCCGGAGCATCCGCGGCGTCGCATACGCCGCCGCTGTGTCCAGTACCAATGGTCAAGGAGTGGTGACGTTCACCTGGATTCGCGGCGTTACGGGAACCCTTGTGTTGCGGGCGCAATGTGTGCAATTCGCTGCCGCAAGCGGCGGACCCACTACACTGTCGCTGCAGCTTGGCCAGCAGACGTTTGTCAAACAGCTGACCCTGCAACGCGGTGCAGGCGGCTCGTGGGTCGTCGCTTGAACCCACCCGATTCCCGTCCCGCTTAACACCGGAGATGAATAGCTGATACAATCCCATTTCATCCCTGCGGCGCGAATGAAGATTCACTATCTCCAGCACGTTCCCTTCGAAGGACCGGGGGCCATCGGCGCGTGGGCCAAGAGGGGCGGGCACGGGCTGACGGCGACGCGCTTCCATGACGGCGGTCCGCTCCCGTCGCTGGATGATCTCGATTGGCTCGTGGTCATGGGCGGGCCGATGAGCGTCAACGAAGAACGAGCCTACCCGTGGCTGCGCCGGGAGAAGCAGTTCCTCGAGTCTGCTGTCGAGGCAGGCAAAGTCGTCATCGGGGTCTGCCTGGGTGCGCAGCTCATCGCGGACGTCCTAGGCGCGAAGGTCTACCGCAACCGGTTCAAGGAAATCGGGTGGTTTCCGATCCAACGGACAGCCGATGCGACCGGCACACGGATCGGGGGTGTGCTGCCGGAGGAATTCGACGCGTTTCACTGGCACGGCGACACCTTCGACTTGCCATCCGGCGCTGTTCACCTGGCCCGTAGCCAAGCCTGTGCACACCAAGCGTTCGTGTACCGCGAGCGCGTGGTCGCTCTGCAATTTCACCTCGAAACGACGAAAGCCGGCGTGGAACAACTCAGCAAGCATTGCGCATCGGAAATCGTGGACGGACCGTTTATCCAACCGCCCGCGGTCATGCTCGCCGATGAAAGCCGCTTTGCGAAGACCAACGAGCTGATGTCGCAGCTGCTCGACCGGCTCGCGCAGCTGCCTGCCTAACAACTTGCCGGTATTGACTTTTGCGATTGACGAGCAGGCCAAATTCTGGCATTCGCATGGGCGGTAGAAGCGAGGAGCCTATGAAATTGGCGACGGTTCGTGGGCGGTTCCGCCTTCGATTCCTCGGGGTGGTGGCTGGGCTGGCACTCCTGGCCTCTGGGGGCGCTGTGTTTGCGGCGCCAGGTGATCTCATTGGAAACGTGAATCTTCCGGTGACTGGGTTCGGCGTGAGCGTGGCCGTGGATTGCTCCGGCAACGTGTTTTACACCCTCGCCAACGACACGAACCTCTACAAGATGGACAAGACCGGCACGTTGCTGTCGACGACGCCAATTACCAATGCCAACGGCGGCGGGGGGCTCAATCTCGACGAGTTCGCGTGGGACCAGACACGGCAGATCCTTTGGGCGACACAGCATGACAGCAATCCAATTGACATCTTCAAGCTCGATCGCGCGACCGGCGTGGCAACGTTGGCATTCGCTAGTCAGACACCACTCTTTGGCACGTTTGTCGATGGGCTGGCATTTGATGGCAGTGACGACAGCCTCTGGCTCAGCCGGGATGTCAGCACGACCATCGAGCACTACAAGACCGACGGAACCCTGATCAACGTCATCACGCCGAAGAATGCGAGCGGCGGCAACTTGGGTTCGATCAGTGGTGTCATCGTCGGCGTGGGTGACCTTCTGTACCTCGGTCAGAATGGCCGGCAGCAAATCGTGCAGGTGAAAAAGAGCAACGGTGACTTCCTTGGTGTGTTCACCTCGCCGGGCGGTGCGCGGGATGAGGGGCTGGAATGCGATCCTGTAAACTTTGCCCCGAAACTGGCGCTCTGGTCGCGTGAGTTCAACTCACCAGGGTTCATGTCAGTGATCGAGCTTGCGCCGGGAACCTGTGCGTGTGGCGGTGGAGGCACCGCGCTACCCGTTAGGGTGGCGCCGTCCATGTCGCAATGGGGATTGGCGACTCTGGGCCTGTTCCTCGCGTTTGCTGGTCTACTGCGGATTCTACGGCAGCGTCGCCTAGCGCTCTAACGCATTCCGTTTCTCAACACTCCGCACACTTCGAGGGCCGGCCCCGCCTGACCGGCGCATTGCCCCTCCTTTTGGAGCCCAACGGCTGGTCTTTGTTTGGCCTTTGCCCAGCACTTGGCGGTAGAGTGTGCCACTGGACGTCAACACGGATTGTGATCTCTATCAGTGCTTGTCGACGCTGGGCGGCGTAAGAACTTACGTTTCGCGCGTGCTCAAGGAGGCGCATTACAGCTCTTCGTGCATCTGAAAAGCAATGTGGGTGAAGACGCTCGTGCCGGCGAGGACGGTGGGGCAGTGAGGCGAGGTGGTACGGTAGAGATGGGCACGGCGATTCGGAGACGAAGAGGACTTTGTTCCATAAGTTGGCTGCCGTTTCTCGTGCTGGTGGCTGCGGTTCATGCGCAGCAGGTCGAGCCGGGGTTTGATGCGGAGGGTAGCCGCTCGTTTTTCCATTGGGACATGAACGCCTCCGGGTTCTACTCGGCGCGGGGCGTTTCGCTTTCAGGCACGGGCTCCTCGCATTGGCAGCCCACGGATCGGATTCCGCGAAACTACGTCGGCTGCGAATACATTTACACCGTAGGCGATGCCTCGCCGTTGCGCCGCATCTTCGGACCGCTGGAATTCACTACCGTCGACCTGAATCCGCACGTCGAAGTCGATTTCAACCCCCCGCTCGCGAATCCGAAAACGCGCCAAGACGAGCCCACACTGAACGCGGATGCGACGAGTGTGGATATCAATTCGGACAACGGCGGGCGGCGGGTCCGCCTCAAGCTGGTCCTGCACGACTTCTGGCTGCGCTTCGCGCCGGACGGCATGGAACGGACGACGATCCGGATCGGGCACTTCGACATTCCATACGGGATCAACCCGATCATGGCCCCGCGCGGGGGCGTCTTCGTCATGCCGCCGGAAATTGATGACATCGGTTTCAAGAAGGACTGGGGCGTCGGCTGGAAGGGCCCGCTCGGGCAATACGATTACGAGCTCGCGGCGACCACGGGAACCGGGCTCGGCTTGCACTCGCCGCAATGGTTCGAGGACGCTTCGCGACGCTCGTTCGCGCTCAGCGCCCGGCTCGGCGCCCCGACCTATTGGCATTTCCAGTACGGACTCTCGGGCCTCTACGGAAAGATTCCGACGATCATGGCGGATGAGCGCTTGAACGATCGTGCCTTCGAACGCTGGCGCATCGGTGCGGACGTCTTCTACAAGTGGCAGGAACACACGATGTTCATGTCGCAAGTCGGCTACGGCGAGAACGGCGATCAGCTCTTCGACACCGGCACCGGACACTCAAAGGTGCTCGCCGCGCATGTGCTGGTGGATCACGTGCCACCGTGGTTCCAGCTGGTGAACTTCAAGGTGCAGGCGAAGACCGTCTTTTACGATCTCGACCAGTCCCACTCCGACCGCACCAACATTCTGTTCGAGGTTGCGTACTCGCTGAGCGATCCGGTCATGCTGCGCCTGGATTACGTCCACGATTTCAGGGTCCCCGCGAGCATGGCGGCGATGGGAATGGATACCGACGATCGCATCTATCTGACTATCAACTTCTACTCGTAGGCCGGTGAGATCAGACATATGAATCATCCCCACGCTGCTTCACGACAACCATCCAAACGACAGTGGCTGCCTTTGGCGCTTGCGGTCATGATCTTACCGGTCGCCATTGCCGCATGTGTGCGGCGTGCGGATTCACCGCGCGCACTGACGAGCGCCGCTCCACCGCGAGGGGTCCGATTCACGGACGTCACGGCCGCGGCGGGGATCAATTTCGTACACACGTGGGGGGCCACACGCCTGCGCAACGTACTCGACACGACCGGCGCCGGTGGCGGCTTCTTCGACTACGACAACGACGGCAAGCTCGACATCTACCTGGTACAGAGCGGTGGCTATGCGCCGGACGGCTCCATCCCACCCGACAAGACACTCACCAGCGTCCTCTACCACAACGAAGGGAACGGCCGGTTTGTCGATGTGACGGCGTCCGCCGGTGTGGGAAACCGGGGTTACGGTCAGGGTTGCGCCGCTGCCGACTACGACAACGACGGCGATGAGGATCTCTTCGTCACGAACTATGGTCGCAATGTGCTCTACCGCAACAACGGCGACGGCACGTTCACCGATGTCACCGAGGCGGCCGGACTGGACAAGCCCCTAGCCTGGAGCACGGGCGCCGCCTGGGCGGATGTCGACAACGACGGCTACCTCGACCTGTACGTCACCCATTATCTGCGCTTCACCCCGGACATGGAGGGTGTCCATTCCAGCGCGATCTCGAAGCGCGAAGGCTTCATGTTTTTCGCCGGCCCGCGTGACTACGATGGCGTCACCGATACGCTGTACCACAACAACGGCGACGGCACGTTCACCGACGTGACACGCGAGGCCGGATTGTCGCCCGGTGGCAAGGGCCTCGGCGTGGTCTTCTCCGACTTCGACGGCGACGGTGACCAGGACATTTTCGTTGCCAACGACAAGACTCCCAACTTCCTCTACGTCAACGACGGCCACGGCCATTTCACCGAGGTGGCGTTTCAAGCCGGCGTCGCCGTCAGCGAAGACGGCGAGGAAACGGCGGGTATGGGCGTCGCCGCTGACGACTACGACGGTGACGGCCGTACGGATATCGTCGTGACCAACATGATCTTCGAGTACAACTCGCTGTACCACAACGAAGGCGCGATGCATTTCAGCGATCGCGCCAAAGCCACCGGATTCGCCGACAGTTCGTACCAGTTCGTCGGCTTCGGAATCATTTTCTTCGACGTGGACAACGACGGGTGGCGGGACATCATGGTCAACAACGGCCACATCGCCGATTACATCGACGCGTTTTCCCAAAGCTGGAGCTTCAAGCAGGAACGCTTTCTCTACCGCAACCTCGGCAACGGCAAGTTCCAAAACGTCACCCCGGAGTCGGGCGATATCTACGGCGTCAAGAAGGTCGGACGCGGCCTGGCGTACGGCGATTTCGACAACGACGGCGATATGGACGTGCTGGCAACCAACGCCGGCGAGGCGCCGAATCTCTACCGCAACGATGGCGGCAACGCGAACAACTGGCTGCGCTTGCGGACGATCGGCACCAAGAGCAATCGCGACGGTATCGGGGCGCGTGTCACCATCTCGGCCGGAGGGCGCACGCAGATGCAAGAGGTGCGCGCGCAATCGAGTTTCCTGTCCACCAATGATCCGCGGCCGCTGTTCGGACTGGGCCGGACGGCGCGCGTGGAAAGTGTCGAAGTGCGCTGGCCCAGCGGGCAGGTCGATACGGTTGGACCGGTCGAGGCGAACCGGACGATTACGGTGGTGGAAGGCAAAGGTGTCCAAAAGGAAGAGGTAGGGAAGTGAGGTTGGTCGGCGTCGTTGGGGGCATGGTCGCCTTGCTCATTCCTCTTTCGACGCCCCCACTGTTTGCGGAAGAAGCGCGTGAGGATCTGGTCCGCGAGCGCAATCTCGGCTTCGCGGAGTACGAAAACGAAGAGTACGGGAAGGCCGGAGAGCATTTCGAGCGCTGCGTGACCATGGCCCCGGGGAGCATTGTGGACCGTATCAACCAGGCCATCTGTGCGGTGCAGGCGCACGATCAGCAAAAGGCGATCGAGGTGCTGCTCAAGGCGCGGGAGACCGATCCTTCCTACCCGCACATCTCGTATCTCCTCGGTATCGTGTACCTGCGTGTCGGCGATCTGGAGAAGGCACGGAACGAGTTCGAGGCGCTGCTGCGTCTCGATCCGCTCTGCGCACCCGCGCATTACAACCTCGGCGTCGTGCTGAAGAGGATGAAGCGCGAAGAGGAAGCGATGGCGCAGTGGACGGAGACGGTGCGTCTCGATCCCGACTACGGCCCGGCCTACTTCCAACTGTTCAATGCCCACAACGCTCACGGCGAGCAAGACAAGGCGCAGGCGGCCTTTCGCGAGTACACGCGCACCAAGCAACAGAACCTGGGTCCCGGAACGACCAGTGCCGCCGTGGAGAAATCCCGCTACTTGGGGCTGATTGCCGAGATGGTGATACCGAAGGCCGGCACCGCAAAGCAGATCGCCGTCACCCTGCGCGACGCGACGCAGGAAGTGGGCCTGGCGACGGCCCGCGGTTCGTTGGCAGCGGCGCTGGCGGACGTGGACGACGACGGCAACCTGGACCTGCTTCTGGGCCGCACCTTCTACCGCAACGATGGCGGGCATTTCGTCGACGCCACCGCCAAGGCGGGCTTCAAGAGCGATGAGCCGGCGACCTGCGCCGACTTCGGCGACTTCGACAACGACGGCAAACTCGATCTGGTCATCGGTGGTCCCTCGGGTCTGAAGCTGTATCGCGGCCACGGCGATGGCAGTTTCGAGGACGTCACCGAACACGCCGGCTTGTCCAACGCGCTGAAGGGAATGCCCTGCACGCAGGCGCGCTTCGTGGATATCGACCATGAAGGAGACCTGGATGTCGTCGTGGCGGGTGGCGCAGGCGCCCAAGCCGCGCGTGTCTTTCGCAATAACGGCAACGCCACGTTCGTCGATGTGTCGGGCCCGTCCCACATTGGCGAGGCGCGCGGACGCGTGCAGTCGGTTCTCCTCGCAGACTACGACGGCAGGAATGATATCGACGTCTTCCTCGCAGAAGGCAGCGGAGCCCACGCCTTGTACCTGAATAAGCGCGACGGCACCTTTCAGGAAAAGGCCGCCCGCGCCGGAATACGCACGGGCCGGCCGGCTTCGGCGGCTCTCGTGGGTGACGTGAACGGTGACGGGTTGGCCGACATCATCCTCCTCGGTGGCGCACAGCGGCCAGCCGAGGTGTGGCTGAACCGCGGCGATGCGCAGTTCGTGAAGGACGCCAGCTCGCCGGTCGTCGGTCGAGTCACGCAAGCGCTCGGCCCGCAGGCGGGTGCGCTCGTCGATCTCGACAATGACGGCGCTCTGGATCTCGTGGTTGCCGGCGGCACGGGCAAGAAGGGCATCGCGGTTTTTCGGAATGACGGGGCAGGGGGGTGGACGGACGCGACCGAGGCGATGATTTCTGCGTCACCGGGCGCGAAGGACGCACGCGTCGTCCTCACCGGCGACATCGATCACGATGGCGATCAAGACCTGCTGCTCGTTACCCCCAATGGCGGGGTGACATTTCTGCGGAACGAGGGTGGAAACAGTAACCACTCGATTCGCGTGCGCTTGCGCGGGCGGAAGAACAGCCCGGACGGCTACGGTGCCAAGGTCTGGGTACGGCAAGGGTCGTTCTTCGTCCTGCGCGAGACGTTCACGCGATGGATCGATATCGGCGTCGGCAGCCGCAGCCTGCTCGACGTCGTCGGCTTGCGCTGGCCCACCGGTGTGACCCAGAACCAAATGAACGTC
This sequence comes from Binatia bacterium, assembly GCA_044450645.1. Lineage (GTDB taxonomy): Bacteria > Desulfobacterota > Binatia > HRBIN30 > HRBIN30 > JAGDMS01. Next base: position 10,908 of record JBIOJG010000055.1, read on the forward strand.
AACGTGGGAGGGGCGGCTCCGGTCGAACTGTCGGAACGGCCCGGTCTGGCGGAGTCCTGCCCGTTCGTCTACGCCTTCGATGGAACGCAATTCCGCTTCGTTACGGACATTCTCGACACGACGCCGGTTGGTGTCAGTCTGGTCCCCGGTGAGCCGTTCGTGCCGAACCACCGCGAGGCGATCCGGATCTCGGGACGGCAGCTGGTGCCCAAGGATGACCTGCTATCACTACGTGTGACACAGGAACTGGAAGAGATTACCTATCTCGATCAACTGCGTCTGTACGCCGTCGATCATCCGGCCGGCATGGTCGTCGCGCCCAACGACCGCTTTTCGGGGCCACCGTTTTCGCCCTTCGGGATACATGCGGTGTCACCCGTGCCGCTGGTGAGTGCGCGGGACGGCGAAGGTCGAGATGTCACCCAGGCTCTACGCGACGTCGACCGTGTCTATGCGTATGACTGCCCGCCGATCGCGCCGCGGTATCCCGGAATCACCACGCCTCACGCATTGGTCCTCGACCCCGGGCAGCTTCCTGAAGGCGGGCGTGTGACGCTGTTCCTGCGCGGCACGACCCTCTGGACCGATGCCAGTGTGAACGTCGCTGTGGCCCAGAACCCGGATATTTCGATGCAACCGGTGGCGCTGGATGTGATCGGGAAGGACGGGACGTGGGTGCGTGTCCGGGATGACATCGGCTTGCCGGCGGGCATGGACAAGACGCTTCCGGTCGATCTGACCGGTTTGTTCCAGAGCCGCGACTTGCGGGTGCGGATTACGACGAACCTGGCGGTGTTGTGGGACCAGGCGTTCTTCGCCGTCGAAGGCGACGGGACAGCGGCGGCCAGGCCCATGATTACAGAACTCGCCCCGCTCTTCGCCGACCTGCACTACCGGGGGTTCTCCGAGGTCGAAAGCCCAGACGGGCAGCTGCCGGACAACTTCGTATATCAGCGGCTGATGTCGTCACCGCCGTTCGACGGCGTCCATGCGGGCCGCTACACCCGCTACGGAGATGTCGCGGAGCTGCTGCAAAGCGCGGATGACCGGTACGTGATGTTGGCGCCAGGGGATGAGGTGGCAGTCGAGTTCCCGGCCATCACGCTCCCCGAGCTGCCCGCCGGCTGGGACCGGGACTACATCCTCGATGCGGATGGCTGGATCAAAGATAGAGACTGGCGCACGATCTACGGGGAAACGGTGGAGCCGCTGCCGTTCCACGCGATGTCCGGCTACCCGTATCCGCCGGCGCAACACTATCCGGCGACAGCGGCGCACCAGCACTATCTCGAAACCTATCAGACGCGGGTGCTGCCCGACCGCGTTCCGACCTCACGGGAGCCATGATGCCGCCAGCCCGTTCGATCACTGCGCCCGTGCCGCTGTACTACGCCGCGGCATGCCAGGTCGCTTTCGAAAACCCGAGGCATCGGTCGGAGATCGGCGAACATGTCGACCACATGCTGTCGATGGTGGACAACGCGGTGGTCGGTTATCGGCCCTTCTTTGATGTGCGCCTGGTCGTCTTTCCCGAGTTCGCCCACGCGGCGCCGATTTACGAATCGGTCGACGAGCTCAGAGAAAAACTCGCGGTGCCCATCCCAAACGAATTCACCGAGCGTTACGAGGAGAAGGCCCGCGTGCTGGGGGTGTACATCCAGACAGGCACATTCATTGAGGCCTCGCGGCAATACCCGGGGGTGTTGTTCAATACCACCTGCCTGATCGGCCCGGAGGGGATTGCGCTCACCTATCGCAAGGTCAACCCGTGGATTCCATGGGAAGTGCACGCTAGTCCGCACGACATCCCCGGCTACCGCGAGCCATTTTTCCCGGTGGCGCGCACGTCGCTTGGAAATATCGGAGTCGCCATCTGCTACGACTGGCTCTTTCCCGAGGTCCTGCGCCAACTGACTTTCGACGGGGCGGAGATTTTGGTGCGCGTGTCCGCCTACATGGATCCGTGGGGAGCCACCTCACCCATGGACTGGTGGACGCTCATCAACCGCACCCGAGCGATTGAGAACACGGCGTACGTGGTGGCGTCGAACCAAGGCGCGCAAGGGTCCGCTTACCCGCCGTTTTCCTGGCCCGGGGGCAGCATGATCGTTGACTACGATGGACGCATCCTGGCGCAAGCAGACCCAGGACCGGGCGAGAAGATCGTCGTCGGACCCATTGATATCTCCCGGCTCAGAGAAGAGCGGAGGCGGAGACAGGGACATCAAATGATGGCTCACCTGCGGACAGAAACGTTGTCGATGTATCGTGAGCCGATCTTTGAGCGCGCCAACGATCCCGCCGCGATCACTTACGAAGAGAACGTGGAGAGAACGTCGTCATGTGTGAAGCGCTTCTGGAAATGACCGTTGGGCTGCGAATGAGGGTCTTCACCGTCGTCGCCTCACTGGCCGTCGCGCTCTCGTTCCCCATCGCCGGCTGTAACCGGGGACCGGCGGCCTCGCCGCCGAAGACGGCCCGGTCCGCGTTACCTCCTGAAGGTGCCCCCGGGTTCACCGACGTTACGGCGGCCGCCGGGATCGACTTCGTCCACTCCTTTGGCGACGAGAAATTCTCGAACCTCGTGGAAGCCGTGGGGAGCGGTGCGGCCTGGCTCGACTACGATCGCGACGGCTACATGGATCTCTACATCGCCACCGGCAAGTACCACCCGGTCATTTCGAAAGGAGAGCATCCGAAAGTGAAGCCGCTCAACCGCCTGTACCACAATCGCGGTGACGGCACCTTTGAAGACGTCACGGAGAAAGCCGGCGTGGGCTGCCCGGAGTGTTACTCCATGGGGGTGACAGTCGGTGATTACGACAACGACGGCTACCCCGACATCTACGTGGCGAACTATGGCCCGAACTCCCTGTTCCACAACCGCGGTGACGGCACGTTCGAGGAAGTCGCGGTACGCGCCGGCGTCGCTGACCCACGCTGTTCCGCCGCCGCCACGTGGCTCGACTACGACCACGACGGCTACCTGGACCTCTACGTCGCCAACTACATTCAGTTCGACCCGAAATACAACCTGTACTACGCGCCGGACGGATTTCCGGGACCGATGGCGTACGCCGCCGAGTTCGCCGGGCTCTACCACAACCGTGGCGACGGCACCTTCGAAGACGTGACGCAGAAGATGGGCATCACGTCCATGGGCCGCGCGATGAGCGTGACGGCGGCCGATCTCGATGACGACGGGTTCGACGACATCTACGTCTCGAACGACGCGATGGAGAACTTCCTCTATCACAACGACGGCGGCACCCACTTCACCGAGAAGGCGTTGATGGCCGGCGTCGCCTACAACAGCGCTGGAGATTCCACGTCTCATATGGCGGTGGACGTTGGGGACTACGACGGTGACGGCCGGTTCGACATCTTCGTCTCGGACAGCTCCATCTCTTCGCTCTTTCACAACGAGGGCAACGGCGTCTTCACCGACGTATCGGTTCCGCTCGGAGTGGGTCGACACAGCGCGCAGTTCGTCGGATGGGGCTCCTTCTTCTTCGATTTCGACAACGACGGTGATCTCGACATTTTCAAGGTCAACGCCGACCTGTCGCGCCTCTTCGGCCAGGAACCGCAGCTCTTTGAAAACGATGGCGGCAAACTCCGCGACAACTCCGAGCAGCTGGGCGAGTTCTTCCGCAAGGAGTGGATGGCTCGCGGCGCTGCGTACGCCGACTACGACAACGACGGTGATCTCGATGTGGTGGTGGTGAACTTGAATAGCCCCGCGGTGCTGCTCCGCAACGACGGACACCGGAACGCCTGGATCGGGCTGCAGCTTGTCGGAGGGATGGGTCGAAAGCCGAACAAGGGCGGCAAGTGGTCGAACCGCGACGGTCTCGGTGCAAAGGTGACCGTCACCAGCGGCGGGCACACGCAGATCGCCGAGCGTCGGGCGAGCGTGGGGTACCTCTCTCAAAGCGACCCACGGTTGCACTTCGGTCTCGGCTCAGCTGAGCGCGTCGAGCGCATCGATGTCCGCTGGCCATCGGGAAAGACGCAGACGTTGGCCGATGTCCCGGCGCGACAGGTCCTCGTGGTGGAGGAGCCGGATGATTGAGGCGGTGCGGACCATTCTCGGACGGTGGTTGCTGGTCGTTCCGGTGGCGCTGGCGGTGCTGATTCTCGTGCTGGTTCGGTTCTGGGACACCTCGGATCCCGCCCCGGCACTCGTCGTCGCGCTGGCGCCGGGCGATACCTCGGATGTCACGCCGAGTGACGAAAGCGACGGCAAGACCCTGGCGTGCCTGAAATCTGGCAAGCCGCCGCGGATCATCATCGACGGATTTTTCGCTGCCGTTGCCCCAAGGGTCTCCTACGATGGCCGACGCGCGATTTTCGCCGGGCGGCGTACTGCCGGCGATCCCATGCAGATCTGGGAGGTGTCCGTCACCGGTTCCTCCCCACGGCTGATCGTGAGTAGTGGGGAATGCCTTGACCCGTCCTACCTGCCGGACGGGCGGATCGTATACGCACGGTCTCTGGCGGGTGCCGGTCTCGACGCACCCCAGGCGCTCCACACCGTCCAGGCGGACGGGCGGGGAGAGCGGCGAATTACCTTCGGCGATACGCACGATCGCGCGCCGGCCGTGCTGCCCGACGGCCGCGTCGTTTTCCGCCGTACCCCGCGCGTCGGAGACGCTCCGGGCCGACTCTTCGTCGTCAACCCGGACGGCACCGGCCTGCAGCTGTTCTACGAGCCGGCTGACGGTGTCTCAATCGATAGCGGGCCTTGGGTGATCGACGACCGAGTGATCTTCGCTGAAACTGTGCCGCGTGGTTCGAGCCTACAACACCCGGGTTCGCGGCTCGTGTCGGTGTCCGCACGCCAGCCTCTTGGCCGGCGTGACATTCTCTCGGGTGGCGATACACTGGAAGATCTCGGTGCGGAACGGTTCGCGTCGGTCAGCAAACTTCCAGACGGCGGCCTGGTGGCTTCCGCCTACGTGAAGCGCCGGGGGTGGATTCTGCGCGAGCTCACTCCGCACGGAGAGTCCGCCGCGCAGCCGCTTCCGCCGGCAATGACACTCCCCGGCTTGGCAGATAGCCTGCGTCCCGCGAGTGTGGCGTTGGCAGTGCCGCGGGCGCGGCCGCTCGCTCTCACGAGTGTCGTGGACGAGCGCAAGTCGACGGGGACCCTTCTGTGTCTCAACGTGCGCAATTCGCGCCTTACGGCGATGGCGGAAGCGAAGCCTTCGACGATCCGCACCGTGCGCGTACTTGCGGTCGACGGGCAGCTGTTGGGGGAAGGCCCCGTGGAAGCGGACGGCTCGTTCTTTGTGGAGGTCCCTGCGGATCAGCCGCTCCGGCTGGAGCTGCGCGGCCCCGAGGGTATGGCGGCGGCGGATCACAGTGGGCTGTGGGTTCGACCCAACGAGAACCGTGGCTGTATCGGTTGTCATGAGGACCCGGAAGTCGCCCCCGAGAACCGGGTGGTGCAAGCGGTGGATAAAGGGCAGGCCCCGGTCAGAGCGACGGCTCAGCTGGCACGGTCAGAGAATCACTAGCAGTGATGTGATGCTTGTAGGCGTGGTTGAGGCATGAAGTCATCAGGCAAATGGATCGGGCTTGGCCTGCTGGTGCTGGCGCTTGGCTTCGCGGGGTTCACGGGATACCTTGCCGCGGCTGAACACGTGCGTTTCTACACCGGCGCCGAGCCGACCACAGTGAGCTGCATGTCCTGCCACTACGTCGGTCGCGGTGGAACGCTGGGCGATCGCCTGGCGAAGCCTCGCTACCGCTCCCCGCTCAATCTTGCGTTGTCCGCCGACGGCCGGCGGCTGTATGCGACCGCGTCGCAGGGAGATTCGTTGCTGGTGGTGGATCTGGAGGCGCGGCGGGTTGTCAAGGAGATCCCGGTTGGCTCCAAGCCGCAGGCCGTGGCTCTCGGACCTGATGGTCGGCGTGCGTACGTGTCGAACGAAGGGGCCGACTCGGTTGCGGTCGTCGATCTCGATGCCGGGCGAGTGACCGCTAGCATTCCGGTCGGTGACGAACCAACCGGGCTGGCGCTGGCGCCGGACGGCGTCACGCTGTTTGTCGCCAACTGGTTCGGGAATGATATCAGCATCATTGACCTCACGCGTGGGGCAGAGGTGAGGCGGCTGCCGGCCGGGAGCAACCCCGTCGATCTGGTACTGACAGCCGACGGCAAGCGTCTTCTGGTCGCCAACCAACTCTCGTACCCGACCGCCCGCCCGAATCCACCGGTGTCGGAAGTGACGACAATCGATGTCGAGCGCCGCGTGGTGTCGAGCCGTACTGCGGTGGTGAACGCGCACCTCCTCGAAGGCATCGCGGTGGCGCCGCAGGGAGACCTGGCGCTGATCACGCTGGTCCGGCCAAAGAATCTTCTGCCAGCCATCCAGGTGGCGCGTGGCTGGATGATGACCAACGGCCTCGGCGTCATCGACCTGAAGAGCGGTCGTGTGGTGCAGGTCCTTCTCGATGAGCCCGGTGCGTTTTACGCCGATCCGAACGACGTCGTCTTCACTCCCGATGGCCGCCTGGCCTTCGTGAGCCATTCCGGGGCGGACATGGTCAGCGTCGTCGACGTCGAACGCCTACGGACGCTGCTGGCCTCGGCATCGGCTGCGCAGGTCGGCTCGTTCGCAAACCACCTGGGCCTGAGCCGGCAGTACGTGCGCGCACGCATCCCGACCGCGGCAAACCCGAAGGGGCTCGCCGTCTCGCCCGATGGACGCTGGGTCTACGTCGCCTGCCGGCTCGCCGACAGCATCGCGGTCATCGATACCAGCCGCATGGAGGTTGCGGCCACCATAGACGTCAGCGGCATCACGTGGGAAACAGTGCTCCGGCGCGGGGAGAAGCTGTTCAACAGTGCCGGGCATACGTTCCAGGGGCAATTCAGTTGCCGGAGCTGTCACCCCAACAATCACGTCGACCGGCTGCAGTACGACTTCGAGCCGGATGGGTTGGGCCGCAACGTCGTCGACAACCGCACACTGCTCGAGATCGACGGCACCGGTCCGTTCAAGTGGGATGGCAAGAACACCAGCATGTACATGCAGTGCGGCATCCGCTTCGCGCGCTTCCTCACCCGCGTGGAGCCGTTCTCGTTCGACGATCTCAACGCCTTGGTGGCGTTCATGCGCTCGCTGCGCAACCCACCGAACAGTCATCGTTTGCCGGACGGTACGCTGACGCCGTCACAGGCGCGCGGCAAAGAACTGTTCGAGCGGACGGCGATGCGCGATGGCAAGCCGATTGCTCCGAAGGACCGCTGCATCACGTGTCACCCTCCACCGAAGTTCACCAGTCAGCGGAAATTCGACGTGGGGTCCACCTCTCCGACTGACGACAACAAGGAATTCGACACACCACAGCTGCTCAATATCTATCAGTCTGCGCCGTATCTCCACGATGGCAGAGCGATGACGTTGGAGGAGATCTGGACCCGGTTCAATGCGAGGGACACTCACGGGATCAGCGTCGATCTCTCGAAGGCGGATCTCAATGACCTGATCGAGTATCTGAAAACTCTGTAGGTCAAGTACATGACAAGAGATAAGACACGTTTCAGTAAGTGGGTGGTTTCAGGGGCCGTCTTCTTGTGTGTCCTGTGGATGTCGGGGCTGAAGAGGGAAGGGCAGAAGCTTTCCACGCCGCAAGCGGCTGCGGCCACGGGCACGCGGGATACCGGGAGCTCCCACCTGGGTTGGGCCGAGAGCGGACACGGGGCTGCGCCCGATGTGTTGAAGAGTCCTCCGGCGACGAAGTGGACAACCTTCACTCTCGCGGACGGCCTCCCGTCGGAGAAGATCCTCGCTGTCCGTGCTGACGGGAACCGTGTGTGGGTCGGCACCGAGGCTGGGCTGGCGTGCTTTGAGAATGGGAAATGGCGGTCGTGGGGTGTGAAGGATGGCCTCCCGCACCAGGTCGTCCTCTCCCTCGACGTCAGCCCGCGTACCGGCGATCTGTGGGTCGGCACCATGGGCGGTTTGGCGCGCTTTTCCGGCGGCCGGTTCGAAACGTTCACCCAACTCTCCAGCGGTCTCTCGAACGACTTCGTCAACGACGTCGAATGCGATCCGGACGCCGACCAGATATGGGCGGCGACGGCCATGGGCGCCAGCCGGCTCGATCTCCGTACCGGCGAGTGGACGATCTTCAGCGAGCAAAACACACCGATGGCAGAGCCGTGGACTTACTCGGTGTCGATCGAACATGGCCTGGTCTATATCGGTGCCTGGGGTGGCGGGATTCTCGAGTTCGACAAACAGGCTGACCGCTGGCGCGAATACCGCGACCCGGACAAGGAAATGGAAATCGATCTCCTGCCCGACGACGGTCCGGTGCACGACGTCACCGCCGGAGTCGATTTTCGCGACGGGGTGTTGTGGCAAGCCACGTACTTCGGCCTGGCGCGCTACGATGGCCGCGCCTGGCGCTCGTATTTCGCCGAGGACAGCGGCTTGGCCAGCAACTTCATCCAATTCGTCCGAGCGCGTGGCCGCGTGGCCTGGTTAGCGACGGATAAAGGGCTCAGTGCCACCGACGGCAGCAACTGGGTGACGTACCGCCGGCGCGAAGACGGAAAGGGAGAGGTCCGCTTTGCCCGCGGAAAGGAGCCGGCGGGCACGGTCGTGACCGAGACCGCGATGGCCCACAACTTCGTCCTTGGAGTTGATTTCCAAGGCGACGTGATCTGGGCCGGCACGGAAAAGGGCGTGAGCCGCGGCGAGCCGGGTCCGAGCATCGCGGCGCCCGTCGTAGGCGAGAGCAAACCGAAGGTTGCGCCGGAGGTGAAAAGCTCCGGACCGCAGGTGCCGCCGCTGTCGGAGCGCTTCCATTACGCCAATACCCCGGACGAGTTTCTGCCCTACAGCCATCTCAAGATCTATCATGAATTCTTTACCGCCTTGCCGGAATTCCTCGGCGCGGGCCGGGAGAAACCGGAGCCGCAGGTCGACGAAGTGCGGATCGGTTTCATCGGGCCGCTGGAGGAACAGGACAAACCCACTCTCCCGCCGGGTCTCCGTCCCGGCGCGCAGGGCAACCCGAAGGCGGAACTATTCGGACGCCCGATGCTGCGCGCCGCGCAGCTTGCCGTCGACGACGCGAACCGTGCAGGCGGGTATCTGGGAAAGCCGTTCCGCCTGGTGTTGCGCACGGATCTGGTTCAATGGGGCCAGACCTCGAACGAGCTGTCACAGTTTGCCTATACCGATGGAGTGTGGGCCATCCTGAGCGGCGTCGAAAGCAATCATCAGCATGTCCTGGCGCGCGCCACGCTCAAAGCCGAGGTGCCGATCGTCAACGCCGGCTCCACGGATCCCACTCTCCTGGAGCACGCGATTCCCTGGATCGTTCGGGTCATGAGCGACGATCGTCAAAATGCCTATCTGCTGGTGGACTACATGCTCCGCGTGCGCGGCCTCTCGCGCGTGGCGGTGCTGCGCGTGAACGACCGCGACGGCCGGATGGGAATCCAGCATTTCGTTAAAGCGGCGAGGAGATTGAACCATCCCGTCGTGATCGAGCAGCGATTCAACAACGGCGACACGGACTTCTCGGAGCAGCTCGATCACATCGCGCAGACGCATGCGGACGCCCTGTTTCTTCTCGGCAACCCGTCCGAGCTGGGGTTGATCGTCAAAGCGGTGCGGACGCGTAAGATGTCGCAGCCGATCTTCGCCTTCGACCGTTGCGTGCATCCCAAGTTCCTGGAAATCGCGGGCCCGGCAGCGGAAGGAGTGGTGGCGACGGCGACCTTCAACCCGGATCGAGACGACCCCGTCTGGCTCGACTTCCGGCGGCGGTATCACGAGCGTTTCGGGGAGGAACCCAGTGCGTTCACCGCACACGCGTATGACGGGACCAACATGATCATCGCCGCCATCCGCAGTGCCGGACTCAACCGCCCACGCATTCGCGACGCGCTGTTTGCCAAGAAGAGTCTCGACGGTGTAACCGGCAAGATCGAGTTCGACTCGACGATGAACAACGTCCGCAAACCCTGGCTGGCGGAAGTGAAGAACGGCAAGTTTCACTTCTTCCGGCCGGATAAATCCACGGACTAGTGATGCGATTCCGAAATAACATGTCAATGATTGACGTCGGCAAGAGCATCCGTCTTGCTTCTCGTCATTCCCGCGGTCTTCAGGCGGGAATCCATCCCTCACGCACTGGATGCCCGCCTGAAGATTGCGGGCATGACGGATTGGAACGTGAGGTTCATGACTAGCGGGGTGGAGCAATCAGTGAAGGTGGCAGCTCCAAGTGCCGCAATGATCGTGGCGATCGCAATCAGTGTCGCCGTGGCGGCTGGCAGCGCGGTCGGCACTGTTGCGGGCGCTGCCACAGCCACCGTCGGGTTCTTCCTGGCGAACAACGGCCCGGACGGCGAGGACGCCCGGGAGATCCGCAACGGGGCGGAAATCGCCGTGCGGGAGTGTGCCGGCAGGGCCGGCGAGTGTATGTCGGTCGCGGCCAACGGCCCTGGGAAATGGGAAGCCGGCGCGGGCGAACTGGTCCGGTTGGTTTACACCGAGGGAGTCATCGCGGTGCTCGGCGCGGCCGACGGTCGTACCGCGCACCTGGCCGAGCAAGTCGTTGCGCGGGCCAAGGGGCGCTTCGTGCTCCTGACGCCGTGGGCTTCCGACCCGACGCTCACGCAGATCCGCGTGCCGTGGTTCTTCCGGTTGGCGCCGGATGATCGCCGCCAAGCGGAGGCGCTGATCGAGGAGATGCGCGGCGCAGGCGTTCGCAAGGTCGTGGCGCTGGTTGCGGAAACCTCTTACGACTTGCGTGCCGCGGCGCAAGCGTTCGAAAAGGCAGCCGGAGCCCCTGGAGCGCCGGCGTTTCACAAGATCACGCTGCAGGAAGAACGAACGGATCTGAACGCCGTTGCCGCGGAGGTCGGTGCCGCGGGCGCCGAGGCGATCCTGTTTCTCGACCCTCCGGAGATGGCGGCACGTGCCGCGCGGCAGCTACGCCAGGCCGGGATCAGCGTTCCTTTCTTCGGTCCGCTCCGGCTCGCGTCTCCTGAGTTCATCGCGGCGGCCGGCCGCGCGGCGGAAGGGATGATCCTCGCCGCTCCGCCGGAAGCATCCGACCCTGTTGCAGAGCGCTTCCGCGCCGGATACCGGCAGGTGCATAACCGCGAGTGCGGCGCGTTGGCTGCCTACGGCTACGATGGTGCCGCGCTGCTGATCGAGGCGCTGCGCTCCACGCGTGGTGAGGGCGGAGAATCCCTGCGTGCGGCGCTGGCGGTGATGCACCGGGATGGTGTAACCGGTAGGATAGAATTCGACGCGTCCGGGAATCGTGCGGGGCCCGCTCCTCTCGCCCGCATCGAACATGGCCGCCTCGGGCTCGTCCCACGGAACGGCAGTGACGGCAAACAAACGCAACCGATAGCTCAGGTACTCCACGAAAGTCTGAACCCATGATTCACAATGAACAGGACAGCGCGCCAGACGCGTATTTCTCCTCCAGTGTGCTTCGACGGTTTGCGGGGCCGGAAGCCAACGAGGTTTCTCTGCTCTGCCGGCCTGAGCCGAAGGGGCCGGGCGGCATCGCCTCCCAGACGAAGTCGATCTACCGGACCCTGCGCGACCTGCTGCGACCGGAAGGTGGTGGGTTGGAGCACGTCGTTCAAGAGACCGTGTACTTCCGCAACATACGAGAAGACCTGAGCCGCTTTCAGCAGGCGCGTCTCCAGGTCGTGAAGGAAAGCGGCCTCGACGCTTTCGACCCCGCGTCGACTTTCATCGAGCAGCAGCCGCTGAACGACTGGGCGCGGCTCGAGATATCGGTTCTCGCAGTCATCCCACACGATCAGCACGCGGCCAAGGTCTGGAACGTGTGGCGGACGTCACAGTGTGTTTGCAATGACTGCGCTCGAATCGGTGCGCAAGTGCAATTCCTGGGTGGCCAGAAGTACCTGCGGGCCGGAAACATCTACGGCGCGTCCGCAACTTCGTACGCGGAAACCTACGACATGTTCGTCTCGGCGGAGGAGCTGTTGCGCCAGGAAGGGATGGACTTTCGGGACGTTGTCCGCACGTGGATTTACTTGCGAGAGATGGACCGCGATTACGCGGAGTTCAACCGCGGACGCAGGGAGTTCTTCCACGACAGAGGCATCAAGCTGCACCCCGCCAGCACCGGCATCTATGGTGCGCCCTTTCCAGAAGGGCACAACTTCTTGATGGGGATTTACGCCATCAAATCTCGTGACCCGCTGCAAGTTGGGCTGATGACGACGCCGACCCTCAACGAGGCGTGGATGTACGGCTCGGATTTCTCTCGCGGGCTCAAGGTAGTCGAAGCGAACAAGATCGCGCTCTACGTTTCGGGAACCGCCAGCGTCGATGAGGCGGGTGAGACCGCGCACGTTGGCGATTTTGACGGGCAGGTGGAGCGGATGATCGTGAACATCTCGACCCTGCTGGCGGCGCAGAACGCGTCGTTGGCCGACCTGGTCTCGGCCACGACCTATCTCAAGAGCGCCGAGGATGGGCCACGGCTTCGCCGGATCCTCCAGCAACGAGGCCTCGCCGGCTTCCCCCACGCGCTAGTCAAGGCCGCCGTGTGCCGTCCGAATCTACTTTGCGAGATGGAAGCCATCGCGGCGCTGCCACGGCCGGGCTCTGATAGCGGGGGTGCAGTTAAGGTGTTGACCCGACCGGGCGCAGCGGGTTAACCCAGCGTGGAGCCACATAAGGAAGGAATGCTCAACTCCTTGAATCCATGGTGGAGTCTGGTGTATCCGCGGCACATGACAACGGCGGTTTTAGCCCGCGAGCGCTGGCGTGGGTTCCCGGTTTAATTGATATGCCGAATTCAAGACTATGCCTCTTGGGTTGAATGATGACCACTGAAAGCCTCATTTCTTCGCTGCCTCTGCTGGTTTCAGTGTGCGCCCTCGTAATTTCCGCCATTCTGTTCCGCAAGACGCGCCAGGCAACCGTCCAGCCAATGCTCGTCTTCGCCCGTCGCGATGCCGACAATCTCTGGCATCTTCAGAACGTCGGTAACGGCCCGGCCTTGAACCTGGTCGTCGTTGACGGCCATCGCATCGAGGGGTGGGCAACGACAACGAACTGCGATGCGCTTGCGGCGGGCGGAAGCATCGCCCTCAGCTGGCTCAAGATCGCGAGCAAACTGGGCGCGGCGTACACCGACATCTACGGCCGACCTTACCACACGATATGCGAGCGGTATCGGAATCGAATCACGCCCGGCGAACTGACGAGCATGCCAGCGCCCAGTCAACACGAATTCCATGTCCGGTCCCACAGCGCGGCATAACAAGCGCGTCGAGCCGCCCGGCTTGAGTGTGATGCCTACTCGCGAGCGTTGCAGCGCCGGTGGCTCACGCGCAAGGCGTTTGCCGTGTTCCGATTCGTTTGGGAGGTTCCGCCGATGAAGATTTTCTTCGCCACAATTTCTCTCGGTGGCAATTCTGACCGGTCTCGCGTTCCGCCCAGAGCCCCCCATTGCCGCCCGAGCGAGACGGCCTTGTACCTCATGGTGTTGTGTTTGCTGGTCGTCGGTAAAGCGGCTGGCTCAGATGACGCTACATTTCGGGGCATCCGCTTTGACGCGGACCTAAAGGACCAAATTCCCAAATGCCCACGTGACGTCTCCAACTACGCACCCGGCCGCAGTGCGCCAACATTCAAGGTCTGCTGGCGCGCGATGTTTGACGAGCAGGCGGTATGCTGTCCTGATCGCTGCGAGTGCTACCCACGTGAGAAACTGGAAGAACCCGACAACGTCTACTTCTTCGATTCTCTCGCGGAGCTTGGTTTCAATTTTGCCTACGTGACCCAAGAGGGCGGGAAGCTAAAGAAATTGCGATTCGTAATCCCTGGCACAGCCGCCGCGGTCTTCGATGCCTTGAAGTCCAAATATGGAAAGCCCCGCAGCTACCAGGAGGAACCCGTCCAGAACGCTTTCGGTGCCAGAGGCACTCGCCGCATCGCGAGTTGGCACAGTGGAACGCTCGTCATTGAGTATTATTCCCCGGATTTCGACAAACTTGATCGTGCCACCGTAACCGTAGCAACGAGGACGTACCTCAAGGAGCAGTCCGACGAGCAGAAGAAGCACCGGAAGAAATACGTTGACGATCTATAATCACCTACTCCAGGTCGTATGCGCGCACCCGTTCGCTCGCCAAGGTCGTCCGCTAAGAGCGCTCGCACCCGACCGCCACTGCGGAGCGATTCGGCGGTCCCGGGAGCGGCATGTTTGGCGCAGCGGCGGCTGGCTGAGCGCGGCGTTACCGAGGAAGAGGACGGATGAACACTGATCGTGTCGAGCACGAAAAGAAGCTCTTCAAGCGGCTCATCATCTCGGATGGCGACCTCGATCACGCGGGGTGGTTTGCGGATATCATCCTTAATCGGCATCTCCATTCCTGCACAGACGAGGAGTCAAAATATCTTCATCGGGGTCTGAATCTCGCGCTCGTTGTGACTTATTGCAGGCCATTCTCTGGCAACAAATGCAGCAACGACACCACAGGTGATCTTCCGGGTCGCTATCTTCGCGACTTTTCGAAAGAGGAGCGCGCTCTGCACTCCCACCTCCTTAAGATGAGAAATTGTGATCACGCGCACTCGACTGCGGCTGGGCACGCAGTTGAGGTCACCGTCGATGCCCGGGGAGCGGGTCCTGTCGCTTGGGCGATCAGTCGCAACGCATACGTTCCGCTGCCGCGAGAAGACACGGAGCGGTTGCGGGGTATGATTACCAAGCTTATACAACATGTAATGGACGAACATATCCGTATTCAGCGGTTGCTGGCTCCTGGTGAGCAGTTCTAACTGGGTGCACCCACATGCCGCTGCAGACGGGCGACAACAGCGCGGGCGCGCCGAGCACGGAGCGACGGCTAAGCCGCTCCAGGCGGCGGCAAAGAGCACGTCGCGAGCATCCAAGATTTCGATATGAACCTCCGAGAGGCGAAACTTGAGGTGCTGTCCCAATTTCGGCAGCACTGCGGTCAGCTGTCAGCTGAAGGATTCACCGCCATTTTCTGCGGCTGTGCAAGACGTTGAACGCTCAGCGCTGAAGGCCGATTGCTGACAGCTTGGGACACTGCTAGGCGCTCGCGATCGTACTGAAACGGGGTAAGGTGACCGCGAAGGAGTGGCGAGATGAATCCGGCCATCGAGAACGAACTCCGCGAGCATCTTGAGCTGCTGCCCACCGCTCAGCAGCGCTAGGTCTTGGATTTCGTGCGCGCGCTGGCAGCGAAGAAGCGTCAGGCCACGTCGGGGCAAGCGCTGAGCCAGTTCGCGGGCACGATCGCGAAGGAGGATATGGCCCTGATCACCGAGGCCATCGACGAGGGATGCGAACAAGTGAATCCCGATGAGTGGTAGGTTCCTGCTCGACACGAACATCGTCATCGCGATCTTTGCCGAGGAGGTCTTTGTGCCGGCGGTCGTACTTGGCGAGTTGTACTACGGCGCCCGGAAGTCGGAGCGGTCTGAAGAAGGCACATCGTAACGGCGACGAGATGCGAGACCACTGCAACTTCAGCGGTGGCGTTCGAGGCAAGTACGCCAAGCGGTACGCGGAGGGGACGAACGTGATCGTCCTCGATCCAGATGTAGCGGAAGTATTCAAAGATCGGGAGGTGGCGTGAGACGTCGCACGCGGGCCGTGCGCAGGCCACGGGTGTGAGACGGGTGTCCGCCGGCCGGGAAGCGAGGAGGACACCACGCGGTGGTTTCCTCCTCGCGCTCCACCTTCCCGCGCCACTAGGCGTGGAGCCATGGCGCCGGTGCGCTGTGCGGCGCATGATTGGACGGCCCACGGAATTGTTCTGTCCGGCTCTGCCGCAAGCGGGTTGCCCAGCGGCACGGCATCGGTATCAAGCGGGTTGCAAGCAAGCTCACGCGCAGAGTTGTGATTCGAATGGGCCTCGACCTTGTCGCCGGGCCCTCGCTGCACCGGCTGCTTGTGGACAAGGCAGTCCTGCGCTCTCGCCGCCCGCCTTGCGCTGCCGCCATCCGCCCGCTGCAGACGGACCGGCGCTTGAACTCGAACGACACGACACGCGATCGAGCGTACGAGGACGCGGCCCCTGGGAGCGGCGCGAGCCCAGGACGAGTGAGCGGGAAAGACCACGGCGTCTGAGTGGTCTTTCCCTCGCATGTGGTGCAGGGGTATAGCCCCGCGCTCTGCTCGCTGCGCAATCCGACGACAGCATGTAGTGAACGTGGACTTCCGGTCGCGCTTGTGGCCCGGCGAGAAGATCGGATGCTTCGCCGCATGAGCCCAGAGTGGCTGACCGGGATCGCGAGGCCATCGGCTTTCCCAGCCCAACCGAACCGACCGTAGGATGGGACCCACGCTGCTACGATTAGCGGCGGAGCCGTTTGCCAATCGCCACCGAGTGTTTCTACAAGCTCGTTAGAACCTGAGCGCTGAAAGCTGATTGCTGACAGCTTGCTGAGACGGTACGCCAGCTTTCGGTTCGCCCATCGCATGTGGTAGTTTGTTGTGTCATGGAGACGGACGTCGTGGAGCTGTTCAAACAAGCGTGTCAGTTGCCGGAGAAGGACCGGGCTGAGCTCGCTGGCCTTTTGCTCGAAAGCCTGGAGACCGAGCCAGATCCAGGAGTCGAACAGGCTTGGGCGAAAGAGATCGAGCGACGCGTGGCTGAGCTTGACGCTGGCACGGTGAAGACGGTGCCTTGGGAAACGGTCAAGGCGAAGTTGCTCGGTCGTCTCCGTGAATCCTGAAGTCGAATTCCACCCTGCCGCAGAGCAGGAGCTTTTCGCGGCTCAGGTGAACCCGCGGCAGCACGGCGTGGTCGCAGCGGCTGAGCGCCAGCCGTTGAGCCTGCTCAGAAAATCGCCTCCATCCTGACCTTCCCCCGTTGCCGGAAGCCTGTCCTGAGCCTGGTCGAAGGGTGGCAACAGGGGAAGGGACCCAAGCGGGCGCCGGGCTTCATATTCGTGGTGCAAGGGCGAACGGAGTTCATGACTGTCGCAGAAAAGCCCCACGAGCACGTCGCGAACATCCAAGAGTTCGATAGGAATTATTGACGCTCGGAAGCTCTTCGCGATCGCGAGAAGTCTCGAGCGCTTAGATGCCGGAATCTCCGCCAGGCAACGCAAACTCGTTGGCGTAGAATATGCGTCTCCTCCGGGCGGAGAAGGAGACGCACATGAACGCCCGTG
Source organism: Binatia bacterium (assembly GCA_044450645.1). Classification (GTDB taxonomy): domain Bacteria; phylum Desulfobacterota; class Binatia; order HRBIN30; family HRBIN30; genus JAGDMS01. The sequence goes on from JBIOJG010000055.1 coordinate 28,094, forward strand.
AACGACTGCTCACCCTCGTTCGGTTCCTCGCGCTCTTGTCGGTCGGCGCGGCGGCCTGCGGCAGCTCTTCGGACTCGAATCCCAGACCCGACAGCGTGCCCACCAACAACGTGCCGCCCGAGATCGAAGCCCTGGCCCAAGCCGTGACGAGCGACCTCCGCGGCCAAGGCTACCAGGTCACGCGCGGCTACCTCAAGCTCTTCTCGATCGCCGACTGCGAGTCTGCAATCAAAGTCATGGGGCAGTGCTTCGCCAACAACCCTACGGCTCCCTATGTACAGCCCGTGGTGCCGTTCTGGGATGATGAATACGTCGACCCCACCACGATAGGGGCATTCGGGCAGACGCCGGACGGGTACTCCGCCGCATTCCGATTCGACCCGCGCGAGGCCCTTCTAATCGTGGGACGGATGCCCCCGCCTGCACGCTACTTCGGTTACCAGACCTACCAGTTCACCCGCGTGGGGGAGATCGACACGACCGCGCCGCCCTACGAGTTCATGGCGGCTAACGTTCCTGGGATGCTCGAAGTCTTCTACAAGCTGGCCCCGAGCGGGCGACTGATGTCCTTGGCGAGCATCAGCAACAGCATCAACGATGTCGTGGCCGAGAGGCAGTCGAGCCCGTTTTTCGGCAAGGACCGCTCCTTCATCAGCACCCCCGATCAGGCGATGGATCGAGCCGTGCGAGCCTCTCTCGCGAAGTCGGGTGTGGCCGACGCCAACATCCTGACGGAGCCGATCCCCTCATCGGTGACGGTGGGGCTCGATCCGCTGGCAGACGACTTCTTGCCAATGATCCGATACGCGATGCCCGACGACAAACAGCAGGGAGACAAATGGCGGCAAGACCTGCCGCTCATCGCCCTGCGCGTGAGGAGCCACGACCCCACGCGCGAGCCCGAGCCCTATCCGCCCTTCGAGCATCCCGAGGCGAGGACCTCTGAGGACGAGGGGGCGCTCTCGAGCGATCTCAATGCCCTGGGCAACAACGTCCGGGCAGCTTGGGGTTTGCCGCCCGCGCCCGTGCCGGCGTCTCTCTCGGACCGCCTGATCGACATGCAACGAGTCTATCCGATCGACATGGTGGGCCCCGACTGCATTCGGAACACGATGAACTGTCTAGCCGACAACCAAGATACGTCGTACATGGGATCGGCGGACCTGCTCCTTGAGACCGACGTGGGGAGGACCCTCTACGCGATAGCCGGCACTCTGGCCACCGAGACGGGCAATGCGACCTACGTGAGCCTGTCCATCAACCGAGCCTCCGTGTTGCAAGGAGTCGAGAACATCGAGGATGATCAACTCAAAGGGTCACAGGCGAGCTTGCCGCTGGGGCCGAACCCATTCCAGAATGGCAACAAGCTCTACGTCTGGTACGTAGGTCGCGATTGTTCCCGCGTGTCGACCGGGAACTGCACCGCGATCGCAGTGTCTCAGGTGCCCATAGGCGAGACGATCAAGGTTATTGAGCGCAACTACGTTCGCCCCGAAACGGAACGAGGTCCCAACACGGATCCGCCGGGCGATCCGATGGGTGCCAGCCCTCTCCTCACGCCCTGGGTCATCAAGATTCCGCCCGTGACTCCATAGGGGCCACGTGACCCGATCCGGTTCGGGCGCAGCGGGCTAGTGGAGCCAAGGCGCCGGGGCCCTGTACGGGCGTGCCGATGGAGGGGATCCAGAACAGCCAAGAACAGCGACCTGCCCCTGAAAACTATCGCCGATCAGAGCGGCTACGAATCGGAGGCGGCCTTTAGCCGGGCCTTCAAATGCCACTTCGGTCTGCCGCCCGGGGACTGGCGCAGACGGCAAGCTCAACGTGGATGACGGGAGAAATAGGGTACCAGGCAAGTTGCAGCACGCGGTCAGGCCGGCTAGCGCACGACCGAAGGTGCTGCTCAAGAAACCGCTGGGGTGAGGCGTCACACGCGGGCCGCGAGCGTGCGAGTAGCGTGTGACGGGTGTCCGCCGGCCGGGAAGCGAGGAGGACACCACGCGGTGGTTTCCTCCTCGCGCTCCACCTTCCCGCACCACTAGGCGTGGAGCCATGGCGCCGGTGCGCTGTGCGGCGCATGAGTGGACGGCGCAGGGAATGTTTCCGCCGCGGCTCCGCCGCCAGCCGGTTGCCCAGCGGCACGGCATCGGTGCGAAGGGGGTTGCAGGCAAGCTCACGCGCAGAGTTGTAATTCGAGTGGGCCTCGACCTTGTCGCCGGGCCCTCGCCGCACCGGCTGTTTGCGCGCAAGGCGGTACTGCGCCCGAGCCGCCCGCCATACGGTGCCGCCACCTGCCCGCTGCAGACGGACACCGGCGCTTTAACTCGGAGCCGCAGTTTCAACTGTCGGGCGCCTTTGAGATAAGGTCCGATCTGCCGGACGCACCACACTGGCAAGCCCCACGCTGCGGCGCGGGTCACGAACGCGCGCTGGCTGAGGTCTTGCGTGCTATCATCAAAGTCTCCGTGAGCTGTAGTGTCAGCCCGGCGACCTGCGGACGCACCTGCGCGAGCCAGCGCTCCGCGCGCGCCCGCTGCGTTTCGTCCACGATCGTGAGCCATCGAATCCGCACCCACTCCTCGATCGCAGGCCAGGTGACCGAAAACGGCGCGCTGCGCCATTCCGGCTGTAGACCGACACGAGCACAGGCGGCAGCCGCGTGCGCTTCGTCATCGCGCGTGGCGCGCAATCCCGCTGCAAACAAGGCTTCCACCTCCTGCCACTCCTCTGAGGCGATGAGCCGGCGCACTTGATCGCGCCAGTGACTAGCTCCGGTGGTTGCGACCAACAGCCCGCCGGGCCGCAGGCTGCGCGCCGCCTCGGTCACGCAGCGCTCGATGTCGGGCACCAGCAACAGCACGTGACTCATGAACACGAGGTCGAAGCTGTCTGGGCGGAACGGCAGTGTCATGGCATCTGCCCGCACCAACGAGGTTCGCCCGCCCATCCGTTGCCGCGCCGCGTGCAGCATTGCGGGCGAGAGATCGGCGCCCACCACCCGCGCGGCCGGAACCCGTGAGGCGAACTCGGCTACGTACGCGCCGTTGCCGCAGCCCAGGTCGAGCACGGCACGCGCATCCTCGATCTCAGCGGCGACAGCAGTGAGCACGGCCGCGCGCCGCGCCCGGAAGTACTCACCATCGCCGTACACCTGGGCCAGTCGATCGTAGTACGCTGCCACGACATGCTCGCGATGCGGATCGTTCATCACTTCGAGCTTTGGCAGCTACGGTTCAAGACGTCAACGCCGCGTTCGTTCGCAAGCCAGGAGGGAGGCGGTCCGGGCGCTCAACATTTTGGTGTCAAAACCGTGCCGAAGCTCTCACTTCGCGACGGTGGCATACGGCGTTTCGATCCGCCCGGCGTCTCGCCCGGCAGTGGCACGCGCTACGCTTCACTCGCGGCATGACACGTCATCGCTTCTCGCAGCTGCTCATCTGTCTTACGGTTCTCCACGTCGCGCGCCCCGTGGCTGTGCGCGCCAACGCCGCCGTTTATACCGATGCCCTCGCCAGCGGCTGGCAGGACTGGTCGTGGGGCGGCGTCACGCGCAACTTCGCCAACGCCGCGCCCGTCCACAGCGGCACCGCCTCGATCGCGGTGACCTACACCGGCAGCTGGAGCGGCTTGCAGCTCGGAGGTCCCTCGGCGCTCGACGTCAGCACGCTGGACACGTTCCGCTTTTACGTGCACGGCGGCAGCAGCGGCGCGCAGATTGTGCAAGTGCAGGTCGGCAACAGCACCACCGGGGTTGCGACCATTCTTGATTTCACGCCGGTGGCCGGGACGTGGACGCAGGTCGATGTGCCGTTGGCGGCGCTCGGCGTATCCCGCCAGGTGAACTATGTTTACTGGTTCAACAACACTGCGGGCACGCAGCCGACGTTTTATCTTGATGACGTTGCCTTCGTCGCCGCCGGCGTGCCGACACCGACCCCGGCGCCTGCGGGCGCGGGGCCTTCGCTCAACGTCGATGCGGCCGCCAATCGCCACTCTATCAGCCCGTACATCTATGGAATGAATTTCGCCGATGAGAGCCTCGCCGCCGAGCTGCAGCTCCCGGTCCGGCGCTGGGGCGGAAATGCCACCACGCGGTACAATTGGCAGGTCGACGCCAACAACCACGCCTCCGACTGGTACTTCGAGAACCTGCCGAACGACAACACCAATCCCGCAGCGCTGCCCGACGGTTCGGCCAGCGATCAGTTTATCGACCAGAACCGACGCACCGGCACCGCGACCTTATTGACCGTCCCACTCATCGGTTGGACCCCAAAGGACCGCACCCGCGCGTGCGGTTTCAGCGTGAGCAAGTATGGCGCGCAGCAGTCGACCGACCCGTGGATGCCGGACTGCGGCACCGGTGTCCGAACCGACGGCACGGAGATAACCGGTAACGATCCGCACGATACCAGCGCTGCCATCACCCCGGCATTTGTGCAGGCCTGGATGGCTCATCTGCTGGGCAAGTATGGCAACGCGGCCGGCACCGGCGTTCGCTTCTACAACCTCGACAACGAACCCGAGCTGTGGGACGACACGCATCGGGACGTCCATCCGACTCCGACCAGCTACGACGAGATGCGGGACCGAGCCACCGCCTACGCCGCCGCCATCAAAGCAGCGGACCCTACCGCGCAGACGCTCGGTCCCGTCTCCTGGGGATGGACGGCCTATTTCTGGTCGGCACTCGATTGGGCGCCCGGCGGGGCGTGGTGGAACAACCCGCAGGACCGTCTGGCGCACGGGAACATACCATTCGTCGAATGGTACCTGCAGCAGATGCAGGCCTACGAGCAGCTGCCGGGCGTGCGGCTGCTGGATTATCTCGATGTGCACTATTATCCGGAGGCCTCGGGAGTGGCGTTGTCCCCGGCCGGTACCGCGGCAACACAGGCGCTGCGCCTGCGCTCGACCCGGTCCCTGTGGGACGCGACGTACACTGACGAGAGCTGGATCGCCGAGCCGGTGCGGCTCGTGCCCCGCATGCACGACTGGGTCAACGCCGACTACCCGGGCACGAAGCTGGCCGTCAGTGAGTATAACTGGGGAGCGCTGGACAACCTCAACGGCGCACTGGCGCAAGCCGATGTGCTGGGCATCTTCGGACGCGAAGGGCTCGACCTCGCCACCTTGTGGGCTCCGCCCAGTAGCGCGCAGCCCGGAGCTTTCGCGTTTCGCTTGTTTCTGAACTACGACGGGCTGCACGCCCGTTTCGGCGCCGTGAGCGTCGCGGCCGCCAGCGCCGATCAGGACCAGTTGGCAGTCTACGCCGCGCTCGACAGTGCTGGTGGCGTGCTGAGGTTGATCATCATCAACAAGGCGACGCAGGCGCTCACCAGCCCGGTCACGCTGGACAACTTCAGTCCATCCGCGGCCGCGCAGGTGTATCGCTACAGCGCGGCCAACCTGGCAGCGATCGTACGCGAAGCGGATCTGCCCGTGAGCCAGACCGGCTTCACGGCCACCTTTCCCGCCTCGTCTCTTACGCTGCTCGTTGTTCCGGCGTCAGGCGCGACGCCCGCGCCGACCGTTACGCGGACCGGGACGGCGACGGCGACATCCACTCCGCAGCCGACGCGCACGGTCACCGCAACGTCAACCTCAGCGCCAAGATCGACGAGCACGGCTACGCGCGCGGCGACGCGGACGCCCACACGGACGCCCACAACCATCCGCACCGCGACGCCGACCCGCACGGCAACAAGGAGCGCGACCCCAACGCGGACGCCCAAGCGGCGGCGCTAATACTACTGTGTCACAAGACGCAGGGAGCCGCGTGGCCGTTGGTTTTCCGAGACGCACAATCGGGCCGGTAAAATCGCGGAAATCCGCCTGGGACAGGGCTTTCATGAGATTTCATGACACAGTAGTACTAACGGGTTGTTGAAAAAAGCCGAAGAAACCCTTCGACAAGCTCAGGGTGAACGGAAAAAATGCTGTGGCATCGGGGTGGGGATCCGCTCATGCTGAGCCAGTCGAAGCAGTGGGCGGGGTTCTTCAACGGGCTGCTAATACTACTGTGTCATAAAATGATTGCATCGCGGGACCGCGTCATGGCAAACTGCATGCATGGGACAACGGGTGGCGGCGGCGGAGCGGTTGGAGGGGTATTTGGAGCGGCTGTGCGCGGTGCTCGGTCATGAGGACCG
>JBIOJG010000056.1:0-33893 GCA_044450645.1 Binatia bacterium
GTTTCCCCGAACGTCTCATCCACCTGTTTCTTCTCCACCACCTTCATCCATCATTTCCTCCCCGCCCTCTACAGTAAACTGTTGCTACCCAACTGTCTCACCCACATTGGCAGAGAGGGTTTCGTGCTCGCGTTAGTAGCGGTGTTTCTCCTAGCGTTCGCGGCCGTTCGTTGGCGCTACGAAGGAGTGATCGAGAGCCTTCGCGAACGAGTTGAAGCGCTCAAAGAGCGGTTAGAAGCCAAGGACGGTCAACTCGACGAGTATCGCGAGCGGCTCCACCTTGTGCCCGCGTCGGGAAGCGAGTTGTCCCGGTTGACACACGCAGAGTTGAAAGGGAAGGCGCTCGACCTCGTCCGGGACCTCAGGCAGTGGCTGGCGAGTTGGTCCGCTCAGGACCGCCAAGTAGAGCAGCGTGAATGGTCAGCGATGGTATCAGCGGCGGACGAGGACGAGAAGCAGCAACGATGGCAACAGTTCACTGGCGCTTCGATGCAGCGCTCACTTGAGCGGAACTCGGAATATGACCGCAGATTCAAGGTCGATGCCTTCCTCCTTCGCGATGAGTTGCTGTCTCGGCTCCCGGGCGAGAGCCGTGAAGACCGTGCGTACGGAATGTACGAGCATCCAACGAACCCAATCGGAATGGGCATCGTGGCGGACGATCTCGAAAGACTGGCGAAACTCCTGGCGACCTAGGTTTCCGGAGTAATGGACCAACTCTTCTGCGAGACCCTGCGCGTCCTGGAGGCGGCCCTAGAGACGTTGGAGCAGCGTGTGCCGAAACCCCAGAGAAAAGCCTTCAAAGACGGCTTCGTCTTTCGGTATGTCGAACAGTCCGCGCAGCAAGCCCTCATACAAAAGCTCGCCCGCGTCGTGAGCGGCCTGCACGCGGCGCAAATCCTTCTTGAGCGAGGTTTTGTTCAGGAGCAGGCGGCGCTGCAGAGGATGCTGGACGAGTTCGAAGAGGATATTACGTTCCTGGTGTATGCTCTCACGGTCGATGAGCTTTCGGGGTTGCACCGGGAATACCTCTCCGCCTTTTACGAGGAGGAGTTCGGCAATCCCGATGACCCAATCGGGTCAACGCAGAAGCGCCCGATGGTGCTTCGCCGCAAGATCCGGGCGTATATCGCCCGCGTCGAAGCCCGTCTTGGGGGGGCCGAGCTAAATCCTAGTCGCGGAATCGAGTTGTCGCGGACCCTTAGCAAGACTTACTCGGGATTCGTTCATGCGGCGTCACCTCAAATCATGGACATGTATCAAGGCTGTCCTGCCAGGTTTCATGTCTCTGGAATGCTTGGGACGCCGCGGATCGAGGAACACCGAGCAGACCTGTGGAACTACTTCTACCGCGGCATTCTCTCGTTCATCTTCGCCGCGAAGGCGTTCGGAGGGGAAGCGCTCGTTGCGAGCTTGATCCGTTACGGTGATGAGTTTGAGAGACGATCCGGTACAAACTATGGTGCTTGGGCACGCGGGGAGACCTAGCAAGCCGTCCGAGCCGATGCCAAAAGGACGGCGCGGCTCAACGGCATAGTGTTCGGCAGGTAAGGGCGATTTGACGCGTCAGCGATGTTGGAGACTGCATGGCCTTCTGGAATAGGCTTTTCGGCAGAAGGGGTGACGATCCCCACTTGGAGCGTGAGATCCAAGAGCAAATCGCTCAGTCTCTTGTGGCGATGGGTATGCCGGTACTTGACGCTGCTACTGTTGCCCGATCGTGCGTTGAAGCGGCGAAGGAGGAGAGCCGAAAGGCGGGCCCGCAGCGATTACCAGAGAAAGCCGGGGCCGCTCTCCTGCAGAACGAGAGAAAGAATGCGAACATTGCGCGCGAGCTTCAGCGGAAGCGACTAGAAGGTGTGACAGATGACGACATTCGCTGGTACTGGAATATGCAGGATTTGGAGAGGCGGGCCATGGAACAAATGTACCAGGCAATCCTGTATGCAACTTGGAAGAGCGCGCTGGAGGGAGGACGCGGCGACAAGGAAGCGGCAGCTTATGCTCGGAAATTTCACGTATACTGGGGTGACCCTGGCGACATGCGGATGACCTCGGGCGACGATCGCCCCCTTCCGATCGAGCTTATGAAGCGTGAGAACGCATGGTTCGAAGAGCAAATGAGAGTGAATCCCGAAGAATTGCAACTTCGGCTGGAGCGATCGAGCAGCTACAACGCAGTGATCCGCGCTGAAATTCGCGCAGGTCGGCTGTGACTGCCATAGGTTGTTCTGACAGCTCAGTATGACCGAGTGCCAATACGAGTGGATCGTCCAGAAGAAAGGACGCTTGCGGGACCTAGGAACGAGTATTCCGAGTTCCGGAGCGGATGCAGTTGACGGCCGAAATCTCTAAGGACGTGACGTGGAGCGAACGGGTGACGAGCCTGCGGTGATGGATCGCATCGAGACGAATACGCACGGTCGCGATGTCGCGCCACACGGCATGGGCGTAGGGTGCAGAGCCGCAGCATGCAGTGCTCAAGGATCATAGGGACTGGCGTCTACAGCAAATCGGAATACTCGGACCTACGTCACTCAGTGGTCATGCCAGCGTGATAGGTAGTGCGCCACCCGGCCCTCGCTCGTGACGCTGTTCACCATTCGCTGGACCATGACGTGAGAGCTGCCAGACAGCCTTTCCCTTTGCCAAAGGTGGGAACAGAACCACAGCCGGGGACCGTTGACAGGCACCCTGGCGGAATGGTTCCATAATGGTTCCAAGGAGACCATGATGCTGACGGTAACGGTTAAGAACATCCCCAAGGATGTGCACGCGCTTCTCAAAAAGAGCGCAGCGAAGAACCGGCGTAGCCTCAACAGCGAGATTCTAGCCAGGCTTGAGCGCGACGTGTCCGCGCCACGGGTCGATCGGACCAAGCTGGCGCGGGAGCTCAGGGCATTTACCGACCAGCTTCCGCACGTGGACCACCGCATCGGCGACCGCTACAAGCGTAAGGGCTTGAAGTGATCGTCGTCGACACCAATGTCATCCACTACTGCTGGGTGCGCGGTCAGCATACCGAGATTGCGCAGGCGGTGCGACGACAGGATCCGGACTGGCACGCGCCGCACGCTTCCGACTTTGCGCGGGCATGGCTCCAAGCTGACGCAGCGCAGCGACGTCCACCTGCATTCCTCGGTGATCGCCAGCAGCGCCCTCACATCCTGGGCGCCGACGCTTGCTTCTTTTCTTGCCTCGAGGCGATCACGTCGTTCGTAGGTACCGGACCTCAGGCCGCGCGCCCGCCGCGGTAGCACCTTCAAGTGGGCTTCTTCCCTGGGAGCCTAGGGTGATCTCAGGTCACTAACGGTGATCGCTGCGCCTCAGCCGTCCCACGGATACGTATCGAACGGGTACGCCGTGCACCCGTTCTTTCCGGCCGTCGGATACTCCTTCTTGGTAAACGTGCGCGATCGGTTCACCAGATCGTGGAAGATCATGCATTTGTCGCGCTGCGTCGGTAGACGCGGGTCCGTGTCGACGGCGGCGAGCACGCCGGCCGCCGTTTGAGTGCCGGACGACGTCACCCGTACGCCGCCGCCGGCCGGTGTGTCCAAGATGATGAACTTCGGACTCGTGGGCGCGCTGTTGTCCCACGCCGACCATTCCGGCTGCCGACCGTCGCGACCGCGGCCGGGTGCGCCGCGATAGGCGAACTCGGCCCAGTACGACATCATCTGTTGGCTGAGCGCCAGGCGGCCCGGTTCATTGTCCTTGGAGAAGATGACGTTGGCCTGGCGTCCGAGATCGAAGTGGCCGAAGACAAACGGGATCTCGAAGCCGTGCGCCGCCCCAAGTATGACCGACAGATCCGCGCCCAGCACGTGCGGCGCCTCGTCCCAATCGAAGCGGTAGACGAATACGTTGTCCTGAGTCGTCCGCATCGCTGCCGCCGGCTCGTCGGCGCCGGCCGCCTTCCATAACTTGGACATGTACTCGGCACTGAGGTTGTAACGCGCCTCGTCGCGCAGGCGCGGGATGAGCCACAAAATGCGTTGCACCCGCTTCGGGTCGCCGAACAAAAACAGCTTGTTCTCGTCGCGATTGGTTCCCACGATCACGGGGACACGATTGTAGCCGTCGGCGCGCGCGAGGTGTTGCAGCGGATCGTCTTGTGGCAGCACCACGCCGTCGCTAAAGACCTTCGGCATGTCGATCATGGCGGTTGTGGGCGTCGGCATGTAGGCCAAGAGCATCTCGAAATTCGTCTTCCCGCGCAGGTAACGCTCGACATCTGTGGCGCTCATCGCGGCGAGTTGTGTCTTGGCTGCGGCGCGGTCGGCGGCGCGCTTGTCTGTGATGAGCAGCCGCAACAGCACTTCATTCGAGCTGTTCGCGCGGCCCGGTTCGACATCGTCGGTGAAGTGCTCGGCTTCGGCGATGGTATTCGTCATCAGGCCACCGCTTTCGACGATCGCGCGGTGAAACAAGCCGTGCGCTTGCGGGGCCAACAGCAGCGTGTACACGTTGTTGGCGCCTGCCGATTCGCCGAAGATGGTGACGTTGCCGGGATCGCCGCCGAAGGCCGTCACGTTGTCGCGCACCCATTCGAGCGAGCGGATCACATCGAGGGTGGCGAAGTTGCCCGATCGGTCGAGTGCATTCGTGCCGTCGCCGTGCAGTGCGGGATGGCGGAACCAGCCGAAGGGGCCGACGCGATAGTTGATCGTCACCACCACGACCTTGTGCGTCGCCGCCAGGTTCCCGCCGTTGTACAACGCCCCGGTACCAACCGTGTTACCGCCGCCGTGTATCCACACCATCACCGGCCACCGCGCCTGACCCGTCGGCACATCGGACTCGCCAACCCGTGGCGCATACACGTTCAGGTAGAGACAATCCTCGCTGCCGACCGGCTGCCCCGCTCTGGCCGTATCGAGGCCGCCGATCGGGCTCGGGAACTGCGTGCACGCTGAGCCAAAATCGAGTGCCTCGCGCGTACCGGTCCAAGGTTCGGCCGGCTGCGGCGCCCGCCATCGCAGCGCACCGATCGGCGGCTTGGCGAACGGAATGCCGAGCCATGCGTGACTGCCGTATTCGCCGACGAAGCCGACGACTGTGCCGGATGCCGTGACTCGGCGCGATGCCGGATCGAGCACGCGTTGCTCGCGCACGTGGTGGCGGCATCCGCTGGCACCGACAGCCGCAAGGATCAGCAACGCGGACAATCGCCTCGCGATGTGTGACATGGCCTCAAATCCGGTAGTGACGACCTGCCCAGCACACTTGTATCAAATCTTTCAAGGCAGCTTCAGCGACATAGTAGCCACCGCCTGGGAGCCCATAGCCCACTTCCGGAGGCTCGGGCAAGCGTGTTCTCCTTGTCGGTGCTGGCCTATCAGCGTCTGACCCATCACGTTGCCGTTGGTCTCAACGAAGCCTTCCCACTCGACCTGGTCACCAACCGCCGGAGCCGTAGTGTCTCCGCCGTAATTCATGGCCGTGCAGTTGGCATAGTCAATCCGGGTGGTCTTCACCATGATGTAATTGACGCCGACTGCGGTCACGATTCCCTTACCCTGGCGCGGCTTGGCACCCTTTGGCCTGGTGCAGGAGAGGCTCGGAGCAGGCTTCCGTCCGACTCCGGTCCGCTTCACGCTGAGCCGGTCGATCTGCTGCTGCACCATTCTCACAGTGAGGGTCGAAAGTCCTTGCGCGAACTCCCAAGATATCATACGTCTATCGTATAGAACCGATACAATTTTTGTATTGCATTCGATCTCGAGTCGTGTCATGGTCGCGGTGTATGCCTCCCGTGCCGCCACAGACAAAGGGCATCAAGGACATCTTCTACGAGACGCGCGTACTCATGGGCCGGGAGTACACGACGCGGCGCTTCGCGGAAGAGGTGCTCAGCGGTACGGTGGAACCGGTAACCCTCACTGCCATCGAAAAGGGGACGCGGTTCCCGAGCGAGGCCCTTGTTCGACGGCTGGCCGTGGTCCGCAAGCAAGATCCTGAAGAACTACTGGCGATCCTCTGTCGCGACCGTATCGTCTACGCGTTCGGCCGGGAGTTACGCCGAGCGATGGAGGGCCCTCGCGGTGTGGGGGGCATCGAGGATGCGGATGTGGCCGTCCTGATTAGCCGAGCGATTGCGACTCTGCCTGAGGGGGACGACTGGGTTCGGCTCAACGTGTGGCGGCAGAAGTACCGTGCCTTGCCGCGTCGGCCTGGTCAGGTGCCAAACGTGTCCGATGATCTCATGCGTCAAGTGGAGAAGCTGCTCGCCGAGCGGCAGCTCATCGAGGTCCGATCGGGCAAGGTCCGGCGGCGCGGGTACCATTTCGTTGCGAAGAGCCGGCAGGAGCAGCAGGCCCTCGCCTTGGAGTTCTGTGCCCTGTTTTCCAAGGGGGTGCTGGACAAACTCTTGCTCGCCGAGAGGAAGACCGGAACGTATCTCCGCAATCACTACTTCTTTGTCGAGCCCGGACGCCTTCCGGAGTTCCAACAGCGCCTCGATAAAGCGGTCGAGCGCCTGGCCGACGAGTTCAAAGCGAAGGCGTTGCCGGAGAACCGCTTCCTGAACGTCCTGATCACGTCGACTCCGCTGTGAGATGGGGGAATTCCATGACTGGCTCGAAGGTGCTTTGGCTCGGTTTGCCGCTGCTTAGTAGCGTCGTTTTGCTCGCCTGCGCCGACGGACGCGGGTCGAGCGGCTTTGACATCCGCAGCGAAGAGGCGGTCATCGGGCAAGTCTTGAGCACGGGTGACTGTGGGGACTACCGCACGCTCGTGATCTGCGCGGCGGATACCACCGCCGTCAGTCCGTCTCCCACGCCTACCACGCCGACGATCAACACGCCGCTGCCGACGCAGACGCCGGCCGCGCCGATTATCATAACAGGCCTCTCGGGTGCGGTCGCGTTCCCGTGTCTTCCCGAAGCCGGGGCATGCGATGCGGACTTCACCTTCCGTCCCCAAGGGTTTCCCCAGGGGACGACGTTCCTCGTCGCCGTGCGAGGGGTGACACCTAACACGTTCTGGTTCAAGGCGCCGGCTCCTCTTCCAAACGACGCGGGGGGATTCGCGACCATGGTGAGGATCACCGAAGCAGGTGGGCGACCCAGTCGCGTCGAATTTGCCATGTTGGCATTTGACGGCTCCGCCGACACCGTTCCGACCGAGTTCCAAGAGCTCGCCGATACCGGCGCGGCATATGCCTTCGTGACCCAAGCGCTCTTGATAGAACCCGGACAACCTCCGCCGACCGCATCGACACCGGCCGCGACACCATCTCCTTCCGCCCTCGGCCCTTCGATCACGTATCTCGGACTCGCACGCGCCGATGAGATTCCCGAGGCGCCAACCGGCGTGGATGGAGATGGTCGCAGCGTGTTCTCGCCCAGCTCTGGGAGTGGCTTTTCTTTGGTGATTGAGGCAGCGCCCGGGCAGAGTGGAAGTCCGGTCGGAATCAATGCCGTGAATCTCAGCGGTGGAGTGCCCGACCTCCAGCTGCTGGTTTCGCGGCCACTCGGTGACGGGAACCCCCTCGTGTGCGACATCGCTCCGCCCACCATTGGCGGAGTGCCCGCCACCAATCCGCTTGTCTACTCGACCGCCCCTGAAGTGGTTGCTGCGATGAATGACTTGGGCTGCCGGGCCGACGATGGAACCGGGAACCCGATCGGTCGGGGACCGAGCGATGCGTGCACGTCCCAGATATCGGGGGATTTCAGCTTCGTGAATCCCGAGAGTTCTATTCAGTTCTGTCTGCCGATCGCACGGAAATGGGCCTTCCCGGCTGGCCAGACGGTTTTGGTTGTGCGCGCCCGTGACGCGAGCGGAAACATCGGCATCGAGAAAGAGATCGTGATCGATATCCTCACACCGAGCCCGGGCGTGCGCCAACTATCAAGTTTGGAAAGGAGAGAGTCGTCATGAAAAGAGGGATCGTAACGATTGTCGCTCGGCAGATCACGGGTGGCCTGGTTTTCGCGGCTCTTGGTCTCACTTTGGCACACCTGCAAGCACACGCGGATACGATCGATGTCTCGGCTGGGGTGACCACGCCGTCGTCGGTCCGGCCGGAGATAACCTTCTTCGGCCTGGTCCGGCCCGACACCGCCGTCCTCAGCCCGGACAGCACCGACGTTGTGGGCAACCCGGTGTACACGAGGAACTTTGGGGTCGGGTTCTACGTCGTTGTTGAAGCCAGGCCCGGTTTGAGCGGAGCCTTGCCTGGGACGTGGACGTTCAATTACAGCCCCACCGACCCAAGCGTCAGGCCCGATCTCCAGATCGTTCCGGATCGGGACCTCGGGAATGGGAGTTCACTGGTGTGTGACAGCGCTCCCAGTGGACCTGGTCCCACACCGGCGGTGGCTGCGGGCGGTGTGCCCGGAGTCAACCTGTCGAGTGTGGACTCGCAGAAGCTAGCGGAGGTGATGAATGATTTCGGCTGCCGCTTTGAGGCACGTACGTCCAGTCAAGATGCGTGTACGAGCCCCGATCTCAGCGGCACTTATAGCTTCGTGAATTCGACGAGCACGATCCAGTACTGCACCAGCTGGACAATCGGCCAAGAACTGCAATTCCATTCCGGTGACACGGTCCTTACAGTGCAGGTTCGTGATACGACAGGGAACCTGAGCGACCCCGAGAGCATTCTTGTTCGTGTCCCACCTCGATCGCCGACGAGGACACCGGCGAACACCGCAACCCCAAGGCGGACGGCGACACCGGAGGCAACCAGTACCCCAACGTCCGCGCCAGCGCAGGCATGGATCGCGTTCGGGTCCGGGAGCGGGGCGCCGAACGATCAGGTCCCGATCGCCGTGACGCTGCACGCGCCGACTGAACAGATTGCAGGTCTGCAGGTGGACATCGACTTCGACCCGAGCACGCCGATCGCAGCAACAGCGGATGGTCATCCCCAGTGCACGGTGAACCCGAGTATTAACAAGAACGCGACCAGTTTCGCTTTCCAGCCGCACGGTTGCACGCCAGGGCTGAACTGCGATCGGGTAATTGCCTTCGTGTTGGACTTCGGTAACCTCGATCCGATCGCTGACGGTGCGACGCTGTTCACCTGCACCGTGCAGATTGCCGGCGCGGCGACTGCGGGGGATCACCCGCTCGTGTGCTTCGGAGCGCAGGGGAGCGATCCAACAAGCCACGCTCTGCCGCTGACATGCACGGGCGGAAGCATCGCCGTGAACAAGGCCTGTGTCGGCGACTGCAATGGGGACCACCAGGTGACCGTGGATGAACTGCTGACGGGCGTTGGCGTTGCGCTCGGGAATGTGCCGATGGATCAGTGCCCAGCGTTCGACGCGAACGGCGATGGCACCGTCACCATTGATGAGTTGCTGGCGGGCGTGATCGACGCGCTGAACGGGTGCCCATAGCCGACGCGAGGTTACGTGCAGGAAAGGTCGCCCAAGTCGTCATTGAAAGATCTGCACATTAGGGCGCCGGTTTTGGCACTGAAATTGGCGCCATAAGAGGCGCTCGCTTCGCGCAAGGCGAAGCGGGCGTCATGCGCCTCGATCTGGCGATAACGCGGGCGCGGCCCAATAGGGCTGATAGTTGACGAGTCGCGGGGTTCGCACGGGATTGTGGACTAAAGCGTCCCCGACAGTTCCCAGTTGGAACCAGATCCTCAGTTGCCTGCGAGAGCTTGATCTGCTGCGGCAGGCCCAGTCGGCGTGATGCCAGGGTTCACGGCGATGTTCTTGTGCTGGCAGCCGACTGACCCGCCGCTGACTCCCTGTGGTGTTTGGAACCGTGGTCAGGAGCGGTTCGGTACAGCTGCTCTCCCTGCTCTATTCTCTCCTGAGCTTGGCGTTAGCCGTCTTCTCCAGATGCGCGGAGTGCCCGCCTTCTTTGCGGGCGGAGCGCAGAAGCCCTGACCCCGCGGTGCGAAGCATCCGCGCCTCGATCGAAGAACGGATGATCCGCTGTAGAGTGATAGAGGGGGGGCCTGGTAGACCACGGCCGGACGAGCACGCTTGGGCTTCTCTTGGTCAACCACAAGGTGCTATAAGAGCGCGCTGAAACGCACGGGGGTACGGTGCTATGAAGGGGTCCGTAACACGGCTCTTTCCTGTTGGGTTGGGCGTGTGCACATCGACGGCGCTCACGTGTGCCGTGCTGTTGGTCGCCAGCGCGCGCACGGCGGTGTGCCGTCCATTTGGGAAATCGGTCAAAATGAGGCGAGATCGATCGGAGTTTTCGAGTTTCTGAGACGCGAAAGATATCAACCTGGGCAAAGGAGGATTTGACATGGGAACCAAAGCCGTTGTGGCAGCCTCGCTGCTAGCGATCGCTGTTGTGTGCCAACCCCGGCTGGTAGCGGCGCAGTGCCCGAGTTCGTGCACGGTTTCCGGGAGCACTGCTCTCGGCACCGGCGCGCTCTCTTCCAACACCCAGACCCACAACACCGGGGTGGGCTTCAACGCGCTCCAGACGAACACTAATGGTGAGGGGAACACCGCGGTCGGCTTCGAGGCGCTTCAAAGTGTCAACGGCAACAACAACACCGCGGTCGGCACCGAGGCGCTGCAGAAGCTCACCGCTGGCGGCGGCAATATCGCGATCGGGACCTCGAATGGCACCGTGGTTCCTGCGGGTTTCAATTACACCGGGGCGGAGAGTAACAACATCGACATCGGCTCTGGGGGCGTTTTGGGCGAGTCAAACAAGATCCACATCGGCACACCGGGAACGCACAACGCGATCTACCTCGCTGGCATCGGAGCCGGTGTCGGCAACGTGGTGCAGGTCACTTCACAGGGCCAGCTCACCTTCCAGGGCTCCTCGGCGCGCTTCAAGGAAGACATCCAGGACATGGGCGACGCCACCCGCGGGCTCCTGAAGCTGCGACCCGTTCGCTTCCACTACAAGAAGGACATCGACCCGTCGGGTGTTGCGCAGTACGGTCTGGTGGCGGAGGAGGTCGCCAAAGTTTATCCGGATCTCGTGGCGTATGACGAGCAAGGTCGCCCTCTCGCCGTGCGCTACCAGTCCCTGGCGCCGATGCTGCTCAACGAGCTGCAGAAACAACAGCGGCAAATCGGCGCACAACGCCAGCAGCTCAGCGAACAAGCGCACCGCATCGCCCAGCTCGCGGAACAAAGCCGGCAACTTGCAGAGCAAGCGCGCCACATCGACGCACTCACGGCCCGCCTGACCCAGCTCGAAGCCGTTCTCGCGGCGCAAGGACATGCGCCCGCCCAGGAGGCGGCCTACCAGATCAGCGGAGTTCCGTCACCACGGTAAGGATGCTGCGTGTGGGCGAAGCCGCGGACCGCGCGCCGGCGGTTGTCGGCGGTCGTCTTGTTCTCGCACCTCGTCGACACGCACGTGGTGGATTCCAACCCGGTGCGGGAAATCGGCCGGTGCCGTGATCTGCGCGCCGAACGTCGAGACGTTGGCGGCGAGAGGAGAGCGTCCGATCCCCAAGGGGCTGCAGGACAGGGGACTAACAGGGGAGGTGCTAGCGCGCTGGATCAAGGATGGGGTTAACAAAATTCAGCAACAAGCCAACACAAGTTCCTGGCGCCGCGATGTCGCATTGGCCACGGACGTTGAAATGAAGGATGTGACGGTGCCTGGAACGGGCTTCACGTTCCAGGCGGTCCTTGCTGTAATCCGAGAAGCGGCAGGCTTCCAGCAAGATCGAGCCGTAGGAGAACTCGTTTTGTTGAAGGATGACGCTGCGCAACTTGTTCTTCGCCTACCGGGCCACGAGGCTTGGTCGGGTTCCGAGTCGCAGGACCGACTCGCATCGCTGATCGAGTCCGCGAGCGAGTACATCGTTAGGGAATCACAGCCGTTCGTGCTTGCAAGTTACCTCTGCCAGATGAAGCGGACCTCGGAATGCGAGGGTGCTCTCCATCGAGTGTTGGGTAGCAACTCACGTGATGAAGTGGTGGCGGGGTACAACCTCTACGGAGCCCTCCTGTTTGAGCTGCACCAGCCCGCGGAGGCCATCAAGAAGTTCGAGCACGCCACCGAGTTCGACCCGAAGTCTGCCTATGCGTGGAACAACTGGGCAGACCTTCTGCGCGAGCTCGGTCGAAATGCGGAAGCGGCCGACATCGAAGCGCGCCGCGACAAGCACACGAAGAGCTAGTGCGTCACATCGGCCGGATAAGCGGGAAGGATGGATGGCGTATTTGGAACCGCCGAAACATCAGTAATCTTCAAGCTGTTACAGGCGTTGCCCACCCAAAAAGCAAGCGAGGCGTCCCAAACGATCGCCAGTTGGAACCGACCCCAACGGTTTTCAGTTGGAACCAGATCGTCACGCGTGGCTCCGGGAGATGGACGTGCTGCGCCAGGCGATGGCGGCATGAGGCGGTGTGCTGCCCCGATCCTCACTGAATCAGGAAGCATTGATCCACGTGCTGGTTAGTCGAAGTGGACCTCATGAACTCATGGGGGTAGAATTCAACCATATGGATCACGAAAGAGGGCGCTGGAGATGACCAGACGGCTCATGCACACGGTGGTGTTCGTGCTCACACTGGCCGCTGTTGCTGTCGTGCAAGCGCAGACCTCGTGTGGTGGGCAAGGGCAAGCTTGCTGTCGGAGCGACCCGCAGTGTGGTCCCAACCTCATGTGTACCGCCTTAGGGATATGCCAGTGCGGTGGGCAAAATCAGCCGTGCTGTGGAACCGATCCGCCGTGTGGTTCAAGTCTCACATGTACTAGAGGGACGTGCCAATGCGGTGAGCAAGACCAAGCGTGCTGCGAGAAGACCTCCGGTGGGACGCAAACAGGTGGTCAGGCGCATAAACCTCGTTGAGCTGGGCGGCTAGGTGCTTGCCACAAAGGGCACCAACAGCATCTCCGCCGCCTTCTGCTTCGCTTTTTCACCACGCCGATCGTAGCGCGCCGTCGTTGCGATATTGCTGTGCCCGGCGAGCTGCTGCCCCACGGCAATGTCCGCTCCCATGTCGAGCAAGTCGCTGCAGAAGGATCGACGCAAATCGTGTGGGCTGAACTTCTTCACACCCGCCTCCGCAGCACGCTTTTGGACCATCTTCCACACGGCGTGGTCGGTCATGCCCCGCAGACTCATGTTCCCGCCCTTGTTAATCGGCACGAACAGCGGTCCCGGCTCTCCACCCCGCGCCATGACCCAGGCATCCAGTGCTTCCTTGCTGCCGTTTGATGCGTAGTGCTGGCGGGCAAATTTACATTTGAATACCCGCGAGGCGCAGGTCGAGGCGGGCGGACCGGCCACCGCCATCGGACTCAGCGGTAGGGATATGATCTTACTCGCCGGTGATCCGCTCGATGCCGGTGCCGACATCGTCACGGTGCAGAAGCTCGCGGGGCACTCCAACGTGACCACAACGGCAAAATACGACCGGCGCCCTGAAGCGGCGAAGAAACGGGCTGCGGCGCTGTTGCACTTCCCGTATGTGCGGCGGACGGCGGGGTAAACTTCCGCTGGCGATTCACCGTTCGGGTGTCAAAAGTTTCACTCTCAGCCCCAAGTCCTGTCTACCTCGCCGTGCCTTCCGGGCGTTCTGATTGCCAAGGTCCGAGATATGCTCTTGTACCTAGTCCAGGATTGGTTCGAGCATGAACTGGTTCGTCGGGTTGCTCGCGTTGATGGTCAGTGGCTGCACCATGCCCCAATATGCTCCTAAAGTAGCCGTGCCCCCGATGATTTCGCGGCACGCCTGTGCCCCGTGGTGCATGGTAGTCACCTCGACTTGCTTAAACAGGTGCCAAGAACCAGCGGCGCAGTGCCGAGATGTGTGCGGTACTCAGCGTACGACTTGCCTGAACGATTGCTAACCACCAACGGGGGGGGTGGGACAATCTGCAGACGGTCAAACCCAGGCGTCGTCCAGCGTCACTCCGGCATCGATGTGATCACAACCTCGTAACCGCTGATCACGATGCGTGTCTTGTGCTCACCAGGTTACGCACATCATGTGCAGCCCAGAGGTCGCGTCTGCACGGGCGCAATTGTCGTGCTCCGTGCCATAGTGCAGCAGCCAGCCGGTTCCCCGCTTCGTGCCTGTCACTACACTGCGGGGGTCCGCCAGAACGCTCTCAACGCGTGCTCCTGGAAGCGAATGCCCTAAAGGAGCCACGTAAGCCGCTTCAGCCTTACCCCCAGCACCTATAAGCGCCTTGACTTCTTCAGCGCGTGCCCCATTTGCAGCGACGATCACCATCCCAACCGTTGCCATGACCGTCACCACGAATCGGGTGAAACTTCGCATGCTTGCCTCCAGTCAGCCAGTTGGGCGCGTCAGGGTGTTGGATGGGAATGGGAATCGCTCTACCGCGTACGCGCCACTGACATGGCGACTACTGTCACGAGCCTCAGTATAACCATGATCGAGCGGTTTACATCGGCGCACCGACTGGAACAGCGTGAGTTGCTATGCCTCCACACGCGCCCCTATTGCCAGCCCCCGGTTGTCCGATGGTATCCTGCGCTCGTCACCAATCTCCAGGAGGAAAGCGATGCACATCGACGGCGGCTGCCATTGCGGTTACATCACCTTCGAGGCGGAAGGGGACCCTGCTGCGGTCGGCATCTGCCATTGCACCGATTGCCAGACGCTGACCGGTTCCGCGTATCGTGTCACGGTTCCGGCGCGCAGTGAAAACGTTCCGCCTGCTGACCGGCGAACCGAAGATATACGTGAAAACGGCGGATAGCGGGAACAAACGCGCCCATGCGTTCTGCCCGCAGTGCGGAACTCCCATCTACGCAACGGCGGTCACGAACCCGCAGGCGTACGGTATCCGCGTTGGGACGACGCGCCAGCGTGCCCAATTGCGCCCACGCAGGCAGATCTGGTGCCGCTCGGCGCTCGACTGGGCGATGAACATCGAAGCACTGCCGAAGATCTCCACCCAGCCCACCTGAGCACGCCCGATATGGAGCGTCCAGCGTCGCCTCTTGCAGTTGATGAAAAAGCCGTTCGGGTGGCTCACCGCGCCTTCGCTCCGCTTTCTTCGTAGGCATCCCGCCGGGCACATTGCCCACCCTTTCAGCGCCGGAGCAGGCTGCACACCGGCTCTTTGACGCGGGCATATTCCAGTCATGCTGGCGCGGGCATTGCTGTTCACCAAAGATGGACGGTTCGAGAAGCAATGAAACCAGCGGATCGCTTCAGGGTACTCCAAGCCCTAGACTGCCTCGCTCGTGAACATGTGCGAGTGAGCATTCAGTGCGGAGGGTTGATGCTGGTGCCTTCCCGCAGCAGCGAAGTCAGCGCGTATGCGAAGAGCCTGTGCCGCGAACTGTCGGAAGCCTACGAGGACCATCCCCACGAAGTCCGTGAGATGATCGCCGGGCGGCGAGCGGCATAGCCCAATGAGATCGCTCGGCTGACGCTGCCGCCAGCACCGAGAGCGTGCCGATCATCAGCGCCCTGCTGCAGGTGCTCGCCCAAAGCAGCGGTGGCGCGCGATGCGAATGAGCCATATCTACCAGCCGCTGCTCATCCGCACGCTGGTGGATGCCGGTGGTGCAGCAACACTGCGTCAGCTGGCTCAGGCTTTTGTAATCCAGGACGAGAGCCAGCTCCGGTTCTACGAAGACCGCATCAAGAAAATGCCCGTTCCGGTTCTGTGGCGTCAACGTGAAGAAGTCGGTCTTGGAAAACGAGTTCCTAGCGTTTCTCGGAGGGCTAAAGCCAAAACCCGAACTCTTGAAGCTGTTCCATGAGATCGTGCTCGACGTATGGCAGCAGAGGCACGCGGATGGGCGGACTACAGCCAAGCTGCAGGAGCGCAGGCTGACCCAGCTGCGTGCTCGGAAGGAGCAACTGGAGGAAGCATTCATCTACAAACAGGTGATCGATGAAGTCACCTACCGCGAGCAGAAGGACAAGCTGGCTGAGGATATCACCCTGTTATCAATGGAGCTTCACGACCAACGCCTCGATCAGCTAGCAGCGAAGGAGGACACGTCATGGCTTCCCACGCGAACTCCGCAGACAAACCACCGGCGGCTGGGGCCAGGAGTTTGCCCACCAGCTCTTTGGGACCCAACCGCGGCACCGCCGCGACCGGCACCGCTGAGCGTTGCCATGGCAGAAGGCCGGCGACTCTCAGGCGCCAGTTGCGCGGCCTCGGGTGCGCAGCCGCTCGTCCTGCGATGTCAGCTCGTTCACTACGATGAACCAGTCGCCCTTCGCTCTCGCAGTCCTCGAAAACGCCTCGGCAAGCGAGTATCCTGCTTTGACGGTGAACAATCGCGAAGAACAACCGGAGGTGAGGTATGGAACGAGCGATCGTCGTACGCGGAAAGCTGACGGACGCCCAGCACATTGAGCTGGACGAGCCGGTGACCGAACTTGAGGGGCCTGTAGATGTGGTTCTTCGCGGCGTTCCTTGCGAGACCGATGGGCAAGACGAGGATATTTTCGACTTCATCGCCAAGCTGCCGGCCGGCACCCGGTCCAAAGAGGACATCGACCGGCAGATCCGTGAAGAGAGGGAGAGCTGGGGAGATCGATGAGCCGAGTGTATTTCGATGCCGCGGCGATCATCTACTTCGTGGAAGCGGAATCTCTGTTTCACGCGGCCGCCGTGCAGATTGTGGAGCGGTTCCGCAGCGATCCTGAGTCGCGTCTGGTGACGTCGCGTCTTTCACGCCTCGAATGCCGCGTGAAACCAGTTCGCGACTCCAACAAGGAGCTTCTTGCCAAGTAGGATGCCTTCTTCAAACGCCGGCGCCTCGTCCTCGGCGATGTGGACATGTGTACTGTGAGTTGGAAGACGCTGCCTCCGATCTCATCGAGGAACTGATTCCTCATCGCTATGTGCCAGGGAAAGACCACGGCAAGATCGAAGGCGAGTGCCATCAGTGGGATCTCCGAATCGACGCGGGCGGGCAAGAAGCCTTGCTTGAGGAGTTACGGCATCAAACATATGCCTATACACATGAGCGCTACGAGGCCCTGCTGACCGCTTGGGATCAGCTTGGGAAGAAGGGCGTCTACCTGATCGATGTTTCAGAACCTTCAGAACGGAATATCCATTTTGTCTTTTCCGACAAGCACGCTCTGGCTGCCGTACGGTTTCATTCCTTCGTGAGAGATTGCCGGACCATCGAACGGCCCCTGGACGAGTTGAATCGAGCTGTTGAGCAAGAACAACTGGAGCTTGCAGATTTCGTCCGCAAACAACACGAAGAGCTGCAACGAACTTTTGATCCGTCTGTCGGTCGCTTCCGTAAGCGACGAAAGATCCTGGTGCACAAGGATGCTTTTGCCGACATCGAGTGACGCATGAAGGAGAAACGTAGACCTCGACTGGGACATCGCAGCCAACACGGAAGCCGACGTGCGCTCGCGGCTCGGGCGCTGATGGCGACGGTTCGCCTGAGATTCTGAAGCCGGACCACGTGAGCCAGGACCTTATCCGATGCGTCGGCTACTAGAGCGATCGTGTGGAGTGTGGTGATAACGCATGCAAAGCAAGTGTGAGCGATGCGGGGCGTTCGTGCCGCCCTATGACACGATTCACTATGGCCATGTGACGAAGCCCGAGACGCTCTGCACGGCGTGTTTCAATCGTGAGACAGCACGGCAGATGGGTCTCGAGATTGCCGAAGTGAATTTCGAGCCCATCACGGTCTCCGACGCGACTGGCCAGCCGCATGTGTTGCAGGTCCGGCGCCGGTTCTGTCCGACGGGGCAGGTTGTCGAGGCGTTCGAGGTGACCGATGGGGCGCCGAGCGGATATCAGTTTGGAATCCTTGGCGAGGCGAACGCCGAGCCGATGGCGCTGTTCGCGCAGCTGTACGAGCGCATCCGACGCGGTTTGGCGCGAAGGCACCTGGTCGACGGCGAGCTCGGCACGCACCTGGTATTTCCAGGCCCTGTGCGTGGGTACATCTCGAGCGATTTCGACCGCGACCCGGAGCCACTCCCGGTTGTCGTCATTGACGGCCGTGAGCTCACCTGGGAAGAGTTCGGCCGGATGTTCCTGTCGTTCGAGGGTTGGCAGTTCCGCATGGAGATCATGGATCGCACGGAGGAAGTCTAATCCCTTACCGCTTCCGCCGCGCGTGGGTGCTCGATCAGCCATCCCACTTCGCCGTATCGAGCAACTTGATGAAGTTGCGTTTGAGCTTGTGCGCTGTGCGCACCGTCGTCAGGTAGGCAGCAAAGGCCGGCTGCTTGTCGCCGCGCGACATCAAGCGCTGGACCTTTCGAAGCAGCGTGACCGCTTCGTTGTACGCATCGTTGTTCTTCTGATTGATGGTGGCTTCGAGCTGGCGCTGGTAGATCGGTATCGCGTCTTCCGGATATTGCTTCTCGCGCAGCCCGGCCAGGCGCATCCACAGGTCGTTGGAACACCCCCCATCGTTTGCTTCCTGCCACGCTGTTTTGGCGTTCTTCTCCCAGAGGAAGATCGAAACTAGGTCTGAATTGTCAATGCGAGCAGACCACCACGGCGCGGCGCGCTTCGACCCTTCTTCCCGACGGCGCGCAATCTCCGTTCGAAGAAACGCCAGCGCTTTATCCCGCCACCTTGGCCACTCCGTGTTCTGGTCAGCATGCTTCTTGAGCTTCTTGTAATGCTCCAGGTGAGGCGCTTCCATGTACGCTGCCCAAATCAGATTCATGGCGTCGTCGTGACGCCTACGTCGGTGGTATTCATCAGCGAGGAACTCGCGCAATCGCGAATCCGTCCGTTCGGGGAAAGCCTTCACCCCACGCTCGGCCCATTCGAGCCCCTCGTCGAGGCGCCCGGCTGCACGGAGAGTCTCGGCGATCTGCAGGTAGGCGTAGGCGTGCGAGAGGTCGCGCGACTTGACGGCGATCAGCACATCGACGTCGCCCGTTGCTTGAGCGAGCGTCTCCATGATGTGCGTGATGCGAAACCGCTTGCTGTACCGATCGGTGTCCTTGCTTCGGGCCGACAGCGCCGGGACGCGGGCCCACTCGTCTTCTGCCAGCTGGCGGTACCGAGCCAAGCCTTGCTTGCCAAGTGCATCCTTGTACGTCGCGGCGGCGCCGTAGAAGACGTCCCAGTCGGTGCGCAGCTCCCACGCGAAGAGCCGCTCTGCGAGGGTGATGGGATCCAGCTTGGCTTTGCGGCACGCCCGGTGGTGCAGCTCCTGCAATTGTTCCAGGATTCCACCCAGATGGCCGTCGGAATCGTCGACCGAGCCGAGGCAGTCTTCGACGGCCGAGATCCCGTGTTCCGTGAGCTCGACGACTTCAGCCGCGTGGCCATCCTTCAGCAGGTCGGCGATCGAGTCGATAATCTCCATGATGCCGCGGGTGTATTCGTACATTGAGTGGTAGTCGACGAACTCGCCCGGCTCGATGGCGTGGTCGATGGCCTTGCGGAAGGTCTCTAGATTGATGCCCTTCTTTCCCTCCCTCGCCGTCCTCATCAGGAGGCGCTCACGCAAGCGGTCATCGTCCATCGCGTGGTCGAGCAAGAGTTTTACCAGCGCGGTCTTATCCTGCCGATCAAGGTGGGCGCGAACATCGTCCATGGTCACCGAGCGCTGCTTGGTTCGATCCTTGCGGGCCTTGCCCCCTGCGTTCTCGGCCAGCCAATCGAGACCCACCGCCACCGCGTGTTTGCAGAAGGTGCCCTCGACGCCGACTGGGCAGGTGCACGAATAGCCAAGCGTTCGGTCATCCATCCAGAGCTTGACGCGGTAACTCCGTGTGCCACGGACCGTAGCCGTCACGGTACCGTCATGCGCGGCCAGCGATCGGACCAGCCCGCCCTCAAAGTAGTCGACTCCCCGCCCGTACGTCCGCTGCCCTGCCATCCGGCTGAGTAGCGCGCGATCTAGAATTCCTCCAGACATTGCTTCGATTCCACCCATCGCTGGAGACTGAAAGTGGCGACCCTGCTGCCTAAGGTCGCCACTTTTGCAGGAATATCCTTGGGAGACAACGCAACCCCGACGGGCTACGGTCCCGTCGGGGTTGCAGCATTTTCTCCTGAAGAAACGAGAGTAAAGCGTCCCCGACGGGATTTGAACCCGTGTTGCCGACGTGAAAGGCCGGTGTCCTGGGCCAGGCTAGACGACGGGGACGTAATAGGGCGACAACAGCACGAACCTGAGCGCGGACAATCGCACAGCCCACTTGCCCTCAGGTTGACGGTTGTTGCGTATCGGGATTCAACGCTCAAATCAAGCGCCGGGCCGCCAGGCGCGAGGTGACCGGGCGGCACTGGCGGCCCCGGCCCGCGCTGGCCCCGACGCGTGCGGGAGATGCTTCACCGCCGCTGGCTCGCGGCGGCGTCGCCGATGCGGAACGCCCGTCGCGTTTCGTCTTCCCACGTGGTCATGGGCAAGCTCGCCTGGATTTCACGCGCCTGCTTGATGAACTGCAACTTCTCCTCGCGCCGCGTGGACCACTCCTCGGCAAAGGCCCCGGAGCAGATCTCGGCAAGCGACTCCTGCATCTTCTGCTTCAACATCGGGTCGAGGTCGAAGTACCGCAGGCTGCGCGACATGGTGCCGTACTGGCTGGTGTGCGAGTGCAACGCGTGTTGCCGCAACGCTCCCATCTCTCGCATCTTCAGGAAGCTGTACGCCAGTTCCCCCGACAGATACAGCTCCATCAGCACGGCTTCGGGCGGATAACCCGCCTCGACCAGCGTGTCGATCGCCGTCATCATAACCCGCCCGAAGGCCGGCCCGAACGCTTGCTCGGTGAAGAGATCGAGCGTCGCCTCGTCCTTCAGGCTCATGTCCAGACAGCCGGCACGCGTCGAACCCAAGGCCCTGGCGAGTGCCAGCATCCGCTCCTTGGCTGTGCCGGTTACGTTCTGGTGCACGCCGACGAAGCTGGGAAATCCCTCACCGGATACGTACGAGTCCCGCACGCCGGCGCCGATCATGCGCGGGGCGATCATGACGACGTCGACGAAGTCGGGCGGCACGATCAGGCCGAAAGCGATGTTGTAGCCGTGCGCGAAGTCGAGCAGATCTCCCGGCTCGAGATGCGGCGCCACGTCCCGCTCGTACACTTCCGGCATCACCTCGTCGGGAGTGAGGAGAAAAAGGGCATCGGCGCGGGAGGCCGCCTCCGCCATCGACACCACCTCGAAGCCGTCCGCCACCGCCGCCTGGCGGTACGAGTCCTCGATGTTGCCGACGATCACGTCGAGCCCCGAGTCGCGTAGGTTGCGGGCCTGAGCGCTCCCCTGATTGCCATAGCCGAGGATCGCAATCGTCCGTCCTCGCATCACTTCGAGATTTGCATCCTCATCATGGTACACGACAGTCATGGCAACCCTCCTTCGCGTCTTCGAGGCTGAGTCCCCCTGGAAGATTTACATCGAGTAGTCAAACAACACTTTCACCGCGCCCGCTCGCCCTTGGTCGTAACAGGAGAGGAAGGCCCGCTTGTACTCCCTGAGGGGAAAGCGATGGGTGATGATGGACGTCACGTCCAGCTTGCGCTGTTGCACGAATTCGAAATACCACTCCATTGCGTGCTGGCGCTTTCCGTCGAACTGCTCGATGGCGAAGGCGTTCGAGCCGATGATGGACAGCTCCTTGAAGTAGAGCGGCGTCCACTCGAAGCGGCGTGGAATCTCGACGCCCAGACACACGATGTACCCTCGGGCGCGCGTCACCCGAAGACCGATCTCCAAGGTGCCCGGGGAGGTCACGGTGTCGTAGATGACATCGACGCCTCCGTTCAACATCGGCAGGCCGCGCCACGGTTCCTGGATCTCGGCACCGGTGACGCCGGCGATGCCTTCGATGACCTGGCGCGGCGGTTGATGCTGAAAGACCTGCTCGGCTCCAAAGCGTTGCGCCAGCGCCGCTTGATGCGGGTATCGCGCCACCGCCAGGACACGGACCTGCGGATGAATCTCACGCAGAATCGCGATGGCCGCCAACCCCAGCGTGCCGCAGCCGTACACCAGGGCGACACCGCCGGGCGCGGGCGGTGTGCGGAGGATGGCGTGCAGGGAGACCGAGAATGGGTCGGCCAGAACGGCCTGTTCATCGCGGACGCCCTCGGGGACCGGAATGCACTGTGACTCGTGCGCCGGCACCAGCGGCGCGAAGCCGCCGGTCGCGTCGCTGCTGTTGCCGTGGTGGATTCCCGGCGTCAGCGCGCCATGCCGGAAATTCAAGCACTGCGCCAGTTCTCCGGTGCGACACCAGGAGCAGAGTTCGAGGCCGCGGGTGACGCAGGAGAGCCACGGGTTGAGGACGACTCGTTCCCCGACCCGACGCGTGCGCACCGCCGGCCCGATACGCTCGATACGCCCGACGACCTCGTGCCCCAGCACGTGCGGAAACGACACCATCGCGGTCATCGGATTGTCGGTGGCTCCGTTGAGGAAGACCTGCTTGTAATCACTGCCGCACAGGCCGCATAGGTCGGTCTTGATCACGACCCAGTCCGGTCCGAGCAGACGCGGCTCGGGAATCTCCTTGAGTCGAATCGGGGCCAGCGGCCCGACGAAGGCTCGCGGACTGACGGCGGAGAGGACTCTTGTGATGGCCTGGCGAGGCAGGCTGTTCTCGAATACGAGTGCGAGCATATGGCGTGTCGATCTTGACGATCCACCCCCTATCGTGCTCTAGGCTTGGTCAGATACCATATCATGTGCGTATGCTCGCTTCATACGATGGCAATACCGCACTCATCACTGGCGCCTCCAGCGGGATCGGTCGACTCCTGGCCGTGCGGTTCGCCCGGGCCGGGGCGCGCGTGGCGCTGGTCGCCCGCCGCGCCGATCTCCTCGAAGCCCTTGCGGCGGACATCCGCGGCCACGGCGGCGAGGCGCTGGTCTTGCCGTGTGATGTGGCGGACCGCGGGCAGGTGTTCGCCGCGGCGCAGCAGGCGCTCGACCAGTTCGGCGGCGTCGATCTGCTGGTGAACAACGCCGGCTACGGACATCACCGCCGCTTCCTCGACTGGGACCTCGACGACATGGAGCGTATGATGCGGGTCAACTACTTCGGCACGCTGTACTGGACCAAGGCGCTGCTGCCGCGCATGGTCGAACGCCGGCGCGGCTGGATCGTGTTCGTCGCATCGGTCGGCGGCAAGCTCGGTGTGCCGGAAGAGAGCGCCTACGCAGCTTCCAAGTTTGCCATGGTCGGCCTGGCCGAGGCGTTGTCCATCGAGGCTGAGGATGCTGGCGTGCACGTGCTCACCGTCTGCCCCGGCACCATTCGGACCGAATTCTTCGACGATGAGGCGCTCCGGCGGATGCCCCCGGTGTCCCGGCGCATGATGGTGGACCCCGAGTCCCTGGTCGACGCCATCATCAAGGCACTGGCGAAGGGAAGGCACGAGATCACCTTTCCCCGCTTCATTGCCGCCGGCTACATCGTGCGCGCCCTTGCTCCGGGCTTCATGCGTCGCAATACCAAGCGCCAGACGCTGGGGGCGCTGGCGAAGGAGGACCGCTAGCTCCGGGCTGGCTGCGTTTCCGGGGCAAAGGAAAGTCCATGGATTATCGCGGAACGGTTGTTGCCGTCACGGGAGCTTATCTCCATGCGAGCTGTTTTCACGCTATCGGCCGACAGCGCCGGTGATTCCGGAAAGGAGCGGTGAGTTCATGCGCCACGCAACATGTATAAAGGGGACGGCGGCCATCGCGGTCTTGGTCATGCTTGCATCGACAAGCCCAACCCGCGGTGAGGAGTTGGTGCCGGGTGACGTGCTGTCGCGCGAGAATTGGCAGCGGGCCAAAGACCTGATGCCGCCGGAGATCCTCCGCCATTACGAGCAGGGGGAATACGCCAACCCCGTCGTTCGCATGGAGACCGGGTCTCAGCATTGGAGTAAGGGCTTCGTGGAGGCGACGCAGCGCAACGCGGGGACGCTGACGCTGGACGAGAACGGAGCCATCATCGAGAAGGGGACGGGGAAGAAGCCGTCGTACATCGAGGGATTTCCGTTCCCGAGCGTCACGGTCGACGATCCGCAGGCCGGGATCAAAATTCTTTGGAACACCTACGCCGACGTCTGGAACAACGGCAGTTTCCACAACACTGTGCAAATCCACTGGGTGTCGACGAAAGGCCTCGAACGGAGCGCGACGCAGGAGGTCTACTACCTCTACTACCAGGGCCAGCCGCGGCAATACATCCCGGCGCACAACCCCGATGATCTCCTCGTACAGTTTCTTTCCATCACGGTTGAGCCGGCCGATCTCAACGGGACGACCGCGCTCAACTGGCGCTACCGTGCCTCTGAGAAGCGCGACTCCGTCTGGGCCTTCGTGCCGGCGCTACGGCGCGTCCGCGCCATTTCTCCCGCCAACCGGTCCGACGGCTTCCTGGGCTCGGACATGAGCGAGGACGATGGGCCATTCTTCGACGGCAAACTCGAAGACTTCACCTGGAAACTGGTAGGCGAGCAAGATGTCCTCCGGCTGGTGGATCCCTTCAACCTGCGTGGTGAGTGCCACGACCGTCCGCTGCCGGGCGGCGGATGGCGGGGCATCTTTCAGCGAGTCCCGCTGGTTGGGTTCCAGGATCCGAGCTGGAAGGGGCTGCCGTGGGCGCCGGTGAATCTTGCGTTGGCACGGCGCCGCTGCTGGATCGTCGAAGGGACCCCCAAGGATCCATACTATCTGTATGGGAAGATCCAGCTGTACATCGACAAGGAAATCTACCAGGGCGCCTACAACCGCAAGTTCGACTGGCGCGGCGAGCTCGTGAACACGTACACCGTGTTTGCCGCCCTCAATGCCCCCCACGGCGAGGAAGGTGACTACTACAGCAACGCCTGTGTCGTGTACCAGGGGGCCGAAAACATCAAGGCCAGTCGGGCCACGGTGGTCACGCCCCCGCCGCTGGAGGGCAAGGAGCCTCCCAACGACCGCCGCATCAAGCCGGATCCGCATTTCTTTTCCTCCGATTCCCTGGTGCGTTTCGGCAAGTGACGCATGGCTCGGTGACGCGATGGCAGTCGGCAAACAGCCGACAATTCTTCTGGAAGACCTGGTGCACACGCTGCAGAAGACGGGCAACATTCTAGCGTGAAGGCTGGGGGCCGAAAATGCTCCGTGGCGTACTTGCCGCTTTTGCGGCAACCATCTTGTACAACCTGTCTGTCGTGATCCAGAAGATGAAGGCGCAGCAGGCGTCGACGTCGGGATTTCGCCTCATTGCGACGTTGGTAACGAAACCGTTGTGGCTGTTCGGAGTTGGTTTGCAGACAGCCGGGTTGGCCTTTCACTTTTTCGCGTTGACCAAAGCTCCGGTGACGGTGGTCCAGCCGGTGATTGCGGCGGGCGTCGTGTTCGTGGTCATCTTCGCCGCTCTTCTGCTCGGCGAACGCCCTGGGCGCCAGGAATTGACCGGCATGGTCACAGCGATGGGCGGTGTGACCGTGCTCCTGGCGACGGTCGGCGAGCCGGTCGGCATGCAACGCGTGCGGGCGGCGGAACTGAGCGCGGCCGTCGTCGCACTCGCGGTCCTGATCGCCGTGCTGCTGGCGGCGACCGCATGGCGTCGGTTGGCGACGGCGTCCGCGGCTGCCGCGTGCATCGGCGTCGCCGCCGGGCTGGCGCAGGGCATGTCCGACGCCATGAACCGTTTGATGGGCGCTTGGCTGTCCCCGGGAGCCGGCTGGGTGCCGACTCCGGGGATCGGGAGAGCAGCCGTTGCCTGTCTGCTGGCATTTGGAATCGTCGGACTCGTGGTCACGCAGAATGCGCTGAGGTTGTACCGCGCCAACACCGTCGTCCCGTGCATGCTGACCGCACAGCTCTTGGTGCCGGTCAGCATGGCGATCGCGTTGTATGGCCAGGCGTTGCCGTCTGGAACGGTGTCGGAGGTTGCCTGGCTTGCAGCCTGCATTCTGGTGGTGGTTGGCGTCGTGGTGCTTTCCACGTCGGCCCAGGTTGCTTCGAAGTTCGCGCCGCCGGCATAAGGCGTTCATCCGTACCATACGGTCCACGGGTGTCGGCTCCGCGTCCGGGGCTTCGGGCACGGATTCTTCTCAGAGCTTCAGCTGATACAGGTCTTCCGCAGGCGCCGCGGACGCTTGCAGCACCATGCCCGGCGACGTAGGTATATGGATCGGCATGCGCTCGGGAGAAGGAAGGTCATGACGGTTACCACAACGCAGTCGAATGATGGGCAGCGCGACGTCGAACGGGCGATTGCCGAACTTGCCGAACGGTTGCCTGGCGCGCTGGTGCCACTGGCACGGGTGGCCTACGATTACCGCTGGTCGTGGCTGCCCAACGGGGCCAAGCTGTTCCGCCAAATGGACCCGGTCATCTGGGGGCATGGCAAGTGCAACCCGCGCTACGTGATCGAGGCCGTGCCGCCGCGGCGTCTGCTTGAACTGGCGCAGCAGCAACTGTACGTGGAGGAGGTTCAGGCGCTGGCCGCTCGCATCGAGGCCGACCGCAACCGCCCGTGGGTGCAGACCGGCATCACGCCAGAACGCCCGGTGGCGTACTTCTGCTCGGAATTCGCTGTCCACTGCTCGCTGCCGTTGTATGGTGGCGGGCTCGGTGTGCTCGCCGGCGATTACCTCAAAGCGGCCTCGGATCTTGCCCTGCCGGTGGTCGGAGTCGGTCTGCTTTACCGCCAGGGGTACTTTCATCAGCGGCTGGATACGGCGGGCTGGCAGCACGAATACTGGGTTGACACCAACTGCGAGCGCCTGCCCGCCGTACATGTGACCGGATCTGACGGCCGACCGCTCACGGTTGAGCTGGTGCTGCGCGGCCGCCCAGTGCGCATTCAGGTGTGGCGCATCGACGTTGGGCGCGTACCCCTGTACTTGCTGGACACGGACCGGGAGGACAACCACCCGATCGATCGCTGGATCACGGCACGGTTGTACATCGGCGACCGGCAGACGCGCCTGGCGCAGTACGCTGTACTCGGCATCGGCGGCGTTCGCGCCCTGGATGCGCTGGGCATTCACCCCGGACTCGTCCACCTCAACGAAGGACATGCGGCATTAAGCAGTAGCGAACGTCTCCGGCGTTTGCTGGCCACGGGACGGCCGTTTGATGAGGCACTCGCCCTGCTGCGCCACGAGACCGTGTTCACCACGCACACCCCGGTGCCGGCAGGGAACGAAGGCTACAGCCAGAGCGAATTCGAGTTGGTGCTCGGCGGTCTCATGGAAGATCTGGGGGTCCCGAGCAGCACGTACTACGACCTCGGCCGCGTGGTGCCCGGCAACGCACAGGAGCCGGTCAACATCACTCCCTTGGCCCTGCGCACGAGCCGCGCCGCCAACGGCGTCTCCCGGCGCCACGCCGAAGTCGCGCGGGCAATGTGGCATCCCCTGTGGCGTGATCGCGCCGAAGCGGACGTGCCCATCACGCACGTGACCAATGGCGTGCACACGGCCACGTGGATGTCGCTGCCGATGCAGACGCTGCTCGAACATCACCTTGGAGCGGACTGGTATGCCCGCATCGGCCAGCCGGCAGGCGGGGAAGGGCTTGCCACTGTCCCGGACGAGGAACTGTGGAGAGTGCGCTGTACCCAACGCCAGACACTCATCGAATACGTGCGTGAGCGGTCGATCCGTGACCGGCTGGGGCGCGGCGAAACTTCCGACTTCGTGGACGCCGCCGCCCGTACGTTCGATCCGAATCTCCTGACGGTCGGCTTCGCCCGACGCATGGTGACCTACAAACGCCTCTATCTTCTGACCCGCTTTCCACAGCGCGCCCTGCGTCTGCTCGACGATGGACCGACTCCCATCCAGATTGTCCTGGCCGGTAAGGCACATCCGCAAGACCAAGAGGCGAAGGAAGCCCTGCGCCTGTTCTTTGAGCTCAGAGGGGTACCGGAGGTGGGCCGGCGCGTCGTGTTCCTAGAGGACTATGACCTGCACATGGCACCACGGATTGTGGCCGGGGTGGACGTGTGGCTCAACCTCCCGCGGCCACCGCTTGAAGCGAGCGGCACGAGCGGAATGAAGGTCACCCTCAACGGCGGCCTGAACCTGAGCGTGCTCGACGGTTGGTGGGCAGAGGCCTACGACGGCGAAAACGGGTGGGCCATCGCTTCACCCGCTGCTGATCCACGGACGCAGGATGATCACGATGCGGCAGCCTTGCTCGATCTGCTCGAGCGCGAGGTCATCCCGGCTTTCTATAACCGTGCCGCTGATGGCATTCCGCATCACTGGGTCCAGCGGATCAAGACCGCCATGCGCACCTTGATCCCTCGGTTTACCGCCGAACGTATGTTGCGCGAGTACGTCGAGACGATGTACGTGGCGGATCGTTCCTGAGATCGCCGCAACTCACGCAAGCGGCGCGCATCTGCAATTGTCATGAAGCCCGAAGATCATCCGGTCCAC
This sequence comes from Binatia bacterium, assembly GCA_044450645.1. Classification (GTDB taxonomy): domain Bacteria; phylum Desulfobacterota; class Binatia; order HRBIN30; family HRBIN30; genus JAGDMS01. The sequence goes on from JBIOJG010000056.1 coordinate 28,239, forward strand.
GACACGGTGCTGCGCTTCATCACGGCTCCGCGGGCGATACAGTTCGAAACCCTTGCACTGGAAGTGTTCGCCCACCAGTTCGAGTGCATCCCGGCGTACCGGCGGGTGTGCGAGCGACAAGGGAAAACCCCGGCAACCATCCAGCAGTGGAAGGAAATTCCGCCGGTGCCAATGCTGGTGTTCAAGGAGGTGGAGCTCCGCTGTGGGCCGGCGGAGCGCACCTTCCTGACCACCGGCACGACTGCCGGTGCGGAGCGGCGCGGCCGACACGCGCTCCCGGATCTGCGGCTGTACCGTGCTGCGGCCGTTGCGGGCATGAAAGAGTGCCTTTTTCCGGACGTCGCCGAGACGCGCATTCTGTCGTTGATCCCATCGAGCGCCGAGCGCAACGAATCGTCGTTGGCGCAAATGGTTTCCTGGGCCATGGAGGAATTTGGCAGCTCCTCGGGCAGCCGGTGCTTTGCCACTGCTGATGGGCTGGACTTCGCTGATTTTGCCGAGGCGCTACGACAGAGCGAGCGTGAGGGCGCGCCGGTGTGTATCATGACCACGACGGGGGCGTTGATCCGCTTCTTTGATCACTGCCGCCTGCGTGCATGGGCGTTTCGCCTGCCGCACGGCAGCCGCCTGATGGACACGGGAGGGCACAAAGGCGCACCCCGTTCGATGTCAGCCCACGGCGTGCTGCAAGCCTGCTGGAATACCTTTGCGATCCCCGGCTACTTCTGCGTCAACGAGTACGGCATGACCGAACTGTCCTCGCAGTATTACGATAACGTCATCCGCGATCGGTATTGCGGGCGTCCCACACACCGCGCCAAAGCCGGCCCGCCTTGGATGCGGACGCTCGTCCTCGATCCGGGTACCCTGCGAGAGGTCGCGCCCGGCGAGGCCGGTTTGCTCTGTCATTTCGATTTGGCCAACGCCGGCACCGCATTGGCCGTGCTGACCGAAGACCTTGGCCGCGTGGTCAAAGACGGCTTTGAGTTGGTGGGTCGAATCGCGGGCGCCGAAGCCCGCGGCTGCTCCTTATCATTGGCGGACTTCGTGAGTTGACCGCCGGCAACGCCGGTAACCCTGGAACCCCGAACCTGACGTGATCACCGCCGGCTTGGTCCGAAGATCCGTTCGTTCGCGCGCGCGTCCTCTTCCAATTCCTTTGCCCAGTTCCGCGACCGCCGCGGAGCTGCGCGGAACTGCGTGAAGAACTCACGCGCCAGCTCGGTGCGGTTGATGCCCTCTGGTGCCAGCATGATATCGACCTGCGCGCCGGCCATGTCGAAGGTGCTGTGTACGATGGTGTCCGAATCCATGTCGAAATCGGCCAGCACTTGCTTGATGACCCCCGCATTGGTGCCGAACCGCTTCGCCACCTGGTGAATGTTCTGGAACCGGTAGCCGCCGTCTTCGGTGATGCCGAGATGATAGGCACAAAACAGAGCGAAAGGCTCTATCCCCTGGCGCTCGGCCAACCCGGATGGCTGGGATGCCCGGGAGGCTGATTGAGTCGGGGTCGGTGCGTGTCGGTTCCGTCCATGCCCGTGCCGCCGTCTGGTGTCCGGATGCATGAATGCCCTGCCTAGCGGCCCATTTCTCCACGCGCAAGCCGACCGGTTGGCTCGACAGCACGAGGATGGGCATACAATGTCAAAGTGAATATCATTCCAATGACTGACCACCGAGATTGAACGGCGGACCGTGCGTGCCTAACCAAGATCAAGGAGGCGCGTATGGGGCACATTGCGACACTTCAGATTGCGCTGATGGCAATGGCAGCGATCGTGGTCCGGCCCGTGATAGCGGAGGAGCCAGCAACTCCGGGTACGGCGGCGCCGCCGACCGCCGGAGCCGCCGCTGCCAAGGGTGAGATGTTGACCTCGGGCAGCTGGAGCATGATGCTCCCGCTCGGCTTGCAGGCGGGCGCGGCGTACATTCCGGAGGACAATCCGATCACTGAGGACAAGATCGCGCTGGGCAAGCTGCTCTATTTCGACCCGCGGCTGTCGAAAGACAAGACCATCTCTTGCGCCAGCTGTCACATGCCCTTTCACGGCTTCGCTGATCCACACCGGACCTCAGCCGGAGTTGCCGGCAAGCTTGGCGGCCGCAACAGTCCGACGGTGATCAATCGCCTGTTCTCGGCGGAGCAGTTCTGGGACGGCCGCGCCAAGGACCTTGAGATGCAGTCGCACGGCCCGTTGGTCAATCCGGTGGAGATGGCCATGGGCTCGCACACCGACGTGGTAGGGCGAGTCAAGGCGGTAAAGGGCTACGCGTCGCTGTTCAAGAAAGCGTTCGGTGACCACAAGATCGATATTGATTGCATCGGCAAGGCGATTGCCACGTACGAGCGAACCGTGGTTGCGGGCAACAGCCCGTACGATCGCTACCAGGCGGGAGACAAGGACGCGCTTAGTCCGGAGGCGGTCCGTGGCATGCATCTGTTCAACGGCAGGGGCAGATGCAAAGCCTGCCACACCGGCTTCAACTTTACGGACGAGACCTACCAGAACATCGGCGTCGGCATGGACAAGCCCAAACCCGACCTGGGCCGCTTCGACGTGACCCACGACAACAACGATCGCGGCAAGTTCAAGGTGCCGACGCTCCGCAATATTGCGCACACCGCGCCCTACATGCACGACGGCAGCGAGAACACGCTGACCGACACGGTCGAATTCTACAATCGAGGCGGTGTCGCCAACCCGAATCTCTCGAAGGAGGTCAAGCCGCTGAATCTGACGGAACTGGAGAAGGGCGACATGGTCGCCTTCCTCGAGTCCCTTACCGGCGAGGTCAACAACATCTCGCCGCCCGAGAGTTTGCCGAAATAGCGTGAAGGGGCAGATCGCTCACGCACGACACCTTCCGCCCTTTCCGCTCGACGTTGTTCCGTCCCCGCAACCCAGGCCGTTGGCCCGGGCTGATGGATCATGCCCGTTCGGGGCCGTGGGTCAGTCAGAGTCTCTGCTCAGCTCATTTCGGGCGATGCTTGCGGATCCGAGTGTCGGCCCAGGTGTGCTCCCAGCGGTCGAGATAGGTTTGCGCCTCCTCGAGAGACTCGAAGCGCAGGCCCTTGAGCGGGGTGCGCTTGGTGTGACCGACGCTGCGCTCGGCCTTGCCCTTGCGATCCAGATCACGCGCGCGGCACGGCAGGGCGGTGACGCCGTAGTGGCGCAGCACATCGCAAGCGAGCGGATTGAGTTCCGGGTCGTACCACTCGGGGCGGAGGACTCTCCCTTTGAGGTTGTCGAGCACGACGACCTTGGGAGCGGCGCCGAGGCGGCGGAAGGCTGCCTCATGCAGCTCGGCCCAGATGGCGGCGCTGGACTGGAAGCTCAGAAGGCGCACCGCCTTGCGGCTGTAGCCGACTGTCATGACGAACAGGCGCGTGCGCCGGTACTTCCCCGTCTGCGGGTCGCGCACCATGGGGCCGGTGCCGTAATCGACTTGGGCTTCTTCACCCGAAGCGGTCCGGATGACGGGGGCCTCGGGGTCGACGATCCGCGCAGCTTGCGCACGAAGCGGCGCACGCTCGGGTAGCGGGCGCGCACCTCGGCTGGACCCTGCGGCGGATCGAGGAGGAGAGACGAGGATCTGCCGGGAGACGGTCAGCGCCTACCTGAAGGCGGCCGGGGAAGGAACTCCAAACGCGCGGGGGGTGCGACGGGAATGACGCGCAACGACTGCCACCTGCCGCTCATTGCCGGCAGCCAACTAAGGAGAGGTTGACGCTGTCCATTGCATTCTGGATCGACACGAATCCACCGTCACGATAAGTAGCCGCCGGGCACGCAGACGGATCAGTATTCATCAGTGCGATGTTGATCACTGTCAGTATTTCGTCAACAGTAACCACACCATTATTATTGCAGTCACCCGTGCAGCAAGTGCCAATAGCATCCGGCTGGAAATATGTTAGGTCGGATACATTACCGGACGTCCCCAGGATGGACGCATAGAAACTCTTTACGTTGCAAATCCACGCATTCGCACCAGTCTTGCACCAATTCGGCGGTGGCCCGCAATCATTTCCGCAGTAATGGGTCGACATTGCTTCTATCGTAACCAAACCAAGGGCAGCCATGTAGGTTTGCGTCAGTCCGGTTACGACAGCACTGATAGGGGTGTCGAGGTCGTTATAGTGCTTACAGCTCCCGCAGGGCCCGCCCCAATCCCAGTCATTGTTGTAGGGCGTGCAGCACGTCTGATCTGTCCCAAAGTGGCTCTCGGCACCCGAGATCGCAAGCACTAGACGTGGGTCGACGGCAGCATACATCCCTAAGGCCGGTATAGGCGTAACCTCGTTGGTCTGCGCCGCGTTGTAATAGGTCGCGGTGTGCGGCGCTTCAGGAGACCCGTAGCGACCGTTTGTCGTATTGTGGTAGGTGGTGAGGAAGTTGTTCACCCACCCAAATGATATGCAAGGGGCTGCCTCCGTGGTGCGAGGTGAGCTAGCGAGCATGACAAAGGCGCCCGCCAAGAGTACGATGTGCAGCATTGGGGACGAACTGGTGTGCAGATAACGCTTCTTCATCGTCCGGCTCCTGTTGCAAGGCTCGTCACGATTTGGGACAGCGCCGCTTCCCCAGTCGCTTTGTCCTGCTCGCTGGGCGGCGTGTGCTCATACGAGACAAGGATGGTGAAGAGTTTGTCTCCCACGTGCACGACGAACGACGTGCCCCGGTAGGTGACACTGTCGGTGAAATGGAAATCGTAGTCTGCGCGCAGCACCCCGCGGTGGTTGATGGCCTGCACGGAGCGAGTCACATTGCCAGCCGCTGCGGCCCCCCGTACCAAGAGGTCGTTCTCATCCATCGTTCCAGGAAACAGCTGCACGTTGATATCAATGCCGCCAGGCGGCAGCAGGCCACCGTGAAGGTATCCTCCCGCAGGAAAGTTGGTAATCTCAAGCGGTCCGTCGTAGCCGATCAACGTCCAATCCACATTCCAGGAATCCGGATAGTCCAAACTGTAGCCGAGCTTTGGGTGCACAAAGTGCGCTGCAGATGCACCACACGGGAGGCAAGGCAAGAGGAAGACTGTGTAGAGAGAGAGCCGCAGGCCAAGTCGGAGGAGACGCGCGCCACGGCCCGTCCACCGCTTGAAATATCGATGGGCCATTGTCATCAGGGCATCTCTTCTCATCGGCAATTCGGGACCGCTCTTCGAGTTGCAGCTGTTGCTGTTCCAATGCTCAACTGCCGGCGCTCGCAGGCGGACAGCCACTCAGTGCGGCGTTCACCGCCGCCAGGATATCATCCACGCTGACGAGGCCGTCGCGACCCACGTCGGCTGCTGCGCAGGTCGAGAGCGCTGCCGTGCCGAGGGCGATGTTCACGGCGGTCATCAGTTCGTCCACCGTTACCTGACCATCATTGTTGCAGTCGCCGGGACATGCCGCGGAGAGGACGGAGATGGTGATGTCGTGCCAGGCCTCGCCGCCGCCCTCGTCGAAGGCGGCTACCCGGAGCACATGGTCGCCGACGTCCCCCGGTTTGGTTCCCCATTGGAAGCTGGCGGTTCCGTCGTGGTAGTCGTTGATGCCCGAGCCGGCGGGGACATCCTGGCCGCCCTTGGTCTGGGCAAAGAAACTGATCGGATCCCCGTCGGGATCGTGCGCCGCGATGTCGATCGTGAGATTGTCGCCGGCAA
>JBIOJG010000057.1:0-33229 GCA_044450645.1 Binatia bacterium
AGCGCCACGATCTCGACCCCGGTGAGGACATGGGTACCCCAAACACCAGCGTCTCCGTCGCGTCGTTCATGCTCTCGCCGCTGCCGGCGCTACACTAAATTCGGATGCCGACTGTCTCACTTTCATTGACAGGCTCCGTCGACGGAAGAATGCTCGTGTGGTTTGGCGCATCCGCGAATCACTGCGCCTTCTACCCAGGCGCCGTAGTGGAAGCCCACAAGGACGAACTCAAAGATTACGACACCAGCAAGGGCACCATTCGCTTTCAGGCGGACAATCCCATACCGGCTACCCTCGTACGGAAGCTGGTGAAGACTCGGATCGCAAAGAACGCCGCCCAGCAGCGGCATGCGGCGGCCGGCGCCGCGCGCCGCCGCGATGCCGAAGTCGCTAGGCCATAATGTGCCCGTCCATCCGACAAGCCATCGGATGCGGGCTTGCATGGCTGCCACCATTGGTTATTCTCGCTCCGGTTCTTGTGTGAGAAAGGAGATCCATGCCTGCTCCGATGACGCGCGAGGAGCGCGAGACCTTTCTGGCCGACGTCCATGTGGGCGTTCTCAGCATCGACGAACCCGGCCGCGGACCCTTGTCCGTCCCGGTATGGTATCTCTACGAACCGGGCGGCGAGATTCTCGTCGTCACCCGTCCGGAGGCGCGCAAGGCGCGACTCCTCGCCGTCGGCGCACGCGTGGCCTTTCTCGTGCAGTCCGAGGAGATGCCGCCGAAGTATGTCACGATCCAGGGACGGGTCGTGTCGGCGGCGCCCGCGGATGTCGCGCGAGACGTCAAACCCGTCGTTCGCAAGTACCTCGGGGTGGAAGTCGGCGATACCTATGTCGACAACACACGACCAAACGGTACGAATGAGCTCGTGGTTCGTATCCGTCCCGAGCGTTGGTACTCGCGCGACTTCGGTCGATCGGCATGAGGACGACCTGGTCACGATCCACATCCTTCGCATTCTACGAAGCGTGCGCGCCGAACGGCTCGTCTTGGAATGGTACGATCTGCACAAAGACGAACTTCTCGAGAACTGGTCGGAAGAAGATCAGTGCTACGTGGGAAGTTCGCCACGCTTGATTTACGGGGGGTGCCACGGTGACAATGAACGGGAGGTGTTCGCGTGATTTCGCGAACAAGATGCAACACGTCGCTTAACCAGGGTGTCGAGCCGCCCGGTTTGAGCTTGGCGGCCAGTCGCGCACGCCGGTGCGCCGGCGGCTCACGCGCCAGCCGCTGGGCGTCTCTATCCGCATGAACACGCACCTTGTTGCACTTGGAATTTCGAGCGAATTGGTAGCGGCTCGCGGCTTACGAGAGTGCGAGGAAGCGACGAGCCTCGAAAGTGCCGAAGTCGGAGCGGACGGCAGAGATCATCTACTTATCCCGGCTGCTGCCGAAGCATGGCGCAACCTCAAGGCAGCGGCGCTCGTTGATGGCATCACTTTGTTCATTGTCTCCGCCTTTCGCAGCATCGACCGGCAAGTCGAGATAGTTCGCCGAAAGCTTGAAATGGGGGTGGCCGTAGAAGACATTCTCACCGTATGTGCCCCGCCAGGCTTCAGCGAACACCACACTGGGCGCGCTGTCGACCTATCAACTCCCGGTAGCCACGCGCTCGAAGTCGAGTTCGACCAAACCGCTGCATATGCATGGCTCACGAAACGTGCGGCCGAATTCGGCTACTCTCTCTCGTATCCCATTGGCAATCCCTGGGGATATCAATATGAGCCGTGGCATTGGTGTTTCCAAGACGCCCAACCCATCGTTGCAGGAGACGCTGCGCGATAAAGCCGCGCGGAGACCATGTCCAGGGAGGCTGACGTAAGGTCAGATGATCTCGTCACAGCAGTGCGCTCTTGAATTTCCGCGTGCTGCCGAAAACGCGTGGCCAGTGGCGTATCAGGACGACACCCGAGCGGCGATTCTTCTCAGGGCGATCATTCGTTTTTCAGCAGGCGGATCAATGTCCTTGAGCGGGTACGTCTTTCCGAGCTTCCCGTACTTGGCTTCGCCGAACCGGTGGTAGGGCAGCAGCTCATAACCCGCCGCGCCTCCCGCATCGTTGATGAACTCTACGATCGTTCGAATGTCTTCCTCAGTGTCGTTGACGCCGGGGACGACGGGGGTGCGGACGATGACGGGGATTCCCGGAAAGCTTCGTCTGAATCTGCGGAAATTTTCCAGGATGCCCGCGTTGGAGACCCCGGTCGTTCGCTTGTGCTTCTCGGCATCCAGGCACTTGATGTCATAGAAGACTTGATCGACGAGAGGCGCGATTGCTGCCAGCGTCTCCCACCGGCACAGTCCGGAGGTTTCAATGACGGCATCTACGCCGCGACCTCGCGCCGCACCCAGCAGGCTCCTGACGAATTCACCTTGTGCCAAGGGCTCACCGCCGCTGAGCGTCAACCCGCCGCCGGATCGCACATAGAACCCGCTATCCTCCTCGACCACGCGCATCACGTGATCTACGCTGACAAGTTCGCCCGACACCGCGATGGCTTTGGGGGGACACACGTCAGCGCAGGCGCCGCAGTTGTCGCACAATTGCCGGTCGACCTTCACTTTTCCATCCGCATCTTGACCGACAGCGCGGGCCGGACAGGCCTGCATGCACCGATCGCACGCGCTCGCGCCGAGGCAGCGGTCGCGGCTGTAGACCAACTCGGCTGAACACGCCTGGCCCTCGGGATTGGAACACCAGGCGCACGCCAGCGGACATCCTTTGAGAAACACCAGCGTTCGTATTCCCGTGCCGTCATGGAGAGAGAACTTCTGGATGTCGAAGACCCGCCCGAAAGTCCCGTCTGCGTTGCAAACTGTCATGCCCGCAATCCTCCGGCGAGCATCCAGCGGATGGCGGATAGATTCCCGCCTGAAGATTGCGGGAATGACAGAATGCGTGGGCTCATGGGCTCTCCAAATCAGCTTCCGGTTGGGTCCACTCAGAGCTTGTGATCAAATCGGGCGCCCAATTTATGACGGGACACCTCTGTAGGCGCTCGCAGCGACCAACGGGAGCGGATTCGCCCCACGGACGCCGGGGCGCAGCCCCTCAGAAGGTGTGCTCGGTTCTGCGGATGATCTCATTCTGCAGGGCCGGGCTGAGGTCCACGAAGTAGGCACTGTATCCCGCCACCCGGACGAGCAGATTCCGGTACTTCTCGGGGTTCTGCTGTGCAGCGAGGAGCGTTTCGCGATTGATGATGTTGAACTGGATGTGCCACATCTTCATGTCGCACACCGATCGAATCAGCGCCATCAGCTTCTTCGTCCCGCCCGGGCCTGCTACCGACGCCGGAGACAGCTTCATGTTCAGCAGCCGCGCCGCGCGTTCCTTGTACTGTGCACACTTGGTGTTGGCGACGGAGGCGAGTGTGGCGGTCGGACCTCTGACATCCCTGCCTTGAGAGGGACTGATGCTCTCGGACAAGGGCTCCCCGGCCTTGCGCCCGTCGGGTGTGGCGCCGACGACTATTCCCAGGGGCACATGGGAAGTCACGGACACGTACCGCACGTCCAATTCACCGCCGAAAGCCGTAGTATGAGCGTGGGCCAGGCGCGCGAAGCACTCCTCGATGTCACGGCCAATGGCATCGGCATAGGGGTCGTTGTTGCCGTACTTGGGCGCGTGCACACACAGCTGCCGGATGTCCTCGCGACCTTCGAAGTTGGCGTCCAACACTTCGAGCAACTCACTCATGGTGAGTTCCTTGTCGCCGAACACGAGTTGTTTGATGGCCGCCAAGGAATCGATGACCGTCCCGAAGCCCATGATGTCGAAGAAGCCCAGATAGACGGCGCCTGTGATGGGACCGGCGTGAATGTCCGTGCAGTCCGCCATGCACAGGTCGTGCAGCATGGAAAACATGGGCGAGGCGATATGGTTGGATTTGAGTGTGTCCGCGAGGAACTGCTGAATGAAGGTGTGTTGCATGACGTGTTCCGCCTGCAGACGGAAGGCGTCCCAGAGTTGTGTGAAGCAGGAGAACGATCGGGGATCGCCGGTGCTGACGCCGACGCGCTCGTCGCCGTAGAACTTCATGCGGCCGTCGTGCAATGCCATTTCGAGCATGGCGCCGAGGTTGACCCACGCGCATCCCGTAGCCACGGCGTCCTTGTTGAGCATCTTGACCTCGGTGCAGCCGGTGACGCAGTAATCGTTGGCCTCGCCGGCGCCGGCGCCCTTCGCGAGCAGCGACGGAATGATTTCTTCGTCGAAGAAGAGCTTGGGGAAACCGGTGCCCTCCTTGATGGTTTCGCAGATGGCGTGGAGGAACGCGTCCGGAGTACGCGCATGAATCCGCGCCGACAGGTCGGGATAGTTGAGCGGGAACTCCCGCTTCGACTGCAGGATGAGATAGGACACCTCGTTGGTGGCGTCTCGCCCGTCGGGGGTGAGCCCACCGATGGTGGTGGCTTCCCAATGAGCAAACCCGTCTGTCAATGACGGCTGACCCGGCTTGGAATAGACGTCCACATTTCTAGCCATGCCGATCCAGATGGATTCCAAGAGGACCAGGGCGTCGTCATCCGTAATCCGCCCTTCGGCGATGTCTTTCCGATAGTAGGGGTAGAGGTACTGGTCGATGCGTCCGTTGCTGATCACGCCGCCGACGGCCTGTTCGAGACGCGAGACCGTTTGCACGAACCACTGCGACTGCACCGCTTCGTGGAACGTTCTGGCCGGGTGCGCCGGCACGCGCTCACAGATGGCCGCAATGGCGAGCAACTCGTCGCGTCGTTCGGCGTCGGGTTCCGCGCGCGCCATGCTGCGAGCCAGCTCCGCGTAACGCCGCGCAAACGTCGCCATGGCATCGCAGACCAGGATGACCGCTTCCAGAAAGGGCCGCTGGTGCACGTAGGCCCCGGTGTCGAACGGGTCGAGGGCGGCCAACCGTTCCGCGGCCTCCTGTTGGATGGAGTTGATACCCCGTTTGAGCACCTTGTCGTAGTCGTTTGCCCAGGCCAACATAGACCGGGACGTGGCCGTCGGCGTCACGATGAACATGCGCTCCATCAACCGTCGGGTGTCGTCGGGAAGCGCGCGCATCACCGCGGCATGATACTGGTTGCGTTCCCAGTACGGCAGGATCTCGTCCTTGAGGAGTGCGATGTCCTCCTCCGTGACGACGACCTGATCGCCGGGCGCGCTGGGAAACAGTTCGTACTCGTGCGTATAGAAGCGCCCTGGGCCGCCGAGCTCGCAATAGACGACCGCATACCGCCCGGGCGCGCCGGCGCTTCCCACCAGCAATTCGTCGTCCTCGATGTGAATGGAATGATGCGTCAACACGTGGGCCAACGCTTTGCCCCATCGCAGCACCGTGGCTTGGCCTTCGGTGGTCCGCATGGACTCCGTCAACAGGCGGGCGCGCTCGACGTTGAGCCGAATGGGTCGGTCACGGAAGCCTTCGAGCATCCGGTGGATGCGCATCCGCTTCGACTGCGCCGTATCACCGATCAGCCCAACTCGCTCTCCCTGTTCGATCCGTTGTTCATGGGGCGACAACACTCTGGCGGGGTGTGCCACCGCCTGCGATTCAACTGCTCGCAACATGGCCTCATCTCCTTGCTCGCGCCTTCTTGTCCACCAGAGCAGCAATGCCACGAGGCACGCAACGCAGGCAAGCCCGCGGTAGTGGGGCCTTTTGGTCTCGCTCGAACCGCCCCTACACTTGACGTGGCGTTGCGTTGGCCACGGCACTCTATGTCACTGCACTCGTCGTTGGTTGGGGCTGAGCCGTGCGCGCAAAGGCGGTGTGGGGCGCAAGAGGTGCTTCGTGAGGAATCCGGACCAGAGCGCTCCTACTGGATAGGCCGCAACGGTGTTGACGGGACCATTCCGCGGAACGCTCTCTTGCGTATGCGCCCGAACCACAGGCTGAAGCGGTCCAGGTACAGATAGATGACGGGGGTGGTGTAGAGGGTGAGGAGTTGGCTGACGATGAGTCCGCCGACGATCGTGATGCCCAGCGGCCGGCGCAGTTCCGATCCGGTGCCGCCGCCGACCGCCAGCGGCAGCGCCCCCAACATCGCCGCCATCGTCGTCATCATGATCGGCCGGAAGCGCAGCAGGCAGGCCTCGTAGATCGCGGCTTCCGGCGACTTGCCCTCCTTGCGCTCCGCCTCCAGCGCAAAGTCGATCATCATGATCGCGTTCTTCTTGACGATGCCGATCAACAGAATGATGCCGATCAAGGCGATCACACTCAGGTCGGTACGGCATAGCAGCAGCGCCAGGATCGCGCCCACTCCCGCCGACGGCAGCGTGGAGAGAATCGTAAACGGATGAATGTAGCTCTCATAGAGCATGCCCAGCACGATGTAGACCGCCACCAGCGCCGCCAGGATCAGCAGCGGCTCGTTGGCCAGCGAGGCTTGGAACGCCTGCGCCGTGCCCGAAAAGTTGGCGCGGATGCTGGCGGGTAGCCCGATCTCGCGCTCGGCCGCGGTGATCGCGGTCACCGCGTCACCCAAGGCGACCCCAGGGGCCAGGTTGAACGAGAGGGTGATCCCCGGAAACTGCCCCTGATGGTTGACTGTCAGCGCCGTGGTCGTTGGTGCGAAATGCGTGAAGGCGCTCAACGGCACCTGCGCCCCGGTTGTCGACCGGACGTAGATATCGCGCAGCGTCTCGGGGCTCTGCCAGAATCTCGGCGCCACCTCCATCACGACGTGATACTGGTTCAGCTCGGTATACATCGTCGACACCTGCCGCTGCCCGAAGGCATCGTAGAGGGCATCGTCGATCATCTGCGGCGTGATCCCCAGCCGCGAGGCGGTGTCCCGGTCGATCACCACCGACGCCTGCAGCCCCTTGTTCTGCTGGTCGGTGCTGACGTCCACCACCCCCGGCAGCGTCTGCAGCCTCCGAAACATCCGCGGGGCCCAGGCATTCAGCTCCTGCAGGTCATCACCTTGCAGCGTGAACTGATACATGGCGTTGCTCAGTCTGCCGCCGACGCGAAGGTCCTGGACCGCCTGCAGAAACAGGCTCGCACCCGGCACGGCCGCAAGCTTGGGCCGCAGCCGCGCCATGACCTGGGCCGCGCTGATCTTGCGCACCGCCAACGGTTTCAACGACATGAACATCCGCCCCGTGTTGGTGCTCCCCTGTGTGCCGCCTGTGAATGCCACCACGGTGTCGACCGCCGGATCCGCCTGGACGATACTCACGAACGCAGTAAGCTTTTCTTGCAGCGTCTGAAATGACGTGTCCTGGTCCGCCTGGATGGCCCCCATCACGCGGCCCGTGTCCTGCTCGGGGAAGAATCCCTTGGGGACGATCGCGTACAGATAAATATTGATGCAGACTGTGATCGCTGCCACCAGCAGGGTTAGCCGCGCATGCTGTAACACCCAGGACAAGCTCACGTCGTACCCGTGCAGGAGCCGCTCGAAGGCGCGCTCGCTGACGCGGTAGAGACGACCATGTGTCCGGCCCTGCCCGGATTTCAGGAACTTCGCACACATCATCGGCGTCGTGGTCAGTGACACGACAAGCGACACCACAATGGCGACCGAGAGCACCACCGCGAATTCACGGAACAGACGACCGACGATGCCCCCCATCAACAGAATCGGAATGAAGACGGCGACCAGGGAGCTGCTCATCGAGAGGACGGTGAAGCCAATCTCACGCGCCCCCCGCAATGCCGCCTCGACCGGAGGCATCCCGTGCTCCAGATAACGGGCAATGTTTTCGATGACCACTATGGCGTCATCAACGACGAACCCGGTCGAGATCGTGAGCGCCATCAGCGATAGGTTGTCGATGCTGTAGCCGAACAAGTACATCGCGCCGAAGGTGCCGATCAGGGACAGTGGAACCACCACGCCAGGAATGACGGTGGCCCACAGGTTGCGCAGGAAGACGAACACCACCAAGATGACCAGGGCAATGGAGATGAGCAGCGTCAGCTCGACATCCGCTATCGAGGCGCGAATCGTCGGTGTGCGATCGATCATTACGGACAGGTCGATTCCTCGATAAATCGATGCCTGCAGCTCCGGCAGCAGCACCCGCACCCGGTCGACGGTCTCGATAATGTTGGCGCCGGGTTGCCGGAAGATGACGACGACGACGGCCGGCTTGCCGTTCGCGAGACCCCAACTGCGCACGTCCTCAATCGAGTCTTCGACATCCGCCACATCCGACAGCCGCACCGGCGCGCCGCGATGGTAAGCGACAATCAGCGGCCGGTACTGCTCCGCCTTGAGCAGTTGGTCGGTGGTGCTGATCTGCCACTCGGAAGTCTTGTCGGCGAGCTGGCCCTTGGGGCGATTCGTGTTGGCGCCGCCCAGTGCCGCGCGCACCTGGTCCAGTCCGATGCCGTATTTGTTGAGCACTGTCGGATTGAGATCCACGCGGACCGCCGGCAACGAACTGCCTCCGACCATCACCTGGCCCACGCCCTCGATCTGCGACAGCTTCTGCTGCAGGATCGAGGAGGCGGCGTCATACATGCGGGCCGTATCGACGGTGTCCGACGTCAGGGCGAGGACGAGGATCGGCGCGTCGGCCGGATTCACCTTTCTGTAGTTGGGATTGCTCGGCAGGTTGGTCGGCAACTGACCCCGTGCCGCGTTGATCGCTGCTTGCACGTCACGTGCGGCCCCGTCGATGTTACGGCTCAGGTCGAACTGCAGCACGATGGCCGTCGAGCCGAGATAGCTCGTCGACGTGATATCGGTCACTCCGGCGATGCGGCCGAACTGGCGCTCGAGCGGCATTGCCACCGACGAGGCCATGGTTTCCGGACTCGCGCCAGGAAGAGCGGCCTGCACCTGGATGGTCGGAAACTCCACCTGCGGGATTGGTGAGACCGGCAAGAACCGAAAGGCCAGAGCGCCCGCCAGCGCCAGCGCCAGCGTCAGCAGCGAGGTCGCGACCGGCCTCCTGATGAAAGCGGCGGAGATGTTCACTGCCCCTCCATCGTGACCGGCTCGTTGATCGGGTTGCCGATCCGCCACGGGGCCAGCCGCCGGGACAGCCGATCGAAGGCCAGGTACACGACCGGGGTGGTGTAGAGTGTGAGAAGCTGACTGAGCATCAGGCCGCCGACGATGGTGATGCCCAGCGGCCGGCGCAGCTCTGCTCCCGTGCCCCCGCCCAGGGCCAGTGGCAGGGCTCCCAGCAGCGCCGCCATCGTCGTCATCATGATCGGCCGGAAGCGCAGCAGGCAGGCTTCGTAGATCGCGGCCTCCGGCGACTTGCCTTCTTTGCGCTCCGCCTCCAGCGCGAAATCGATCATCATGATGGCGTTCTTCTTGACGATACCGATCAGCAGGATGATGCCGATCAGCGCGATCACACTCAGGTCGATACGGCACAGCAGCAGCGCCACAATCGCTCCCACCCCCGCGGACGGCAGCGTCGAGAGAATCGTCATCGGGTGGATGTAGCTCTCATACAGCACGCCGAGAACGAGATAGACGGTGACCAGCGCGGCCAGAATCAGCAGCGGCTCGTTGGCCAGCGAGGCCTGGAAGGCCTGCGCCGTGCCCTGAAAGCCGGCGTGGATACTGGCGGGCAACCCGATCTGGCGCTCGGCGGCGGCGATCGCGGTCACCGCGTCGCCCAAGGCGAACCCCGGAGCCAGATTGAACGAGAGGGTGACTGCCGGAAACTGTCCCTGGTGATTGATTGCCAGCGCCGTGGTGGTTGGGGCGAAATGTGTGAAGGCGCTCAGCGGCACCTGCGCTCCGGTGGCGGAGCGGACATAGATGTCCTTCAAGGCATCCGGACCGCGTTGAAAGCTCGGGTTCACCTCCAGGACAACGTGATACTGATTCAGCTGTGTGAAGATGGTCGATACCTGCCGCTGCCCGAAGGCGTCGTAGAGGGTATCGTCGATCATCTGCGGCGTCACACCCAGCCGCGACGCGGTGTCCCGGTCGATCTCCACCGCGGTTCCCAAACCGGCATTCTGCTGATCGCTGGCTACGTCTCGCAGCTCAGGAAGCGTTCGCAGCGTATCCACCAGTCGGGGCGCCCACAGGTGCAGCTCGTTGCGATCGGCGGACTCGATGCTGTACTGGTATTGCGTTCGGCTGACCCGGTCTTCGACGGTGAGGTCCTGGACAGGTTGCATGAAGAGAGCGATGCCCTCCACAGGGGCCAGCTGCGGCTGCAGGCGCCGGATGACGTCGCTGGCGCTCACCTGTCTCTCGTCCAGTGGCTTGAGGTTGATCTGGATGCGTCCGCTGTTGGGGGTGGTGTTGATGCCGTCCACGCCGATGAAGGAGGACAGGCTCTGCACGGCCGGATCCTGAAGAATGACCTTGGCCAGGCTCTGCTGGCGGTCCGCCATGGCCGCAAACGACACCGTTTGCGGTGCCTCGGACACGCCCAGGATGATGCCTGTATCTTGCACTGGAAAGAATCCTTTGGGCACGATCACGTAAAGAAGTATGGTGCCGGCCAGCGTGCCGATGGCGATCCACAGCGTCGTGGTTTGGTGCCCGAGCACCCAGCGAAGCGTCGTCCCGTATCGCTGAATCGTCGCGTTGAAAAATCGCTCTGAGGCACGGAAGAGCCGTCCCTGCGCGGCCTCGGGACGGTGCCGCAGCAGCTTGGCGCACATCATCGGCGTCAGCGTGAGGGAGACGATCGCCGAGACCAGAATGGTGACGCTCAACGTCACCGCGAATTCGCGAAACAGGCGCCCGACGATGTCACCCATGAACAGCAGCGGAATCAGCACCGCGATGAGCGATACCGTCAGCGAAATAATGGTGAAGCCGATCTGTTCGGAACCTTTGAGGGCAGCCTGCAGCGGCGGCTCGCCTTGCTCGATGTAGCGGGTGATGTTTTCGATCATGACGATGGCGTCGTCGACGACGAAGCCGGTCGAGATGGTCAGGGCCATGAGCGACAGGTTGTCCAGACTGTAGCCGAGGAGATACATGACCCCGAAGGTGCCCACCAGCGACAGGGGGACGGCGATGCTCGGAATGACCGTCGCCGACAGGCTGCGCAAGAACAGGAAGAGCACCATGACGACGAGCGCCACGGTGAGCATCAGTTCGAACTGCACATCGTTCACCGAGGCGCGAATGGTGGTGGTGCGGTCGGTCAAGAACGCCACCTGCACGGACGGCGGCAACGAGGTGGTCAGTTGCGGGAGCAGCTTCTTGATGCGATCGACGACACTGATGATGTTGGCGCCTGGCTGCCGCTGAATGTTCAGGATGACGGCGGGGACGGTGTTCATCCAGGCGGCCTGCTTCACGTTCTCAGCGTCATCGTGCACCTCCGCAACGTCGGCGATGCGCACCGGCGCTCCGTTGCGATACGCAATCACGAGTGGCCGGTATTCATCGCTCGACAGGAGCTGATCGTTGGCGCCGATCGTGTAGGCCTGATGGGCGCCATCAAAGTTTCCCTTCGCCTGGTTGACGTTGGCCTGCGCGATGGCGGTCCGCAGGTCTTCGAGGCTGAGCCCGTAGGCAGCCAAGGCCGTCGGATTGGCCTGAACACGCACAGCCGGCTTTTGGCCGCCGCTGATGCTGACCAGCCCGACGCCGGGCAGCTGCGAGATTTTCTGGGCCAGCCGCGTGTCCGCGAGGTCTTGCACCTTGGAGAGTGGCAGGGTGCCGGACGTCAGAGCAAGGGTGAGAACCGGCGCATCGGCAGGATTGGTCTTGCTGTAAACCGGCGGAGTCGGCAGATCGCGGGGCAAGTAGGTCGTGGCCGCATTGATGGCCGCCTGCACCTCTTGCTCGGCGACATCGAGATTGAGGTCGAGTGCGAACTGCAGTGTGATCACCGAGCTGCCGAAGGAGCTGGTGGACATCATCTGGTTGAGGCCGGGCATCTGTCCGAACTGGCGCTCCAGTGGTGCGGTGACGGACGATGCCATGACGTCCGGGCTTGCACCGGGATAGAACGTGAGCACCTGGATCGTTGGATAGTCCACTTGTGGCAGCGCCGAGACCGGCAGCTGGCGATAGGCGACGGCGCCCGCCAACAGGATGGCGGCCATCAGCAACGACGTTGCAACGGGCCGAAGAATGAAAAGCCGGGACGGGTTCATGCGCGTGGCCGTGGGCCGGGGGCATCGGTGCCCGGCGTCCGTACCTGAACCGTACTCCCCGCTCGCAGCTTGTCGATACCGTCCGTTACGACCTGTTCCCCGGCGGATACTCCCGCCTCGATTGCCGCTTCGGCGCCGGTCATGGGGCCGACGGTGACCGGGCGCACCTCCACTGTCTGGTCCGCCTTCACCACATAAACGAACGTCCCTTGCGGGCCGCGCTGGATCGCCGCAACCGGCGCGATGGCAGCGCCTTTCCTGGTGTCGAGCAGCAGCCGCACGTTGACAAATTGGTTGGGAAACAGGGCGTTGTCCTGGTTTTCGAAGACCGCCTTCAGACGGGAGGTGCCGGTGTTCTGATCGATTTGATTGTCGAGGGTGAGCAGCGATCCCGTGGCAATCCTCGTTTGACCGGCACGGTCGTATGCCTCCACCGGCAAGCGCTCTCCAGCCCGCAACTTCGCGACGACGGGAGGCAGATTGTCTTCGGGGATGGTAAACAGCACGGCGATGGGTTGCACCTGCGTGATGACCACCAATCCGTTCTGGTCGTTGGCGTGGACGATGTTGCCCGCATCCACCGGCCGCAGTCCGACCCGGCCGCTGATGGGCGCGATGATGCGGCAGTAAATCAATTGCAGCTTGGCGCTGTCGATGAGCCCCTGGTCCATCTTGACGACGCCTTCATACTGGTTGACCAGTGCGGCCTGGCTGTCGAACTGCTGCTTGGGGATCAACTCCTTGGCGACCAGGTCCCGATAACGCACCAAGTTGATCTCCGCATCCTTGAGCTGCGCCGCGTCACGGGCCATTTGCCCCTCCGCTTGTGTCAGCTGCACCTGGAACGGTCGCGGGTCAATTTCGGCGAGCAAATCCCCTTCGTGAACGAATTGGCCTTCCTGAAACGCTACCTTGATCAGCTGACCGTCGACGCGGCTTTTCACCGTAACCGTGTTGAAAGCCGTCACCGAGCCGAGCCCGGTCAGATACACCGGCATTTCCCCTTCTCGCACAGCCGCGGCCACCACGGGCACGGCTGGGGCGACGGGTTTTGCTGCCGAGGCCGCCGTGCCGGACAGTTGTTCACCTGATCTTGTGAGCAGCCAGAATCCGCTGCAGCCGAGAATGGCCGACGCCAGCAGCCATGGCCAGCGCCGGCGTCTCGCCGCAGGGAGGCGAGCGTGCCCTTCCCACTTCTCGGGTAGCTCCACTGGCTTCTGATCCAACGTGGTCGGTATCTTCAGATTCATCTTCACATCCTCGCAAGGGGAAGTACGCAGCAAAGCGGTCGCCGCTCAGCGACGCTGCGAATGACGATTGGGCTGCCTGGATTGAGGGGAGGTGGGCAGCGAATTTGCTTCAGCTGAAACCTCGGTCGTGTTGCTGTCTTGAAAGCGGTCCATATTGGCGATGATCTTGCGGAGGGAGGCTCGCAGGGCTGCTTGCTCCGTTGAGCTCAATCCCTGCACGACCGCGGCTCGTACCGCTGTCGCTAGCTCATGAAGGTCCTTGGCCAAAGCTGCCCCTGGTGCTCTCAGGTGCAGGCGGGCGCGGCGCCGATCCGCTGCATCGCCCCTGACCCCCACCAGCTTCCGGTTCATGAGCGTGAAGACCACCCGAGAAGCCGTCGGGCTGTCCATGCGCAGATGCGCCGCGAGCTCCCCGAGGGAAAACCCAGGATGTTCGTAGATCGCGACCAGGCTCCAGAACTGCTGAGTGGTCAGATCATAGCGGCGCGCGTGGCTCCCGAGGGCCTGCTTGATCCGTCGCCGCACGGCCCCAATCAGCAAGCCGATGTGTTCGTCGCCGTGCGCTCCGTTCTTGACCATTCGTCACCA
The DNA here is from genome assembly GCA_044450645.1 of Binatia bacterium. GTDB lineage: Bacteria > Desulfobacterota > Binatia > HRBIN30 > HRBIN30 > JAGDMS01. The sequence continues at coordinate 13,886 of JBIOJG010000057.1, forward strand.
TAGTGCTTTCTTAAGCAATAGTTGCTATTGCAACTATACGTCTTGCGCAGCACGAATCAAGAGGAAGATCGTGGCGGGCCATCTTACCTGCTGAATACACAGCGGTTCGTGGCAATTCCCACTGAAGTCCACAGCCATCTTGAGCATAGGAGATGGTGCTATAGGTCATCGTCCGTCTCCCGCCGGTCGGTTACTACCGTGCCGGTGAGAACTGAAAGGAGATGACCATGCGTGTGGGATTCGGACTGCCGCAGGTTGGCCGAGTCGCCCGGCCGGACGCTCTCGTCACGGTCGCGCAACGGGCGGAGGCACTGGGATTCGACGACGTCTGGGTGTTTGACCGCGTCCTGTGGCCGATTGCGCCACGCGCGCCGTACCCCGCATCCCCGGACGGTAAGCTGCCGGCTGCATGCAAGACCGTGCTGGACCCGGTGGAGACCCTCGCATTCGTTGCCGCTTGCACGCGGCGTGTCGGCCTCGGCACCAGCGTGCTCAACCTTCCCTATTACAATCCCGTCTTGCTGGCGCGGCAGCTGACAACGATCGACGTGCTTTCGAACGGACGCCTGCGCGTGGGCTTCGGCACCGGATGGTCTCCGGATGAGTTCGAGGCGGTGGGCGCGTCGATGATCGCGGTCGGCAAGCGCACGGACGAAGCGTTGCGGGTGCTCAAGACAATCTGGACGACCGACCCTGTCAAGTTCGCGGGCGACTACTACCACGTTCCCGAGTCGGTCATATATCCCAAGCCGGTCCAAAAGCCGCACCCACCCATCTATTGGGCCGCCTACACGCCAGCGGCCTTGCGGCGCGTCGCGCGCCAAGCCGATGGGTGGTTACCGGCCGGCATTCCCGTCGCCGGTATGAAGCAGATGCTCGCGGCCATCAGGCAGATGGCGCAGGAGGCCGGCCGTGACCCCAGCCGGATCGAGCTGGTCGTGCGAGCGAATGTTTACCTGTCAGAAACCGCGTTGGGAAACAACCGGGCCATCTTCACGGGCGCGCTCGAGCAGATCAGGGCCGATATCACCGCCACACGCGAGCTGGGCGCGGCAGCCCTCATTTTCGACGCCCAGTTTTCGCCCGCTGCCGGCTCGCTCGACGGGCTCGTCCGAGCGATGGAACGGTTGTGGGGACTCGCTCAGCCAGGCTGACGATGGGTCGATCTCAGGGAGTGGCTGGACACCCATTGAGGGCGTTGTTCACCGCGGCGAGGATCTCGTCGACGGTGATGCGTCCGTCAGCATTGGCGTCGCCGGCTTGGCACTGCGTGATGTTGATGTTCCCGAGCGCGATGTTCACCATCGCGAGGATCTCATCGACGGTCACGTGATGATCGCCGTTGCAGTCGCCGGTGCACGCGCTCACTGAGCTCTGCACGAGGAAATCGACCGTCTGATCGGCATTGGCGATGACCACCGGCTGGTTATTGGCGCAGACGAAGCCGCGGGTGGTCAAGCTGTTGCAATCAAGTCCCACCTGCCAGTTGCCATTGATCACCAATAGTGAATAGGCGCCGTGCTCGTCGGTCTGACCGTTGGCGTTGTAATTCGTGCCGTTGACGCTTGCGAACGCGTAGACGTTCACGCCAGCGATGAGGTTCGACTGGGAGTCGCGGACTGAGCCGTTGATGTGCGCGGTGGCTGGCAGGGCAACGGCGACAAAACCGCTCAGGTTTTCGCCATCGACCACCGGGATGGTGAACTGCGGTCCGACTAGGTTGAGCTGTGTCAGTCGGTCGCTGGAAAAACCGAGGTTCCATGTTCCGGCAAACAGACCGATGTCGAAGCTCCCGTCGGATGCGGTGGTCGCAGACAGACAGGTGCCGCCCGCCTGGCTCTGCAGGCAGGCGCTCACGTTCATGTTGGAGATACCGGGACCGGTGGTGGTGTTTTCCACCAACCGGCCGCTCACGTGCGCGGTTGCCGTAAAACGCTGAAGGGTGAAATCCTGCCGTAGCGCGTGACCGTCCTGAACGGTCAGCGTGGCGCCCTGGGAGATGTATCCCAAGGCAACGAGATCGTCCTGGTTGGGTCCGACATTCCACGTTCCGGCGAACACGCCGATGGCATAGTCGGCATTCGGCGAAAAGGTCCTGCCATTCGGTTGGTACTGGTTGGTTTGGTCTCGCCCGCTCATCCGCATTCCGAGCACGGGGTGGCCCTGATCGTCTTTGACGGTGCCGAACACCAACGCCGTGGCTTTCTGCAGCGGGAAATCGAGGGTGACGTTGCCGGTGATGCTGGTGGTGTTCTTGTCTTTCGTCCCGACATAGCCCAGCGCGGCGACGGTTTCCTGGTTCGGCGTAATGCCCCATTGTCCGGACGTGACCTGAGCCGTGTACTTGCCGGTGCTATCTGCGAAGACTCCCACGAACAGTTGGGTGCTCGACTGCAACATCATGAACGTCCCCGCCAGACCGGCCCCGGTCGACACGTCGCTCACCTTGCCGGACACGGTGAGGTTGCCGGTCGCAAGCGCGAGGTCCTTGGTGACAAAGGCATCGGCGGTTACGTTGACCGAGCCCGCCGCCATATCCGCCACCAGGCCCGGTGCCACCGGGATGATGGTATAGGCGCCAGGCGGAGCGTAGAGCGTGTACCTGCCATTCGCATCAGTGACTGTGCCGGAGCTGAGATTGTTCGCAACCAGGGCCACCAGAATGTGGGGCAACGGGAGCCCCGTGTCGGTAGCGGTGATCGTGCCGCTCACTCCTTGCGTCAGGGTCGTATTCTGAACGACGTTGAGTGATCCGGTCACGGGCGGAAAACCGTTCGCCGGGTCCGAGACTCGATAAAGATATGGGGCCGCGATGCGGTCGAGAGAGTCCACCCCCGGATAATACAGCCGCGCCTCGATGCGGCCGTCGGTGGCTCCATCGTCGTCGCCGGGAACATTGAGGTTGCGCTGGCCGCCGATGAGCGGCACCTGACCGTCGGTGAGCGTGAAGTGCTGGACCAGCGGTTCTCCGGGATCGATCGTGCCGTTGCCGTTGAGGTCGGCGTAACGGTCCACGGCGACGGTCTGGCCGGGATTCAGGTTGGTGATCGTCAGAGTGATCTGTCCGCCGTAATCGTTCTGAACCCTAGGTGGACTGATCGCTACGCTGGCGGCGTTGGCGAGAGATCCGAGCGCGACCATCGCGGTACACGCCACGACCGGGCACCAGTGGAAAACGAGACGGTATGGCACTACTGTTTCCTCCTACGATGAGCGGCTCCGATGCTGTTGCATAACCGGTGGGAAGGTTCAAGGTCGGTATCGTTGTCTCGGCGACCGAACGCCGCCCGTAACCAGCTGCCGATGCGTGTCCCGTCGTTGCTCAGTTGATGCGCTTCGCGTGTCCGGACCACTCCTTCTCGCGCAGCACAAACTTCTGCACCTTGCCGGTCGAGGTCTTGGGCAGCTCACCGAACTCGACGGCGGCCGGGCATTTGTAGTGCGCCATGTACTCACGGCAGAAGGCGATAATCTCCTGCTCCGTCGCCTGTTGGCCCGGCTTCAACGTGATGAACGCCTTGGGCCGCTCGCCCCATTTCTCGTCGGGGATGGCGATGACCGCGCACTCGAGCACCGCCGGATGCTTGGCGACGGTCTGCTCGACCTCGATCGTCGAGATGTTCTCACCGCCGGAAATGATGATGTCCTTTTTGCGATCACGCAACTCGATGTAGCCGTCGGGGTGCCACACCCCGAGGTCGCCGGAGTGGAACCAGCCGCCGCGGAAGGCGTCGGCGGTCGCCTGCGGATCGGCGTAATAGCCCTTCATTACGATGTTGCCGCGCATCACCACCTCGCCGATCGTCCGGCCGTCGCGCGGCACGTCGTGCATGTCGCCGTCGACGACGCGCACCAGGTCGGCGGTGAACTGGCCCTGGCCCTGGCGTGCGAGCAAGCGCGCCTGCTCCTCGGCAGGCAGGTCGTCCCACTCCGGATGCCAAGGGCAGCTGGTCATCGGCCCGTAGGTTTCGGTCAGGCCATAGATGTGGATCGGGCGGAAGTTCCGCGTTTTCAGCTGCTCCAGCAGCGTCGGTGAGGGCGGAGACCCGGCGACATAGACGGTGACCGGCCGGTTGAGCCGGCGCGCGTCGGGGTGATTCATCAACATGATCTGCACGGTGGGCGCGCCGCCGTAGTGCGTGACGCCCTCCTCGCCCAACAGCCGCCACATGTGCGCGGCATCGACTCGCCGCAGGCAGATGTGCGTGCCGGAGACCGCGGTGACGGCCCAGGGAAAGCACCAGCCGTTGCAGTGGAACATGGGCACGGACCACAGATAGATCGAGTCGCTGCGCAAGCCGGCTTCGATGGCTTGGCTCAACGCGTTGAGGTAGGCACCGCGGTACGTATACATCACACCCTTGGGCCGGCCGGTGGTGCCGGAGGTGTAGTTGATCGTGATCGTCTCTTGCTCGTCCTCCAGCCAACTCTCCAGCGGCTCGGGTGACGCGGCGGCGATGAAATCCTCGTACGGGTCGCCGAGCGCGCCGGTGTCAGCGATCCGCACCACGGTGAGCTCCGACGTGTCGAGCGGGGCGATCAGGGGCGCGAACTCGTCATCCACAAAGAGCCAACGTGCACCGGAGTGGCGGAGGATGAAGTCGATTTCCTCTGCGTTCAGCCGCGTGTTGATCGCGACCAGGATGCCGCCGGCGGCCGCCACGGCGAAGTGTGCCTCCAGCATCGGCGGGATGTTCGGGCATATGAAGGCGATGCGGTCGTGCTTCCGGATGCCGTCGGCGCGTAGCCGCGCGGCGAAGCGGTTGACGCGCTCTTCGAACTGCCGGTACGAATAGCGCCGGTCGCCGTGCACGACCGCGGTTTTGTCGGGGTAAATGCAGGCACTGCGGCGTAGGAAGCTGACCGGGGTGAAATTCGTGTGGTAGACGCAGGCATCCTGCATAAAGGAGAATCTGGCGAGAAGCGGTGAACTCCTGAACTGCTGCTTACCCCGGAACCCTTTGTTGCACAAGGGTATGAGCCACGCGCAGGCGACGAGCCTTGCCGCTTTCCGCGCGCTTCGGCATGATAGCCGGTGGATGAGGCACCCGGAGCCAGAGCCCATCGTCATCGGCTGCGCTGCCAACGCTCGGTACGCGCTCCCTCTCGCGGTCACGCTCCGATCGGCGCTGGCGAATTTGGACCCCCGGCGCCGGCTGGACATCTACGTTGTGGCCGATGGCATCGAAGCGAGCGACCAACAGCGGGTGGCGTGCTCTCTGTCGGCCCGCGCCACGGTTCATTGGCTACGACCGCAGCGATCGGGATTTTCTGGCCTCCCCCTTTGGGGGCGGATGTCGATCGCGACCTACGACAAGCTTGCCATCGCGGAGTTGCTCCCACGCGCCGTGCGCAAGATCATCTGGATCGATAGCGATCTTCTGGTGCTGGGGGATGTCGCGCAGCTCTGGGACTTAGACACCGCCGAGCATCACGTTTTGGCCGCGCAGGACGTGATCGTGCCGCATATTGCTTCGCGTTTTGGAGTCGCTGCCTACGAAGAGCTTGGTGTCGACGGAGATGCCAAGTACTTCAACGCCGGGGTCATGGTCATCAACGTTGCCCTGTGGCGCCAGGAGGACATCGGCAGGCAGGCGCTCGCCTACCTGAAGCGATACCGCGACCGTGTTTTTTTCTGGGATCAGGAAGGCCTGAACGCCGTGCTCGCCGGCAAGTGGGGGGAAATCGACCCACGCTGGAATTGGAACGTCAGCATCGACCGTCTGCCGCTCGCCTCGTGGGTGCGCAAGGAGTCGGCGGATCCCCGCATCGTGCACTTCACCGGTCATCTGAAGCCGTGGAGGTATCACGGCGGGAGCGCCCATCACGCGCTCTATTTCCGCTACCTGGACATGACATCTTGGGTTGGTTGGAGGCCGAGACGGGATTGGCGAAGTGCGGCGATCAGCCTGTATGAGTCCTCCCTGCTGCGACGGCTGTGCTACCCGGCCGAGGGGTGGGGCATGCAGCTGCTCCGGGCGGTCACCCTTCGGAACGCATCAGGCGAGGAGTGAAGATCCAGTGACGCAACCCAGCCACCTACCCCGGCAGCGTGCTGACGATTTGCCTCGAGGAGTCCATCACGCCGAGATGTCGGTGGTTTTGCCCACCGACACGTATGCGACCGTTCGGCCGGTGATTGAACGTCTCTGGCGGCAGACGGTCAGCGATCAGCTGGAGATCGTCATCGTGGCCCCCACCTTGGAAACGGGGGGCGTGGAAATGCGGGATTTCCAGGGGTTTGCCGCAACCAAGGTCGTGGAGGTGAAGTCGATCTCTCCACTGGCCGCGGCGCGCGCCGCCGGCGTGCGCGCGGCGAGGGCGCCGCTGGTGTTCGTCGGGGAGACGCACGCCTTCCCACATCCACGCTGGGCGGAGGCGCTGATCAAGGCCCACGCGGGACCGTGGGCGGTTGTGGCACCCGCCTTCGGCAATGCGAATCCGGACGGCACCCTGAGCTGGGCCGGCCTGCTGTTCGACTACGGTCGCTGGGCCGACGGCCTGCCGGCGGGTGAGATCGCGGAGGCCCCGCTCTACAACGCCGCCTATCGGCGTTCGGTTCTGTTGGAATTCGGCGACCGACTGGAAAACGCACTGTCGCACGGCGACGAGTTGGCAGTCGGGTTGCGGCTGCGCGGGCACCGGGCCTACTTCGAGCCGGCGGCGTTGATCGACCACGTCAACCTGAACCGCCCGGTTTCCTGGGTGCACGAGCGGTTCATCGGCGGCGTCCTCATTGGGGCGAGCCGTGCGGCACGCTGGTCGCGACTGCGGCGGCTCGTGTACGTATGCGGTTCGCCCCTGATTCCGTTGGTGCTGTTGTGGCGCATCGTCGCGGGTGTGCGGCGGACAGCCCGGCGGCAACACCTGCCGGCGGGCACCGTTCCGGCGATGATCCTGGGCGCCGTCGTGAAGGCCGCTGGCGAAATGGTCGGTTACGCCCGCGGTGCGGGGGCTTCGGACGAGGCGCGTATGACCGACTACGAGTTGCACAAGGTGGCCTACGTGGAGCGTGGCGGAGCGTGATCGTGTCGCGAGCCCGGCCGGTCCGGATCGGCGTGCTCGGGTGCGGCGCCATTGCGTGCTGGGCGCATTTGCGCATTCTCAGGCATCTCCGGGGCGCGACGCTGGTGGCCGCCGCCGATCCGAATGCGAGCGCTCGGGAGAGAGCCCGGCAGCTGGTCTCCATTCCCGTTCACGAACGGTCGGAAGATGTGCTCGGACGCGATGACCTCGATGCCGTCGTCATCGGCGCGTCCACGCATCTTCATGCCGAGCTGGCTGTAGCAGCGTGTGCGGCGCGCAAGCACTTCTACCTGGAGAAGCCGATCGCCGCCAGCGCTGCAGATGCGCGCCGGGTTGTCGCGGCGGCGCAGCAGGCCGGTGTGACTGCCATGATGGGTTTCAACTGGCGGTTTCACCCGCTGCATGAGCAAGCGCGGGCGCTCATCGTCGGGGACCGGATCGGGAAGGTGCGCGCCGTGCAGACGATGTTCTGTGAGCCAAGCCCGCCGAGCGCCATACCGGAGTGGAAGCGCCGCCGGTCGACGGGCGGTGGCGTACTGCTGGACTTGGCGTCGCACCACGTCGATCTGCTGCGCTGGTTCCTCGATGACGAGGTTCGGGAGGCTGAGGCGCGGTTCGATTCCGAAATGAGCGAGCACGATACGGCCTGGGTGCGGCTGGCCATGCGGAAGGGAACGGAGATCCAGAGCGTCTTTTCTTTCCGTGCCGGGCTGGCCGACTGCTTGGAGTTCATCGGCGAACGGGGCACGTTGCGGGTGGACCGCCACCGGTCTGCGCTGGTCTTGCGCGTTGGCAGGCGATTGGGCTACGGCGTGCGCACCGGCTGGCTGGTGCCCCGCTCGGCGGTCATCGCGTGGCGTCTGCGCCGGTTGATTCATCCCTCGAGCCAGCCCTCGTACCGGCGCGCGCTGGCGGCATTCATCGAGACACTGCGTGGCCGGCCGCGCCGGTTGCCGACTCTGCTCGACGGCGTACGCAGCCTTGATGCGATTCTGGATGCGGAGGCGTCTGCCCGAAACGGCGAACGCATGCTCGTTACCCCACACGAATCGGAATGCGTGTGCTCCTGATTACCGACTGGAATTCAGGTCGCGGCGGAGTAGAAGCGTACATCACGTGGCTGCAGGCGGGCCTCCGTGCCGCGGGTGATGAGGTGCGACTGCTGACGAGCAGCGTTGGGGATGGGGGCAATGGATCGGCCGACGTCGTCGCCTATGGAACCGATCGACTTGCGGCCCAGGTATTCCTGCAGATCTTCAATCCGTTTGCCGTTGCACGCGTCCACACGACGCTGCGCACCTTTCATCCCGACGTGGTGTTCGTGAACATGTTCGTACATCATCTGTCGCCGGCAATCTTTGCGGTGTTGCGCAGTCTCCCGACGGTGCTCGGGGTATCGGACTACAAGTGCGTCTGCCCAATTGGCACGAAGCTGCTGCCCGACGGGTCTCGCTGCACGATGCCAGCGGGATGGGTGTGTTACCGCACCGGCTGCGTGAGCCTTCCGCACTGGCTTCGCGACCGGCCCCGCTATGCACTCCTGCGTGCCGGCGTGCGCCAAGTCGACCGGGTGCTGGCCTGCGGCCACTGGCTGCAACGTGAGCTCGACAGTGACGGTATTGCGTCAGAAGTCATCACCTGGCCGGTTCCTCCTGTTGGGCCGGGCTTTCGACACGTGCCCGCGGCGGAGCCGGTGTTCGTCTTTTGCGGACGTCTGGAGGTTGAGAAAGGGGCCGCGCTTCTCCTGCGGGCCTTCGCACGCGTACGCCGCGACGTCTCACGGGCGCATCTCCGCATCATCGGCCGGGGCACCGAGCGCGCACACCTGGAGCAGCTCGCTGGCACGCTCGGGTTGGACGGTGCCGTGACGTTCATGGGTTGGCTGAATCCTGAGCAAGTGGAGAGGCAGTTGGTGGACGCCTGGGCGCTGGTTGCTCCCTCCCTTTGGGCCGAGCCACTGGGACTCGTCGCGATCGAGGCGATCGTGCGCGGCGTCCCGGTCGTCGCCAGCGCCAGTGGCGGTTTCGGGGAGACCGTGGAGCACGGCGTCAGCGGGTTGCTCTTCCCGAACGGCGACAACGAAGCACTCGCCGATCGGATGCTGGCGATCGTGCGTGGCCATGCCTTCCCCGCCCACACGATACCGTTGGACGTCGTGTCGCGGGTAGCGGAGGCGCACGATCTCCGGCGACACGTCGATCGCATGCGCGGGATCCTTTCGGAGGTCGGCCGGTGACAGCTCCACTCAGAACGGAAGTCTCGAAGAGCGGACCATCGAGTTCCCCGGCAAAAAAACGGTTGGAAATCGATGGCCCGCTCCACGTGGTCATCGAACCCTGCGCGCAGGCGGTGCGTCCCGACGACCTCGAAGCGATGCACACGATGATGAATGGGTGACGCGTATGCCTTCCCGGTGCGGGCACGATGGCGCGCGTCAGCCAACTCCAGTCACACGATGTGCATTCTCGTGATGTCCTTCGTTGAGCTGGTCGACTCAGTCCTGATCAACTTCTGCCGGTGAGTCGGCGACGCCGCACCTAGTACGGGAGTGTCGGAAAGTCCAGCTTACACTGCTGCAGCGCCGCGGCATCGACGGTGGTGGCCGGCAACACCGGCGGATTCATGAGCGCCGCATGCGAGAAGTCGAACAGGTCGAGCAGCGGCAGCGCGTTCGCATCGCGATTGGTGAGCGCTGGCAGGTCGAACCGGGTCTCGATGAACCGCAGAATCGAGGTGTGATCGTAGACGGTGTGCGACACGAAACCGGGCTTGGCAAAGGGCGACACCGCCACGAACGGCACGCGGAAGCCATAGTGGTCGAACTGTGCCGGAAAGTCGCTGGTGGGATCGGCGGGGTCGAGCAGCGGCGCGATGTTGTCCGGTACGCACGCCGACGGCGGCGGCACGTGGTCGTAGAACCCGCCATGCTCGTCGTAGGTGTAGAACAGCGCTGAGGTCGGCCAATTGGGGCTGGCCATGAGCGCTTCGATGAGCCTGGCGACATACGCTTGCCCCGTCTGGATGTTCGCCGGTGGATGCTCGTCATTCTCGACGCCGATGATACCGATCGAGCCGTCGATGAAGGCGACCGGTGGCAAGTTGCCGGCGGCGGCATCGGTGAGGAAGGTGGAGACGGGCACCACGTTCCTCGGGTTGACGTGGAAGAGGTTGGCGTAGGCGAAATCGTTGCGGTACACCTTCCAGGCGATCTCCTGGGCGTCGAGCTCGTCGAAGATCGTCGGCTGTGTGGAGGAGGTGAGATCGTTGCGGATGCGCCCGAATGAGGTGCCGGTCAGCAGGTAGAACCGATTTGGAAACGTCGGCCCGATGACCGAGGAGAAGTAGCGATCGCATATGGCGAAGGTCTTGGCGAGCGCGTAGTAGAAGGGGAGATCGCTCTCGTCGTAGTAGCCCATGGCGCGGGCGCCGTCGGGTTCGTTTTGTGTGACGAAGCCGTCGTTCTTTCCCCCGTCGAACTCCAAGTGGCTGGCGGTCCAGGAGTGGTCGGTGTCCACGGTGCAGTACCGACTCTGATGAAAAGCGGGCGCCGGCGTCCCGGTGCTGTCGGGGTTGCTCGCGTTGGCGGGGAGGCCGTCGACGTCCGCGTGCCCCGCCGCCGGCAGCCGTCCGAAGTAGCTGTCGAACGAGTGGTTCTCTTGCATCAACACGATGATGTGCTCGATCGGGATGGCGGCGCCGTGCGGCGCGCCAGCCGAAAGCGTGTCCGCCGGCAGCGCGCCGGCGTGAAACACGCACGACGGCGCAGCCGTCGGCGTCGGTGCCACGGCCACATTCCCGGGCGCATCCTTGCCACAGCCCACCAGCAAGACACCCAGGACCAGCGTCAGCACAGGCCGATAAGTCAATCGCACACCTCCATTGCCGATTTGCCGCGGCGAGGTTTATCAAAAAGTGAAGCGCCAAGCTACAATGCCGGCGGCTCGGGTAGTGTCGTAGCAGCGGCCGATGAACGGCTGGTGACGCGATGATGAACTTCTCGCGAAGATGCTGGCAGAGGCTGGATCAGCCCAATCGCGACGCCCTCGGGCGTCACGTCGCACGCCCTGGAGCGGTGGCAGCTGAAGCTTGACGGAGCTCTGTCGACGCGCCGCGGTGATGGTTGCGCCGAACACATAGCGGTGCTAAGCAAGCGGCGCTGAACGAGGAGCACGAGAGATCGCGAACGCCCCGCGTGTGGCGGATGGAGCGCGGCGGGTGTGACGGGCTGACGTTGTCTCGGGAGGAGAGGGCTGTACGCATGACGTCGACCGTCAGTAACGACCCTGCCGCTACGGCGACCGAGCAATTGCTGACTAAGCTGCGGGCGGTGCGGGAATCACTGTCCCCGACCGCGTACAAAGCGCGCTATCGGCTGAAGGAAATCGAGTCCCGATTGCGCGACGAGGCAAACGAAACGCCGGACGCCTGACACACTGTGCCGCGACTTTGGCGCCGCCCTCCGATCTTTCGTGATCAAGCCGTGGCGCGCGCGCGGCCAACTCACGCCGCGTCCGATGGCGCGCTATGATGCGCTGGCTGAAACGAACTTCGACCGCCATCCAATTGCGGACAGATGCAGCCGACGCAGCCGCGCGCTCTTCTTGCTCTGGTGCGCTTCCATGCGGCGCAGGATATCGTCGAGGACGCGCACGGCTTCGATGAGGTGTGGCCCCTTGTTCAGCATGACGCATTCGGCGCGCTCGCCCATCGCCGCATCGGTGATCTCGGCGCGCGACGGCACACCCTTTTTGGCCAGGCTCTCCAGCACCTGGGTGGCCCAGATCACCGGAATGTGTGCCGCCTCGCAGACCCACAAGATCTCCTCCTGCACCTCGGCCAGCCGCTCGTAGCCGCACTCCACCGCCAAATCGCCGCGCGCGATCATCACGCCGATGCGTTCCCATCCCATTGCAGCGAGCAGAAGGTTCGGCAGCTGCTCGAAGCCCGTGCGCGTCTCGATCTTCAAGACAATGCCCAGACGATCCGCGCGCAATCGTGAGAGATGGTCCTGCAGCATCCGGACATCATTCGGGCGCTTCACGAACGACAGCCCAACCAAGTCGGCGTGGTCGGCGATGAACGCCAGGTCGGTTAGGTCCTTTTCCGTCAGCCCGGGGATACGCAGGTCCGTGTCAGGCAGGTTGATGCCCTTGTCGGCGCCGAGCTTGGCACCGCTGGCCTTGGCCGCGGTGATCCGGATGTGGATGACCTCCGGCTCCACCGCCTCGATTGTCCCACCGATCTTACCGTCATCAAACCAGATCGGTTCTCCCGCGCGCGCGTCGGTGAAGATCGCCGGGAGGGTACACGATATCGAGGCCGGCGCCACGAGTTGACCCTTGTCAAAAACCGCCGGTTTGCCCGGCAGTGGTGCTCGGGTCAGGAGGGGCGGATCGCCCGGCTTGAGGATGATGAACTGCCTATTGACCGATGGGGCTCCGACCTCTGCCGGTCCCGACGTCGCGGCACGCCGGGGCGGCTTCGGGATGTGCCGCAGTTGGAGGACGCTGCCGGCCCGCAGGTACGCCGTCTGTGTGGCCGCAGCCCAACGGCTGTCGCCGTGTGCACGTTCCAGCGTGAGCGTACGGGACTTACCGCGCAGGTCGGTGAAGGTGACGTGGTCGCCGTTGCGAGCGCCAGCCAGCAACGTCGCGGAGATGCGCAACGTGCCGTCCGCAGGCACCGGCGGTTCCTCCGAACTGTCGGTGGGCGTCAGCCAGATGTGTGCGGGTGCCGTGACGTGCCCGTAGAGGTCGCGTTGTGGGCTCCACTTCACCTAGCGGGTGAAGAAGGACGTGAGCGAACCGGTGATGTACGCCGTCGTGCTGGGAACGCTGCTGCTCATCCGTGTCGTCGTGAGCCTGCAATCGCGGCTGGCACGGCCGACAGCGAAGGCGCTGAGCGAGCGTCGCGCCTGATCGCTTCATTGTACCAACCAGTACCCGGGGAAGGGTCTGAATTGACAGACGTACCGGATCGTGCCTACGTTACGCGCAAAGGGCAAACTTCACCCATCCTGCTCCTGTGCACAAGCCCAGAAAGGAGCTGAATCATGAGAGTGGTGGGAATAGCACTGTTGGTCGCGGGGGTGCTCAGCGTTTCCGCGCCGGCCCGTGCCAAGGTCGATCCAGTCTGTATCGCCAACGCCAACGCCGCGCGCGTTGACTGCCAAGAGCAGTGCCTCAGTGACTTCCAAGCACAGAGTTTCGTCTGCCGTGGGATCAGTCCGGGCTGCGGCGTCGCGTGCCTCGCAGGTCGACAGGAGTGCATCGCCAATGTGCGTGCCATTCTGCAGACCGGGGTGCTGCCTGACGGGAGTGAGTTGGACCCCGTCCATTGCCCAAGCGGTACCAACGGGTGTGACGCGGTGTTGGTGAAGGCCAAAGCGCAATGCTTCGCCCCGAACTGTCCCTCAGGGCAAACGTGCACTTCGTGCCAGCCGAACGACACCACGTGTCAGGACTGTGTCGACCAGGCACAAATCGCGAACTTCACGTGCCACGACGCCTGCCGGGACGCCTATCGCGCCAACCAAACCGTCAAGAGCGAAAAGAAAGGCTGCGATAACGGGTTCACGGCTTGCGTGCATGCGTGTCCGAAGCTGCAGTAACGGGACAGGGGACCTGACCAACCTGGCCCCCCCAACTCCCATCTGCGGCTCGGGCAACGAATTTCCGTACCACCGATGTCGTTGCCAACGGGATCGGTGGCGCGGCTCGTACGCCCAGCCCGAACTGCTCTACGCCGACGGAATCGGATCCAGGTACGTTTAGAACCGCTCCAGCGCCAGAGTAATCGCCGTATTTTGGTGCGGCCGTGTCATGCCGTGCCCCGATCAGCAGCGTACGTGGCCCGATGCAAGCTGAATGTTGACCGTTTACGGTGCCCCCCCTGAGGAACACGACAAAATCGTCGGCCAAGCTGAGGGATGAGCTAGTCGGAATTTTGCGGGGGGCTGTTACCCGAGCCTGCGAGTTGCCAACAAGCACGATTATATGGTGCTGGGTGAATCACCCAGCAACCGATTATATTCTAGAGTCGCCGGCAATGGAGGCATTATGATATTCGGTGTCGCGCTCATTGTCATTGCTCTGGTCTCCCTCGTACGCGCACCGCAAGCGGAAGCGTGCTTCGGTGGACAGACGCAGATCAGTTTGACAACAGCCAGTAAGAATGCCGATGCCTTTCAGGTCGGCGATTCCGTTCTCACCGCGCAACTGAGCGGAAGCGGGACTTTCAACACACGCGAAATGCCCGTCGCATGGACGGAGTGCGCCCCCCCACTCTTGTACAGCACAATCCTCATGCGAGTGTCTGGGCATGCGGATCTCATTCTATCGCTCGACCAGCCGGTCCTTCTCGCCGACGGCAAGACCAAGAAGGCATCGCAACTCACTCCCACCGACATGCTCCTCGACGACAGCGCGCGACCGGTCGGAGTGACCTTTGTCCAGTGGGGCCAATTTGGGGGCGCGCTCTGTTGTTTGGCGACCAGCTTCGAGTCCGCCACGACGCTGGACAATCATATCGTATTCGCCAACGGGATTGCCGTTGGTGACTATGCGCTGCAGAGTGGCGAGTCCTATCCCGACTATGGCGCCAATGGCCTTCCCTGGCCTGCTCCGGACGCGCAGGAAGCCTCGTCGGACAGTGGCTGCGCGGTCGCCTCGGGCCGGGTCTCGCGCGGCCAATTCGTCGTCCTTGCGTTTATGGTGCTCGCCGCAGCGATGCTCAGGCGCCGCAGATATCTGAGAACCTCTTCGACGAGCTCTGCAAGATCTCATCGCTAAGGGCCCGCTGCTGAGCGGTGAGAACGAAACGATCGAGTAATTGCGCCGCTCCGCGATGGTCAGCGTTGTCGGCGCGGGACTCGTGCTGCCGCTCGATATCTTGACGTAATCAGGCCGACCACCGTCGGTCGGTTTCCATAACCGTACAAATGGGGGCACCGCTCAAAGGAGTAGGTTCCTCGACCATGAGAGCTTCTTGGCGCTGCGTGCGGCGCTGCCGGAGTACCTCACAAGACCCAGTGGCCTTTCTGTACTTCTCGGGCTGGCGCATCGGTGAAATACGCGGCTTGGAATGGCGCGACGTGGATCTAGCCGGCCGGGTGATCCGGCTTCGCCCCGAGTTGTCGAAGAATAGGACCGGCCGCGTGCTGCCCCTGAGCGGCGAACTCCATGAGGTGATCGAGCGGGCTGCGGCACAGCGGCGCCTCGACTGTCCGCACGTCTTCAACGTAGACGAGGAGCCGATCGGGGACGTTCGCAAGGCACGCTGCCGCTGAAAGCACCGAGAAAAGCAGGCTGACGCGGCAAACACGGACAATTCACGGACAATGGTCAGGGGCCGTTTCGCTGAGTGCTTGAAAAACAAAAGCTGGCGCGCGGATTCGAACCGCGGACCTGCTGATTACGAACCCGAAAAGGACAAGTAGGGAAATGCAGGTTTATCGGGGATTTTCTTTTTCCCATCTGCGTTTTGCGTGCAAGCGACCTTCAATGGCTTTCAGCGATTTGCCGCGATTTTGGATGTCCAACTGGCACCAGTACTAGCACCAGAGTTGTGCTCTCCAAAAGGTGAAATGGCGGATATGGCACAGGATTCCCTCCGTGCCTGACCAATGCGAAGTGGGGGACTTGAACCCAAAGCGAAAGTCGAAATGATTGAGCTTCTTTTAACGTAGTGTTGCACCTGGTGACCCTGGCAGGGGGGGAACAAATTGGGTACCCAAGTTATTTGAAAATAGAATGGTCCCAAGGGAATGCGAACATAGGGTAGAAGCGCTCCCAGAACAGGCCAGTGTGTTCTCGGCAAGCAGCTGGTCCACAGGTGCGGTTGCGGAGGGGGGCGGCGCCGGTGGGGGCACCACAGGAGCTAAGGAGAGCTCCTTGAAAGACAAACGCAATTGACGCTCCAGACGGATCTGATCGGCGATACTCATCCGCCGGCCCAGGGTTGAATCAGGGCTCGCATACCACGACCAGACGTGAATTAGGTATGCGACCGCCGCCGCAGTCGTGATGTTAGGTACAATACCGAGCCGCTGTGCAGATGCGGCAAGTTGTCGAGGATCACGTGTCGTTTGCCACTCAGCGCGTAATGTGCATGCGACAATTGCTGCGGCATCACTCATAGGCGAATAACCGAGCGCGGCGAGATTGCTGCCCGGCAAGCTGTTTCTGGAATAGGCGAGTAGCTTTTCCATGGATTTCCTCCTTAGTTAGCCTATACGCTAAAAGCATAACTATTGGCAAGTAGACGCATCATGCGGAAAGGCTATACGCTTGCCTTTCGGTTCGGCTAGTGGATATGCTTCGAGCAAGAGAGGTCAGAGCGCATGGAATCCAGAGTAGAAGCACCGCCGGACGGATATCGTACGATGAAAGAGGTAGCCCTCGCCCTTCGGCTGACGAAGTCCAGAGTTGGGCAGATTTTTAATAAGGAGAGCGCCGGCCGGGAACTCGCGAAAGAATGGGACTCGAAACACCCAGATCGACAAATTCGGCCCGCGAAGGGTCGCAAGCCCGCACTCTTTCCCACCGAGTTCTTAAAAGAGATTTTTGGCCAACTTGAGGAGAAGAATTTTCCTGCCAGAACAGCCGTCGTGGAAGAACTTGGCGTAATCCGGAACCGTAAGCTTCCCGAGAATATCGTTGGGGTACTAGAAAGTCGCACTGCCGCGAAGGACGACTTCAATCACCTGCTAAGCACCGTGATCGCGACGGCGAGAGAGTTGAAGATGTGGTGCGTTGTGGGATCGTGCTTCAGCGATGCAGATCGGGCGGGGTCTCTGTTCAAGGCATTTGAGGAGCGTGCGAAGCGAGTTCGAGCTGGGCATGCCCAGCCGCCCGAAATGTTGTTTCTTCACCCGCTATGTAGAGCAACTCGCCTGCGGAGCAACGCCGAAGAGGGACCCAGGAACCCGAGCTATTCCGTTGCTTCAGAAGATGTGGAAAATGGTGAAGGATTTTTGAAGGAGACGCGAATGGGGGACTACTTCGTTCGGCTCTGGACCTGGCTCCTCCGTAATCATGAGCAGCTCGCCTTCGCGGTGGATAAGATCCGTTGGAGCCGAGTGCCGCCGCCCTCGTTCTTACTGTGGAGCGAAGACCTCGCTTTCGTCGAACCGTACGGCTTTGGTCGGTTGTCGAAAGTCGACTACGACGAGAGAACGTTCATCGGGGGACATGCCCCACTACTACTCGTGAAGCCCGGTGGAACCGATGACTACCATGAGAGGCTTCAGAACGGATTTCGATGGATTTTTGATCCAGCTCCGAACACCGATGGAGTGGTAACGTACAAGGTCTGGGATATCCAGAAGTTGTTCGACAAACTCCCAAAGCAGTTCTCTCCTCCGCTGGGTCGGTATCCCTTACCTATCAAGGAAGAGGGGGAAGCGAGTGCCAAAGGAAGGAAAGCGCGAAAGCCGGTGGCACGGCGCCGTACGTAGGTCAGATGTCAGATGAGGATCCGCTCGATCTCGTCGAGCGTGATCTGATCGTTGGTACGGTCGTAGAGTTTGGAGTTGACTTCCATGCCGACCTGGCCTAGCTGTAACCGGCAGTCACGGAGCAAAGGGAATGATGAACATCACCAGGGCAGTCGTCGGCGTCGCTTGCCTCGCGATCAGCGTCCCAACATTTGCCGGTCCAAATTGCGTGGATCTCTCCGCGGACCCTAATAACTGCGGGGCGTGTCGCACCGTTTGTCCCTCGGGCGTTTGCAGCGGTGGTCAGTGCTGTGCTGTCGGGCAAACCGCCTGTGGCGGCACGTGTACCGACACGAGCAGTGATTCCAGCAACTGCGGGGGGTGCGGCACTGCCTGTGCGTCGGGTGCCCCTTGCATCGATGGGGAGTGCGTCTGCGGTTCTCGAGGCTGTGTCGCACCGAATTTGTGTTGCGGCGGCACGTGTAGCGACACGAGCAGTGATTCCAGCAACTGCGGGGGGTGCGGCACCGCGTGTCTTCCGGACGGTGGCGGCTGCATCAATGGGCAGTGCCTTAACTGTCGAGTTGCTCTTGGACAATGCCAAACGTTCGGCCAAACGTCTGCTGACTTCTGTACGGGTTTGAGTTGGGCAGGTGGTGTCGATGTAACCGGCACGGCTCCAGGCCCCTTCAATCAGACAGTCAGGTGCACATGTCACCCAACTTGGTTTGTAAGCTACCAACCAGTTATCACCGTATGTAACAACACTGCCACTGGTGGTGGTTGCCCAGTCACCAAAAGAGAATGCGACCCTTGTAACCTTGGATTCGTCCTCTCCTGCGAATAGTCCCGGCTCCGCCCTTTCCGCTCCCTCGATCGGAAGGCACAGTTGTTCGCCTCTACATTGCTGGCCCGGATTCTCGTTCCAGAGAAGTGCTCCCATAAACTGGATTCTCGCGTACAAAGGGTGGCCACGCTCTCACGCTATCTATCGACCCTGCCCCTCCTAACCACCGCCGATCTCGACGACGATCATTTCTGCGAGTTCTCTAGGGCGTATGGGCTTGGAAATATAGCGGACATCCTCGCGAGCCAGTTCCGCCTCAAACCACGAGCGTGGGTCGGCTGCCAGCATGATGATGGGTACGGTTGAAGGTGTACCAGATGTGCCCTTACTGGTGCAGCCACTACGAATCGCGTGGCTTAGTTTGAAGCCATCCATCTGGGGCATCCGCTCGTCGGTAAGGACGAGATCGAAAGGACCCTCCTCGGAGAGAATGCGCAAGGCCATTGATCCATCACACGTGGCTTCACATGCGAAATATCCTTGCAGCGTCCGCTGAAGTATCGCGACGTTGTGCGGGTCATCATCAACTATAAGAATGCGTTTGGTTGTCACCGGAGCACTTGTACCATCTGCTCGACCTGCTCCTGGATGAGCTTGGTCCGCTCTCTGGCCAGGATGGATTGGCACTCGGTCAAATTATTTCGGAGTTCACGAAGCTGGTCGGACACTGGGTGCTCCGCGGAAGGTGCTTGCCCTGCCTCGTCAGCCGTCTCCAACATCTGCAAGAGTTGCTGCGAGTTGCCCTTAGCTCGATGCCAGGCAATTCGTGCTGCTTCAGAGAGGCGCGCTCCAACGTGGCCGTACGAGTCCACAAGTTGCGCTGCGGCCCCGGCTATCTTCGGAATAGCAATATCCCAATCATAACGGAGGGGACTAATGAGCTTGCTGATCTCTTCCTTCAGCACCTGTACATCATCCCACGCCGCGTCGATAGCGGACGCAACCGGCTGGGCCTCGCGTGTTGCGGCTCCCCTCTCTGCCAATGTGGGTGAGACAGTTGGGTAGCAACAGTTTACTGTAGAGGGCGGGGAGGAAA
>JBIOJG010000058.1:0-32336 GCA_044450645.1 Binatia bacterium
CACTTCGATCAAGAAGGAAGCCACGCAGTTCGGGTATCTCCCGGCGGGGTGCGCCGGTACCACGTTGCCGGTGTCGGCCGCGTGCACGGGCGTTCGGGCGATCGTGTTCTCGATCGCGAGCCCGAACAGGCTGATTGCGGATGGGGCGACCTTGTACACCTGCAACATCAAGATTGCCGCTGGTGCTGCTGATGGACTCTACCCCTTGACCGTGAGCAACGTAAGCTTGTCGTACCCGTCGCCTCCGGGCGGCGCGGTGCCGGGCGCAACCGGAGTGAACGGGAGCGTGCAGGTAGGGCCGCCTCCGCTTGAGTCGCCAACGCCAACCAACACGGTGGTGCTGCCCTCGGCCACGCCGACGACCCCTGTGGTGCTGCCCTCGGCGACGCCAAGCCATGCGGCACCGACTGCCACCGCCACGGCGACGGCGAAGGCGACTGCTACCAATACGTCGGCTCCGGTGACGCTGGCAACGCCCATCGGCGCAACCGACACCGCGCTCACGGTTAGCAATGCCAGCTCGCTTCCTGCCAGCGGAACGGTTCAGATCGACAGCGAGCAGATCACGTATACTGGCAAATCTGGGAACCAGCTGACTGGACTGACGCGCGGAGCTAACAACACCACAGCGGCGGCGCACAGTACAGGCGCCGTTGTGACCGTGGTCACGCCGCCGGCTCCGAGCGGCGAAGATTCAGACGGCTGCCAGATCAGCGCGGTTGGCAGCCGCGCTTCCTGGTTACTGCTGATTCCGGCGGTCGGTCTGCTGGTCGCGCGGCGCAGACATCGGTAAGTCTGCGACGCAACCTTCGATGAACAGAGGGGGCCCATCGCTGGGCCCCCTTTCTTTTGTGCTCTTCCTGTTCGACAACCGCGTGTCCATCTCATCTCGCAGCCTTGAACCATTCCCCCTGGTCACGTAAGAGGTGAAAAATGCGTCACGCCGACAGACGGGTAGTGGTGACGGGCCTGGGGCTGATCACGCCGCTCGGGAACGGCGTCTCGACCAACTGGGAGAACCTGCTGGCGGGGTGTTCGGGCATCAGGCAGATAACGCGTTTCGACGCGACACGGTTGCCGGTGCGCATCGCGGGGGAAGTGCGTGATTTCGATCCGCTGCTGTACATCGAGAAGCGCGACGTCAAGAAGATGGACGCATTTACGCAGTACGCCCTTGCGGCGGCGCAGATGGCCGTCGACGACGCACGGCTGGTTATTGATGCCGATAATGCTGAACGGGTCGGGGTGTTAGTCGGCGTCGGCATCGGCGGCATCGCAACGTTGGAAGAGGCGGAGCGGAACTTCTTGGAATCCGGCGTGCGCAGACTTTCACCCTTTATGGTGCCGCGGCTGATCGCCAACATGGCACCCGGCCAGATCGCCATTCGCTTCGGCGCCAAAGGGGTGAATTATGCTGCCGCGAGCGCCTGCGCCTCCGGTGGGCACGCCGTCGGGGAGGCCTACCGGCTGATTCACTTCGGATATCAGGACGCCATGCTGGCGGGCGGCGCAGAAGCGGCAGTGACCCCGCTGAGCATCGCCGGCTTTGCGGTTATGCGCGCCTTGTCGACCCGCAACGACGAGCCCGAACGTGCGAGCCGGCCGTTTGATCGCGAGCGTGACGGCTTCGTCATGGCCGAGGGCGCAGGGATTCTGGTGCTGGAGGAGTACGAAAGTGCCGTGCAGCGCGGCGCGCGCATGTACGCTGAGATCGTCGGCTACGGCGCCAACTCCGATGCCTACCACATCACCACCCCGGCTCCGGATGGTGAGGGCGCAGCGCGCTGCATGCGCCTGACCCTGGAAGACGGGGGCATTGCGCCTGGGGAGATCGACTATATCAATGCCCACGGGACGTCGACGCCCTACAACGACGTCAACGAGACGCAGGCGATCAAGCACGTGTTTGGCGAGCATGCGCGGCGGCTCGCCGTCAGCTCGACGAAGTCGATGACCGGCCATTTGCTGGGGGCGGCAGGGGCGGTCGAGGCGGCGTACGCCGTGTTGACCGCGTACCACGGTCGGATTCCACCGACGATCAACTACGAACATCCCGATCCCGAGTGCGATCTCGATTACGTTCCGAATGTGACACGCACTGCCGCGGTGCGCGTGGCGATGTCGAACTCCTTTGGCTTCGGCGGCACCAACGCCTGCCTGGCCTTCCGGCGGTTTGATGGCTAGCCGGTGGTTGCGGTGCTGAGCCGGGTCCGAATGCGTGACGGTTCGCGCAAGTGCTTCCGTTCGGCTTCCGTCTTTCAGGGAGAGAGGCGAAGCGACTCGACTGCAGGTCGAGCGAAAGGCTCGCTTAGCTGTGAAAGCCGCGCTTGAGAAGTTATTCCAGCGGCGCCTACTTTTCGTTGCCGGAAAGGGTGGCGTCGGGAAGACCACGACGGCGTGTGCGCTTGCCTTGATCGCATCGCAACTCGGAAGGCGCACCCTGTTGGCCGAGGTCGATGGTGCCGGCCGCGCCGCATACCTCCTGGGAGTCGAGCCGGCACCGATTGGCCTGCCGCGCCGGGCAGGACCATCACTGTCGGTGATGTCGGTGGAAGGAAGCGCGGCGTTGGCGGAGTACCTGGAGATCATTTTGCCGGTGAAGCGCGTGTTGCAAGCGGTCTTCGCGAGCCGCATCTACAGGTATTTTGTGGCGGCGGCACCCGGCCTGAAGGAGCTGCTGACCATTGGCAAGATCTGGTACGAGGCAGAGCGCTTGGAGGAGTCGGGAGGGCGGCGTCTCTGGGACCTGGTGATTGTCGACGCTCCCGCCACCGGGCACAGCCTGCAGTACCTGCGCATGCCATACGCTGCCCACGAGGCCTTTGGCGGCGGTTTAGTGGGCCGGGAGAGTAAGCGTATCGTCGACCTCCTAGTCGACCCCCGGGTGACGGCGGTCAACCTGGTGACCACGGGGGAGGAAATGCCGGTGAACGAAACCGTCGAGATGTACCGCCAGATCCGCGATGTCCTACACCTGCCGCTGGGCGTTTTGTTCGTGAACCGGATGCATTACGGGACATTCGATGGGAAGAAGGTCGATGACCTGGAGCGCAAACTGGCCAAGCTGCACGACCCGCGGGAACGCGCCGTTGCCACGGAGGTTCTGAACCGTGGGCGTGAGGAGGCCGGTTGGACGAGCATCAACCACCGGTACTCGCAGCGGCTGGCGAATGAAGTGCACATGCCGCGCATCGAGGTGCCCTTCGTGTTTGCCGAGGAATTTGGCTTGAAGGAAGTGCATGCCATCGTTGCGGCGATCGCGCGGGGCAGCATCGCGTCGACGCGGCGGGGAACCGGCCATGGGCGGACTTGACGAGCTGTTGCGCCGCCATCACATCGTCATCTGCGCCGGTAGCGGCGGGGTGGGGAAGACGACCACCGCCGCGTCCATCGCGCTTCGCGGCGCGCTCGCGGGGAGACGCACAGTGGTCTTGACGATTGATCCTGCCAAGCGGCTGGCCAACGCACTCGGTATGCGCACGGTTGGTGGCAGCGGTTCGGCCGTGGCGGGTGAGGACCTCCAGCCGGGGATGCTCACCGCCATGATGCTGGATCAGAAGGGGGCCTGGGACGAACTCGTCGAGCGGCATGCGCCTTCAACCGAGATGCGTGACCGCATTCTCAACAACCATTTCTACCAACATCTGTCGCAGAGCTTTGCCGGCTCACACGAGTACATGGCCATCGAGCAGTTGTGTGAGCTGCACGCCAGCGGGGCATACGATCTGATCGTGGTCGACACCCCGCCAACGCGGCATGCGCTCGATTTTCTGGAGGCGCCACAGCGCATTGCAGACTTCCTGGACCGGCGAGTGGTGAAGTGGTTCGTCCGTCCCTATTTCTCGGCTGGCTGGGCGACGTTGCGCTTCATGAATCGCACGGTCGGGTTCTTGTTTCGCCGCCTGGAGGAGGCCACGGGGATCTCCGCGCTGGTTGAAGTGTCCGACTTCTTTACCTCGATGAGCGGGCTGTTCGAGGCGTTCGAGCCGCGCGTGCGCCGCGTGTACGAGCTTCTACGTTCCAACGACACGTGCTTTGTGCTGGTGGCGACCCCGGAGGAGCAGGTGCTGACCGAAGCGGAGTACTTTTGCCGTAAAGTCCGCGAGCTAGACATGCCCTTGCGCACGGTGGTGTTCAACCGGGCCCACCGCGAGTTGACGGCAGGGCGTCAGAGCGTCACTGCTGACGAGGTTGAGCAACTGATGACGCGCCTTCTCGGCGAAGAGACGCTCGCCAGGAAATTGACGGAGAACTTCAACCGTTACGAAATGCTCGGGCGCGGCGACGGGTTGCGGATGGAATCGTTCCGTCGCATTCTGCCGAAGGGCGTTGCTGTCATCGAGGTTCCCAACTTCAACTCGGATGTCCATAGCCTCGCTGACCTGCGCGCCATGCACGCCTTTTTGTTTGCCGCGTGAGAGGCTGCCGTCTCATGCCCGTGACGACTGTTCTGCTTGGGTGACAGTTTGACGGTCCATGGGCACTCTCACTGCCCGCTTCATCATTGGTCTGCCCATTGCTGTGTGAAAGCCCGCGGGAATTGGTGGACCGCATCTTGCCCCCGCAGTCCACCAGAGGGGATGGGCGGGAAGGAAACTTCCGATCGCGTTCGGACCGCCTCCGCGCGTTCCTCTAGATGCAGAGCGCCCACTCCCATCTCGCTCGCTAGAACGGTTGACGATGGAGCCTATTCCCCACCGCCGCTTCAGATATCTCTATGCGTTCGGATTCATCTTCGTTCTCGCCTTCACTGTGTATGTCTTTGTCCTGAGTGACTGAGGCGTGCCGCTCATGAGACCGCCGAGCTTGGGGACGCTGCCCGAGCCGGAGTGCTAGGATCAGGCGTGTACCGCGTAATCCCTGTGGCGATGGCCGATAATCCCACAGCTTTTTCCAAGCGTATCGTTTTGACCGTTCACTGCGTTCAGTCTCCGAAGACTACTTCCGCAGAGCACGTAATTACATGATGTTGCTGTTGATGCGGTGAACTCTGCTTCCCCTGTGCCGCAAAATAGGGTAAACGTACGTCCAACTCTGGACTGACGCCTATGATCGGCAATAGCCCAGCGACTTGAGTGAAAGGAGAGAAACATGCGGAGTGAGTTGAGGCGAAGCGAGTTGAGGCTGAGCGATCTCAAAAAGCGAGTGCGCACCAGTAGTAGGTTGATGAATGTCAAGATTCCCGCCTATGTCAGCGATGCGATAGAAAAAGTGGCGAGTGATCTTGGCGCATCCAAGACCGAGGTGGTCATTGCGTTGCTCAATGAAGGGCTCGACGCAGCAGCCTCAGCGTTGAAAAGCTGGCGTCCACCGAAAGTGTCCGCCCGATCGGCCCACCGGGCTTGTGCCGTGCCGGGCTGCGGCCGTCCGCATGTGGCAAGGGGCTACTGCGCCAACCATTACCAGGCGTCGCGTCGAAGCAAACTCAGTCGTTCGGCATGACGGACGAGCCGTAAGCGGCTCAGGGGTCTCCTCGCCTCGGGGACGGGTAACCGGCAGGTCAGCTGCCGCAACAATAGTAGGTCTTCCGTTTTACGGCAATTTCTCGCTCGAGATAGAAGATCTCGATCTTCTCCGGTTTCCCGTCCTTGCGCGTAAACTTGTGTCCATGGAGAGTTGTGGCAACGATCCCGAGGTCAGGACGCCCCGGGTAGTCCCGCTTCTCCCGCACTTCGGTGGATGCAAACACGGTGTCGCCGGCGAATATAGGCGCGGTGTGGCGGCCGGACGGATAGATGAGATCGGCGACGGTGTTGTCTGCCACATCCGGGGAGGACAGGCCGAGACACAGGTTGAACGGAATGCCGCCGTAGACGATGAGTTGCCCGCCGAGGTACTTCTCGGGCTGCTGGTCGATCAAGTACTGGTTACAGTGCACTTGTGACGTATTGTCGAGCATGGCGGTGAGGGCGACGTGTTCGGTGGTAATAACGCGCCCGCGGGAATGGTCCATGACATCTCCAGGGGTGAAGTCTTCGAAGTAGGTGTCGCTGCTCGTGAGGTGCGCTAATTCCTCATAGCGGCGACCACTGTCATAGGCGGGCAACTGCAGTTCACAAGGCACGTGCGGAACGGCCCCGACGGTGGATTCCCGCACCTCCACCTTGGGATCACGTTTCCATACCTGCACTTTGCGCTCGTAGGTGAGCACGACATCGTCGTGCTGGTTCCGTCCCGTGGTTTGTACGTGCACGATGCCGCGGTCTGCTTCGCGGCTGGATGGCTTGATGCCTAACACCGTCGAGCTGACCTCGATGGTGTCGCCAACGTAGACCGGCACGCCGAAGCGCATATTGACGTATTCCAGATTGGCCCGCGCGTTTTCCGAGATGTCTTCGACGCTCTGGCTAAAGACGATGTTCATGACCAATCCCGGTGGTATCACCAGGGCACGGAAGCCGTAACGCTCCGCGTACCGCCGGTTCTTGTGCAAGGGGTTCGCAGTCATGTCGTACGAGGTGAATGCGTTGAAAAGCCCCTCCGTGACCGTCTTGCCGACCTTGTGACGAAACACCTGGCCGGCTCGAAAGTCCTCGAGGAAGTTCCCTTTGTGCTTCTTGATCATTGCCATGGCTGTCTCCGGGCGCTCGAGAGCGTTCGATGATGGCAAGAGCCAAATGGTGTGTCAACGCCCATCGAATCGGGGGTACTGTCAGCCATTGACACGCAGTCGTACCGGGTAGTACGCGGGCGAGAGAAAGCATATCCGATGTCGGCTTTGATACGTGTGAATGGCCGGACCAGGGAGCCGGTGGGCGCAGTGCTGCTCCACGCGGCGCCCTGGGGACTGTGATGCAATCGCGATCGACCCGTTACCTGATTGTTCTTTCAGTGATGTGGGGCGCGCTATCGTTTCACTGGACCGTGCTGAGCAACAATATCGTACCGACCCGCGTGCTGAGTTTTGCCACCGAGAGTAACAAGGGCACTCTGCTCGGGCTCGCTACCGTTGTCGGCGCCCTGGTGTCGATGGTGACCGCCCCGATCGCCGGTGTCCTCAGCGATGAATCGCGCAGCCGCTGGGGGCGCCGGCGACCGTTTCTCGCTGTCGGCATTGCGGCCAACTCGATTGCACTGCTGGCCTTGATCGGAGCCCGGACGCTGATCGGGTTCACCTGCGCCTTCGCCGCCGTCCAACTCTTTGCCAATCTTGCTGGAAGCCCATACACCGCGCTGATTCCGGACCAGGTGCCGGACCTGCAAAAGGGCAAAGCCACCGGGTTCGCTGGTTTCGCCGAAGTGGTAGGGCGACTTGCCGGCGCCGTTGCCGGCGGCCTGATGATCTCACTGCCTGCCGTGGCCCTCGTGCTGGGCTCTGTCTTGGTCTTCCTGCCACAGCCCCTGCGAGGGGACCCGATGCTTCCCATCATCCTGCTGACGATCGCGGTGACGGTAGGGGCTATGTTGTTCACGCTCGTGCAGGTCGAAGAAGATCTCTCCAGGGTGAGCAGGGGCCGGCAGACGCACATTCTCTGGCACGCGTTCACTTTCGATGTGCGGGCGGAATCGAGCTTTGCTTGGCTGCTGGCAGCCCGTGGCTGTCGGATGCTGGCGATCAACACCCTCGTCACGTTCCTGCTCTACTATGTGCGCGACTACCTCGGCGTCACGGATCTGAACGAGGCCAACGCCAAGCTCGGATATCTGTTTGCGGTGTCCTCGATCACCACACTTCCCAGCGCATTGATCGTCGGCTACCTCATCGACCGATATCAACACCGGAAACTGTGGGTGTATGCGTCGTGCGCGGGGCTGGCCCTCGTGTGCGTGGCGTTCATCCTCATTCGACAATTCAGTCAGGCGCTGGCCGTTGGAGCGGCTTTCGGGCTGTGCTACGGGGCCTATTTTACTAGCGACTGGGCCTTAGCTCTGAGCGTGCTACCCAAAGGCGACGAGGCCGCGAAGTACATGGGGATGTGGGGTTTGGCTGGAACGTTTCCGCAGGTGCTGGCCCCGGGCATCGGTGGCGTGCTCTTGGACACCTTCAATCGTTTGGGACCGAACTGGGGCTATCCCGCGGTCTTCGTAACAGAGGTGCTCTATCTCCTGGCGGGAACTGTCCTGCTGGTCAAGGTGACAGAACCCGAGGGTCCAACAATTTCAGCTGCGGCAGCCGCAGCGGGGGAGCGGGCCCGCCGCCCCGGCCTCTGAACGCTGGGAAAGTTGCTTGGGTTACGATGCGTGGCCTGCTACTGTCAAGTGCGTGCGTGCGACGCTGAGTTTATTCATTTGGGTACTGGTGATGTCTGGGTTCGCTGCCGGAGCGTCTGTGGCCCTTGCCGGATCAGCGAAGCCAGAGGACGCGAAACTGGAGGACCAAGAGGAAATCGAGAACAGCGGCGCCGTGTCCCGCCGTGTCCCGTGCGACCAAGTGGTTTCGCACATCGATAAAGATCTCAAACCTCGTCACGTGACGGACATAGTACGCATAGCCAAGGAGATGCACACCAGTGTCCTTTGGGTGGAGCGCTGTATGGAGTCTTACGGCCGGCGGGTAAGGGAGGAGACCCATCACAATGCCGAAGAGAGGGAACAGCTCTTGGAGACTTGGGAAGAGGATGAACCGGAAGAAGTGGGTCCGGAGGAAATGAGTGAACCTGGTGTTGAAGATCGAAGTGAGCGTCAGACACTACGGTCGCATCCGGAACGGGAAAGACAACTGCATGCCCCCAAGCGAACCCCCAAAGCCGATCAACAAATGCAGTGACACCCATACGCCACCTCTCAATGGCAAACTAAAATGGCGGTACTGGTGTTAGTACGTCACGGTGAATCGCAGTGGAACCTGGAGAACCGCTTCACCGGCTGGGTTGACGTGCCATTGACCGACAAGGGACGGGAAGAAGCGCGCCGTGCCGGAGAGAAGATCCGACAGTTCCACTTTGACCAGGCGTATACGTCGGTGTTGCAGCGGGCCACGGAAACGCTGGACATCGTGCTGAAGGTGATCGGGCAGGAAGGCATTCCGGTGGCTTACGACCAAGCCCTGAACGAGCGTCACTACGGCGATCTGCAAGGCTTGAACAAGGCGGAAACGGCAACCAAATTCGGCAAAGAGCAAGTGCACCTCTGGCGCCGAAGCTATGATATGTCGCCCCCCGGCGGTGAGAGTCTCAAAGACACGGCCGCACGTACGCTGCCGTATTTCGAGACGCGTGTCCTGCCGGATCTACGGGCTGGCAAGAACGTTCTGATTTCTGCTCATGGCAACAGCCTGCGCTCCATCGTCATGGAACTTGATCACCTCAGCAAAGAGCAAGTGATGGAATTGAATCTCGCTACCGGCGTTCCGATAGTCTACGAGTTCGGCGTGGATTTGAGCATTCTTTCGAAGCGCATCCTCGACGACTGCTGAGGCTGGCCCATTTTTCCCGACGGCTGAGCGGGAGTCAGGAGTGTCCCGCTCTCTGCGGCACCAGAAGAACCAAGAGCACGGCCGCCAGACCGGCGAAGGTGGCGCCTACGGTGAAAGCCAAGGCTGCTCCTCCCCAGCCCCACAGCAGTCCGAAAATCACGCTGGCGGGCAGCGCCGCGATACCGATGATCAGGTGGTAGTATCCGAACGCCGCCCCGCGTTGCGTTGGCGCAAGGTCAGCGACCAGGGCCCTCTCGGTGCCTTCGGTCAATCCGAAGAACAGCCCGTAGCTCGCAAAGAGAATCCATATCTCCAATTCGGTGCTTGCCCACGCGAAGCCGAGATAGACGAGCGCGTATATCACCCATCCGAGGAAGATGATCCACTTCCGTCCCCAGCGGTCCGAGAGGCCGCTGCCGGGCAGAGAAGTCACGCTTTTTATGACATGCAGGAGGCTCCACAGTAAAGGCAGCGCCGCAATCGAGACCCCAAGCTCACGAGCCCGTAAAAGGAGGAACGCATCGGTGGAGTTGCCCAGGGTGAAGATCAAGACGGCGAAAAAGAAGTTCCGTAACGGGCGTGACGGTGCCTGCGGGGTGCTGACGGCCGGTAGGGCAGCGGGCATGTGGCGGGGTTCGCTTACACCTAGCGTCACGACGGCGAGGGCCAGCACCCCCGGAATGGACGCGAGCGCGAAAACCACGCGATAGCCTTCGGCAAAGACGCTCATCAACATGAAGGCGATCAAGGGGCCGATGACGGCGCCCAAATGGTCCATGGCTCGATGGAACCCGAACGATCGGCCCCAGGCTGAAGCAGTGCTCGATTCGGCCAGTAGAGCGTCCCGCGGTGCCGACCGCAGTCCCTTACCTGCCCGATCACTGAAGCGGAGAACCAAGACATGCCAGGGCGCTGTGGCTGCTGCCACCAAGGGACGAGCTACGGTGGCAATGGCGTAGCCCGCAACCACTAGGCCTTTACGCCGAGCCAGCCGATCCGATAGCCATCCTGACAGCAATTTGACCAAGCTGGCCGTGCTGTCGGCGATGCCCTCGATCAGACCGATGTAGGCCGGGCTGCTGCCGAGCACGACCGCCAGAAAAGTCGGCAGCAAAGGGTAGATGATCTCGCTGCTGATATCGTTGCAGAGGCTCGTCAGTCCAAGAAGGACGACGTTCCGGTCTAATCCCAGAAGGGTGGGGCGGCGCGTCATGACCCGGACGTATAGCACATTGCGCCTTGACGCTTGGTCGCCGGGGGGCCGAAGAATTTTATTGCAAGACAAGGCGTTCCCGTGCTAATCGACAGCACGGCCGGGCGGCGACGGCGGTAACCTCGCTGCAGCCCGGAATCTGCAGCAGGCGGTTAGATCGGAGATGCGAAGCTGATGAAATTCCTGTCGCAAGACATTACGGAAGGACGTCTTCGCCCTGCACTCAAACCGGAAGAACGCTTGCTCCTAGCCGTGGTGGAATCTGCATACTGGGATTTACAGAGTCCCGATCCGATCCGCCAGCGCACGGCACGTCACTACTTCCTCGACGAACATGACGAACACACCTTCAGCTTCGCATCCATCTGCCAACATTTCAGCTGGTCGCCGGCGTCGATCCGATCGCAGCTCAGCGCAAGGCTGTACGCGCGGGCGGAGTCGAGTTCAATCCAGGCGTGTTGAACGCCGCGCGCGCTGCGTTGTGACAGTCGTTTTTTAAAAACGACTCCGATAAGAAGCCGCGCTCCGGCTGGAGCGGGCACGATCGCTCTACCACGAAGATGGGCTGCGAAGGAACGGACACATGGCTGTGATCGATGGCGGCGCGCTGGTCGGCCGCGTGTTGAATGAGCAGAAGGTCAAGTATCTATTCGCGGTCAACGGGGGACATACCTTTCCGATCCTCGCCAATCTGCGTAACAACGACGTTCGCATGATTCACATGCGCCACGAGCAGGCATGCGCCTACGCGGCCGACGCCTATGCCCGCGCCACGGCGACGGCGGGGGTGTGCAGCGTCACCGCGGGCTGCGGCCTCACCAATGCCGTGACCGGCCTGTGTGGAGCCGGCCTCGCCGGCAGCGCTGTCGTGTGCATCGCCGGACAGCATCCCAGCACCGAGGATTACCTGGGCTCGTTTCAAGAGGCCTATGGATCCGAGGTGTGCCGCAGCTTCTCCAAGTTCGTCAAGCGCGTCATTGAGTGGTCGACAATCGAGGTGGACTTGCGCCAGGCGTTCCGAGAAGCGCTGTCGTATCCGCAAGGGCCGGCACTGGTCGAGATTCCGGTGAACATTCTCTACCACCAGGACGATATATCGAGGCAGCGTCGGGGTGTGAAGCCGTACGATTTGGACGAACTGCGTTCGCAAGGCGACCCGAGAAGGATCGAGCGTGCGCTGGAGCTGCTGGTGAAAGCGGAGCGCCCCTTGATTGTCGCCGGAGATGGCGTGTTCTGGTCCGCTGCCTCGACGGAGCTGCGCGAGTTGGCGGAGCTCACCAACATTCCAACCTACACCCGCCGGGCGGGCCAGGGGGCCATCCCCGAGGATCATCCCTTGGCGGTGCGCGGCTCCTGGAAGAAGCCGTTCACCGGCCGTGCCGATGTCGTGCTGGCCGTTGGGTTCAGGTTCTGGAGCGGCGAGCATTTCGGCGAACCACCAACCTGGAACGACAAGGCGACCTACGTCCAAGTGGATCCGGTTGCGAGCCGCATCGGACAGCATGTACCGGTGGAAGTCGCGATCGTTGGAGACCCGAAGCTGGTACTGCGCCAGCTGATCGACACCGCGAAACGGCTCAACCTCGATTTCGCACGCCGGAAGGCCTCGGCGTGGGTGCAAGAGGTCGCCGTGGCTCGTGCCAACTACGACCGAACGATAGAGGCGCGCGAACAAGACGTGCGGGACAAGACGCCGGTCCACCCGGACCACCTCGCACGTACCCTGTGTGAAGTGATGGATCGCGACGCGACGGTGGTGCTCGATTCGTTCACCATGAGTGGCTGGATGACGCAATGGTTTACGGCACGGTTTGCCGGCCAGGTCGTCGATGCCGGTCCGC
This sequence comes from Binatia bacterium, assembly GCA_044450645.1. Classification (GTDB taxonomy): domain Bacteria; phylum Desulfobacterota; class Binatia; order HRBIN30; family HRBIN30; genus JAGDMS01. The sequence continues at coordinate 12,410 of JBIOJG010000058.1, forward strand.
TCGCTCCCGTCGGCCATGGTGTCGGCATGGCGATCGGGGCGCAGTTGGCCAGGCCCGATAAACAAGTTGTGCTGATGATCGGTGACGGTGGCCTGGGAATCGGCGGATGGGACATCGAGACCGCTGTGCGCTACAAGCTTCCCATCATCACGGTGCTCTGGAACAACAGCTCGTGGGGGCCGAGCTTCGAGGAGATGCCGTTCCTGAAAGGCCGGGTCGACCCCTTCGAGATCCTGCCGAATCTGCGTTACGATAAGATGTTTGCTGTGATGGGATGCCATGCCGAACACGTGGAAGAGCCAGGCCAATTGCGGCCGGCGCTGGAGCGTGCAGCGCGGTCGGGAAAAACCTGCTTCATCAACGTCATCGGCGACAAACGCATCGGCCACCCACGGTTGGGTGGCGACCTGCTCGGTTCCACCACGGTGTAGGGCAGCGAAGAGTTCGTGATCAGAGCGGGAAAGGGCGCTCGACAAGGATCTCGCCCTTTGCGCCCACCACGTACACAGTGACGGTGTCAAACGGCGCCTGGCCGACTGGATGTTGGAGGGTCGCATTGAGACGCGCCCAGCCAGAGCTGAGCTTGATGGCCTCGCCGCTGGGCGGGGTGCTGCCACGGAAATGGCCGCCCGCCGTCACGGCGCCGATGGCTTGCATGGGCCAGACCACCCAGAGCTTGGGCGATACATGCTCGTTGTGAGCGATGATATAAATGTAACAATCGATGGCAGCCCGCGTCGTGAGCCGTACACGCACGGCGACGTTCAGCCGTTCAGCGTCCGAACTCTTTTCCTTGCGGGCGGAAAACCCACTCAGCTCGATGAGTGGCGCGACGGCGGACTCGGCTGCCGCCTCTACGTTCTCAGCGCCGTTCGGGTGTTGAGTGGCACGAAACGTGAGGTATCCGAGCGCTGCTGCCGTTGCCACCAGTGCCGTGTACGTCAGTGAGCTGACTACGCCTCGCCAGCGTGGGGTCAGGGATTCATACATTGGACGGCAGATTAGGGCGAACCGCCGACGAGTGCAATTGGCGAATTACGGTACCGTCCATTGAGGCTGCCGGGCATGACTCGGCTGCCGGAGGCACCCGCCAATGGTGCGAAGACCGGTGATCGATGCGGTCCCTGAGCCGCGCTAAAATATGCGGAGCGCGACTTCGGCGCGTTCTTCAAGCAGCGAGAGCAGGGTATCATCAAGTTTGACAAGGGTCAGGGAGGCCCCGGCCATGTCCAGTGATGTGCAGTACTCTCCTACGTAGCTACGTCGCACCACGATGTTGTGTACGGCTAACTGCTGGTGCGCCCGCGCGTAGAGCAGGTAGAGCTCGCCGATCGGGGTTCCGCCAAGCCCGTTGATCATCAACGCTACGTTATCGCCGCTCTTGAACGGCAGGTCTGGAACTACCGCGTCGAGCAGCAGATCAGCAATTGCGTCGGCGGTCGCCAGTTTGGCGCGGCGGCGACCGGGCTCGCCGTGAATGCCGATGCCGATCTCCATCTCGTCGTCGCCGATCTCGAAAAGTGGCACACCCTTGAGCGGCGGCGTGCAAGAGCTCAGGGCAACGCCCATGGTGCGGGTGACGCTGTTGACGCGCCTGCCGAGCACGACCAGCTCGTCGAGATCAGCGCCCCTTTCAGCGGCCGCGCCAACGGCCTTGATCACGAAGAAATTCCCGGCGACCCCGCGCCGCCCGACGGTGAAGCTGGAACCGGTCACTGCGACGTCGTCATCAATGATCAGCGTCTCGACGCGCATTCCGTCGGCCTCGGCGAGTTCACGCCCCATCTCGAAGGCCAGCCGATCGCCCGTATAGTTGTTGACCAGGTGCAGGATGCCCTTCTTCGAATTGAGCAGCTTGCTGGTCTCATAAACGAATTCCACCGGGGGGCCGGCGAACACGTCGCCCGGGCAGGCGGCATCGAGCATGCCTCTGCCGACGATCATCGTGTGGGCGGGCTCGTGCCCGGACCCCGAACCCTGGATGATGGACACCTTGTTGTCACTCGGCGCGTCAGCCCGCATGATCAGGTTGTATTCCGGCACGTATCTGAGCGTCGTCGGGTTAGCCAGAGCGATCCCCTTGAGCATTTCAGGCACGAACTGCTTCGGGTCGTTGACGAACTTTTTCATCGCTGCTCCTTTCCCGCGCCGTGTGACTCACGCCAGGCAGCGCTAATGCTTTGTAGAATCACACCAATTGCGACTGCACCGGCATCGGGAGAGCCGACGCTGCGTTCGCCGGTGTATGCAGCCCGCCCCTTTTTCGCCACCAGGCCGGTGGTTGCTTCGGCCGCCCGGGTCGCTACGTCGGCGGCCCGCTGCAAGGCGGCGATGCCGTAATCCGCCGTCCCATCCGGATTTGCCAGGTCGGCCTCGAGGCTGTCGATGGCTGGGACGAGCGCGTCGAGCAGGGTCTTGTCGCCCAGCTGAGCGCCGCCGCGCTGCTGGATTCCAGCTACTGCCGCGCGCAGCATCGCGATGAGGTCGACGGGAGCGAGCCTCAGCCTGTCACCCGCGACGGCCCCGGCGCGGAGGAACGCCGTTCCCCACAAAGGGCCGGACGTGCCGCCGACTTTGCCGGAGATGACCAGTGCGATCTTCTTCAGAAAGGCGCCGATACTGGTGCGGTCAAAGGCCACGAAATCCTTCAGCACCACCTCGAAGCCACGAGCGAGCGAAGAACCGAAATCCCCGTCAGCGGCGACTGCGTCGAGCTCACAGAAGTACTTCTCGTTGGCTACGATGGTCTCGGCCATCGTCCTGACGACCAGATCAACGTCGGCGGTGGATGTCAGCACCATGCAGGTTCCCTTTCACTCTATCGGCAGCTCTCAGGTCAGACAGGCGTTCAAATCATCGAGCGTGACGAAGTCGCCGGGGCGCGCTGCGCACCGGTTCGCGAGTACCTGCGTCTTTTCGCCGCCCGGATCGCCGAGCGAAGAGACGACTAGGAGCGCTTCGACGAAGTCTTCCCTCTCAGTGTAGCCGTTGACGGTAATGAGGCAGCGAAGACCCGCGCCAGTGGCTGCGAGCAGACCGTTGCGCGAATCCTCGATCACGAGCACATCCTGGGTCACCGCCTTCAGGCGTTCGAGCGCCAGTTGATAAATGTCCGGCGCCGGCTTCTTTCTCGGCACGATGTCGCCCGCCAGAACCAGCGCAAAGCGCGCGGCCAAAGCCGGTCCGGCGACATGATCGAGAATGGCTTTCACGGCAGGCTCTGCTGAGGTGGAAGCAACGGCAAGCCGCCACCCGGCGTCCAGGGCGTTGGCGATGACGCGGGTGATGCCTGGCCTAGCGGGCAATCTTCCGGCGGCTACCATCTCGGTGTAAATCGCGGTCTTACGCTTATGCCAACGGGCGACTTCCGCGAGCTGTGCCTGGCGATCCGTGGGCAGGCCGGCGGTGCGGACGAATTCATCGGTCAGGAGACTCGCCATGCGCTCTTTGCCACCACCGATCGACAGGCGCCGGCCATACTCGTCTTCCGACCAGCGGGCGGGCAGGCCGAATTCCTCGAAGGTCTGATTGAAGGCGGGCAGGTGGCCGTGTCGCTCGGTGTCGGCGAGGACGCCGTCGCAATCGAAGATGAGGGTTCTTACCATGCTTTTCCAGCGCTCCCGAACATGCGGATGTGATCCGCCGCCATCGCCATCACCTCTGCGTGGACGAATCGGAACAGCGACGGGGGGTCATACTTGCCGGGGTGGTCCTGCAGATAGGCGAGGTTGGCGCGCATATAGCTGATCTTGACAGCGGTCGAGATGTTGATCTTGGCGCATCCGCGCGCGATCAGATCATTGAACTGCTCCGGCAGCAACCCCGTGCCTCCGTGCAGGGCAATGGGAATGGGCACGGCCGCGACGATATCGGACACGCGCTGGGCGTCCAGCTTGGGTGCGGCCTTGTACATCCCATGGGCGTTCCCAATGTACGGGGCGAAGATATCAACACCGGTCGAGCGGATGAAATCGAGGGCCGTGCCCAGAGACTGGACGGTGCTCGCTTCGTCCGACCCGATGCCGTCTTCCACGCCCACGATCCCTTCGATCTCCCCTTCGACCTGAGCACCATATGTCCTGGCCTCGGCGACAACTTCAATCGTTTGCCGCTGGTTTTCCTTTACCGCCAGGTGCGAACCGTCGAAGAGGACCGAGTTCCAGCCCTTCTTCAGACAGGCGGAGATGACCTCACGGTCCGGGCAATGGTCCAGATGAAGCGACACGGGGATCCGAAGGGGGGATGCCATCTCACGGAACAGCGCGTAGAGCACATTCAAGCCAATGGACTTGACGGTTTTCACGGAGGTCTGGATGATGAGCGGGGCCTTCAGTTCGCTGGCGGCGGCGAGTACAGCCTCGAGCGTGAGGTCGTTGACGATGTTGAATGCTCCAACGCCGTAGCGTTCCTGAAACGCCCGACCAAGAATCTCCTTGGTAGAAACGATCGGCACAAATCACCTCCTGTCCGGAATACCGTCTCGGGCCAAGGTATGATTCGGTCGCAAGCCGGTATGCCGAGCCTTGGGCTAAACGTTCCACCTTATTCCACGTTGCCTTTCGCGCGGCAAATTGACACGCAGGCAACCGGCCGAGACCCTTGCCGCCAGATACGCATTCGCCTATTGCAGAAAGCGTAGACGACTTGCGCGAGGGCCGACCAGGGGTTGAACCCACCACTAGGCACGGGAGGAGGAATCGTGTCTGACGAGGACATGCAAAAGGAGTTAGAACGGTTGCGGAAGGAGAACGCGGCGCTCAAGGGCAGCCGAGCGGGTGGCGTCACGTTCCGCGTCTCCGAAAAAGGGGCAGTGTCGGTCTACGGCCTGGGCCGATTCCCGGTGACGCTCTATCAGGAGCAGTGGGACAAGCTCCTCGCTGCCACCGAGGAACTGCGGGTCTTCATCGACGCCAACCGGGAGCGACTGAAGAAGAAGGAACAAGCCTGACAACGATTTCGCGATTCATGACGATTCCGTGCCTGATTCCCCTCTGTTCGTGCTCCACGACCGTGGTCAAGGCACGAGCCCGGATGGGGCCGCAATACGCACCAAGGGGCCAGCCCCTCTCGGAGCTAACCCCCTGATTGTCCAACTCCCCGGGCCGGACTCGAACCAGCGACAGATCGGTTAACAGCCGATCGCTCTACCGACTGAGCTACCGGGGACCACGCATCGCCAAACGTCGTCGATGAATACATGCATCCAGGACGAATCGCACGATGAGACAGGCTGCGTAGCACACAGGCGACTAGGCTTCAAGATTGCTGATCGCCGCGTCGATTTCTCGGCAGACTTCCTCGTCGGGCTCGCCGGCACGAGCTGATTGGAGCGCGTGCCGCGCCCATCGGTCGCCAATGGCACCGAGTGCCCACGCCGCATGGGCGCGAACCAGCGCCGACGCATCGTGGCGCAACGCCTGAGCAAGCACGTTCACGGCTGCCGGGTTGCGTGTGTTTCCGAGGGCAACAGCAACGTTGCGTACAAAGCCATCACGCTTGGCGCGCGAGATGGCGCTGTCTCGGAAGCGACGGCGGAACGCACCACGGTCGAGCAGCAAGAGCTCCGGAAGATAGGGGAACAGGCCTGCGGGCTCCGGCGCGCCGTGACGGCGGACAAACTTCTCGTTCCACGGACAGACCTCCTGGCAGACATCGCAACCGAAGATCCAGTTGCCCATCCCGGGACGTAAGTGGATGGGAATGCTGCCGCGGTGTTCGATGGTCAAGTAGGAAATGCAGCGGCGAGCATCGAACCGGTAACCGGGCCTGAGCGCCTGCGTTGGACAGACGTCCAGGCAGCGCGTGCAGGTGCCGCAATGATCCACCTGCGGCGGGTCGGAATCGAATTCGAGATTGGTGAGGATCTCGCCCAGAAAGAACCACGAACCTTCCTTCCGGTGCAGAATGTTGGTGTTCTTCCCGAACCAGCCGCCGCCGCTGCTTGCCGCCCATTCGCGTTCGAGAACCGGGCCCGTGTCGACGTATGCCCGCGCTACAACCCCCGTCTTCAATCCGCGCGCGTAAGCGGCCAGTTCACCGAGCCTGGTTGCGATGGTCGCATGGTAATCGGCACCCCACGCGTAGGCCGCGATCCGGCCGCGCAGCTGTTGCTGCCAATCGATCGGCGGCAGGGGAGGGGGCAGATAGCGATAGCCGACCGTGATCAGGCTGCGTGCCTCAGGCAGGACCAGACGCGGGTCGAGACGCTTGGCGATGCCATCCCCGATGTAGCTCATGGTCGCGGCGTTGCCATCAGCCAGCCACTGTCGAACGAACTCCGCATGCGGGGGCGCTTCGACACGCGCGAAACCGCAGAGCTGGAAGCCGATTCGGTGAGCCTCGGCGCGAATGCGATCCTTGAGGGAGTCCATCTGCTGCGAGAATAGCATATGGCATATGGCGTATGGCGTATGGTTGGCGACGATATGCGATTCGCGATAGGCGATATGCGTGAATTGCGCGGCTTGCGACGCTGGAATCGCTGGGCTACGTTCCGCGCCCAGACCGTGATGCCCAGGAGGAACCAATGGCACCCCCGCTTCGGAATGTGAAACTGCTCGACCTGTCGCGCCAGCTGCCCGGCCCCTTTTGCTCGATGATGCTGGCCGACCTCGGTGTCGACGTGTTGGTGGTGGCGGCACCGACCGACGTCATGGGCATCGGCCTTGCCTTGGCCCAGCGCAATAAGCGGAGCATGACGCTGAATCTGAAGTCGCCGGAGGGCAAGCAAATCTTCGACCGCCTGGTGCAAGATGCGGATATCATTCTGGAGGGGTTTCGCCCCGGCGTGACCGAACGCCTCGGTATCGATTACGCAAAGATGAGCGCGCTCAATCCACGACTGGTGTACTGCTCGATTTCGGGATACGGACAGGACGGACCCTACCGCGACAAGGTCGGCCATGACATTAACTACCTCGGCTATGCCGGTGTGCTGGGCATGTCGGGTGCGGCCGGCAGCGCGCCGACCATCATGCCCGTGCAAGTGGCCGACATCGGCGGCGGCGCGTTGATGGCGACGGTGGGCATCCTTGCCGCCTTGCTGGCGCGCCAGCACACCAGCCGCGGCCAGTTCATCGACATCTCGATGATGGACGGCAGCATCTCCTGGAACGTGTTTCACACGCTCATGTACCTGGTCACCGGCCACCAGCCGGAGCGCGGCGTGACCCGCCTCACCGGCCACAACCCGTGCTACGCCGTGTACGAAACCAAAGACGGCAAGTACGTCACCGTGGGCGCGCTCGAAGAGCACTTCTGGCGCAATCTGTGCGTCGCGTTGGGAGTGGAGGAGTTCATTCCAGACCAGTTTGCGGAGGGGGACCGACGCGAGGAGATGTTTCGCGTGATTCGCCAGAAGTTCAAGCGCAAAACACAGGCCGAATGGCTGAAAGAACTCGAGCCGATCGATATTTGCTTCGGGCCGGTGAACAGCATTGCGGACACCTTTGCCGATCCGCAGGCGCAGGCACGCCACATGGTGCAGGAGGTCGCCGGGCAAACGCTGGTGGGCTCACCGCTGAAGCTTTCCGATACGCCGACGGTGCAACTGACGCCGCCTCCGCAATTCGGGCAGCATACGGACGAGGTGTTGGCCAGCCTCGGTTACTCCGGCGTAGCCATCGAGGCGCTACGGTCCCAGCGCGTGGTGTGAGGCCTCAGACCTCACACCACTTTGCAGCACTCGGGATCTGAAATCACGCCTGGGCGCTGGGGCGCTGCTTGAAGGCGTCGTGCCAGCGCGCCACGTTGGCGCATGCAGGATCAATCTGGACCTGCGCGAACGCGGCGAAGTCCAGCGCGGCGAGCAGGGTGCAGTCGGCGATGCTCGGTCGGCTGCCCGCCACGAAGGGCTGAGTGCCGATGCGCCGATCCAATACCTTGAGGAACGATGCGAGCTGGCCACGGGCGGTCTCAGCGGTGTCCGCCGACTGCTTGATCCGGCCGGCGAAGAACGGATGGCTGTTCTGGAAGATGACGGCCACGCGCAGCAAGACCCCCAGATCCGCGATGCGTTCGACTTCCCGCACGCGGGCACGCTCCAAAGGATTTGTCCCGATCATCGGGGGATTGGGGTGCAGCTCTTCGAAGTACTCTATGATCGCCAACGATTCAGTCAGGTAGCTTCCGTCATCGAGCTCCAGTACCGGCAGGCCACCCAACGGATTCTTTTTCAGAAACTCAGGGGTGCGATTCTCCCCCGCGACGATATTGACCGGTTCGAGCGGAACGGTGATCCCCTTCTCCGCAAGGTAGACACGCAGCTTCTTTGGGTTCGGCGCTCCAACGAAATCATACACCTTCATTGTCGTTGATCCTCCTTCACTTGGTGGTTGAAGCGACCAGCATACGGGGTCGCAGAGGTGAGTCAACCGCGGCGGCGGACGGGGCACCGAGGGAACTGCGCCGCTCAGCTTCGCGAGGTGGAGCGGAGCCCAAATTCCTTCATCTTCTTTTGCAGCATGACGCGACTGATGCCGAGGGCGCGGGCGGCATGCGAGACGTTACCAGCCTGCGTGCGCAGGACATGGGCGATGTATTCGCGCTCGAAGGCATTGCGGGCCTGCTTGAGCGGGCCGAGCGGCCGCATCTGGCCGGTGTACGTGGAAGCCGCCAGGATGCGCTCCGAGAAGTACTCCGGCCCGAGCACGCTGGCCTCCCCCGCGAGGGTCAGCGCTCGCTCCAGTTCGTGCTCGAGTTCGCGCACGTTGCCCGGCCACGGGTAACGCACCAGGCAGTCCATGGCGTCAGTACTCACCCTTGCGGACGGCTTGCCCCATTTGTGCGTCAGCCGTTGGAGGAAGTGCGCCACCAAGAGGGGGATATCTTCACGGCGTTCGCGCAGGGCTGGAGCGTGGATGGGAAAGGCGTTGAGCCGGTAATACAAGTCTTCGCGGAAACGCCCGGCACGTACCTCGTCGGCAAGGTTCTTGTGGGTGGCGGAAATCACGCGGGTGTCCACCTTGCGGACTTCGGTGTCGCCGACCGGGATGAACTCGCCGCGTTCCAAGACCCGCAGCAGCTTGACCTGCATCGATGGCGGGGTGTCGCCGACCTCGTCCAAAAACATCGTGCCGCCGTCGGCCGCGGCGAAGAGCCCCCGCTTGTCGGTGTTGGCCCCCGTGAACGCCCCTTTGCGGTAGCCGAACAGCTCGCTTTCCAACAAACTCTCGGTGAAGGCGCCGCAGTTGACGGCGACGAACGGCCGCTCTTTGCGCGGCCCGTGAAAGTGAATGGCGCGCGCGATCATCTCTTTGCCCGTCCCCGTCTCGCCCTGCAGCAAGACCGTAATCGGCGAGCTGAGGGCGCTCTCCACCAGGCGGAACACCTTCTCCATGGCGGCGCTGGTACCGACGATGTCGGAAAAGCGGTGCAGTGCCTGCCGCTCGCGGGCGAGCAAGGCAACTTCATCCCGCAGCTTCGCCTCCGACAGCTTGAGCGTCTCGTACAGGCTCGCGTTTTCGACGGCGACGGCGATGCTGCCGGCGAGGGCTTCGAGAAAGGTCAGGTCTGACTGACTGAACTCACCCTGGCGCTTGTTGACGCATTCGATCACACCGATGATGCCGCGTTGTGTGCGCAAGGGGGTGCAGAGAATCGAGCGCGTGTCGCCGCCGGTCTGCTGATCAACCTCGGCGTAGAACCGCGGATCGCGGTGGACGTCTGGAACCAGGAGTGACTCGCCCGTCTGCACCACGGCGCCGGCGACACCCTTGTCGGCGGGCATGCGCAGCTGGCGCAAGCGATGCGCGATCGCCTCATTCTCCGGACTGACGAAGGGGAAAAACAATTCGCGGCCGGTCTCATCCAGCAAAATCACCGAACACCCTTCCGCGTCCAGAAGATCCTTGGTCTTGCCAACCACGAATGGGAGAAGGGCGTCGAGATCGATCAGCGCATGCAGCGAGCGGCTCACGTCATAAAGCAGCTTGAGCTGTTCCGTCGAAATGTCGGGCATGGTCCTCGGTCGTCAGCTCTTATGGAGCTGCGCTGCCATCTCCGCCAGCGCTTGCTGGTAAATGGCCAGATCCGAGGCGCTGAACAGGACAAAGCGCACGAGTCTGATCTGGGGAGTGGCGCGGAGCACGTGCGCAACCGTCTCAATGGCGATGCGTGCGGCCTGGTCAATCGGGAAACCATAGGCACCGGTGCTGATGGAAGGAAAAGCGAGCGTGGTCACACGGTTCTCAGCCGCAACTTCGATGCTGCGGCGATAAGCGCGGGCGAGGAGATCCGGCTCTCCGTGCTTCCCGTCGCGATAAATGGGGCCGACGGTGTGCACCACGGACTTCGCCCTGAGCCTGCCGCCGGTGGTGATCTTTGCCTCCCCTGGGGAACAGCCGCCGAGCTGCCTGCATTCCGCCAAGATGGCTGGGCCGCCGGCGCGATGAATGGCGCCGTCCACCCCACCGCCCCCCAATAAGCTCGTGTTGGCCGCGTTGACGATCGCGTCGGTGTCCTGGTCGGTAAGGTCACCGCGTACCAACTCGATTCGACTGTCGCCGATGGGAAGCTCCCGCATGATGATCTTCCTCGGAATGCTACCGCTTACCCACGAACCCTCGACTCCCGTGCCGCTGCGATAGTCGCTTACCGACAGAATAATCGCAAATGCCAGCGACGCAAGAAGAAGCGAGGCCGGCCCGTCTTCAGCGATGGCTGGCGGCTAGTCCTACGGCTAAGAGCATGATCACCGCACCAAGCATACTCTGGCGGCTGAGATGCTCGCCGAGCCAGAATGCCTCGGCCGCGGCGGCGGTGGCGACACTAATCGTCGCCGCCAAGCTGCCTTGTATTGCTGGCGCGAACCCCAGACCCTGGTGCAGGAGCACTTGCCCTCCGACGGACGTCAAGACCACGCCCGCAAGAGCGACCAGCAGACCGGGGGACAGCGTTGGCGCTCCGAGGAGCAGCGAGGGCGCCGTGAGCGCCGCGCCCACCGCCATGAAGTAGGTGGTAATCAGCAGGGCGCTTTCGGTGATACGCAGCTGGCGGGCGGTGGCCACGGCTCCGCCGGCGAAGACGGCCGCAGCCAATGCGCTCAGACCGCCCCAGGTCGCCGACGGGCTGAGCGCAGCGGCCGGGTTGATGATGACGACCACTCCAATCATGCTCAAGACTATGGCCAGCGCGACGTGTCCATCGAACCGTTCGCCCATCAGGGTCGTGGCGAAGAGCGCGGTGAAGACCGGGTAGGTGCAGTTGAGCAAGGTGGCCAAGCCGGCTCCGGCCCCGCGGATACCCTGGTAGTAGAGGATGATGGCTCCGGCGCCCAGCAAGCCGCGTTGCAGGATGCGGTACAGGTTGCCGGGCTGCGGTCGCAGAGCACGGCCGCGCCCGAATGCGAGGAGGACGAGTAGGGAGCCCGTGAAGCGGACGAAGGCGATCTGGAACGGCGGCATCTCGTACGCCGCCACGCGCACGAACACAGCCATGAGGCCGAACAGAATCGAGGCGAGAAATATGACGCCGAGACCGTTCAGCAGCACCGCGCGCCGCTCCAGTGGGACTTCGATGGTCGTCATGCCTGTTGTCCGCCAAGCAGGAATGACGGAGCAGAGGCCGCGAGTCAACGCCGCGGGTTTCGACGAGCGTGAGGACGGGTTGCGCCAGGGATCTCCTACTGGCTCACCCACTCGCCTTCTTCAGTTGCTGATCGGCAGTTCGTGCGTGATGTCGAAGCGGTCGCCGTAAATCATGCCGATGCGGCGATACTCCGGTTCCGTACGCTCGGTAATCAGATTGAGCCGCTTCAAGTTCGGCATGACGGTGTGCATGAAGATCTCACTGTTCAGTGCAGGCCACTCCGGCATCGCCAGCATACTCTGCACGACGTTGCCCGGATCGAGCCCGTACTTGGGGCCGAGTAGGCGTAGCATGTCGAGCTGCTGGTTGGCGTTGAGAGCTTCGAGAATGGAAAAGGCGAAGTCCTCCATTTCCTGCAGTTCCTCCGGTGACGACTCGCGCACGACCTGGCGCATGGACAGAATACCGAAGGCGGCATGCCGGGACTCATCGATCTGCACGCGCCGGATCAGGTCTTTGAGCAACGGATTGGTGGTCGCCTTGGCGATGGTGTCGAAAATGCCGACCGCCATGCCCTCGAACAGCGTCTGCATGCCGAGGGTCTTCACCTTCCACGTCGGCGCCTCCAGCAGCATATCGAGTAGGATCTTCAGTGTCGGATCGATCGGATAGAGCGTCCCCATCTTGCGTTGCAGAAATTTGGAAAGCACCTCGACGTGGCGGACCTCGTCGATGACCTGGGAGCCAGCGTAGAATTTGGCGTCCATCGTCGGACAGACGTTGGTCAGTTGTCCGCACAGCTGCATAGCCGCCTGTTCGCCGTGGAGGAGCTGCGACAGCAAGTGGGCGAACTCGTCGAACGCGGCTTGCCGGCAGGTCGCCTCGTCGGCGCCCATCGTCGTCAGAATCGAGGGCAACAACAGCGCACCTTCCCGCGGCATGAACCATTCGTCACGCGGAAACGGCTGTGACCAGTCGATGTCGGTCTCCGCGTTCCACTGGCCCTTTTTCCCACGCTCGTACAGATTGCGCAGCTCTTCGATTTCGCTGGCGTACTCCCAAGTCCAGTGCAGATCGAGCGGCACGTCGACATCGATCTTGCTACGAATGCCCGCCACCTCGGCCTCGTCGACGAAATCGACGGCGGCAAACTCACCGAAGCTCCGCCTGTGGTTGGAAAGAATTCTGTTGGTCATCGTTGCAGCTCCTCTTGGGTTTCATTCTTCTTTGGGGTACCTGGTTTCCGGGATGACGGCGCGAGCAATCCTGCATACAACAGCGCCTTTACTTCCTGCTTACGGAGACGGACCTGGGTTGCGCTGAACAGCGGCTGGCCCACGAGTTCCTCGCCGAATTCGCCGGAGGCGAAGTGGAAGACGGTCATGCCGACGAGGCTTTGCACGGTGTGTGGGATATTGGCGGCGCGAAAGACGCCGGCCGCCATCCCTTCCCGCAGCAGATTGGCCACCGCCGCCAGCATCCGCTTCATGGTCTGGTCGGCATGCTGCTCCTCGGCGCTAGTGCCGGTCAGGTCGTCGTCCTCAAACAGCGAGCGCAGCAGTAGGCGCGCGGACGTCGGATGCTCGGCGAAGGTATCGATGAGGGCGTCAATCCAGCGGTCGAAGCGGGTGCTGGGACTGCCGCCGGCCGCCAGCGCCTGCGTCAGTCGCCGCTCGAAGAGGTCCAGAATGCGCCCGACCACCGCCGCATACAGCTCGGCCTTGCTTCCGAAATGGTGGAACAGGGAGGACTTGCCGAGGCCGGCCACCTCAGCCACCTCGCGCATGCCGATGCCGGCGAATCCCCGGCGTGCGAACAGATCTTCCGCCGCGTCCAAGATCTTATCGCGTGAAGCGATTTCTGCCGTCGCTGCTTGCACCATGGACCGACCGTTCGGTCCAGTAGTATCGACCGACCGGTCGAATGTCAATAAAACGTATGATCTTTGTCATTTCTCCTGCCTGCACCGTCCCTTCTTGCCCCGCCAGTTGCTGCCCTTTGCCTGAGGGCCGCGATTTTGTATCGTCGGCTCATGGGTTTAAAAGAGAACATCGTCGACTTGTGCGGGGCTGCCCGCCAGGCTGCGCGCCTTGTGGCCACGGCCTCGGCGGACACGAAGAACCGCTGCCTACGCGTTGCCGCAGAGCGCTTACGCGCCAATCGGTCTGGTTTGCTGGAGGCAAACCGCCAGGATGTCTCGCGCGGTCGCGAAGCGGGGCTTTCGGCGGCGTTGCTGGACCGGCTCACGCTGACGGAGGCACGCGTCGACGGCATGGCGAAGGGTGTGGAAGAGGTTGCCCAGTTACCGGACCCCGTTGGTGAGACCATCGCGCAGTGGCGCCGGCCGAACGGTTTGGAGATCGGGCAGGTACGGATTCCGCTCGGGGTGGTCGGCGTGATCTACGAGTCCCGGCCGAACGTCACAGCCGACGCCGCTGCCCTCTGCCTGAAGGCCGGTAATGCGGTGGTGCTCAAGGGCGGGTCAGAAGCGTTGGCGACGAACAGCGCGATCGCCACGGTGCTGGCAGAGGCAGCATTGGCGGCGGACCTTCCGGCCACGGCGATTCAGCTCATCGCTACGGCAGAGCGGGAAGCGGTGCAGGTCCTGCTGAAACAGAGTCAGTATATCGACGTGATCATTCCGCGCGGCGGCGAGAGCCTGATCCGTGCCATCACGGCGTCTTCCAGCATCCCGGTCATCCAGCACTATGCCGGTGTGTGTCACACCTACGTTGACGAGCACGCCGACCTCGCTATGGCGGAGCGCATCTGTCTCAATGCCAAGGTGCAGCGTCCGGGCGTCTGCAACGCCATGGAGAACATGCTGGTGCATGCGGCGGTGGCGCCGCAATTCTTGCCGTCCATGATCCGTGCCTTTGAGCAGGCAGGCGTGGAAATCCGCGGCTGCGAGCGCACGCGCCAGATCGTGCCAGGAGTGCGACCGGCCAGCGAGGAAGATTGGCGCACCGAGTACCTCGATCTGATCCTGGCCGTCAAGGTCGTCGACTCGCTCGCCGAGGCCATCGATTTCATCAATACCTACGGCACCGGCCATTCCGACGCCATCGTTACCGAGCACTTACGCCAGGCGCGCCAGTTTCTCGCCCAGGTCGATTCCGCCGCCGTGTACGTCAACGCCTCAACGCGCTTCACCGACGGGTACGAATTCGGTTTTGGGGCGGAGGTGGGGATTTCCACCAATCGCCTGCACGCACGCGGGCCGATGGGCCTGCGCGAACTGACGACCTACAAGTACGTGGTGCACGGCAGCGGGCAAATTCGTACCGGGTGAGCACAATAAGGTTGCGGCCAACGTCGCGCCATCGTGCCGCACGCGCGGCGCAAGGTTTTCGGCTCACCCCGATCCTGTCGAAAGGCGAGTGGAGAGCCTTTTTCAACGGGCTGCTGAGGGACAAACGCCCCCCTTTTGCTTGCCTCCGTTTCCCTTGACAAAGCTGGACCGTGTTGCAATAAGCGACCCTATCAACGTACTCAGCGTCGGGAGAGACAAAGCAGCTTGCGGCGAAGGGGAGGGCGTATGACGACACCAGGGAGATGGGTAGCGGGCAAAATGATTGCGTGCACTCAGAAGCGGATCGGCCATTACGCGCGGCTCGCGGTCACTCGATGGGCTCTGATTGGCGCTGCCGCGTGCCTGCTGATGTTTGGGCCTCGTCTCGCGCTCGCGGACTGCTGCACCTGCACAGCTCCGTTTGGTAATGGCAGCTTCTGCGCACCTGATCCTTCGGATGGTGTCCAGTGCGGTCAGAATTATAACGGCGGCCAACCCGACTGTACGGTGAACGCAGTCATTGTTGGCGGCACTTGCCACGGGGGCAACGACACGGGCGGGACGGGTCTCAACGGTGCCTGCATCGCGCCGGTTAGGGCGCCGGCCCCGACGCTGTCGCCGTTTGCGTTGATCGGGCTCTTCGCGGCACTGGCTGTTGCTGGAATCACGATCACAAAGCGGCGGGCGATCCGACCTCGCACATGAGGCGAGTAGCAGCAACGGCAATCCTACCCGTGCGATCCCGGATCCTACCGAGTAACCGAGAGCGGCACCCGGGCGCGACGGTCGTAGGGCCAACCAGCTGAGGAGCCCGACGAGCGCGATCAAGCTCCAGGACGACACATCGGTATCGTCCTGCAAGCAACTCGGCAGATGATCGGGCTCGCACAAGCGGATAAAGGAGCCAGAGTGGTTCTAGGCCGTCATCAACCTCTGCGCAGCCTTGTATCCTGATTGGGCGGCGCCCTCGATCAGCCCTCCGTCGGTGTAATCGCCGGCGAAATACAGCCCTTTGGGGTTTCCTTCCGTGGCTTTGAAGCGCAAGAGCTTCTCGAACATCCCCAAGCGGTATTGAGGGTACGTGTGTAGGTGCCTGACGACGGAAACCGGCTCGAGCGACGCGGCTTCCGCAGGCAGAGCCCTGCGCAGCTCAGCCGTGACGGTCTGCATAACCGCCGCCTCGGATCGGTCGATCAGCTCCTCGCCGAGGGCTCCGAGCGGCCAGGCCAGCAGATAGCGTGGTTCGCTCGCTCCGTCGTACTTCATATGGGGAAACGTGATGAACGAGACACGGTGGCCGGCTTTGCGATCAAAGACTCCTCCCCAGTACGTGATCGTGTTGGGGAGCGCACCTTCGTACAGCACCAACGGCAGCTTGGAGTAAGCGAACTGTTCCAGGAACTCGCGCTGCTCGGTACTCCAGTGTGCGTAGAGTGGGAGCAGGGCCGGGGAGGGCACGGCGGAAATCACCGCGGAAGCTTCAATATCTCCCTTTGATGTCCGGACGCCTCGAACGGCGCCGTTGCCCAGGATGCCCTCCACGGCCGTCCCGTATCGGATGTCGAGGGTGTGTGCCATGGCCTTGGGCAGCACGTCGTTGCCGCTCCGAAAGCAATAAGCGCCGGTGGTTACATACATGTATAGGCTGCGCAGGAAATAGCCGAGCGAGATGCCCTCCGGCTCCGACATCGAATAGGTCAGCATCAAGGCCCGAACCATGTAGGTCAAGCACTCTTCGTTCAGCTTCCGACGGGTGTAGGTCGACAGCTCGATCTTGTCCAAATCGAGAAGGTTCGGGCAGCCCTCCAGCTGCATGTGCTTCCTTCTCGCCAGCATCGGGATGAACAGGCGAGCCATCTTGATCTGGGACCAGATGGAAATAGCCGGCACGCGAACGCTGCCCCACGGTATAATATGGGTACGTCCGTCGCGCATCATCATGTCGGCGCTCTGCATCTTGATCAGATCCGACTCCAGGTTGAATTTCTTGGTCAGCTCCAGTGTGAGCGTGTAATTGGTGTGGAGGAACTGGGCACCAACGTCGATGGTGTCGTTGTTCCTCTCGATCGACTCGATGCGACCTCCGGGGCGGCTATCCCGCTCCAGCACGACGACTTCGTAGCCCGCTTCCTTCAGGAAATGCGCTGCCGTCAGTCCGGCCATTCCGGCTCCGATCACGACGACCCTGCCTTTGGCGCTCATGAAAGAACCTATTCGACCAGCCAACTGATCGCTTCTTGACGCGTTCGAAACACCCGCACGTCAAAGCCCCTGTTCCTTGTCAGCGTCTCGTAAAACCTCATGTCGGTTTCAGCATCTTGTGATGCTGGAAGAAGAATGGCTTCCTTTGAGAGCCGGTCAATGGGAAGCGTCTCATAGAAACGGGTGAGTGCATAGGTGTCGGACACTGAGGCGCCATGCTCCAAGCCGGTGCAATCACCGAGGTAGCGGTGTGTCTTCCTCTCGCTTGCCAGGCCGAGGGTTGCGGCTACTGCCTCACGCAATTCCTCAGGCGTGAGGCGTCCAGCGTGGGTCGTTTCGACGATTCCGAATTCGGCGATGAATGTGGCTGTCCAGGGCATCCTTTTCTACCGCCGACGGCTGTGCATGCGCCGCCAGACATTTCAGCGAGCCGCGTCACGCCCGCTGGCCGGTGCAGCCGGATTGTTAATCGTGCGCGCCGGCCGTTCCCTAAAGTACACACCTCGAGAGCATCCGGGTCAAGGTGAGCCCCGACTCCACGTACCCGCCATACTCCGAGCGCATAGAACTGGGGTTCGCCACACGCTCACATCCTTTCCCACGCGTGCAACACCGATGCGAGCTGCGGCGACCGTAGAACCCACCACGCGGCATAGCAACTCGCGGCAAGAAACGTGCTTCAGCAGCTGGGGCGGACGGCTAATTTACACGGGATGACCGAAGGAAAGTCACTATGAGAACACAGTTCTTCGTTGCCCTGCTGTCGTTGTTGTCCTTTGAGGCCAATGCGGACATAGCCTTTGAGCGACCGCCGAGCCCAGGTGGCGGACTTATCGTCTCTTCATGGGTCGATCCCAACGGCAGTGATGCTGACACCTATGCCTACGATGAGTTCATAGTTGCTGCAGATGCGGCAATTGCCGAAGTCGACTGGCGCGGCGGCTACAGCCTTGGCGCACCGTATGGTCCGGTGACAAATTTTTCCGTCACCTTTTTTGACTCGATAGCAGGCGGATCGCAACCACACCTCGGCAATCCGCAACTGGAAGACACGTCTCCCATCTATTTGGCCAAATACTACGTAGGGGGAAACGCGGGCGAGGCCCCTGTGGGAGCGTCGGGTCTGTATGACTACAGATTTGTCCTGCCGACAGCCTTTCATGCCGTAGCAGGGACGAAATATTGGTTGCGGATTGAAGCATCTCAAAGCACCTACCCCGACTGGGGCATTGCGGTAGGAACGGGCGGCGATGGCAACTATTTCCAATTCATTACGGGCCGCGCGTCGTTCCTGTTTGTTTCAGGCGATATTGCGTTCACTCTACTAACGTCGGCAGGGCCGACAACTACGCCTACTCCAAGCTTCGCTCCGACTCAGACGCCCACGAGTACGCCAGCAGCCACGAATACCGCGACTCCTACCGCGACCGCGACACCGAAGCCCTGCGTCGGCGATTGCAACGGGAACATGCAGGTCACCGTGGATGAGATTCTGACGATGGTAAATATCGCACTGAACAATCTGCCGGTCACGTCCTGTCTGGCGGGCGATCAGAACGGAGACGGACGGATTACCGTGGATGAGATTCTCGCTGCGGTGAACAAGGCGCTGAACGGGTGCGTCCACGCCTGACCCCTCGCTGATCCTTTCCATTTTGGGCCACCGCAACCCGACGAGCCGTATCGGGCCCCCAAGGTTTACTCTCAACGGCTCCGTGGTATGAAGACACGTGCACGCCCCCGTAGCTCAGGTGGATAGAGCACAGGATTCCCAAACGGTCTCAGGCCCCGGAAGCCCTTGTCTGGTAAGGCTTTCCGGGGCTCTGTGCCTAGCGTTTTTTGGGGCCGGTGAGGGTGTCAGCCGCCGCACCCGTTCAGCGCCTTGTTCACTGCGGTGAGAATCACTGACACATCCGGTGTGACGCCTGCAGCAAGTCCGCTTGGGCACGTGCCGCCGTTGCCGAGCGCCATGTTCACAAGCGTGAGAATCTCGTCGACCGTGACATAGCCGCTACCGTCGCAGTCGCCGATACAGACTGCCGATGTGGGCAAGTTCGCCTCGAAGGCGCCGACGGAGCAGTTGGCGTGGTTCGCACCGGGGCGGACGACGCCGCGTTGGTCGAGGTTGTCGACAGGCGCCGTGCCAGTGGCCGTCGAACACACGCTCTCGTCACCAGCATTGATCGCAGGGCTCGCTCCTGTGCATCCAGTGCTGGGGGCACCTGTGCCTGTGCAGAGGGCGATCGTCTCCGTCGGCCCACCGTTGTTGGCCAAACCCGCCGGATCGAGCATGGGGTTCGTATTGCTGAGAGAAGTTCCCGTGAAGCCGCACGTTGTGCCGTCGTCGATGTTGTGGCCGCCATCAGTGACGCTGCCGGCGCAATTGCCGCCCGTGGTGCTATTGGCGACGATCGTGTTGGTGACCGTCAGCCGGCCGATGCTGGTGATGCCGCCGCCGTTGTGGCTCGCGCTATTGCCGAAGAAAGTGCTGTTGGTGACGGTGCCCGTACCGCTGGCGATGCCGCCGCCGTCGTAGTCCGCGCTATTGCCCGAGAAAGTGCTGTTGGTGACGGTGACCGTGCCGATGATGCTGGCGATGCCGCCACCGTTGTGGCTCGCGCTATTGCTGGAGAAAGTGCTGTTGGTGACCGTCAGCGTGCCGACGTTGCCGATGCCGGCGCCGCTGTGGCTCGCGCTATTGCCGGAGAAGGTGCTGTTGGTGACGGTGCCCGTGCCGCTGTTGCCGATGCCGCCGCCGTCGTAGTCCGCGCTATTGCCGGAGAAAGTGCTGTTGGTGACCGTCAGCGTGCCGCTGTTGCCGATGCCACCGCCGCCACCGGTGGTGCTGGCCGCGATATTGCCGGAGAAGGCGCTATTGGTGACCGTCACCGTGCCGGTGTGGTTGTA
>JBIOJG010000059.1:0-31177 GCA_044450645.1 Binatia bacterium
ACCGGATCCCGTTCAATGACGGGAAGGGGGGAACGCCGGAGCCGTTGCCAGGCGCCTCGGACAACGGGATGAGCAACTTTTTCCCGAAGTACTCGCCGGACGGCAAATGGATCGTCTTCTGCAAAGCCAAGAGCTACATGCTGCTGCAGCCCGACAGCGAGCTGTACATCATCCCGGCCGAGGGCGGCCCCGCCGCGGGCGGCGTCGCGAGACGCCTGCGTTACAACACCGCACGCATGAACTCCTGGCACAGTTGGTCCTCGAACAGCCGCTGGCTGGTCTTCTCCTCGAAGGTGAACACTCCGTACACGCAGCTGTTCCTCACGCACATCGACGAGAACGGAAACGACAGCCCGCCGGTGCTGCTCGAGCGATTCACCTCGCCGGACCGGGCCGCGAACATTCCGGAGTTCGTCAGGCTACCCGGCGACGCCATCGCGGACATTCGCGAGCAGTTCCTGGATCCGTACTCGTTCCTGCGGGCCGGGATGGCCAACGAGCGCACGGGGGACCACAAGGGTGCGGCGCGTCTCTATCGGCGCGGGCTGGAGATCGCTCCCGACGACGCAGAGCTGCGCAATGCGCTGGGATGGACGTTGTTCCAGGACGGGAGGCCCGCGGAGGCGGTGGCGGAATACAAGCGAGCCCTGGCGGCGAATCCCAATCACGTGAAGTCGCACAACAACCTGGCCCTCGCGTTGGTGGAACTCGGGCAGCTCGACGAGGCCGCCGGTCACTTCAAGACGTCACTCGAGTTCGAGCCCAAAGCGGAAATATACAGCGACCTCGGATTCGTCATGGCGCAGTTGGGCAAGCCGGAGGCGGCGCGCGCGGATTACCAGAAGGCGCTCGAGCTGGACCCGAACTGCGCGTCGGCGCATTTCAACCTGGCGGTGGCCTTCGTGCAGGCGGGGAAATTCGGGGAGGCCGCGTCCCACTACCGCCAGGCGCTCCCTGGAAGGCCCACCGCGGAGACCCATAACGGCTTGGGCTACGTTCTCGCCCGACAAGGCCGTACGGATGAAGCGGTTGCAGAATTTCGAAAGGCGATCGACGTCGACGCGAAATTCACGCCTGCCTACAACAACCTCGCAGACGCGCTGGCGACGCAGGGGAAGCTCGAAGAAGCGGAACATTACTACAAGCGCTCGCTCGCGGAGAAGCCGAGCGCAGCCGTGTACAACGCTCTAGGCGTCGTCCTGCGCAGGCTCGGCAAAACGGATGAGGCTGCGGACCAAGTCGGCAAGGGAAAAGTCTTGGAGTCGGTTCGGTGAGGCGAAGAGCCATCTCGCTGATGTACGTCTGCCTCAGCGCTCCAGCATGGGAAACCAGTGGCGCTTGTAGAAGTTCGTCTCGTCTATCGGCGTCCCGGTTGGGGTGATGAACAAGGAATCGTTGTCAGCCTTGGGGTGAGCGGCGAGATAGCGCTCCAAGTCCTGAGCAAGGAGGTCGATCACCAGACGCGGAATTGAGGGCTTTCCGACTTCGCGAGATGGGCTACCGTCGAGCACCCCGCCTGATGAGCAATACACCGGAGGCACCGAGCAGGAGGGCTGTGACCGCTAGGCTCGCAGGTGACAACACCGGAGCGGGAGCGGAAACGCCTGCCGTCATGCACGCACAGATACGCTCATCAAGTGAGTGTGCGGCAGTCGCCGTTGTCGCCGGGGATGGGCACCAGACAACCTCGTCTTCATTGTCCGTATCGATATAGCAGCCAAGTGCATCGACGCAGGGGTTTTGAGATGTAAAACCACCGGGCGAATCCAATGCCGACGCAATGCTCTGGCACGCCGTACTGTCGCTCGCGTCCGAACCTACGACCGTGCGGGTCTTGTCATCGTACACAAGGCCCTGTGC
Organism: Binatia bacterium; assembly: GCA_044450645.1. Taxonomy (GTDB): domain Bacteria; phylum Desulfobacterota; class Binatia; order HRBIN30; family HRBIN30; genus JAGDMS01. The sequence goes on from JBIOJG010000059.1 coordinate 1,861, forward strand.
GGCGCAGGTCTGCGTGCAGCTGTCGTTAGCCGCGCCAAGAAACCAGCAGCCGGGATGGCTGCCGACTGTCAAGCCGCCGCCAAGGCACGGCGATGTTTGGCCAGAAGCCTGTCCAGTGGACACCCACAGCAGCACTCCGATCGCCACACCGATAGCTCGACTCCGCATGGTCGCTGCTTCTACGCAATGGGTCTCGTGTAGCACATTGCGCACGTCACGGCAAAACGTTGATTCCCATCCGATATTCTCGGGGGCAGGTGTGTTTCGTGGCGCGCCCTGAAGCCAGGGGTCTGGGTGCCGTTTCGCCGGCACCGGTCGCCCGTTCTTTGTCTACGGCCCGGCATGCGCCGCCGGGCAGATGATCATCGCAGGCGAATAAGCTCGTTTCGATCTTGCGTGGGATTCTCTCGCTGTCGAGCACGGATCTGGTAGCGGCGAGCGGGGATGTCTGCGCGGCGACACATTTTCTCTCAATACCGACACAATGTCTCTCGAGTTTAGCTCAGTTTCTCTCGACGCCGACGGCAGATATGTCGAGGTCGACAGAAAATGTGTCAACCACGATGTCGTCCAGTGGTGCTCTGCAAGTGCTCGGAATTTCACATGTCTATGCCTCGGAAGCGATGCCGCGAGCGCCGCGCGCGTACACTTCGCACTGGATTTGGATGCTGCGGCGTACGTTTTCTGCGAACATGGTGATTGGTGACGCATGGATGGGCGAGTCGTGAGTTGCCAGCCAGGCTGCGACGTCGCCGAGTCGCGGATCACGAGCCACGACTCACGCAGATGGCTTAACAGCTTGCTGAAAAACCCCACCCAATGCTTCGACGAGCTCAGCATGAGCGGTTCCCCTCCCAGAATTCATTGGATTTTTCCGCTCACCCTGAGACTCCGACGCGTGCGACACGGGTATGTTGGGCCAATGAACCTTCGACGGACCGGACGGAGCCCGGTCCAACCGGTGGCACCGGGCTCTGTCCGGTGCCGGTTCATTGGGAGAGACCCGACCGGCGAAGACGCCGGCTTGGAGTGGCCATGAACGAGCCGCCGCCCCGGGTAGGCGCGTTGCGCCAAGCCGGGGCTATGTCACATAACGCTTTCAGCGTAACAGACCTGCCAATCAGTGGAGGAGCATTTGCATCTACGCCGAAGGCGTTGTGCTCCATAGCCCTGGCTTGCCGCATTTGCGGCTACCCAGGGCGTGTCCTTGGTGTCTTTCGTTGCCGCGAATTTATTCGCCGGGTCAGCCTCAGGTTCATGGGCAGCTTGTCGAAGGGTGTTCACGCCCTTTTTCAGCAGCTTGTTAAAGAGCGGGCGGCGCAGGCGCGACGGGCCCCCGTGCCGGAAATGTGGAGTGAGAAAGCGAACCCACGCGCGCGGGATTCCTCCACGGCTGTTGATATTACGGACTCTACGCCTACCCATCCACACTTATCGATGCCGGCTCGATGCAGAGCGCACGCCGGTGAGACGATCGGGTGTGACACATTTCGCATGACGCTGATGTGAGCGGGATTGCGCCTGACCTTTTCCTTGTGAAGATCTTCATCTGGATATGCCGCCCATTACACAAACGCAGCGAGCTGGACATCTCATACAATATGTGTAATGTACGTGCCGGAAACTCTACCAAAGGAGGGGTAGGCACATGGCTGAAGCTAGAGGGTCGCGCAAGGATGGCGGCAACAGTGGGAACGGCTCACCACGCAAGAAGCGGAACCACACGAAAACCAAGTCCGCAGCCATGCCGCAGGCGGGCATCGGTGTGGAGCAGGTGAAACATCTGCTCCGGGCGCCGAGCGGGTATGCGGACATCGCGCGCCAGTTCGCTCACGGCCTCGAGCAAACGAATTTCCGCGGAGACATTTCGCCGCGCAAGATTCGGGCGTTACTGGCGCGCGGCGAGCGGCTGACGCAGCGCGCCGCCGTCGCGCAAGTCAAAGCGACGGCTGCCGACCGCACGCGTATGGTGCACGACTCGCAGATGTGGAAGACCATCATGTCGACGTGGCGGATGGTCGTGGCGGCGATGCCCGACCATCCCGAGCTCGAAGAGCCGTTTGCGTTCATGCAGGCGTACATGTCCGTCACCCGCAGCGCGCCACCGGCGCAAACGCCGGCGGCGCCGCCGTCTGCAACCTGAGAAAGGATCACCACGGAGGAGGCGGTCCGGAGGAGGAGCAGGGCCGCCTTCTTGCTCCTCCGCGACCGCGTAACATCCGACCATGAGCGCCGAGCCCGAAATACCCGACCCCGATCCTTCGAGCTTCGGGATGTGGCTATTGCAGCGGCTCGAAAGTATGCCGTCGCGCGCGCAGTACGGGACAGCCAAGGCGCGCATGTGGGTCATCCTTCGCGAGCTGCTCTCGGCATACGAGGTCGAGCCGTCGTTGGCAGTGCGCGAAGAGGAGATGCGGGCGGTACTGTTTGCCGTCCGCGCGCGGCAAGCGGCCGAGGTTCCGGAATGGCTCCGTGCGCGCTTGCGGGCGATAGAGTTTACGGAGGAGGAGATCGGCGAGTTCCTCGTCCTGGCCGATTGCGTGAGGCGCGTGTACGACACACTGGAGATACCGCCCAGCTGCGGCCACGCGTAGGGAGCATGGCCTTCCCAAGCTGGACGTCACAGGTCGCGAGCCAACAAACGTCGCGTTCGTTGTTCTCGTTGCGGATTGGATGTAGATTGCAGCCACTTCGCAATTTTGCGAAGGTATAAGTGAGGTGGTGGGTTGCCGAGGACCGAGGTTGTCTTCTTCCGTGAGAACGATGGAAGCGTACCGCTTATCGACTGGCTTGCTGCGCTGCCGTCAGTGGCGCGTGCCAAGTGCCGGGTCCGCCTCGATCGGCTCGAAAAGCTTGGGCACGAGCTTCGGCGTCCAGAGGCGGACTGTCTTCGTGACGGCATCTACGAGTTGCGCACCAAGCATGCCGGATTGAACTATCGCATGCTGTACTTCTTCCATGGGCGCAGAGCCGCGATTGTGTCTCACGGCATCATCAAGCAACAGGCGGAGGTTCCGCCCAAAGACATCCAGAGAGCCGCTCACCGGAAAAAGCTGTTCGAGGCCGATCCGCAGCGGCATACGTTCGTTCCAGCGGAGGACTGATCCATGGCCAGAAAGAAGAAGACCTCGGCCGCACTGCAGTACGTTCATCAGCGCTTCTTCGCCGGGCAGCCGGAACGCTTGGCGGAGCTTGAACAAGCCCGGGCGAGCGCTGAGGTCGCCCGCAAAGTATACGAGCTGCGAACCAAAGCGAAGCTGACGCAAAAGGAACTCGCCGCGCGAGTAGGCACCACTCCCTCAGTCATTTCGCGGCTCGAAGACGACGATTACGAAGGCCACTCCCTGGCGATGCTGCACCGCATTGCTGCGGCCCTGAACAAGCGCGTAGAGATCAGGTTCGTTCCGCTCAAAGGCAAGCGCGCGGCGTGAGCCAAAATGCGACGCCACGGACGTGGTCTCCGCCCACACAACCCGAGTGCCCCATGCCGGGCCGTTTTGCTCACGAAACTGTGCGGCTAAGCCAAGAAGGTGGTCGGTATGGAGCCTGATTTTCATCGACCCTGCGCAGTTACGCTGGTCCGACCCCGCGCGGGGGATTCTCAAAATTCAGACGGGCTTCCTAGACTTCCTTGGGTCCCACGCGAAATTCTGCATCACTGATGATGAGCGTGTGTACATCGGCAGCGCCAATATCACCCAGAAAGGAATATCGGGTCACTTTGAGATGGGCGTGCTCTTAGATGGAAAGCCCGCCCGGCAAGTCTCCGCATTGGTACGCGCTCTTATGGAATCCGACTTTTTGATTGCGTACTCACCTTGATGGTGGCCTCCACGATATCATGCATGCCGCGCCACAGGCACCAGGATGGATCACGTTCCTGAAACAGATCGACGCGGAGACTCCGCGCCATCTCGACCTCCTCTCATCGCCGACAACTACGCCACGCACAAACACCCCAAGGTCGTCGCATGGCTCAACCGGCACAAGCGGTTCCACATCCGCTGCTCATAGCAAGCCTTGACAATTTTTGGCCGAAGGCGGTACGGTCATCATGATGAAATCCAAAGTCTCCACGATGAATATTTCCCTCCCGACCGCGCTCCGCGAGCAGCTCGAAAAGAAGATCGAACGCCACGCCTACAGCTCGACGAGCGAGTACGTCCGCGAGCTGATCCGGAAGGATTTACAGCGCCAGGCGATCGCAGAGGTCGATAAACTCTTACTTGAGGGCCTGAATTCCCCGGCATCCCCGATGACCCGAGGCGACTGGGACGAACTCTACGCTCTCGCCGGCCGTACGCCCAACCGTGGCGAAAAGAACACTCGTCAAAAACGCCGTCGCTCGGCGTGATATGGCCAAAGCTACCAAGCGCCTCCGCAAGCACGCAGGGGAGGACGTGGCTTATGAGTTTGTCGCACAGCTTCAAGCCGTGTTCGCCCGTCTCTGTACGTTGGCGTCGATCTTCTTGAAACGAAGAAAGACCTCAGTGCGCCCAAGCAATGCAGCGCTCGCTTGACCGAGACGCCATGCATCAAAGATCACAGCGGGACCGTGCTGCACCAGTGGCCGGCGCTTCGTTGACCGGGGCGTCGCTTGAACGTATGCTTCGATCCGTGAAAGTGAAGACTTCGGTAGCCTTGTCTCGCGAGGTCGTCACCGCTATCGACCGGCAGGCCGGTGGTCGGGGTCGCCGATCCGCTTTCATTGAGAAGGCGGTGCGCTCGTATCTGACGGTGGTCTCGGCAAGCGACCGCAAGGATCTCGGGATCATCAACCGACGCGCGAAGCGCCTCAACCAAGAAGCCGAGGACGTCCTCAGCTACCAGGTCCTTCCTTGAAACGCGGCGAGCTCGAGGCAGGGCCTCGGGCCATGGGTCCACCGGGCCGCTCCCCGTTGGGTCGCTCGGGGCGGCCTCAAACGAAACTTTACTTGTAGAGAACAAGTTCGTGCCATCTAGTCTCGTAGTAAGTCCGCAATCCGTCTGCACGCGACCCACGGCGGTCGCGAGTGTTCGTGATCGTGAGCCGTCCTCTCCTCATTGAATCGCGATTTGCAACCGTCATCTGCGCTCCCGTCTACACTGTTCACGATGGTCTCTCGACCCAGGTGGCGATTGGCATCGACGAGGGCCTCAAGCACGACAGCTCGATTCACTGCGATGAGCTGGTGAGCCTACCGAAATCCATGCTGACCGACCACGTCGGATTCCTCTCGCGGGAGAAGCTCGTCGAACTCGACCAGGCGCTCCGAGTCGCTCTCGCGTTGTGAGCGCCGCTGTTTGGCACTGGTCAGTGTTCGTCAGGGAATCGGCAGATGCGTCGATGTGACCTCTGCCAGGAGACGACCATCTTTCCCAGTGATGCGGGCGCGGGTCACAATGATCTTTTTGCCGCGGCGGGCCGATTGACAGGTACGGGCCGCCGGTTCTATGAGCAAGACACCGAACGAGGCGGCCGATGAGGTGGAGCGTTTTCCTCCTGGCACTGCTGTTGTCACTGGGTGCCGTTCGCGCCGCGCCGGCGCAAACGGCAAGCCTTTCTGAATTGGCAAAGCATGCGGATCTGATTGCCCTCGGCCGATGTCAGTCGGCCGAGAGTGCTTGGGACGATGCCCACCGACTGATCGTCACGACCATTCACTTTCAACCAACGCGTTCCTTCAAGGGCACCACCGCCGACCGCCTCACGGTCAAGGTGCTCGGCGGACAGGTCGGTCACACGGCAATGACGGCGTCACACGGCGCGGCGATGGCGGCCGGAGAGGAAGCGGTGCTGTTTCTGCGGCGCAGTCGGTTCGGATCGTACTTCGTGGTCTGGGGCGGAGCGGGTGGCAAGCTCCCGGTACGGGTCGAGCCGTTTTCCGGCCGGCGCATGATCGGCGGAGCGCTGGCGGCCGAGGAATTTGCTCACCTGATCGACGCCACGGCGGGACAATGAGATCGCCGGCGCTCAGCGTCGCGCTGCTTCTGACGCTCGCGGTTCACGCCGCCGCCTACACCATTCCGGTCGAAAATCACAACGGCACGTTCGTGCGGCGACGCTGGCCCGCTAGCGCGCAGCCGATCCAATTCCAGATCAACGATCAGACCGGGCCGCAGTTGCCCAACGTGGCGCCTGGCAGCGATCCCCTCGGGGTCCTGGCGCGCGCCATGACGCGCTGGCCGGCGGTGTCCGCCATCAGGTTCCAGCAAGGACCCATGACGCAGACCACGGACGCGGGCTGTGACGGCGAGAATATCATCACCTTTGCCAATACCGCTGCGAACCAGATGACGTTCGAGATGGCGGGCGGTGACGCCGTCGTCGGGCTCACCATCCATTGCTTCAATCCCGACAGTGAGGATTACGCTGAGGCGGACGTGCTCTTCAACCCGAACTTGCAGTTCACGACGACGTTGAACACGGACGCCGACCTGGCCGTGCAGAACATGGAGGACATCGAAGCGACGGCGGCGCACGAACTCGGCCATGTGACCGGGTTGCACCACAGCGGCATCGAGTCCGCCACCATGTGGCCGATCGTTTCCGTGCTGCAACGCCACCTCGATGCCGACGATATTGCCGGCGCCCGCACGCTCTATCCGGTGACGGCGCCCAGCGGCACGGTGAGTGGCACCGTTACGGTGAACAGCCAGCCGGGCTTCGGTGCGCAAGTGGTTGCGTTGCGCAGCAGCGGTCAAGTGGCGGCGAGTGCGTTGACCCTGCCCGACGGCACCTATGCCATCGAGAGCCTGCCGCCTGATACCTACACGCTCTACGTCGAGCCCCTCGACGGACCGATGGCGGCGGTTCCCGATGGCACCTGCGTGCTCGTCGGCAACCTGAATGGCGCGGGCATCTACCGCAATGCGACCCTCACGACCAATTTCCCGACGATGTTTCTTGGCGGCAACGATACACCGGCTGCGCTGGTGCTGACCGCCGGCAGCACGATGCCGGCGAATTTCACGCTGCCGTCGGGGGCCAATCCCATAAACCCAACTGTGGTTGGCCCGGCCACCGTCACTCCAGGGGGAACGTCGTGGTCGGTGTCGACGCGGCCGCTCGGGATCATGGTCGGCGCCGATCAATTCATTACGGTGGGTGGGCCACATGTCGACCAGACACAGGAGATCAGTATCGATGGCCCCGGGGTCACCGTGGACTCCAGCAGCGTCATGCACCAGTCAATCATGTGTGGAGGAGCTACCCTGCCCGTGCTCATCTTTCACGCGACGGTGGCGGCTGACGCCGCCCCGGGCGGACGCGCCATTCTCCTCCGGGCGGGCGCCGCCGTTAGCACGATGACCGCAGCCGTCGATGTGCTGGCGCCGCCGTGCACAGGAGACTGCAACGAAGACGGTGTGGTCACCGTTGACGAATTGCTCACGATGGTGAACATCGCGCTCGGCAATGCCACCATCGCACAGTGCCAGGCGGGCGATGCCAACGGTGACGGACACATCACCGTCGATGAGATTCTCACGGCGGTGAACAACGCATTGAACGGGTGCGGTTCCAGGTGATCCGTGGACTGCTGATCGGGCGAGTCAGGCCGTGCCGTACTTGGTGTCCACCTGGACACCGATCTCCTTCAGAAACTGTGTCGGCAGGACGCCGCCGGCGCAGACGATCACGACATCATTGGGCAGGGTGTGGGTCGTGCCGCGCTGCTCGAGGACGACTTCGGTGTGGCCGATGCGCACAACCTGTGACTCGAGCAGGAGCACGAGACGCCTGCCGGCCTCCGCCGCGCGCACGCGTTCGCGGTTCTTCTCTCGGGCGCGGGAGACGGATTGCCCGCGGTAGGAGAGCGTAACCGTCGTCCCCGGCCGCTCGGCCAGCGCCGCGGCCGCTTCCAGAGCGCTGTCGCCGCCACCGACCACGAGCACGTGCTTGCCGTCGTATTGCGCGGGATCGATCAGGCGGTACACGACCTTGGGGAGATCCTCACCCTGCGCACCGAGCTTCCGCGGTGTGCCGCGCCGGCCGATTGCCAGCAAGACGGCGCGGGTGCGGTACGAATCACGCGACGTCCGTACGAGGAAGCCGTCTCCCTCGGACGTCACTGACTCCACACGCTCATTGCATTGTATGCGCAATCCCGTACGCCGCTCGATATCCTCCCAGAACGACAGCAAGGCTTCCTTCGTCGTTTCTCTGAGTTTGGTCTTGCCAACGATTGCCAGCTTGACCGGCGCCGTCATCACGATCTTGCCGCGCGGATAGTGGGCCACCGTGCCGCCGCGGGACTCCTGCTCCAAAGTCACGAAGCGGAACTTGCGTTCGAGCGCCTCGAGCGATGCCGAGAAACCTGCGGGCCCCGCTCCGACGATCACGACGTCGAGGTGCGGCCCTTGGCCGATGCCTCTCAGCTTACTGATCGCCGCGATCGCTTGCCGGCCTTGCTCCGCAGCGTTCTGAATCAACCCCATGCCGCCGAGCTCGCCCGCGATGAAGATTCCGGGCACGTTGGTCTCGAAGTCGGCACTGACGAGCGGGATATCGACGCCCCGACGCGCGCTGCCGAACACGAGCTCGATCGCTTGCGTCGGACATGCCTGCTTGCAGGCGCCGTGGCCGATGCAGTGGCTGGGATTCACGAGCCGCGATTTGCCGTCGATGACACCGAGGATGTCGCCCTCCGGGCATGCAGTGACGCACGAGCCGCACCCGATGCAGCGAACGAGGTCGATCACTGGATGCAGCGACGGCGGGTCGTTGAGCCCCGCTTGGGTCGCTGTCTTCAGCAAGCGCCGGCTCCGCCGTTGCAGGGTGGTGCGGCGGGACCAGTAGAGACCCCAGATCACCGCCATGGTTGCGGCGTAGGAGGAGAACCGCAGAGCTTCAATATCCGACATCTTTGATTCAAAACTATCGCTGGCAGCAGGCGCAGTGTCAATGTAGTTGTCGCCGGATGATTACGACACGGCGGCGGGTTTGCGATCCGCCGCACTCACTCCTTGCGAAGTGCGGCCGCAGGTGGCGCAGCAAACTCCGAACTGACGCTCACTTTGCGGCATGCAAACACTGGAGAAGAGATTCTTCGCTCGCACGAGTTGTGGAGCGCGCCCTCCGTGCGTTGTGCAACTTCCTGCAGAGATGCTCTTGCCGCTCCGCAAATTCTTGCCGTAGTGAAATTTGCAGCGTGGAGGGGCGGCACACACAATCTAAAACGATCCGATTTGGGCATGCGCTTTGCTCGCCCGCCCTGCTTCTTGGGAACACGCTAGCGGTGATGACGAACGCGACAACGGCAGTGGGGGTGTTTGCCCGGAGGCCAACGGCGGTCGCTGAGCGTCATCGGCGCATCGCGCGCACCGTCTCGGGGCTACTGCGTCTGGATTGCATGGCACTCACCGCGCCGGAGGTTTCTCGATGATCGCCGCTCGTCCACTCTCACTCCCCGCTCCACGCGCGATGCGCCTGCGCGCAGGCGATGCGGAGCCGATCAGTATCGACCAGTGCTCCGACCGATCGCCCGCCCCGCGCGACATGATCCTTCGCTTTGTGGCCGCGGAGCGGCTGCTCCACTGGGCGATCGCCATCCCGTTTCTCGGCTGCTTCGTCAGTGCTGTGGTGCTGATCGTCGTCTACAATCCCCTGCTGGTCGCCTACAATCCCGATCCCACGCGCGCCTACCGATATCTCTTCGCCTGGATGCACCGCGGTTGCGGGGTCGGTTTGATCCTGTGCCCGAGCCTCGTCCTGCTCGCGAGCGCGCGGCACTGGCGCATTCATCTCTACAATGTTCGTCAGGCGTGGGTCTGGAGGTTCGACGACATCAAGTGGCTCGCCTTGATGGGGCCGGCCGCCCTCTCCAAGCGCATCATCTTGCCCGACCAGGGCAAGTTCAACGCCGCCGAGAAGCTGAACTTCATGATGGTGATGGTCTTTCCTCCCCTCTTCGTCGCCAGCGGCGTCTTGATCTGGTTTCCCGATAGCACCAAACTCGGCTCCTTCTTCCCGTGGATCGTTCACTGTGGCCTCGTCGCGTTGGCCATACCTCTCATCCTCGGTCACATGATCATGGCCACGATCAATCCCAGCACCCGCGTTGGGCTGACCGGCATGATCACCGGATTCGTCAGTCGCGAATGGGCCGCGCACCACTATGCTCGCTGGTTTCGCGAGCAGTTTCCCGACCTGGCCCAGGAACACGCCGCTGGGGAGCAACCGCACCTGCAGCCGGCGGTGCACATCGCGACCGCGGCACGGCCGCAGGAAAGCGAGATCACGCCACCCGTCGAACACGAGCCCGATTGTTGTGATCGGACAAGCGCGGTTGCAGAGGCCATGGCCGCCGCCACAACCGGCATTCACGAGCAGGACTTTGTCGTTGCTGAGACCGAGGATGTTGCTTCAACGGCACACCATGACGCGCGAGCGGCAATCGATGCCGCGGGCGAAGTCAGCTCGCCGGACGCAGTGACGGGTCAGTGAGCCTTGCCAGGAGCGGGCTCGCGATCCTGCGCGTCGGCTTCTGGAGCAACGGACGCGCGTGTTGTGCAGCAAACTCCGAACTTACGTTCACTTTGCGGCATGCGGGCGCTGGTGAAGAGATGCATCGCTGGCGCGAGTTGTGAGCGTACCCTATGCGTCGTGCAACTTCCTGCAGCGATGCTCTCGCCGCTCCGCAAATTCTTGCCGTAGCGAAATTTGCAGTTTGGTGGGCGGTACACACAAATCCATGACGATCCGATTTGGGCATGCGCCTTGCTCCCCGCCTGTTTCTTGGGAGCACGCTAATCGGTGATGACGAACGGAGCAACGAGAGTGGAGGTGTCTGCAAAAAGGGCGACGGCGGTCGCTGAGCGCGTTCGACGCGTCACGTACGCCGTCTTGGGGCTACTGCGTCTCGATGGCATGTCACTCACCGCGCCGGACGTTTTTCGATGATCACCGTTCGCCCGCTCTCACTCCCCGCTCCAAGCACGGTAGGCCTGCGAGCCGGCGATGCGGATGAGGCAATAACGCGGCGTGTGACAGGCGCCTCACGCTCGTCCCGCGCGTCCGGTACAGCCGTCACGCTCTTTACCGTTCTCGTCCTGTTCGTGGTGATGTGCGGCTGGCTCTTGCGCGACCGCGTCCCGCTCACTCCGAAGTCCGGACCCGGCTACGCGCTCGGAGTAGGTGGCGCCGCGACGATGCTCCTCCTGAGTTCGTATTCCGCGGCGAAGCGTCTGCGCTTCCTGCGCAGATGGAGCCCGCTCAGCCATTGGTTCCGCATCCACATGATTCTCGGAGTCCTCGGCCCTGTGCAGATTCTCTTTCACTGCAACTTTCGTTTCGGTGCGTTGAACAGCGACGTTGCGCTCGTCTCGATGCTTGTCGTGGCGGCGAGCGGCGTTGTCGGCCGGTACATCTACACGCGCATCACTCACGGCCTGTACGGCGCGCGCGCGACGTTCGAGGAGCTGCACGCTCAGCTGGATGTCAGCGCACACAACCTGGGCGAGCGACTTCCGCCGGCATCGCGTGCGGCGCAGCGCCTGGCTGCGTTTGCGACGCGTGTGCGCGCGCCGCGTCGGAGCATCGGCGGGCGCCTCTTTCGGCTGGTGGCGTTGCCGCTCGTAGCGATATGGGTGCGCGGCCGCGCGCTGCACGACCTCGGCGCCGATCTCGAGAGCGCGGCGGCGCGGGACGGGTGGGATGCCCGCACGCGCCGCGCGAACGAAAAGGCGACTCGCAAGATGATCAGCGCGTACATCGTCGCCCTCGTCAAAGAGGTCCAGTTCAGCGTGTATGAGCGGTTGTTCTCATTGTGGCACGCGCTCCACATACCACTGTTCATCATGTTGGTGCTCACGGGAGTCATGCATGTCGTCGCCGTGCACAAGTACTGACGATGCGCCGAAGAGTGTCTGCGGCGCGCGCAACCCCATATCTGGTCATGCTGGCGGCCACGCTAGGCGTATGGGCGCCGCCGGATGCCCAGGCATCGTGGGTCGAGTCATTGGTCATTCCCGGTGAGGTCGTGGAGAAACACGCGCGCGTCGAGCGTCAGTGCGACAAGTGTCACGAACCGTTTGACAAGGCGGCTCAGGACCACCTCTGTCTGGCCTGCCACAAAGAGGTGGGCGCGGATCTGGGCGGGAAGCGCGGGTATCATGGGCACGAACCCGCCGTACGGAATCGACCGTGTAAGGCGTGCCATACCGAGCATAAAGGTCGCCGTGTGAACATCGTGCCGCTCAACCGGGAGACGTTCGACCATCGCCTCGCCGATATGCCGCTGCGCGGCGAACACACGAAGGTCCGGTGCGACAAGTGCCACGTAGCGGGCAAGCGCTTTCGTGATGCCCCCTTACACTGCAGCAATTGCCACGCGCCCAAGGACCCGCATGAGGGAAGCCTGGGGGCGGCCTGCGACAACTGCCATGCGGAGACCGCCTGGAAGACGGTGCGTTTCGACCATAATGCTGCCGCGTTTCGGTTGGAAGGACGACATCGCGAGGCACACTGTGAGGACTGCCACAAAACCAAGCGATTCAAGCCCACTGCGAGCACGTGTTTCGCGTGTCATGAGCGGAACGACAAGCACCACGGGAGTTTCGGAAGCAACTGCCAGTCGTGCCACACCCCAACGCGGAAGTGGCCCGCGACGGAGTTCGACCACGCGCGCAAAACGAAGTTCCTTCTGGTGGGCCGGCACGCCAGCGCCTCCTGCGAGAAGTGTCACAAGGACGGGCTCGCCGCGGAGCGCACTCCCACGGTGTGTTATGGCTGTCACGAGCGCGACGATCATCATCACGGGCAGTTCGGGCGTGCGTGCGAGACGTGTCACACACCGACCGAATGGCGCCGCCCCACGTTCGAGCACGACCGCAGCACGCATTTTGCGCTCCGCGGGCGGCATAAAGAGATCCGATGTACGGACTGTCACCGCGGCAACCCGCACGAGGAGCACCTCGACAAGAGCTGTAATACCTGTCATCGCGAAGACGACGTTCACCACGGCCGGCAGGGGCCACGCTGCGACAAATGTCATGACGAGCGCGGATGGAACCGCGACGTCCTCGTCGATCACGACGCGACACGCTTCCCGTTGACGGGCGCGCATACGCGCGTCGCCTGCGTGCGGTGCCACGTATCGCCCGTTCTCAAGAACGTCGCGCGCGAGTGCGTGTCCTGTCATGAGCGTGACGGTGTCCAACGCTGCCGGCGCGGCGCGGAGTGCGAGCACTGCCATGAGACGTCCACGTTCCGCCTCATCCATGCCCCCCAATGACGATCGCTGTGCATAACGCTCGCGTCGCGTCGCGGGATTGCTTGGTCGCCGCCTGGCAACACCGTCCTTCTCGTCGCACGTGTCTCTTGAACATGCTGACGTGCCTTGCGGTTGCCCTTCCCGCTGCAGCGTGGGCCACCTGCGGGGGCGGTGGAACATCGAGTCTCGCGCTTCCCAAGATCACCTATTTGCGTAGCTACCGCGCGCCGTTCAGCGTTCCGACACGAATTGCCGTCGACGCATCAGGGAACGTGTATGTGACTGATCCCGGGCAGGGGCAGGTCATCGTGCGTGCGCCGAACGGCCGCATCATCTCCAGGGTCGGCGGTCTCGGGCACCCGGTCAGCGTTGCGGTGGGCAGCGCAGGCAAAATCTATGTCGGCGATGCCGAATCCGGCCGAGTCACGGCGTTCAACTCAAACTGGCAGCCCGTCCTGCAGTTGGGGCAAGGAGCGGGCGAGTTTCTGCAACCGAGTGATCTGGCCGTCGACGCTGCAACCGGCAACCTTTACGTTGCCGACAGCACGGCTCACCTTGTCAAAGTCTACACCGACACCGGCGCGTTTCTGCTGAGCTTTGGCGGGCACGGAAGTGGTGATGGCCTGTTCAACTTCCCCGTGGGTGTGTTTGTGGATGCGGCGGCGCGCCAGGTCCTGGTGGCGGATCAACTGAATTACCGTATCCAGGTCTTCGATGTCGCGGGCACCTTCCTGTCCTGTTTCGGGCGACAGGGAAGCGGATCGGGACAATTCAACATGGCACAAGGCGTGTCGATCGACGGTCACGGTCGGATCTACGTCGCCGACTCCGTTGAAGGTCGCATTCAGGTGCTGGACCGCAACGGAGGATTCGTCGGCTCTATCGGCGACTTCGGCGACGCCCCGGGGCAGCTTCGCATCCCCATCGGCATGGCCATCGATCCGTCTAACCGGCTGTTTGTCGCCGCGGCGAACAACGCGCGTTTGGAGGTGTTTGGGTTGGACACCTTCGCCGACCCAGAGACCATCCTTCCGGCCGTGATCCACATGGAACCGGATCCGATCGACAGGGCCAGCCGCGATGCGGGCATCGTTGGCTACATCGAAGTGCCGGGCTATGCGCTCGATCAAATCGGACCCGGCAGCATCGCCGCGAATGGTGTCTCGGCTGCCGCGATCCCGACCACGCTCGGTGATTACGACGGCAATGGTGTTCCTGACATTCGCGTCGAGTTTGACCGGACGGCGCTCCTTGCCACGCTGCCGGCGGATGGCGCCGGAACCGTGGCTGTATCCGGACTCCTCGGGACGAAGCATTTCGAAGCCTCCGCAGTGGTGCATGTCACGACCTGCGGACCGGGAACGATTTGTTCGCTCGGCGATGCAGACCCGCAGTGCAACGACGCCGTCTGTATCGCCCCGGTCGGGTGCACCATACAGTCGAAGCCCGACGGTACGGGGTGCGAAGATGGGAACGCCTGCACGATCGGGGATGCCTGCCGCAGCGGGGTCTGCGTCGGTACATCGTTGAGCTGCGACGATGGCAATGTGTGCACCGACGATACCTGCGACCCCGTCGGCGGCTGTGTGCATACAAACAATACCCTGCCGTGTGACGACAAGAACGCCTGCACCGGCCCAGACGTGTGTGCGGGAGGTACGTGCAGCGGAGCGCCGCTCGGGTGTGATGACGGAAATGTATGTACCGACGATACCTGCGACCCCGCGAGCGGCTGCGTGCACACGAACAACACGGCGCCCTGCGACGATGGAAACGCCTGCACCAGCCCAGACATGTGTGCGGGAGGAATGTGCAGCGGTGCGCCGCTCGGGTGCGACGACGGAAATGTCTGTACCGACGATACCTGCGACTCCGCGAGCGGCTGCGTCCACACGAACAACACGGCACCTTGCGACGATGGCGATCCTGGCACCGTACGTGACGCGTGTGACGGCGCAGGAAAATGTGTGGGACAAGTGGTTACGGGGAACTATGCGCTCCTGGAGCTTCACGGGTACAGGGCGGCGGACCTCGCGGGGCAGGTTCTGATCCGGGGTGACGTCTGCGCCGGAAACATTCGTGTCGGGCCGTTCAGTCAGATTCAGGGCGATGCCGTCGCCTGGGCATCTGACGGGCACGCCATCGAGTTCTTCGGTGGAAGTCAGATCGCCGGCAACGTGGTGACTGGCGGCGGGACCCTCCTGGGAATCAACCGGGTGACCGTTGGCGGTCGTGTCGACCTCGGCGGCGGGGCCACCGAACTCGCGGAGTGCTTCGCTGCTCGCTATCGGGCGGCCCGCCGGAGAGCGGACTTCGTGGCTCTCCCACCGACGCCCGGTTTCGCCCTGGGAGCAATTCAGCTGGGACCGGGCGCGAGCCAGCGCATTCCAGCCGAGGGAGAATTGGGGACCGGGCAGACCGTGATTGATGCCACCGGCCTCCTTCTGGACTCCTCGAGCACACTGACCTTGGTCGGGACGGCTGCTACCGAAGCGGTGATCGTTCACATCCGGGGCGGGATGAGGCTCGGACGTGCAGCGCGAATTGCGGTCGACGGGTTGCCGCCCGAGCGAGTGATCTTTGTGATCGATCGATCGGTCATTCTGCAGCCACAGGCGAACGTTGCCGGTTCAGTGTTCGCGGCGGGCCGCGTGCACGTGGAGAGCGCCTGCACCATCAGCGGGGCACTCCTCGGCGCCGCCATCCGCCTGGCACCATTCGCCACAGTGGATCTGCACCCGTTTGCGGGGTGGTAGTGCGGCCCATGAAGCGAGCGCAAATACTGGTTTTCTGGCTGTCCCTGGCAATGGGGTGCTTTGCCACGGGCGCAGCCCGGGCGCTCGACCCGCCCCACGATGCCAGTCGGTCGATCGATTGTACGAACTGCCACATCACCCACCACGCCGCGGGAGGGGCGATCACCACCGTCGCAGGAAATCCGAACCTGTGCATCAGCTGCCATACCGCGGGCGGCGTGGCGTCCACCACGCCGTTCGCCAATGCCGACGAGGCGATTCCCGGAACGGGTGGCACCTCCCACCGGTGGGACTCCGGCAGCGCTGGGTGGGTCAAGACAAGTCTTACGAACACCTCGCCGGGTACCGTGCAGTCCGGTGGCAGCTTCACCGGACGCTACCGCAAGACCTGCACGATCACTGTCACGACCGCAGGCGATATGGGCACGGCGCTGTTCAACTGGAGCACTTCCAACCTCGTCAGCCAGACGTACCTCGACTCGTTCACGGCCATCGCCTACAACGGGACGAACGGGACCCAAAACTGGAGCGCGAGCCCCTGGCAGGAAATCGTCGAGGCCGATGGACCCGGCGCCGGCTTCATCCAGGTGGCCGCCAACGCGGCGTGTACCAGCGGCAACTGCCTGCGGATCGGCGGCGGGGCGATCAGCACCCGTGGGGTGCAGCGCTCGGCGAATGTGAGTCAGGGAACGTCGGCGACGCTGAGCTTCAGCTACCAGCGGCAGCTGGCCACCTGTCCGAACACCAGCACCGCCAACGTTGGTCTCCAGGTCAGCAGTAACGGAACAACCTGGGCGACACTGGCTACCTACAGCTTGAACGCGTGCGATACCACCCAGGTGGCGCAAGTGTTCGACCTCACACCCTACATCGCCGCCACGACACAGATCCGCTTTCTCGGCGTCGGCACCGCCGGTGCAACCGATTTCATCTACATCGACAACGTGCAGATCCAGTATCTAGTGTCCGGGAATGGGGCGACCAACGTCACTACCGGCACCAACGTGGCCCTGGATGAAGGCATCACCGTGACCTTCGCCAATGGGACGCCATCGCCGTCCTTCAAGCTCAATGATCAATGGACGGTTTTCGTCAACCCGGATATCAACCAGCCGACCACGCCGGCTCTAGCGTTGAGTCTGGCCAGTGGAATGAT
Source organism: Binatia bacterium (assembly GCA_044450645.1). GTDB lineage: Bacteria > Desulfobacterota > Binatia > HRBIN30 > HRBIN30 > JAGDMS01. Next base: position 18,966 of record JBIOJG010000059.1, read on the forward strand.
CACCTGTTCAACCTGTCACAACGAACACAGCCAGATTGCCGAGCCCTTCGATCGCGCGGCGCCCGCCTATCCGGCGCCGGGACCCGGTGGTGCGGGGCGGCATTATCAGCGCAACGGCGACGACATCAATCAAATGTGCGTTGATTGCCACAGCGCCCGCAACGTTACGGCATCGTCGCAGGGGTCTCATCCGGTTGGGGTGCTGATCCCCACCACTGGCTTGTACAAAAATCCGTAGGATCGACATGAAGCGGATCGTGCTCCTGATTGGTTTCTGCTGCGCGGTGATGGCGCCACCACTGGCCGGTATCGCGACCGCGCAAAGCACGTACCTCGATTCCTTCCTCTCGGCGGCCTACAACGGGTCTAATGGGACAGTGAGTTGGACCAACTCGCCCTGGGTGGAGACCGATAGCCAGGATGCGGGGGCAACGGGTGGTAACATCTTCGTTGTCACCGCGAGCGCCTGCCCCCAGTCTACCTGCCTGAACGTCAGCGCAGTCAACACGGCTGACCAAATCTATCGCCAAGCCGATCTCAGCACTGCCACCGCGGCCACATTAACCTACTTGTACTGCCACGATAGCGCCCCCGGTTCCGTGGTGGCGGAGATTTCCTACAACGGTGGCGCGAACTGGACCACGATCGCCACATACTCGAGCCAGAGCACGTGCCCCAGCACGCAAACCTTCACGCTCAGCCAGTTCACCAGCAACACGCAGCTTCGGTTCAGAGTGGCGGCGACCGGTGGCGCCATCCTCTACGTCGACGCGGTGCAGTTCTCGTTTTCAACTGGTTCGACCACCCCCACTGCGGCCTCGACGCAAACCCTCACGCCGACGAACACGCCGGCGGCCGTCGCAACCAACACACCAACTTATACACCTACGGGTACCGCGACCAGCACGCGAACCTATACTGCAACGTCGACCCCAACCAGCAGCCCGACGGGTACGGCAACCAGCACCCCGACTGGACCGACGGGCACGCCAACGCAAACGCCGACGATCACTCCGACGCCGACGGTCACCCAGACGGCCACGGTCACCAACACGCCGACACGAACCCCGACCGGGCCGACGGCAACGGCTACGTCGACACCGACGATCACCCAGACCCCCAACCCGTTCCCGCTCCCGCTCGACAAGACAATGAACATGGTGCGATGCACGACGTGCCATAACGTCCACTACCAGGGCGCGGGTGCGGGCACGCTGCTGCGCAGCGGGAATGTGAACGCCCTGTGCGCCGACTGCCACACCTTGGCCGATACTACGACGCCCGCGGCGCACCTCAGCCCGTCCACGGGTGCCTTGTGGCCGGGTCCGAAGTACGGAACGCTTTTCCCGTCCATCACCGACGCGACCCAGCGGGGTTTCTGCACGAATTGTCACAAGACTCACGGCTGGCCGGATAGCGCCAACCCCAGTCAGGACTATCCGACATTGCTCGTCAATCGAGAGGAAAACCTCTGCTACGCCTGCCATGACGGCAACCTGTTGCCGAAGAATTTGCTGATTCAGTTCACCAAGAGCTACCGCCACCCGACGCCGGATTACAACGGCCGTCACAACCCGACGGAAGGCGGAAATCCGGCCGCCTATGGAACGGCGAATCGCCACGCCGAGTGCGAGGACTGTCACAACTCTCACTTCGCAACCGCCGACGCGACCGCACCCACCGCGCCGACGGCCTCGAACCGGATCCGTGGCGTCGGCCGGATTGCCGTCACCAATGGCGCTGCGGGAACGATACCGACGTACACCTACCGCGGGCCGACCGACACGACCGCCCCGATCACGGAATACCAGGTGTGTTTCAAGTGCCACTCATCGTGGACCACACAGCCTGCGGGCCAGTCGGATGCGGCGGTGCAGTTCAACAGTAACAACCGCTCCTACCACTCGGTCGAAGCGCCGGGAAAAAACACCAACGTCAACGCAAACGCCTTTGTGAACGGATGGACGGGCTCGAGCGTGATGTACTGTACGGACTGCCACACTGGTGATGACGTGACCGTTCGCGGCGCCCATGGGTCGCAGTACCGCTACATCCTCAAGCAGCCGTCCACGGCCAGCAGCAGTAGGCGGACGATGGCCTCCACGGAATTGTGTTTCAACTGCCATTCCTTCAACACCTATGCAAACAGCGGGGCAACCACTACCCAGCAGGGGTACAGCCGATGGACTTCGGGCGGCAGCGAAGATAACGGACACGTGGCTCACGTTGTTGGGCACCAGACTCCCTGCTACGCGTGCCACGGCTCGCACGGCTCCACCAGCCTGCCGCACCTAATGGTCACTGGGCGCAACCCCGGCCTCAACAGCTACACCGAAACCACCACCGGAGGGACCTGTTCCCCCACGTGCCACGATTCCCAAAGCTACGGGATCAGTTATGCGCGTTGACGTGTTCGAGTTTCAACGTGTCGCCCGACGGAGTGTGCAACGTTCTGCAGAGCAGGGCCTGAGAGCGCGCCATTGTTTGCAGGTCAGCCGCACGGCTAGGGAGCGTTATTCAAATAGACAGTGCGTCGTTAGGGCAGCGCACGTGTTGCTTGTATCAATGGCGCTCTTATGGGGACTGAGATTGCATAACTAGGCGCACATTTTGCTTCTTTTAGAGGAGATCCAGTTATGTGTATTGAGAAGTCATATTTTGTATGGGTTGGACGTCTGGTCAACCAGGCGGACAGGCGGACCGTGGCATTGGTGGTGCACTGAAATGCGCGCCGGCCGTTTATTGGTTTACATCGCCTTGGCCATCAGCCTTGCTGGATGCGCCGCCAAGCCCAAGATCCCCGATATGCTCTGGCCCGATCCGCCGGACAAGCCGCGAATCAAGTACCTGGGGAGCGTACAGTCCAGGTATGATCTCGGCGGGCCCTCGCTTCGTGAGATGCTGGTGGGGAACGACAAGGTCAGGGCCCTGTATCAGCCCATGGGTCTGGCACTCTCCGAGGATCAACAACGACTGTACGTGGTTGATCAGGCCTGGAGCTTCGTCTTCGTCTTCGATTTGAAGGCGGGTGGCCTGAGGACGATCGGTGACCAGGAGCGTTATCCCCTGACATTGCCGGTCGGTGTAGCCCTGGATGCGCAAGAAAACGTGTATGTCAGTGACACCGGGACGCGTACGGTCAGGGTCTACGACAAGGCCGGGCAATTTCTGAGGGGGATCGGCAAGGATATGCTGGTTCGGCCCACGGGTGTGGCGATTGATAGAACACGTCAGCGCGTTTACGTCGTTGATACCGGGCAGAATGACAGTCCCGAAGCGCATCGGGTGAAGGTCTTCGATCTCGAAGGGCATCTGCTGCAGCAGATCGGACGGCGTGGTGACAAAGACGGCGAATTCAACTTCCCGACCTTTGTCAGTCTCGATGCAGAGGGCCGCCTTTACGTGGTGGACTCGGTGAACAACCATGTCCAGGTTTTTGATCCCGACGGAAAGTTCCTGTGGAAGCTCGGTGAATCCGGAGATCGCATCGGCGACTTCGCGCGGCCCAAGGGGGTTGCGCTCGACAGTTTTGGAAACATCTACGTCGTCGATTCGCGCTGGAGCAACATTCAGATCTTCAACCAGCAGGGTCAGCTCCTGATGATCTTTGCCGGGCTCGGAAGCTATCCCGGCCTTCTGATGAATCCGACCGCCATCACCATCGATCGGGAGAACAAGATCTACGTCGCTGACACCTTCAACAAACGCGTGAGTATGTACCAGCTCATTGATACCTCAGCCGGGGACAGCGTCGATACATCGAGGTCGGGGGCGGAGAAAGGAGAAGGAGGATCAGGAACGTAGGGGTGGCAGCATCCAGTTGAGATTCACAATCCAGCAGGAAGAGTGAAAAGAGGGCAAGCAAGACGGCGATGCGAAAGGCAATGGCCCTTGGCGGTCACTGCGGTCCCGCTGGCGGCGTAATCTGCTTCACGCGCCGCAGCGTGTGAGTATGTGCCAGCGCGTTGATACGGCCGAGGGCGGCATCACGCACCGCGGCCGGCGCGGACAAAGGAGACATCGGATGAGGAACGTAGGAGTGTCAGAATCCAGTTCAGAAAGGAAAAGGGGAATGGGTAAAACGCTACCGAACGGAAGAAGGTACAAAAGGGGAATGATCTTGGCGGCTGCCGTCGCTTTGGTGGCACCGACCATTGCGATGGGGGGAACCATCGCCAACACGCCACATGACCTGAGTTCGGTTTCAACCGGTCCGAACAAGTCGGCCACGCAGAGCGACACCTGTGTGTTCTGTCACGTCGCTCACAACGGCAGCCCCGGGGCCAATCGGCCGCTGTGGAGCCATAACATGACCTCCACGAATTTGGCGTGGACGCCAACGACAACGGTTCGTGGGACCACTATCCCGTACATCATCACCTCGGTGCAGCTGCAGGGTTCGCGAGGCTGCATGAGTTGCCACGACGGTACGATTGCGATGGGTGACCTGATCAACGGCGTAGGCGGGACCGTTGCCGGGACAAATCTTACCGCCGGCAAGCTGACCACCGGCATCAACTTACTGACTCCAACGTCCATGCAAACGAACCACCCGCTCGGCGTCTCGATGCCGGCGGCGGTCGCGGGGTTCACGGCGTACAAGACTGTCCCTCCCGGCACCGCGGTCAACTACGACGCCAATGGCTACGTACAGTGTGATTCATGTCACAACCCGCACGACGACTCGAACACGAAATTCTTGAAGGTCAATCCTGCCGGCGGTGCGATCTGCCTCACGTGCCACAACGTCTAGACGTCGGTAGTAGTGGCGAAGAAGCCTGGGGCTCCGCAGGCTTCTTCGCCAACCCCCAGCGTCGCGGGATGACGTGATGGAGTGTCGCGTGCGACTCAAACTCGCTCTGATGGTGTGTCTTGGGCTGTTGACCTGCGGCTCGCCGGGGTGGGGAAGCACGTTGGGGGACGTTGTCTACTCGCACCAGGGCGGGACGGATAAACTCGATCCGGCCTACTTCCCGCATTGGGTCCATCGCATCAAGTACAAGTGTTACGCCTGCCACGACGCTCTGTTTCCCCTGCGCCGTGGCGCCAACCCGACGATGGCCACCATGGCGAAGGGCGAATCGTGTGGGGCGTGTCACAACGGCAAAGTCGCCTTTGGCGTGGACACGTGCCAGCGCTGTCACATCCGGCAGTGAGCCGGGCTGGACGCCGCGCGGTTGCGGCGTCACATATGCGATGCGCTGTGGCATCGCTGGTCGTCGCTCTCGTTGGCGTCGCGAGCATGGCTGGCTGTGGCGCCGACAGCCGTTACCGCGTTCTGGCATTTCTCTTCGAGGAGGTACCTCCGCCCGGAGAAGACGTACCCGCCGTGCCGGTCGTCCGCAGTCCGCGTCACCCCCGGCAATCTACGCCGACCCCGACATCAACGGAGGGCGCGCCAGCCGCCCTCACAAAGGAGCCGGCGGCGTTCAAAACATGGGACGATGTCGTGCGGCTGCTGCCGAGGGATCAGGTGGGCAACCCGGACTGGGTCGGTGCGCTGGCGGAGAAGGTCATCGCGCCACGCCCCGGAATCGCGCCCGAGGCGGTTGAGCCGGAGGTCTTGGCACTCGACGTGGAGATCGTTCCGAAATCCGATCCTGCGTTCAAGGTCACCTTTTCGCACCAGAAACACGGGGAGTGGTTGGCATGCTCCAACTGCCACACGGACATGTTCGAGATGAAGGCCGGGGCAACGCCGATGGCGGCACAAGACGTCCATGCGGAACGGTACTGCGCCGCCTGCCACGGAAAGGTGGCGTTCAACGTCGTCACCGGATGCCTGCTGTGCCACCTGCGAAATCTGCCCAAAGATGCCGGCGGGAGCGTCGATTGGAATCGGGCCGTGACGGAGAAGCTCATCACGCCGCGTGCCGGTCCCGGCTCCAAGTCTGTGGATCAGCCGATCCTCGATCTCGATGTCGAACTGAAACCGGAGGCGCAGCCGGCGCTCAAGGGAGTCTTCTCCCATACCACCCACACGAAATGGCTGGCGTGCGCCAACTGCCACCCCAGTATATTTCCGACAGGGCCGGTTCCGGCAAACGTAAAAGCCGCCGACCTGCATTCGCGGCGCTATTGCGGCGCCTGCCATGGATCGGTGGCGTTCGGCATGATCGGGTTTTGCGGGCGCTGTCACCCAGCCCTCGAGAAGGCCAGACAGCATCAAGAAGTCCTGGATCTCGACGTCGAGATCACGCCGAAGTCCCAGCCGTCGGTCAAGACCACATTTTCGCACAAGACCCATCGGTGGGTGGAGTGCCCCAGCTGTCATACCAATCTCTTCGAGAAGACGGCCGAGGCCGCAAAAATGACGATGCCTGACATTTATGGGGGGAAGTACTGTGCCGTATGCCACGGCAAAGTGGCTTTCGATCTGATCACCCAGTGTCAGCGCTGCCATGGCGCCGGGGATGCAAAGTGACGCGGCTCGCCTCGAACCCTCTCGCGCACCGGACGCAATGGCTCATGACGGGAGGATGGACCCCTCGGCGAGCCGCTCTGGGCTGGACACTCGGCACCTTGATCCTCTGCGCCGCGCACGCGACCAACGCGCAGGTGCCGTGGGGCCTCGGACGCTGGCAGGGGGACGGCACCTTTTTCTTGGACTGGGAAAAACAGGACGACAAGCGCTTGCAAACCAAGTACGAAACCATTCTCTTTCAAGAGCGACTGGGTCTGCGTAACGTGGGAGCCTTCATCCTCGACCCCAAATTCCTGACGCTGAACCTCGGCGGATCCTTCGGCGGGTCGCAAGAGGACGGTATTGCGCTGACCAATACTCCGCTGCGTGTGGGCAACGGCACGCTCTATGACTATGCCTTCGACGGCTTGTTTCTGTCGGACAAGCTGTACCCGGTGAGACTGTTCGCCACCCGCAATCAGAGCGTACTGACCCAAGGATTCGGTGGGCGGTCGGATGTCTCCTTCGAAAGCCGGGGAGGGACTTTCGACCTGCGCGAGGGCAACTTCCTCAAGGATTACGGGTTGCTCAATTTCAGCTCGTTCCTGGATGCCCGCCAGGAATTCCTCAAGGAGGATTCTTCCGTTTTCGGCAGCCCTTTCCGGCGGGACGAGAGTCGCAACATCGTGCGCTACGACGCGCATAAAGGGGGCGAGACATCCGATTTCGACCTGCGCTATGAGCTCAACGATGTCAAGGATCCTCTCAACCCCACGAACGTCTTCGACAGTCACACGGTCCACGCCGCTCACAGCCTGGACTTCGGACCCACACTCAACAGGCGCTTGGACTCAACTCTCTACTACTTCAAGCGGACGGGCAGTGGGCCGGGAAGCTATCTCTCCGTCGACGAGGGACTGCATCTCGATCACAGTAGCGATTTCGCGACGGACTATCGCGGCGATTTCTCGCAAAGCGATTCGGACGCTGGGGTGGTCACCACCAAGGCTGCGAGCATCGGCCTCCTCCACCGCTTCTACCGCACGCTCACGACGACGCTCGACGTGAGAGGCATCCGCCAGGACTTCCCGACAGGCGCGAGGACGATTTACGGCGGCCAAGGGGGCCTCGACTACCGTCGCGCGCTCCCGTGGAGCGGTCAGTTCTTCGCGGACACGTACCTCGGCTACCAGATCGACGACAACAACTTCACTTCGTCGAGCATCTCCGTCGTCGACGAGCCGCACACGGCCCCGCCATTCATCGGGGCGGGCGCTGGATTCACCCTCAACAACTCGTTCGTGCAGACCGACGCGAGTACGAACTGCCTGGCAGGGCTCCTTTCCGGCGTTGTGGATGTGCGCGGTGGCTCACGACTCCCCACCACCTGCAATGTGGATTACGTCCTCAGCCCAGAGGGGAGCCTCACGAAGATCATCCCTCTACCGGGAAGCTCCGTCATTCAGGCAAACGACCCGCTCGAGGTGAGCTATACGTATAACATCGATGCGAGCATCAAGTATTCGACCACCAACCTGAACGCGCAGGCCGGCGTCGAGTTTCCATGGCTTGCCGCCTCGTACGAGCACGCGCTCAGCAATCAAACGCGCCTGGCCGGCACCCCCACTCCGCAATTCCTCATCAATCAGAATTTCGATCGATTGAAACTCGAGTTGAGGCGCCAATGGAACGATTTCCGAGTGCGGTCGGCTGTGGCGTACGAAACCTTGAGGTCGACGGTCGTCGACTCCAATACTTGGCGGTTTGATCAACTCGTCGCATACCAACCGTCCTCTGAAATCGTTGCACAGATCTACGGTGACCAGTACTTTGTCGACTACCCGGGGCAGAGCCGCCGGTCCCAATCGTACCTCGCGCGTGCCACCATTGACTGGTTCCCCCCCATTGGGGTCAGCGTCACCACCTTTACCGGCTACCGCGAGTTTCATGATACCGCCATTCCTAGCGATGAGATCATCGACGCCGGCGTGCGCGCGCGCTGGACCTTTCATAATCTGGAAGTGTCTCCGAGTGTCACGTGGACCGATTATCGGAGCAGGCTGAGTGAGATTCGTGGCGAACTCCGGATCACCCGTCACTTGTTCTGAGAGAAGACGAGCACAAAGGATGGCGGCAGCGGTGTACAGATATCTGCGATGGTGGCGCGTTGCCAGGGTTGTCCTGCTCGCCGTTCTTCCGGCCGCGCTCGCTGCTTGCAGTTGGGGGTGGGGCCGAACGTATCCCAAGGCGGAGGAGCTTTCCCATCTCGTCTGGCCCGAAGCTCCGGACCGGGCACGTATCGAGCTGGTCTCGGTCTTCGCCGGCGGCGTAGATCTCGGGATCGCGCGCTCCATCTGGACGCGCATGGCCAGCCTCATCACTGGGGGCGGCGACACGCAGATGGTGCGGCCAGCGGGCGTGGCTGTGTCGGGAGGGCGAATCTCCGTCGCCGACCCGGGTGCCGGGCTCGTTCACGTGTACGACTTGGCTCAGCACCGCTCGCTCGCGCTTGCCGCGTGTGGCGAGACAGCGCTTGGTGAGCCTGTTGCCGTCGCTCTTCTGGGTGACCGCATCTACGTATCCGATGCCAGCCTCGCACGCATTCATATCTTCAATGTCGACGGCGGTTGTGAAGGAGGGTGGGGACTGGAGCAGGGTTCGCGACCGGCCGGGATCGCTGCCGATGAAAAGCGATCGCGTCTCTACGTGGCAGACGTCGGCGGCCATCGAGTGCTGGGCTTCGACCTCCAAGGCAACACCGTACTCCGCTTTGGAAGCCAGGGTGGCGCGGCCGGCGAGTTCAACTATCCGACCTGGCTGGCTCTCGACGAGGCTGGAGATCTGTACGTTACCGACTCGCTCAACTTCCGGGTGCAGATTTTCGACCCTGACGGCAAGCCGATGGGCACCTTCGGTTCTCACGGCGACGGGTCCGGCGATCTGGCTCGGCCAAAAGGCATTGGTGTCGATCGCGATGGACACATCTATCTCGTCGACGCGCTGTTCGATGCGGTGCAAATCTTCGACCGTGAAGGGCGCTATCTCATGGTGTTTGGTTCGCAAGGGCGTGAACCTGGTCACTTCTGGCTTCCGTCAGGCTTGGCTATTGACGGTGACCGGATCTACGTTGCGGATTCATACAACCAAAGGGTGCAGGTGTTCCGTTTCCTGGGAGGTGAGCCGTGAAGCCGCGTACGCGCTGGCTGCTGATTGTCATTTGCTTGGTCGCGGGACCACGCGTTGGGCACGCTGGCCTGCGCGAAACCGCTCACAACCTCAGCCCCAGCGGCCTTGGGCGCCGGCAAGCCGGCGGTCAAGGAGCCGCAGCGGCTCTGGCGGCCAACGGCCAAGATGACCTCTGCGTCTTCTGCCATACGCCGCACAACGCCACGGGCCGCCGGGGCCTCTGGAGCCGCCAGTTGGAGCCCGTGACGTATAAGCTCTACCAGAGCAGCACGATGCAGGCCCGACCCCAGCAACCCACCGGCAGCTCGCGACTCTGCCTCTCCTGTCACGACGGCATGATGGCGATCGACGCGCCGAAGGGCAAAGGCGGTATGACGCTCGGTAGACTCACAGGCCCGAGTGTGCTGGGCACTGATCTCTCGGACGATCACCCGATTTCTTTCGTTTACGATCAGGCCCTCGTCACCCGAAGGCGAGACCTCGCGAGTCCCGCGACGCTGGTCGGTAGTGTCAAGCTCGACGATAGCGGTCAAGTCCAGTGTACATCCTGTCACGACGCACATCTCGATCGCCATCCCAAGTTTCTGGTCACGGACCCGTCATACTCGGGCCTGTGCGTGGCCTGTCACCAGCTGCCCCACTGGCAGGAATCGGCACACGCGACGTCGTCGGCGACCGCACGATCCGCCAGCCCTCTCCCGGGTTCAGGCTACGCCACAGTCAGCCAAAACGGCTGTTCGAGCTGTCATCGCTCGCACGGTGCGCAGCATCCGCAACGCCTCCTCACCGCAACCACGGAAGAAGGGGTATGCCTGCCGTGCCACGACGGGCGCGTCGCTGCTAAGGACCTCCGACGTGAGTTTGTCAAGTACAGCGCTCATCGTGTTGACATGTATACCGACGTCCATGACCCAATTGAGAACCCGAACACCATGGCGAGGCACGTCGAGTGCGTTGACTGCCACAACGCCCATGAGGTTCGCGCACGTTCGGTTGGCGGGCAGATCCCCGGCCCGCTCGCCGGCGTGTCGGGCGTTACCATCAGCGGCAGCTTTGTGCGTGAGGCGTCCTTCGAGTATGAAATTTGTTTGAAGTGTCATGGCGTCAACCAAGACCGCGACCCGGTCGTATTTCGGACCGACAGTCTGTCCAACGTGCGGTTGGAAATCGATCCGCAGAACGCATCCTTTCATCCGGTCGCGGACGTCGGTAGGAACCCCAACATTCCGGGGCTGGTTGCTCCGCTCACTCCGGCGAGCCGGACGCCGTGCTTGAGCTGCCACAACAACGATGCCGCCTCGCAGATCGGTAGCAGCGCGCCGCGCGGACCTCACGGATCGAACTACCGGCCAATTCTTGCGGCCGAGTACCACCTTGACGCCACGATGGGCCCTGAATCCTACCAGCTCTACGCTTTGTGCTATCGCTGCCACGACCGCAACACGCTTCTCAACCGTCCGGACGGCTTCCCACACCAGTTGCATGTGGGGAAAGTCGGGGCGAGCTGTGCCGTCTGCCACGACGCACACGGCTCACGGCGGAACGCGCATCTGATCAACTTCATGAGCCGTGATCTGACCGGCAAGGTGGTGGTCACCGCCTCGAGCTCCGGCCAGCTCGAATACACTTCGCTGGGGATGGGGACCGGCCGGTGCTTTCTCACCTGTCACGGGAGCGATCACAATTCGAAGGACTATCCATCACGCACACTGCCAGCGGGCGCCGCCAGACAGCCCGGGGCGAGAGGAAGCATTGGCCGCTAATCAGAAGCGCGCAACGGCGATCGGAGGGAGAAATCTGATGACAGACGCAATGTCTATGGGCATCGGCGGTTTGTTCTACCAGCTCCGGGTGAGGCGAGCGGCGGCCCTTCGCATCCTCGCAGGCCCCGCGCTGTGTTTCATGTTGCTGCTCCCGGCCTCATCTGGAGCCCAAAGCGGTGTCGGGAACAGCTGCAAGACGAGTAGCGACTGTTCGGCAGGCAACTGCGTGGACGGCATCTGCTGCGATTCGTCCTGCTATCAGACCTGCCGCTCCTGCGCGTTGGCAACCACCGGGCAGCCCGACGGGACGTGCGTCCAGGTGGAAGCCGGAAAGCAGAGCACCAATGGCTGTAATGCGGCGGGCCAGGCGTGCAGCAGCGGAGCGTGTGTGCCGACGCACTGTTTCAATGGAGTCAAGGACGGCGACGAAACCGGCGTGGACTGCGGCGGCTCGTGTCCCAGATGCGGCCTCGGGATCAGCTGCACGACGAACAGCGACTGTTCGGCAAACAACTGCGTGGACGGCATCTGCTGCGGTCCGTCCTGCTATCAGACCTGCCGCTCCTGCGCGTTGACAACCACCGGGCAGCCCGACGGGACATGCGTCCAGGTGGAGGCCGGAAAGCAGACCACCAATGGCTGTAGTGCGGCGGGCCAGGCGTGCAGCAGCGGAGCATGCGTGCCGGCGCACTGTTTCAATGGGGTCAAGGACGGCGACGAAACCGGCGTGGACTGCGGCGGCTCGTGTTCCGGGTGCGACGTTGGGAACAGCTGCAAGACGAGCAGCGACTGTTCGGAGAACAACTGCGTGGACGGCATCTGCTGAGGTCCGCCCTGCTATCAGACCTGCCGCTCCTGCG
>JBIOJG010000060.1:0-30702 GCA_044450645.1 Binatia bacterium
AGCGCCCGTCCTTTCCGGGCGCGTATCGAGGGGCGACCGCGGCGGACGTGCCTCGCAAGCATCCCTCGATACGGCGCCCAGAGGAAGGGCGCCTACTCGGGACGAACGGAAGATGTTACCGTATTATGCAAGATTCAGTAATAGCCCTGCCTTCACCGCCTCATGCAGGAACTCCGGAGCAAGGTCAGCTCCATTGGGCCACGCGATGGTGCGCCACTCCGGCTGAACCGAGAATGCTTGGAAGACCGCAGGGTCTTTGAGCGGCTCGAAAACCTCACCGTACAACTCGTCGCGCAAATCCACCTCACCCTCAAGCCCGTCGCTGAACCGCAGCCAGACCACGTAATCCTTGACGTACCGTGCCTCGACGACTCCGACCATACGCTACTCCAGTGGAGGAATCCGCTTGAGCGGTCTCCGTTGCGCGGCGAGCTCCCAGTCCTCCAGCAGTTCGTTCCTATGGAGATCATACCATTCCAAGACCAGTCTGAGTGCCCGCTTCGGAGAGCTGGTCACGCCAGGCCGGATGGCGGAAAGGCCCCGTTGAACTGGACGGCTGACCCATGTCCGCGGTCTCATGGTACGTGCGCACAACGGTCCTGTTCGGTACCTGCACGCCTTCGCCACACTTGCAGTGACCTGCCCCCCAGGACTGGTCCACTCATTGTGAGAGTGCTTCCTGCCTATCACAGCTGGAGGACGGAGCGTAGGGAGCCGTAGGCGACCGCAGCTCTGTCGTCCTCCAGCGGCGCGCGAACTCGGCCGGGGGCTGCTGCCCCAGCGCGCTGTGCGGCCGTACCTCGTTGTAGTCCTGCCGCCAGGCTTCGATGACCTGCCGGGCCTGATCCAAACTGACGAACCAATGCTCGTTCAGACACTCGTCGCGAAACTTACCGTTGAAGCTCTCCACGTATGCGTTCTCTACGGGCACCCGGTCGAATGAAGTGGAGCGTCACGCCGCGCCGATACGCCCACTCATCCAGCGCCTTGCCGGCGAACTCCGGGCCGTTATCCATCACGATCATCTCCGGCAGGCCCCGCTGCAGTCCAAGTGTCTCGAGCTCACGCACCACGCGCCGCCCGGGCAGCGAGAGATCGACCACGAGGAGTGGGGCTTCCCGCGAAAAGTCGTCGACGATGTTCAAGGTCCGGAACGTCCGCCCATCCGCCAAGCTGTCCCCCATGAAGTCCATCGACCAGCGCTCGTTGACGCGCTGCACCGCCGGCAGGTGCGCCCGCCGCCCCTGCGCCACCCGCTTGCGCCGCTTGCGGCGCACCATCAGGCCCTCACTGTGATACAGCCGCCACACGCGCTTGTGATTCACCGCGTAACCCTCCCGCCGCAGCAACACGTGTAAGCGCCGATACCCAAAGCGCGGTCGCTCCTGCGCCAGCGTGCACAACCGCTCCCGCATCCCATCCGCGCCGGGGCCACAGCCCCGATAGCGGCAACTCGACCGCTCCACACCGATCACCCGACACGCCTGTCGTTCACTCACCGCGAAGCGCTCCCGGATCTCGCCCACGACCTCCCGCCTAGCCGTGGGCGTCACCACTTTTTTGAGACGACAAATGTGGCGCCCGAGCCCAGCATCTCCTTTGTAAATTGAGCTTCCCTGTTCAGGGCTTTGAAAGTCTCAGTGAACATAGGCGTCGCCATTGGAAGAATGAAGGGTCAACGTGGATTCTTCCCGTTCAGTGCCTGATATCTGAAGCACTCCACGACATGGTCGTTCACCATGCCCACCGCCTGCATGAACGCGTAACAAATCGTGGCGCCGACAAACTTGAATCCTCTTCGACTCAGCTCCTTGCTCATGGCGTCAGACTCGCGGGTACGGGCGGGAATTTCGGACATCTTGTTCCATGAATTCCGGATGGGCTCTCCGTTCACGAATCGCCAGATGTATGTGTCAAAACTTCCGCACTCCTCCCGTACCTGCAGAACCGCCCGGGCGTTCGCGATGGTCGCGCTGATCTTGAGCCGGTTTCTCACAATCTCGGGGTTTGCAAGCAAGACGGCTATGTCACGCTCGGAGTATCGGGCAATCGCCTGCGCATCGAAACCATCGAAGGCCTTTCTGTAGCCTTCCCGCTTCTTGAGAATGGTGGACCAACTCAATCCAGCCTGCGCACCTTCCAGCACGAGAAACTCGAATAGCCTCCTATCATCATGAACCTCCACGCCCCATTCATTGTCATGATAGACCCGTTCGAGTTCGCTTCGATCGGCCCATGCACATCGCTTCATCGCGTCACCGCACACCGCAAGCGACCCACGATTCACGCCTCACGCATCACGTCCTTCACCACCCGCCCGCCGCGCATAACGAGCGCGATGTTGGCGGCGTCTTGCAGCACGCTGATGTCCTCCAGCGGGTTGCCGGTCACTACGATCAGGTCGGCCAGCTTGCCCGGTTCGACCGTGCCGATCTCGTCCGCCAGGCCGAAGAGCTCGGCGTTGGTCCTGGTCGCCGAGAGAATCGCCTCGTGCGCACCCAGCACCTGCGCCTTGAGTCCGAACTCCATGCTTTTCAACGGCTGCATCGCCGCGAGCACGTCGGAACCGGAGCAGATCTTGAGGCCGGCGGCGCGCGCGATATCGAGCGACTGCAGACCGCGTTCCTTGGCTTTGTTGATCTTCTCGACCATGCGTGGCGGAATGCCCTGGCTGGCCCCGTAGGCGCTGATGACGAAGTAGGTCGTCAGTGTCGGCACGAAGTAGGCACCGGCGATCTTCATGCATGCCGCCGACTCTTCATCGATGAAGTTGCCGTGCTCGATGCTGCGTACGCCGGCTTTGACGGCGTTCATGATGCCTTCGGGAGTGTAGACGTGGGCCAGGGCGATCTTGCCGACGGTACGCGCTTCGTAACACGCAGCCGCCATCTCCTCGACCGTAAACTGTGTGTGTTCGATCTCGTCGGTGGGCGATATGCATCCGCCGCCGGCCATGAGCTTGATGCCGTGCGCCCCCATGCGCAGCATCTCACGCGCCGCGCGCCGCATGTCGTCGGGGGTGTCGCAGATGCGCGGCGCCGCCAGCAGACCGTACAGGCTGGCGAACGGGTTGGTGTCCATGTGCGGCTCACGCCAATCGCCGTGGCCGCCGGTTTGGGAGAGACAGCTGCCGGTAAACAAAATGCGCGGCCCGTCGACGTAGCCGCGCTCGGTAGCCTGTACGAAACCCCAGTCGAGGCCGAAGGCGTCACGCACGGTCGTAAAGCCCGCCTGCAGCGTCTGCTCTAGGACCTCCTTGATGCGAAAGGCCACCGTCGCCGGCGACTCCTTCTTCATCTTCTCCAGATCGGTTTCGAGGATACCTGCATGCACATGCGCGTCGGTCAGACCGGGCATCAGCGTACGGCCTTGGCAGTCGATGACGGCCGCGTCGCGCGGTGGCGCCGGCTCTTGGCCGCGTGCGACCCGAGTGATGCGTCCCTCTTCCACAATCACCGTGGAGCGCGGCGACGGATCGGTCCCGGTACAGTCCAGCAACGTACAGTTTTGAAAGACGGTGGTAGCCATGGACGCTGCATGCCAGACCCCGGCGACAGGACGCAAGAGCCTGATTCCTCAGTCTTGGCGGCGCCAGCGAGATTTGCGCCCTCTCCCGCGCATCAGCTCCGCGCGGGAGAGGGTCGGGGGTGAGGGTGCAAGCTTTCGCCGCGTCAGGCTTGTGCCCTCACCCTGCCCTCTCCCACGCGGAACAAACGCGCGGGAGAGGGTCGACGAAAAACGTCCACCGATATTCCGTTAACTTCGGCTTGCAATCGTGCTAAAGGCACACCCATTCTCGTAACGTTGACGTTCGACCAGGAAAGGGGAGACTCATGAAGGTCCCGAATTGCCGGCTTGCGGTGCTCGCGGCAAGCTTAGCGGTCATTACGTTGGGAACGGCGTTCTTCGCGCGTAGCAGCGCAGCGCAGTCGTGCCAGAACTTTGACAGCCAGTGCCAGACCAACGGGGTCTGTCAGGCTGACGGCAGCTGCACCGGCACGCCGAAGGCGAACGGCACTGCCTGCGACGATTTCAATGCCTGCACACTTACCGCCCAATGTCAGGCCGGCAAGTGTGTCAGCACCAGCACCAAGGCGAACGGCGACCCCTGTACCTACCCCGGCCTGGGCTTGTGCGCGACCGGCGCTCAATGCCAAGTGATCGCGGGTTTCGGCGCCTTTTGCGTGCCGCAGAGTTTTGTCTCGTGCCCCAAATGCCAGATCTGCGACCCCAACTCCGGGCAGTGCACTATCCCTATACCCTGCGGCTCGGACCCGTGCAGTACGGGCACATGCGATACGTCGACGGGCGCGTGCATCCCTGGACATGAGGGCGAAGCGTGCGATGACGGCAATGTGTGCACCACGAACACCCATTGTCAGGCAGGTGTCTGCAAGAGCGGCACCGTCACGATACCCACGCCGACGGCAACGGCGACCCCGACGCATGCGGGCGCCACCCCGACGCCGGTGAGCGGCCCGTGCACCGGTGACTGCAACGGTGACGGGCAGGTGACCGTGGATGAGATTCTCACCATGGTGAACATCGCCCTGGGGAATGCGCCGCTTGCGGATTGTGAAGCGGGCGATGCAAACAGTGACCACAAGATCACCGTGGATGAAATTCTGGCGGCGGTGAATTACGCCCTCAGCGGCTGCCCGGCACAGCCGAGCCCCACCGCAACGAACCATGTGGTGCCGACCAACACGCCGCAAGCAGGAACCCCAACCGCCACCGCGGGCGCAGTAACGCCGACGCCCACGAAGACGGGGCAAGTCGCCACACCCACTGGGTCCCCAGGCGCGACGCCGACCGGCGGGCCGAGCGCCGCACCGCGGTCAGCCGGCGAGATCGAAAGCACGACGAAGGCGTTGATGGTACTACCGAACCTGCTCTCGGCTTTGTTCGGGCATTTCCCTGGAGCTGGAGCTTCGCTGACTCTTGCGCCCACTCCCGGTACGCGCTCGCCCGCCATACAGGTTCTTAACCTGCCATTCACATGCCCGAGCGGCGACGGAACGCTGAAATGTGATCAAAACATCGTCGTCTTCCCACCGTCGTTCGGCCCACCAACGTACACAGTGACACTGACCAGCTGTCAGGTGGCTGGCGTCGCCGGCACCACGCTGACCTTCAACGGCACGCTCACGGCAGTCGGCCAGGCAGGCGACGTCTGTGGGACGATTCCGACCAGCGCCACCGTGTCCACTCCGAGCCTGACGATGCAATCGCAAAGCGCCGCCGGAAGTACCACAACGACTTTCAGCGGCTTCTCGGCAGTAGTCAGCCTGTCGAATAGCGGCTCGGCCGGCTCGTGCTTGTACGACACAGTGGATTTCCAACCGACCGGCAGTATTTCAGTCGCGACCACAGGGCCACCCGCGACTTCCACGCAGCTGACGTTCAACACCGGCAGCGATGTCTCTATCACCGTCTACCAGTACGGCGCTCAGTGCGTACCCCAGATCTACAATGTGGAGCTGACCGGGGCTGTGACTCTGGTCACCGATACGCACAGTTTCCAGGCCACGTACACCACGTTCGACCTATACGACGATACGACCAAGGCCCCCGGTCAGGACACGGTAGACATCAGCGGCACCGTGAACTCGCCCTGCTTCGGCGGCGCGGTGGACTTGTCGACGTTCAACAGCCTCTCCTTGACCGGCGGCGCGTGCCCGATAGCAGGAGATATCGAGGTGGCCGCCAACGGCAACACCGACCTCGTCAGCTTCGTTAGCGGCGGCGTGAATATCGATCTCGGTTACGATGGCACGGTAGACCAGCACTTCACGTCGTGCCTCGATCCGGCGTTGTTCGTCTGCCCCGCCCCGTGAGTTGAGAGGTCACCAATATCGGTAGGAGCGCCGGCGAAGGCCGGCGCTCCGCCGTCGCTTTCCGAACTCAGGACTCAGCACTCAGCATTGATTCCTGCCGGCGTAGCTCGCGTACGGCAACGTCCCCCTCGCCCACCAGAACGACATCGGCGATACCGAGAAATAACCCGGTGCCCACCACCCCGGGAATGGCGCGGATCGAATGCTCCAGCGCCTGCGGCTTTGCGATCGGCTCGATGCCGCAGTCGAGAATGTGATTGCCGCTGTCGCTGATGAACGGGCGCCCGTTGGTGAGACGCACCTGCGGTTGGCACCCCAGCGTCGCCAGGCGCCGTTTGCAGAAACCGACGGCAAACGGGATGACCTCAACCGGCAGGATGCCGCGCCGGCCGAGTACCGGCACCAGTTTCTCGCTGCCGACGAGAATGATCTCGGTCCGCGACGCCGCCGCGACGATTTTCTCGGCCACCATGGCACCGCCGTATCCTTTGATGAGATCCAGCTGTGGATCGACCTCGTCGGCCCCGTCCACAGTGACGTCGATCAGGTCGACGTCGTCGAGTCCAACCAATGGAATACCGCATTCGTGCGCCACGGTCGCGGTGGCCGCCGATGTCGGCACGCCGGTCACTCGCAGGCCTTCGCGGACGCGCCGGGCAAGCGCTTCGACAAACGCGGTCGCCGCACGGCCAGTCCCCAAGCCGACGACATAGCCGTCCTTTACGAAATCGAGGGCGCGCGTTCCGAGCGCTGCCAGTACCGGATTATCGTGCGGCGGATTCGTCATAGCTCTGCATTCTTGCCGGTTTGGGGGTTTTCCATTCTCTCTTCATATCCAACGGCATCGCTGCCGTAAACCGCCAAACTTGCGCCGCCGGCACCGCGCCCCTAGAATGCTCTCCATCCAATGGACCGGTGGTGGCACATAGGAACCGGTCGGCGTTCCCCCCTCCCTGCGGACGAAATCCGCCGGCGCCGGCGAGAAGTGATTATCATCGCGCTCACGGCGGCGGTGTTTCTCGTCTTCGCCATCTTTGAAACGCGTCTGGCGCGCTTCAGCAACAGTTCTTCCCTTTGGGGCAACATCGTGTTCTTCCTGCTGATCAACCTGAACTTGATCCTGCTGGTGCTGCTGATCTTTCTGGTGACGCGGAACTTGGTGAAACTGATCTTCGAGCGCCGGCACGGCATTTTCGGGTCGCGCCTGCGCACACGTTTGGTGCTGGCGTTCGTCGGCTTGTCGTTGGTGCCCAGCGTACTGCTGTTTTTCGTTGCCGAAGGGTTTCTCACCGCGGCCATTGAGAACTGGTTCAACGTGCGCGTGGAGAGCTCGCTGGAGGGCTCTCTCGATGTGGCGCAGAGCTACTATCAGTTTGCCGCCAACAATGCCCTGTACTTTGCGCGTGAGATCGGACATGAAACGGTCGAGCAGGGCTTGTGGCCCCAGAACCGGCGTCCCGAGCTGCAGCGCTTCGTGCAGCAGAAGCTGAAGGAGCTGAACCTGGCGGGGCTCGAAGTCTTTGCTGCCGACCACAAGAGCGTGGCGCGGGCCGGCAGCACCGACATGGGGCAATGGTCACCGACTGCCCCCGCCGATATCGTCGCTGAGCTGTTCAGCGGGCAGGATGTCGCACGGACCTACTCCCTTGGAAGAGGCGACGTCGTGCGCACCGGGGTGCCGGTCCGAGGTGTAGATGGCACGGTCCTCGGTGCCGTGGCGGTGGATTACCTGATACCGCGCAACGTCAGCAACAAGGCGCGGGACATCTCGCGCTCTTACGAAGAGTACCGGCAGCTGTCCAGCATGAAGCAGCCGATCAAGAACGGGTACCTCCTGACGTTGGCTCTGATCACGCTCGTAGTGATTTTCTCGGCCACGTGGTTCGGCTTCCAGCAAGCCAAGAGCATCACCATCCCGCTGCAGCGGCTGGCCGAAGGCACGCGGGAGGTCGCCCAGGGCAACTGGGATCATCGCATTGAAGCCGGCAGCGACGAGGAGACCGCCGTCCTGGTCGACTCCTTCAACCAAATGACCGCCGAGCTACAGCAGATCAACTCCGAGCTGGTCGAACGCCGAAAGTACGTGGAGAACATCCTGGCGAATATCGCCGCCGGCGTTGTCTCACTCAGCGATAGCGGCGCCGTCACCATGCTGAACCGCGCCGCGGAGAGGATGCTGGGGGTCCAGCTGACGCAGGCGCGCGGCAAGCACTGGTCACAGGTTTTCGAGCGCCCCGACGTACGGAAAGTCGGCGAGGTAATCACCGACGCCTTGGCTTCACCCGAGCAGCAAGTGGAACGGCAGGTCAAGCTGACTGGTGGCGAGCAGATCATCACCACCCTCGTGACCACCACGTCGCTGACCGACGACGCAGGAGTACCGCGCGGCCTCATGCTGTTCTTCGAGGACGTCACGCATCTGCTCCGGGTGCAGCGGATGGAGGCGTGGCGCGAGGTCGCGCGGCGCCTGGCGCATGAGATCAAGAACCCACTCACGCCTATCCAACTCTCCGCGCAGCGGCTGCGCAAGCGCTACAGCGCGGTGCTGGCGCAGGAGGACGGGGCACTATTCGACGAATGCACCCGGACAATCGTCGGCCAGGTGGATGAGCTCAAGCGGCTGGTGAACGAATTCTCCATGTTTGCGCGCCTTCCCGCCGTGGAGGTGATCCCACAAGACCTGAACGCGGTAGTGGATGAGACGCTGGTGCTCTTCCGCCAGGGCCATCCGGAGATCACCTTCGACTTTCGGCCCACCGATGGGCTACCGCTGATCGAGCTCGATCGAGAGGCCATCAAGCGCGCCCTGATCAATATCCTCGACAACGCCGTCGCCGCATGCCAGGGTATCCCCGACCGCGGCCGGATCGAGATCCTCGTGTCACATTTGCCGGCGCGTGGCGTCGTGCGTCTGGAAGTGGCGGATAACGGGACCGGGATGAGCAGGGACGCAAAGCTGCGGCTGTTCGAGCCATATTTCTCCACCAAGAAAGAGGGAACGGGGCTCGGCCTCGCCATTGTCTCGGCGGTCGTCGCCGATCACCAGGCGTACATCCGTGTGCAGGACAACCAGCCGCGTGGCAGCCGTTTCATCATCGATTTTCCAATTCGGCGGGGCACGGAAGCCACGCGCGTGGCGGCGCGGGCCTGAGGAGGGTGCGATGGCGACAGTTTTGGTGGTGGACGACGAAGCGCAAATCCGGACCTCGCTGCGTGGCATATTGGCAGAGGAAGGCCTGCGTGTTTTGGAGGCTGAGGACGGGCGCCAGGCGCTCGATTTGATTCATCGTGAGAATCCCGAGCTGGTGATTCTCGACATCTGGATGCCCGAAATGGACGGGCTGCAGCTGTTGCAGCAACTGCACAGCACCATCCCGTCACCCGAGGTGGTGATGATCTCGGGACACGGGAACATCGAAACGGCAGTCAAGGCGACGAAACTGGGCGCCTTCGATTTCATCGAGAAGCCATTCTCACTCGACAGCTTGTTGCGCGTCGTCAAGCGTGCCCTGGATCACCACGCCGCGATGTCGCGCCGCAGCGAAGCGGCGGGCATGCCGAGCGGCCCCGCCGCTGCCGGCGCCCGCTTCGAAGGGAGCGAACTACGCCCGCAGCCGGCCCCACGCACGCACCGCTGGAGCGAGCGCACCATCGGCCGCAGTGTGGTTGCCAGCGGGCAGGGGCTACACAGCGGCGTGAAGACCGGGCTGATCCTGCAGCCGTTGCCGCCTGGCAGCGGCATCCTGTTCACCAGCCTGTCCACCGACAACACCGTGCCGGCGCAATTGGAATGGGTGGACTCGACCGGCTACGCCACGACGCTACACCGGAACGGCATGTTGGCTAAGACGGTGGAGCACCTGATGGCCACTCTGCACGCGTATCGCATCACCAATTTGCTGGTGAAGATGCAGGGCGAGGTCCCCATCATGGACGGCTCGGCAGTCGAGTTCTGCCGCCTGATCGACGGCGCCGGTGTGATCGATCAGGAAGGTGCGGTCGAGGAAATCGTCATCAACCGGCGGATCATGGTGGGCGAGGAAGACGGGGAATCGATCGTCATCGAGCCGGCGGATTGTTTCGGAGTGGACTATACGCTGCTCTACCCGCACCCCGTGGGTCTGCAGCAGTACACGTATATCCACACCGGTCCGGAATCTTTCCGCGAAGAAATTGCGCCGGCACGAACGTTCGCATTCCTGCGCGACATGAAGCAGCTTGCCACCATGGGACTTGCCAGCGGCGGTCGACTGGACAACTGCGTACTCATCGACGACGAGAAGGTGGTGAACACCACCCTGCGTTTCCCCGACGAGTTCGCCCGTCACAAGATCCTTGACATCATGGGCGATGCCTACCTGCTAGGCCGCCCACTGCGTGGCATGATCACCGCCCGCATGACCGGACATTCGGACAATATCGCCCTCTTGCGCGAGATCCAGAAGGTCATGGGGCTGTAGGATCGGCGGCCAGCTGCGCACGGTAGGACAATCGGGCGCCGCTCCTCGGGCTTCGACATGGCCCCGGCGGAGGCCGCTGCTCAGCGGCTGGCGAGAACCAGCGTCGGCGGACGCCGGTGTTTGCCTTGCAGCTTGATCGCCGCCTGCTCTGCCATCCGGCGGCTCGGGTAACTTCCGACCAGGACGCGGTAAAGCGGGTGGCGCCCATGGCGGATCCTTTGAACACTCGCGTGGTACCCCGCCCGCACCAACGAGTCCTTGAGTCGAGCCGCGCCGGGCATGGCGCGAAACGATCTTACATCTACGAAGTACCTGTGCGCCGGCGGTGCGGCGGTGACGTCGGTATCATCATCGTCGCCCGCAGCGGATTCCGCTTCCGAGGCGGCCAGTTGGACTTCCGGAGTTGCCGGCGCTGGCGCACCACCAGCCCCGAACCCATACTCGAGCAGATGCTTGACGTCTCCCCACAGATCGGTTGAGCCGAGCACGGCGATACCGATCTCACGCCCCCCTACCCTGCCTGCGCCGACGAAACATTTCTTCGCGGCGCGAGTCCATCCCGTCTTACCGACGACTTGGATCCGGTAATTCCCGAGCAGCCGGTTGTGATTCCGCAGAGCGATGCGTCGCGTCGAGCCCGCTGCCGGCGATATTGCGGCGGTCTTGGTACTCACCACGTTCTCGAACATTGGATTCTGCAGCGCCCGGCCGAACATGGTGGCCAGATCCCTCGCCGTCGAGTAGTGATTGTCAGCCGGCAGTCCGTTCGGATTGACGAAGTGCGTCCTCGTAGCACCGAGAGCGCCGGCCACGGCGTTCATCCGTTCGGCGAAGCTCGGCACAGAACCGGCCAGACCGTCGGCCAGCGCCACCGCGGCGTCATTGGCGGAATTGAGCAACAAGGCATAGACGAGATCCCGCACGCGCATTCTCCAACCGGCGCGCAGGCAGATCTTCGAGGGCGGAGCTAGCGCCGCTTCGGGCGTGACGACGATCGACTCATCGAGCCGTCCGCTTTGCAACGCCACCATCGCGGTGATGATCTTGGTCGTGCTGGCCGGCGGGAGTGGAACATCGGCATTCCGCTGCCACAAAACCTCACCGGTCTGGTTGTCAATGAGGATTGCGGCTTTGGCTGTAACGCCGGTGTGGGGATGCGCAGCCCACGCAGAAGACGCAAGCACGGACGCGATGAAGAGCCCCGATACGATCAGTGTTCTGCTGCCGCTCATGCCCTCCTCAGCCTCACCGCTCCTGCGGACCTTTAGTGTGAGGAATCCACCTCATGTTGTCAAGCGAAAGTGGCGAAGAAGCCGTGAATTTCCGAAGAGATATCCATCGTGGCGCGATGATTTGAGGCCTCAGGTCAAGCGACAGCCAACACTTCGGCTGCGTTACGGAACAATCTCCGCGGCGCCGCGGGTGCCCTGCACCAGCATGCGGCGGAAGAAGAACACGCTGATGATCATGGGCAGAACGTAGTAGGCGACGCGGAAGATCAACACCGCCACCACCGCAGTCTCGAAAGGCACCGACAGGCTGCTGAAAATCGCGGCCATGGAGCCTTCCATGACCCCAAGTCCCCCCGGCACAAACGACACCAGAGACAGGATGATCCCGACCGCAAAACCGACCACCACGAAACTGATCGGGATGCGGTGGTGCACCGCCACGAAGGCACCATACAGAATGAAGAGAGTGACTATCCAATCGGCGACGATCCACAGCGTGGGCACGACCATGCGCCGCTTACGCAGCAGGAGAAACTCGATGCCCCGGTTGAGATTGCGTTGAAATCGCCAAATGCGCATCCGTGCCGGCTTGTGGCGCGGCAAGAAGCGGTGCAGGAACCAGTGCACCGTCTCGGCCATGATGAAGAGGGTCCGACGGCGCAAGCCACGATGGAGAAGCAGCAGCATGCCCACGCCGGCTGCCACCGTAAAGACGAAGAGCAAGGCTGCCGTGGTCCCCAGGGCATAGCCGTGCAGATTATGCGCCATGAGCAGATATGTGAAGCCCGCTATGACGAAGACCAGCAGGACGAGGTTCGTAATGAACGTCTGGACGAGCGAGATGATCACGGCGGTACCGGACGGGATCGAAAGTCGGAGGAAAAAGTATAGCCTTAGGGCAAAACCACTCAGTCCTCCCGTCGACACCACGTAGTTGGCCGTGTTGGCGACGAAGGTAATCTTGAGCATCTCCCAGAAGGGCACGTGCGACCCGGCGGCGCGGGCGATCCCCTGATACGACAGTGCCATCACCACGTAGCTCGCGAGCGCGCACGCAAACGGGATCAGCAGCAACCACGGGTCGATCGCCGACGCGGTTTGCCATAGCTTGCGAGTGTCGGAGAAGACGAACAGCAGAACTAATACCGCAAAACCCAATACCAGCGCCCCGATCAGCTGACTGCGGGACTGCGGAGGTATTCTCGAAAGAGGGGTATCGAGTTCCGGCTTTGCCTGGCAGGACTGTGGCATCATCAGTGGCTGACTGCACTTAGTCGCTCTCCTCCGAGTGGTCAAGCTGCAATCCGCGCTCATGATTTCGGCTCTGAGGCCGGGGCGAGCGAGGTACAGGAATTTCACGCTTCACGGTGACGTGCGCCGGCGCGCTTGTGGCGGCTCAGCGTCCGCGCTAAACGACTGTTCATTGATTGTCGCTGCCAAGGAGCGCCATGATCATCTTCTCGAATTTCCTGGGGGCAATGGCTTCCGTCCTTCAACTGATCCTGACACTGTATATGTGGGTCATCATTGCCCGCGCCCTCATCTCGTGGGTGAATCCCGATCCCTACAACCCGATCGTGCGCTTTCTTTATAACGCCACCGAACCTCTCCTGTATCGTGTACGCCGCAGCCTGCCGGTTTTCGCCGGCGGCATCGATTTGTCGCCGCTCATCGTGATAGTGGCCATATATTTCTTGCAAGCGTTTCTCGTGCAAAGCCTCCACGACCTGGCTTTCTCGATCCGGTGATCCGATGGCTCAGCCGTCCGCTTTGCGGCTGCAGGTCCATCTCCAACCCCGCGCCAGCCGAAACCGCATCGTGAGTCGCCAGGACGATGCCCTCAAGGTGCAGGTGCATGCGCCCCCGGTCGCCGGCGCGGCCAATGCGGCTCTCATCGAACTGCTCGCGGAGACGTTGGGCGTACCGCGGCGCGCTATCCGCATTGTGCGCGGGAAAACGGGCCGGACCAAGCTGGTCGAGGTCCAGAGCAGCGATGTGGCAGCCTGCCGCCAGCGTCTGGCGGAAGCGACTCAGCCTCGCGTTGACAAACAGGGAGCCCCTGAGTAAGTTTATATTCTATGCCAATCTACGAGTACCGATGCAGCAAGTGCGGCCAATTCGAGATCGTGCAACGAATCACCGAGCCCGTGTTGAAGCGCTGTCCAACCTGTCAAGGGAAGGTCACGAAGTTGATCTCCAACACTTCCTTTCAGCTCAAAGGAACTGGCTGGTACATTACGGACTACGGCCGTAAGGACAGTGGCGCCACGACAGGCAAGGCGGGCAAGGAAGCCTCCGAAACCAAGGCTGAAAGCGCGACGGCGAGCGCGACCAGCACCAAGAGCGAGAAGAGCGAAAAGCCGAGCAAGTCGACGGAATCTGCCACCGCCTGACCAGGCTGGTGGGTCTGTTCCAGGCCGCCGCGGGAAACCGCCGGCGGCCTTTTGTTTCTTGCGCTGCCATTACGCCGCTTGCGCTCCGACCCCGGCTGTGACAAGCGCGCTGCCGTGAGTATCAGTCACCATTCCCATGGGGAACGGCAGCGCCGTCGGAACGCTTCGGCAATCGTCGGCGTCGATACCGGCGGCACGTTTACCGACCTCATCGCCTTTCTCGGCACCGAGATGCGCACCCTCAAGGTGCTGTCGACGCCGTCAGATCCGACAGTCGCCGTGTTCCGTGGACTCGACGAACTGCTCCCGGGTATGGAGTTGGCGCTGCTGACGTATGGCTCGACGGTCGCTACTAATGCTCTGCTGCAGCGCACAGGGGCACGCGTGGTGCTCCTCACGACTGCGGGATTTGAAGACGTCATTGAAATCGGGCGCCAGAACCGTCCGGCTCTCTACGACCTCGAGCCACGCCCGCCGCAACCGTTGGTACCACGGGCGCAGCGGATCGGCGTACGCGAACGGACGTTGGCGGACGGCCGGATACTGGTTCCGTTGCGCCGCACCGCACTGCGGCAAGCGCTACTCGCCGCCCGCCGCCACCATCCCGAGGCCGTCGCCGTTTGTTTTCTCCATTCGTACGCCAACCCGCAACACGAGTCCCTGGTCGGTGCGGCTCTCGGCGAATGGCCCGACGTCTTTTGTTCGCTCTCGCACGCCTTGAGTGCCGAGCACCGTGAGTACGAACGCCTGAGCACGGCCGTGATCAATGCCTACGTTGGCCCCATCATGAGCCGGCATTTGCGCGCGCTCGAGCGTGGTCTGGGCGGTGTTCGCCCGCGTGTCATGCAATCGAACGGCGGCGCGATTTCGGCACAGCTTGCCGGCCGTGAGGCCGTGCGCACCGTCCTTTCCGGACCTGCTGCGGGCGTGGCGGGCGCATGGTCGGTGGCGCGATCGCTCGGGCTGCAACGCGTGATTACCTTCGACATGGGCGGCACCTCCACCGACGTCAGCCTCATCGATGGCGAACCGTGCCACCGCTCGGAATGGACGATCGCCGGGGTGCCGCTGCAAGTGCCGGCGATCGACATTCATACCGTCGGCGCCGGCGGCGGCTCGATCGCTCGCAGGGATGCCGGTGGGGCACTGAAGGTCGGTCCCGAAAGCGCCGGCGCCGATCCGGGCCCGGCCTGCTACGGGGCAGGACAGTTGCCAACGGTAACCGACGCCAACGTCCTGCTCGGCCGGCTGCTGCCGGAGGCCTTCCTCGGTGGCCGCATGCGCCTGCAACCGGAGCGTAGCGCCCGCGTGATCGAGCGGCTCGGCAAGGGCTTACGGCTTGCGTGTGAGCAAGCGGCCGAAGGCATCATCCGCGTCGTCAACGCCAGTATGGAGCGGGCGATCCGCAGTATTTCTGTCGAACGTGGCCATGAACCGCGGGACTACACCCTGATCGCCTTCGGAGGGGCGGCCGGGCAGCACGCGTGCGAGTTGAGCGCCGCGCTCGGCATCCGACGGGTGGTCGTGCCACGCGATCCGGGGCTGCTGTCGGCAAGGGGCGCAGCATCTGCCGACGTGCAGCGCGATTATGTGCGAACCGTTCGGCTGACGGGTCCTTCAGCGGACCGGCTACATGCCTTATTCGCGCCCTTGGAGCGTGCTGCCCGTAGCGACCTGCGGGCTGAAGGTATACTCCCAAAACACTGGAAGCTGGCGCGCTCGGTCGACGTTCGCTACCAGGGCCAATCGTACGAAATCGGTTTGCCGTTGAACACGCGCTTCGCAGACGCCTTTCATGCCACGCATCGCCGCTTATACGGCTATGCCGACCGGAGCCGGCCGATCGAAGTTGTGAATCTCCGCCTCTTGGCGCTTGGCCGCGGGCCGCGGCTGCGCCAGCGCCCCGTCCGGGTCGAGGCTGGCGTGCCACCGACGAAGAGCCGTCTGCGGTGGGCCGGGCGCTGGCTGACCAGCGCGGTGTACGCGCGCACGCGCCTGCCCGCTGGTGCGTCGCTAGCGGGGCCGGTCATCATTACCGAGTTCAGCGCCACCACAATCGTGCCGCCAGGATGGCGCTGCCGCGTGCATCCGACAGGGCATCTCGAGTTCACCCATGCGCGTTGATCCGATCACGCTCGAAGTTTTCAACCATCGACTGAGCGCTATTGCCGAGGAGATGGGCATGGCGCTGTGCCGTAGCGCCTTTTCACCAAACATCAAAGAACGCCGCGACTTCTCCTGCGCCGTGTTCGACTCTCGCGGAGCCCTGGTGGCCCAGGCCGCACACATTCCCGTCCACCTCGGCTCGACACCGTTGTCGGTGCGCGCCGCGATCGAGCAAGTCCCGATGTCGGCGGGCGATGTGGTCATGCTCAACGATCCCTACGCCGGCGGCACCCACTTGCCCGACGTGACGGTCGTGGCTCCCGTGTTTCTGCCGCAAGAGCGTCTACCTTTCGGCTATGTCGCTAACCGTGCGCACCATGCGGACATTGGCGGATCAAGTCCGGGCTCGATGCCGCTCGCCACGGAAATTTACCAAGAGGGACTGCGGCTGCCGCCGGTGCGTATCGTCGCACGGGGGAAAGTTGTCACCGACGTGCTGCGCCTGTTCACCGCCAATACCCGTGTTGCCGATGAGCGGCGCGGCGACTTGTTGGCGCAGCTTGCGGCGTTGCGCCGGGGAGCGACGCGGTTACAAGAACTGGTGAAGGACGCCGGGCGCGGGCTCACGCGGGCGGCTATGGCGGCCCTGCAAGACTACTCGGCTCGTCTGATGTCTGTGACCCTCCGGCGGCTACCGGCCGGTACGTACCGGGGCGAGGATTGGATGGACGACGATGGTATCAGCACGGTGCGCATACCGATACGGGTCGCCGCCCGTATCCTGCGGGGTCGGGCAACCATCGATTTCAGCGGCACCGGCGCGCAGGTCTCCGGCGGCATCAATGCCAACTACGCGGTGACCCTGGCCGCGGTGTTGTACGTCTTCCAGGCGCTGGCGGAGACGCCGATCCCTGCCAACGCCGGACTCATGCGACCGCTACGCATCATCGCGCCGCCCGGCACGCTGGTGAATGCGCGCTTCCCAGCAGCCGTCGCGGGCGGCAACGTCGAGACCTCACAACGCATCGTCGATGTCTTGCTCAAAGCCTTGGCTACTGCCGCGCCAAAGAAGGTCCCGGCAGCAAGCAACGGATCAATGAACAACGTCGCGCTTGGCGGGTACGATCCTTTCCGCTGCCGTCAATTCGCTTACTACGAGACCATCGCCGGTGGTGTCGGAGCCGGACCGCACGGACCCGGCGCTTCCGGCCGGCACACGCACATGACGAATACGCTGAACACGCCCGTGGAAGCACTGGAGGCAGCCTATCCGCTGCGGGTGACGCGCTACGGCCTGCGCGTGGGCTCGGGCGGTAGCGGCCTTCATCGAGGTGGTGAGGGCATCGTGCGAGAAATCGAGCTGTTGGCACCGGCGCATGCGACACTGCTCACGGAACGTCGCCGTTTACAGCCCTATGGGCTGCGAGGCGGCAGGCCTGGGCAGAGCGGACGAAACTTATTGACCAAGGGCAGAATGACAAAGGAACTGCCGGCCAAGGTCAGCTGCGAAATTGCGGCAGGCTATCGCCTACGGATTCTCACTCCAGGAGGAGGAGGCTGGGGGCGGCGCCGCTGAAGCAGCGCCGCCCAGCGACCTCACGCAGGCGGGCTGGCGTGGCCGTGCGACTGGATCCGGCGCTCCAACTCATGCAGGCGCCGCTGCAGCCGATCAACGTCTTTCCGGGACGCCACATCGAGCCGGTTCATCAACGGCCCAACCGAGTTTTCGACCCGCTTCTGCACATCCTCGGCGAAGCGTTCGGCGCGCTTGCGCGCGTCGGTCACCAACCGGTTGCCGGTCTTCTCCAAGTCGTTGCGAGCGCGGTCGACGTTTGCCGTCAGACGCTTCAGCGCCTTGCGCGGAACGGGCGGAAGCAGATCCAAGGTTTCGTCCAACCCCTTGCGCACACGGCGCTCGGTCGTGCGGCGTAACTCAGCCAGGCGTCGAGGCAAGGCCTTCCTCCAGCTCCCAGCTTTGGCGGTTTTTGCGGGCATATTCGTCACCTCCTCTATCTGCCTGGATAACGCATTGCGTTATAAAAGTCAATGCAGTGCGTTATTGCGTTGACAATCGCCCTGCGGGCGGGTCCGATCATCCGCCGCTGTCGCACGGTGAAGAGGAGCAAGGCCCGATGTTGCGCGGCTCGGATTGCTGTGGTACCGGATCAGCGCTCGGACGGTTTACGGTCGCATAGCTCAGCTGGTTAGAGCGCCTGCCTCACATGCAGGAGGTCCGTGGTTCGAGTCCACGTGCGACCATTCCCCTTCCTCTTCTGAATCCGCAAAGTTAGACGAATCCGCATCTTCGCTCTGACCACCAGTTTCTGTGCGTTTGTAGCCAATTTGTAGCCAATCTCTGTTTTTCAGCCGCGCGAACAGGTTATCGAGCTTGTCGGCCGCCTCTTTTTGCATCGACGGCAAGACGTGGCTGTAGATGTCGAGCGTGATCTGAATGCGCGCGTGCCCGAGCCGCTCTTGCACCACCTTCGGATGCACGTCCTCGTTGAGGAGCAACGTCGCGGCCGTGTGCCGCAAGTCGTGAAAACGGATGCGCGGGAGTCCTGATCGCTTCAGCAGGGGTTCGAAGGAACGCCGGCGCAGGTTGCTCTTTCGAATCGGCCCACCGGACGTATCGCAAAACACCCAGGGCACGTTCGTGCCTTCACGCTGCATGCGTTCGCGATGGCTGCGCAATGCCGTCACCGCGGCGGCCGGCAGGGCGACCCGGCGCCGGCTCTCTTTCGTCTTCGGCTCGACCCGAGCCAGCTCGCCCGCGACTTCCTGCAGCTGTGCGCGGACCGAGAGCGTTCCGCGATCGAGGTCGATGTCGTCCCACCACAGGCCGAGAAGTTCGCCCTGACGCAAACCCGTGGTCACTGCCAACACGTAGACGGCAAACAGGCGATCGCTGCGCGCCGCATCGAGGAACCGCGACGCTTGCTCCGGATCAAAGACGGGAAACTCTTTTTTCCTGGCAACCGGGCGATCGACATCGAGGCACACGTTGTGCGGGATGAGCTTCAACCGCACCGCCTTCTTCAGCGCCGTGTAGAGCCGCGCATGGACGAGCTGTCGGCTACGGGCCGACACGCCGTCACGTGCCAGTTCGGCATAGAGCGTCTCGATGTGGGTCGCGGTCAGCTTGCTCAACCGCAGTCCCCCGATGCGGGGATTGATGTGGACACGAATGAGTCCTTCGTAGAGCGCGTACGTGCTGGAGCGAATCCTTGGACGCGCAACGTTCTCAAGCCAGTGATTGAGGTACTGCGCAACGGTGAACCGAGTGGATTGGGCGTTGAGGCCACCGCCCAAGGACGTCGCGTAGAGCTGCTGGAGCTTCTCCAGAAGGGCGGCTTTTGTGGCGGCGTAGATGACGCGGCGCCGGCGTTTGCCTTTCGCGTCGTACCCGATCGCCAGCGAGGCGCACCACTGGCCGTCTGCGCGCTCATAGATGCCGCCCTCGCCTCTGCCACGTCGCCGTTTCATGTTCCCTATCGACAATCGTTCCCCAG
The DNA here is from genome assembly GCA_044450645.1 of Binatia bacterium. Taxonomy (GTDB): domain Bacteria; phylum Desulfobacterota; class Binatia; order HRBIN30; family HRBIN30; genus JAGDMS01. Next base: position 19,541 of record JBIOJG010000060.1, read on the forward strand.
GCTCACCCTGCCTCGCGCATCCACCCGCCGCGGACGTTGGCCGCCGCCAGCTCGATGAGCGCGCGGCGCGGGATGCGGCGCGCACGACCGATCTTGACGTACACCAGCTGTCCGCTCTCCATCAGCGCGTACAGCGTCGAGCGGGACAAGCTGAGGAACTTGGCAGCCTCCCGAACACCAGCGAGACCGTCTTGCACCATGTCGACCTCACGCTCGATGGTACCAGATGCGTCGGGCGAATGCTGGCCCCCCGGTGCCGAACTGTGAGTATGTAGGTCTTTGGAGTTCATTGTGTACCCTCAGAGTGCAATAGCCGCGTCGGCGGCATCGCGTAATCTTGCGACGTATCGGACGTTTTTCCGACGCTCCATTCCTTACCGTAAGGAAGGGTTCCGATCTCTCGTAAGGAATGCTTTTCGTTGCCCGTGGCCGATGACCAGATCGGTCCCAGCGGGTTCTCACTGACTTCGCTGAGCAGCGCAAACCAGATCGACAGGGGCAGACCCACGTGGGCAACGCCGGCGCGGTAGCGCTCCACCCACCGGGGATCTTTGCCGACGACCAAGACCGGCGACCGCGGGTCGTGGTCGAGGCCGCTCGATTGGAACCGGGCAGACGAGTAACTGAGGACCTTCTTCAGGAAGCGCTGCGGCGTCTTCGTGTGCCGGTCCAGTTCCAGGGCGTAGGTGGTGTGAGACTGATCGTTCCAGGTAACCGCGAACAGGGCATCGGGAACGAGACGCGCTCGCTTCGGTACACGCAGTTCCCAATCTGACCGCCACCAGGTGAGTTCTCCGTCGCCGGCGCTGAGGTGCACCGCAATAGCGATCCGTACCGTGTTGATCGCAAGGAGGTGGTCGATATTCGGATCGAGCCCGCGAGGCACCCTCGCACCAGTCGACACGCCGCCTTCCTGCTCGCCAATCACGTTCGCGGCCGAGCGCGTGAGCGAATACACGTTGTCCTCGGAGAGGCTCCGTATCCAAACGCGTACGAGCCCCGCATCGAGGAGTCGCCGCAAGCGCTTGTTCGCAGCGCACCGGGAACCACCGAAGAGCAGTTTCGCAACGTGGCTGGTGGTCAGGAACCGCATCTTCACGAGCGCCTGCCGGAGCCAACGATCGCGTTCCGTCAGCCGCGCGGAAGAACCGGTCTGGCGCACCGCGGTCCGACCGATGCGGATGCGACGTCTTGCCATCAGGCAGTTTCCATCAACGCTGGTCATCGGATGAGCACCGGATTTCTGAGCCCCACACCGCACGCCTGGCATGGGATGTACGGCGGCACGGCCCCGCAGACCCCGCAGCGGGCGAACGCAAACCCGTCGAACACGTACCGACACCGCCCGCATTCCCACCGCCCTGTCAGGCTCACCTCTGCGCCGCAGCCGAGACACGGCATGCTGTCTTGCGTCACCAGCGTCCACGCGCCGGCCATCACACCGGTGCCGCGGTGGAGCTGCCGCGCCACGACGAAGGGTGCAACCGCTGACCAAACCAGCACGCGCAAACTTAGGCGCAACGATTCCCAGATAAGCTGTTCCATCACCCCAGTTGCAGCTTGCGCCTCGGCTGCCCCCTCCCCTTCTCGCCCGCCTCGGTTCGTGCCGGCTTCCGATCGCTCACAGTAACGGGCGGCTGGAGGAGCGCGCGCAGGCGCTCCTGTCGTGCAGCGATCTGCTCACGCAGTGTCTCTCGCGGCACCGCATACGCACCGACGCCGATCTGCTGTTCGGCAATGAACGCCTCCAGCTCCTTCTCGGACAGGCCCACCGCGTCGTACGGTCTCGGCAGATCCCGGACGCGCACCCGCACCGAGCGGTACGGTTGCCGGCGGTCCGACCAAAAGCAGTGGCGGTCCGGCAACCGCTGTAACTGCTCGCTCGCCGCCCGCCGCATGTCGTTTCGCGTCGGCACTTCGCCGGAGCGTCGCAGGGTCTGCGCGATCAACTCCGGATCAACGTCGGGCAAGAAGTCGCCGAAAAATTCCGCGTTGCGCGACGACGTCCGGAACAACGCCATGAGGTCACAATTCGCCAACAGAGTTTCCCGCAAGCTCGGCGGCACCTGAGAAAAGTTGTGCATCACGAGGCACAGGTGCGTCCGGAACGACCGCAGCGTCGTCAGCGCCGTCGCGAAGCGCTCGGCCAACCCCGGCGCATCGAGGAGATGAAAGAATTCGTCCAAGACGAGCGTGTACGACCGATGCCTTCCTTCGGACGCGTACGCCCCTTGAAAGATGAGCTGCATGAGTAGGCTGCCCAGCACGGTCACCAATTCCTCGGGGACGTTCAGCCCTTTGCCGAGAAACACGAGCAGCGGCTCGCCGCGCGTCAGGATGCCGCGGAAGTCGATGCACTCGTCGGCCCCCAACATCAGCCGGAGATTCTCCGGCATGAGCAACGCCTGCAGCCGTGCGCCGAGGGCGTGTTTGGAGGTGTCCGGCAACGTCGGATAGGTGCGGAAGAAGAATTCCTTGAGGCGTACGTCTCCGTACCGCTCGACCAGCACGCCACGCAGCAGCTCGTCTTCCAGCACGGCTGGGATCTCGACGAGACTCAAATTCGCGGCCGTCAGCAGCAACAGCGCGTGGCGCAAGATGTTCTCCATGTGCAGGCTCAGGGCCGTGTCGAAGAGTCGTGACACGGCCAAGGTCACATCGTACGCCTGCACCTCCGCCGACACACCCGGCACTACCCGGCAGACGTTCAACGGCACGAGCGCGGTACCGAACGGATTGATGATGGCGAGGCGCCGCAGGAACGCGGACCGCTGCTCTGGGCTCATGAGGTATGTGAGCACCCCAACCCACTGAATCACCGACTGGAAGAAGCCTGATTTGCAATCCACCACGCCGATCGGTACGCCGTGCGCAAGCGCCCAGGCAACGAAGGACGTCACAAAGGTCGTCTTCCCCGTACCGGTGCCGCCCTGCACGAGCCAGTGCACTGACAAGGCATCCATGGGTAGGCGCACCGGCACCGGCGTGCCCATCGAGTCGCGGGCGGTCCCGATCAGGAACGATGGCCCGTCGATCTTTTTCGCCGCGCGCGCGAATGCATCGTGATCCCCTACCGCATCGCGGTACACCGCCGTCGCAGCGTCGACCACATGCGCCCGCGCCTTTTCTCGGTCGCGCATGCGGCCCCGCATAATTTCGATCCATCGTTGCAACACCCTGACCTCTCTCAGCGATTGCGATGTTCATGCCGTCGATCCGGAATGCCCGGTGGCCGCCGAACTGGCGGAACCCGAGCAGGCAAGTCCTGATGCTCAATCGGCGGGGGCACGCGGTGTCTGGCCGCAAAGCCGGCGCTGAAGCACACCGCGAGACCGAGCGCGACGACCACTAGCATCAACCATGGCAGTACCATGCCCAGCACCATGGCAATCACCTGCAGGGCACAGCACACGAGTGGCGGCACGACGAGCATCGCCACCACCAACTCGATCAGCGTGTCCATCAAGGCGCGGCCACGGTCGGAGGTCATTCGTCCACCACCTCCGCAACGACCTCTGCTACTGCGTTCGGAATGGCGGCCGGCAACTGCCCCCGTGCCTCGCGATTCGGCCGCCACATCGGCACGAGGTCCCCGAGCCCGAGCCGTCCCTCCGGGCTGCAGTGCAGGCACTCTTCGTTCTGCGGCACGTTCACCGCCATCATCTCACCCTCAAGCTCTCGATAGACGAGATAACGGCGCAACGATCGGTACGGCGCCACGAGGTTGTGCAGCTCCGCCACGGCGAGCGACGCCACGGTGCCGTTCAAGTGGTACACCGCCGGTGCCGCGACACCGGCGAGATACCCCCGCTCACGGAGGAGTTGCCGCTCTTCGGGACGCGCCAGGTCTTGCGCGGCCCTCGTCGCGTCGATCATGCCACCGCAGAGCAGACACCAACTGCCAAACGACGGAACGGCCACTTCACCACTGATGTCATCGAAGCGCCCGTCCGCCCGGACGCTCAGATTGACGCCGGCGTGGACGAGCGGAATGAGATACTGCGCGGCCAGCGCGTTGACGACCAGCCGCGACGCATCATTGTCTGTCGCCGCGATCAAGATATCGCAGCTGCTGAGCGCCTTCAGCGCTCGCTCTGTGAACACCGTACAGCGCAGCGCCACCACACGCGCATTGGCATCGATGCGCTCAATGTTACGCGCGGCCACGTCGACCTTGGCGTGCTCCTCCTCGACATCCTGAACGGTCGCTCCGAGGAGTCGGTTCAGATTGCTCATCTCGACGACATCCGGGTCCACGAGCTTCCAATCCCGCACGCCGAGTCGAGTGAGTTCTTCGACAAAGATGCCGCCGAGACCACCCAGGCCAACGATGCCGACCTGCAAGGACTGCATGCGTGTCTGGAATGTCTGGCCGAAGGCGCCGATCTGTCGATCGAAGCGCGCCGCGTCCATCCCCGTCAGGTGGCCATTGTTCCCGACGAACGACATTCCCTCAGCGAAGTCGGGCGGCGCGATCGTCAGTGGCCGTACCTCGCCATCGCGCGTGTTCCAGATACGCGCGGTTATTGCCGAGCTGTTGGCGACTACGGAGCCGTACATTGTATCCGGCAGGCGCTCAGCGAGGTAGGCCGCCATAGTCCGTTCGCTCTGATCGTCGGTGCCGGAGAACCCGACGTGCGGACCGTCACCGGGGTGCGTGTGGAAGTCGATCTGCGACAGCTGCTCGTGCGCCGCCAACATCAGAATATGGCGCTGCACCTCCGGCCGCAGTTGCAAGCCGACGGCCGATTGATGACTGAACGCTTCCGGCGGCATCACTATGAGATGGCGGCCCAAGAGCCGCGTACGTGTCTCTGATCGCTGCACGCCGCAGAGCACGATTGCCATCTGCTCACGGCTGCGATCGCCGAGCAGATGCGCGCGCAGCTCCTCAGCCATCCGTGTTGGAAGAATGATTTGGGTGTCCATTGCTCCTCTCTTTCACTGATCGTTACTGAGCACGTCGCGCACGAGCGCGAGAAACGACCATAGGTTGTCCGGGGTGCGGTAGTCGGCCGAGGGCCGCCAACCGCCCTGTGCGGCAGCAAGTGGCTGCACACAGTACCAGTACCAGCCCTGTGCCAGCAGATCGGGTGCGCCATGGTAGGCGCTACCGGTCAGGTGCGGATCGCCACCGCCGACCGCGAGGGAAAATTTGCGGTCGAGGTAGAAGCCGAGCGGCGGTGACACCGGGTACGTCTGCGGGAAGACAATGAGCAGCTGCGCCCACCGATGCTGCCACCGGTCGGGCAGCGCGAATTGTTGAATCCGCAGCCAGTCACCGTTCGCTTCGTCGAAGTCGACGCCACCGCGTTCGGCGAACCGCGGCGCGACCATCAGGACCTCATTCTGGATACGCAGCTTCCGATCCTCGATGCCGAGTGGCCTCGCAAGCGGGCGATGCATGGTGTTGGTCGTTGTGTCCTGCATACCGTTTGCGTCCGCCGGCACCAGCAACGCCTCCAGAATGCGTACAAGTGTGCCCATGGCTCTCCTCCGCTCGGCTAGCCCTTCACGCGCGCCGGCGCGTCCAGGAACACGTCCCCGTCATCCACCGGCACTTGCCCACCGCGCGGAACCAGGAAGTTCCCTTCGCGCGTGCGCCGCATCAGGTTGCGCTTCGGGTCGATATTGCCGACGCGCCGAATGTCCGCGTCTGACACCGCGTCGGGTAGGATCACCCGACGACCATTGATCACTGCCATTGCCATGTGACTGCTCCTTTCTTGCTAAGGTTGTCCTCTTCTCTCTGTACGTCAGTGTCTTTTGCGCCGCCGACCGAACAGCTGCGCCGCGAACTCGCCACCGAAGCCGCCAACTTGCCGGCGCGCTTCGCCGCCAAATCCCCGCAGCTGTCGCTTGGCCTCGCGCGGAAAGCCGCGCAGCTGCCAGGCTGCTTCGTCGCAGATTTCACGGACGATCTTCCTCACGCCGCCACGATGTCCATTTGCCATCACGTTCACTCCTTCCTGCATTCGATGATCCCCTAGTACGCACGATGCCACCTTGAATCAATATAAAGCCGTGGTATTACAGTAACTTAGTATCCGATTGGAATTCGGATTGGAGTTGACTGATGGCCGAATATTTCAGTCTCAAAGAGGTCCGCCACCACGCCGCCGAGCTACGCGCGGCGCTCGCGGATCTCCTCGCCCGGCCGCGTGTTGCGGCCCGTCCCAAAAGTCGGCAGTGGACGTTACTGCACCAGTGCCTCGAGCACCTGCTCACCGGCCGGCGCGTTGCGTGCGAGTTCTCTCGACGCCAGGCGACCCAGTACAAGTTCGAGGTCGAAGAACGGTTCCGCCAGTTCTACTTGAGTCCTGGTAAGGCGGTGCCCTTTGTCTTCAGGCTGGTCGACCGCCAGCAGGCGCTGCGGCTGATGCAGATCGACGAATCGTACCCGAGTCTGCTCGACTACGTCCTGCTCGTATCACGGGCTCGACCCGAGCTGACCCCGACGCCCCGACCGCACGAGTTGCGCGAATACCTCACCAGCGTCGTCGATCGGGCGGCGCATGCAGAGTTCGAGGTCTATAAGCGACTGCCGCAGATCGACTTGTCGCCTCTTGAGGGGTATTTTCTCGCAGGCGGTCCAGCGTACTTGCGGATCAAGAATCTCGCGGAGCAGCACGCGAGCAAGGGACGTGTCATCTCCCAGCCGGAGCACAACCCTTCGACGATGCGCGTCATCAAAGTCCGCGTCCTGGAACTGTCCCGCTCCAAGGCGGTAGTGCGCACCCAGGAGTATTGGTACTTACGGTGGTGGTCGGTCAGCGACCAGGATTATGTTCGCATCTATCAGGAGACCAACTATCAGCGGTATGGATTGGTATTGACCGATGGCCGATGGCTGCTCGAAACGAACGTGTATCCTCAGCCTCGATCCGCGTCCCCGGTGCGCAGATCACAGAAGCGTTGAACTGATGGAGAAACGCCTTGAGATTCGCCGGCGGAACCGCCAGCGGCGACGCCGACTTTTGCGACGTGATTCCAAGAGAGGTTTGCTCGCGGACCGGCGACCGTTCAGGCTTTGGGTGATTTGTGGTGGAAAGATTGGGTGAAGGATATGCAACGCGCGGGACAAGAAGACTCTGTGACCCTCTTCGAGAATCTCTTCAGTGATGGAAATCAACATTCTGCGATCGAGACGATCAGCTCCGGCGTGCTGGTTGTGATCGAACATGTGGCAGAGCTGCTAGCCGAGTCCGCCTTTCTTCTGCGCGGGCATTACCAGGCGCGCACTGAGCTTCTCCTCACAGCTGCCAATGAAGAGTTGGGCAAGGCCCATTTGTTGATCGATGCTGGCCGCCTGAACGTTCGGAGCCACCAGAGCCAATTGCGCAGTCTCTGCGGAGCGTTCTACGGCCACCTTGAAAAATATGCCTACATGCGCATGTGGCGTTTCAGGCCGCGCTACTCGTCCAGCTTTGCCGAAGTCGGCAAACGCTTCCGCTCAGACATGGAACGTATCGAACCGGGATCGCCGGACCCCGAGGATGGCGAGTTTGACATGCCGCATCCGACGTATTTCTCGCGCGACTCGAATCTGTATGTTGACTTTTCAGATTATGCCAAGGATTGGATCAAACCAACCTCACATAACCCCAACGCGGTAGAGATGCTGAAAGACCCCCTCGAATGGGCACACGATCACCTAGCGGAATGGCTGAAGCTCAAGGACGCGGATGCACTAAGACCCCAGGCCCTCTCACGACTCAACGCGGCATGGCGTTCCAGAAAGGCATTGCATCCCGCCGCGGATCTCCGTTCGATCGCCGCGTTGCAGAGTCTCTCCGCGCAGAACGTTAGCCGCGTATGCTCGCTCAGCGTCGAGGCGATTCTAGAATCACCATTATGCGCGATCCCGTGCTATCCGTTCTTGGCGCATAGGAAGACTGTCTGAATTCGGACAGTACCTACCGCCGCATGCTTTTGACAGCTGCTTCCCTGATGATTTACGATGAGTAGGTCTTTCATTCTCCGCAGCCTTTTTGTGCTTCACTCACCCAAGCCATGAGTATCACCATCGCCATCGCCAACCAGAAGGGCGGCGTCGGCAAAACCACCACCTGCCTGAACCTTGCACACGCGCTCGCCGAGCGTGATTGCAAGGTGCTTTTGATCGACCTCGATCCGCAGGCAAGCTTGACGATCAGCCTCGGAATCGACGTCCGCGAGCTCACAGCGACGATCTACGACGTGCTGCTCGAAACCACGCCTGGCTTGACGATTACCACGATCACACGACCGACTCAGATGCAGCGCGTTGATGTGGCCCCGGCGTCGATTGACTTGTCCAAGGCCGAGCTGGAGCTGTTCAGCGAGATGAACCGCGAGCGGGCGCTCCGGAGCGCCATCGAAGCAGTGCAGGCCGCCTACGACTACATCCTGATCGATTGCCCCCCGTCGCTGGGCCTGCTGACAACCAACGCGCTCGCGGCGTCCAATGCCGTGCTCATCCCCCTGCAGAGCGACTACCTTGCGATGCGTGGCGCCGAGCTGCTCCTCTCCACCATCGAGAAGGTCCAGAAGAAACTCAACCCGAACCTCACGCTGCTCGGCGTGCTCGTCACCATGTACGACGCACGCACCAGCCACGCGCGCGGCGTTTTGAAGCAGGTTCGCGCTGCCTTCGGCGATCGTACGTTCAAGGCCGTGATTGGCTATTCCGTCCGCGCCAAGGACTCGACAGCAGCGGGCCAATCCGTACTCACCTACGACTCGAAATCGGCCGTGGCCGAGGCCTACCGGGCTCTCGCCGCTGAAATTCTCTCCTATGACCAAGCGGCCTGAGATCAAACCCCTCAACCTGCCAGTCCCAGGCAGCGGTGCAACTGCTTCGCCGCACGCTGTTGAAGCATTTACCGAAGACGCCGACGCCGGCCGCGTCGTGAACATCCCTGTCGGTGCCATCACTCCGAACCCCGACCAGCCGCGAACATATTTTGACCCGGAGGCGCTGCACGATCTGACGACGTCCGTTCGTGAGCGTGGTGTCCTGCAACCGATCATCGTGCGCAAGGCAGAACAGGGCGATCGCTTCGTGCTCATCGCCGGCGAACGCCGCTGGCGCGCAGCCACCGCCGCTGGTCTACCCAAGATCCCGGCGCTGATTCGCCAGAAGGAAGACCCCGCCGAAATCGCACTCATCGAGAACCTACAGCGCGAGGACTTGAACCCGATCGAAGAAGCCGAGAGCCTGAAAAGGTTGAAGGACCGCCGCCATCTCACAGACGGCGCCCTCGCCCGGATCATTGGCAAGTCGCGCGTGAGTGTCACCGAATCGCTCTCGCTCACTTCCCTGCCGGAGTTGATAAAGGCCGAATGTCGAACGTCCGACAAATACCCTAAGAGCCTGCTATTGACGCTGGTTCGCGCGTCAAACGCCGCGACGCAGCTAGCTTTGTGGCAGAACATCAGCGCTGGCGCCGTCACGGTCCGCGAAGCCCGGAAGGCCGCCGGGCAGCCGAGCGCGCCGGGCCTGAAGCATTACCGATTCACCTACCAACCGGACCGGCACACGTTCACGGTCCGGATCACGTTCCGAAAATCGCGTGCCTCACAAGGCGAGATCAAAGACGCGCTGCGTGAGGCGCTCAAGAGTCTCTCCTAGTCATTGTTGTGTCGGAGGCACTCCAAACTCAACGCACTGTTGTCCTCAAGGACGAGGGTCTCAAACAGTTCGAGGGTGGCTTCACAGCAATCCCAAACCGCATTCTCGAAAACAACGGCCTCACGCTCGGCGCACGAATGACCTACGCAATGCTCCTGAAGTACGCCTGGCAGCGCGACTTCTGTTTCCCAGCGCAGGAACGCATCGCTGCGGATCTTGGCGTCACTGATCGTAGCGTCCGTACGTTCCTCAATGAACTGAGAGACGCCAAGATCATCATGTGGAAGCAACAAGGCCTCAATCGCCCGAATGTCTACTACATCCTCAAACTGCCCGAGCGAACTCCGCTAAACGGCCACGACCAGTCCGGACCGGAAGATATTTCCGGTCTTGAACGGCAGCCAGTTTCCGCTCAAGACCGGCAGTCTGCTTCCGACAAAGAACACTCAATGAACAATACTCAAAAAAACGTTAACGTTGTTGAGAATCTGCTTATAGGATCGCATCGCCGGGATCGATCGACCGGCGCCATCTCCGAGCGGGCGCTCGCCAACCACTACGGCTTCAACCAACAACAGGTCGACGAAACCCAGGCGTTGGTTAATCTCCAGCTCGACGTGCTCGGCGCCGGCGACCGCAACCACGCCGCCTACGTGAAGCGCGCGGCCGAAGCCGTCCGTGATGGTATAGCGAACATCCTGAGGCTCGCCATCGGCGATCTGAAGGACACCAACCACCGCAAGGCCATTGTCTCATTGCCCGCGTACTTCACTCGCGTGTACGACGCCATGCGCGAGGAAGCCCTACGATCAAGACCGGCGGCCTTCGCAACCATTTCAACTTCCGCACCCGCCGCCCTCATGGACGAGACCGAGGAGCTGCGCATGACGCAGCGCGAACGCTTGCTCGAAGACATCGCCGCGAAGGGGTATCCAATCCCTCACCACATCCGCCGCGCCTCGATCTCCGAAATTGCCGCCTGGTACGACCAGGTGGAACGGACCCACCCCAACCGCCCATAGCCTGCGTTCGCCGCCGCCTTTGGCGTTTGGATGCGGCTCACTCCGGGTAGTTCACTCCACCGGCACGCTTCGCGTTTTCAAAGCCGGCTCGGCTCACAGGATCATTTCAAGCGCGCACCCCGTCGGCGTCGGCTCTGCCCACGACCGCGCAGCAGGAGGGAAATCCAGTGTGTCCATGGTTGCGGATGACCACAACCCTGTACATTCGCCTATACACTCTAGGAGTGTACAGGCTTGCCACTGGATTTTCCCCTTGCCTGCCGCACCGTATCGCGGGCGTCGCCTTCGCGACCGTCGCCAAACCGACCAACCAACACACCACTGCGCACCTTCGCGTCCTGAACATCCGTCCAGTCCACTTCGCTGCTCCGTGCCGTGTCGGTTTGGCTTCGCTCGGCCTCTGGCCTCGCTTCGGTCCCCGGAGTCGGGCCCCCCCCCGCGGGCCCCACCGGCCCCCACCGTTGGGCGACCGTGGCGAAACCCCCACTCCGAAAACACACAGAAGGTGGTTACCACCAAACCCCCCC
>JBIOJG010000061.1:0-30234 GCA_044450645.1 Binatia bacterium
CGGCTTGGAGTGGCCATGAACCAGCGTATTTCGTCATTCCCGCAGTCTTCAAGCGGGAATCCATCCTGTCCGACCCCCGCCCCTGGATGCCCGCCAAAAGATTGCGGGCATGACGGATCGGAACGGGAGGTTCATGGGCAGCTTGTCGCAGGGTGTCACTGGAAGGACAAGACCTCAGCGCAGGCCGAGCACGTCGGCCATACCGTAGAGGCCGGTCGGCTGCTGCACCAGCCACAAAGCCGCACGGATCGCGCCGCGGGCCAGGCAGTCACGGCTCTGCGCTCGGTGCGTCAGCTCGATGCGCTCGCCCAGCCCCGCGAAGATGACGGTGTGGTCGCCGACGACGTCGCCGCCGCGCAGGGCCATGATGCCGATCTCTTTCTTCTGGCGTTGGCCCACCATGCCTTCGCGGCCGTACAGAACGTCGGCAGAAAAGTCGCGGCCGGTTGCGTCCGCTACGGTTCGGCCCAGAGCGAGTGCGGTGCCGCTTGGCGCGTCGACTTTCATGCGGTGATGCATCTCGACAAGCTCGGGATCGAAGTCAGGTCCGAGCGCGATCGCGGCTGCACGAATGAGTTGCTGCAGCACCGCGATGCCGACGCTCATGTTCGGCGCAAGCACGCAACGCGTTTGCGGGGCGAGGCGGTTCATCTCCACCTGCTGCTCAGCCGTGAATCCAGTGGACCCGATGACGATGGGGCTGCCGGCCTGCACGGCAATGCGCAGGTGCTCCAGAGCAGCCCCTGCATTGGTGAAATCGAGAGTGACGGCATCGGGCGACGCCACCGTCACGAAATCCGCTGAGATGGCCACGCCGAGGTGGCCCACGCCGGCGACCTCGCCCGCATCCTTGCCCAGCGCCGGATGACCGCGGGCTTCGACGGCGCCGGCGAGTGCCGCCGCGTCATGCTGTGCGATCAACGTTACGAGCGTGCGGCCCATACGGCCGGCCGCACCACAGACAACCATCGGGGTAGTCATTGGCGCTTGGCGGTTGATGTCATCAAATCCCCTCACCTGACGCGTGATCGTTCCTCACTCAGGACTTCAAAAGCCCGAACTGTTCCATCACCGCTCGCAGCTTGGCCCGTGGTGCCTCGCTCATGGGTAGCAGGGGAAGCCGGATTTCATCTCGGCAGTAGCCCATCATCGCCATCGCGGCTTTTACGGGAATCGGATTGGTTTCGAGAAAGAGCGCGCGAATGAGGGGCAACAAGCGATAGTGTAGACGCCGGGCGGTTTCCCAATCTCCCTTGCGGCATGCCGTCACCATCTGGGCCGATTCCTTCGGCATGACGTTGGCGACTACGGAGATGACGCCACTGCCGCCGACGGCCATGACCGGGAGCGTCAGCGAGTCATCGCCGGAGTACAACTCGATCTTGTCTCCACAGAGCCGGATGACTTCCTGGACCTCGTCGAGCGATCCGGTAGCCTCTTTGACGCCGACGATGTGCTCCAGTTCCGCCAACCGGGCGATCGTCGTCGCCTCGATTTTCGAGGCGGTGCGTCCGGGAATATTGTACACGATCAGCGGAAAGCGGGTGCTTTCGGCGATGGCCTTGTAGTGCTGATAGATGCCTTCCTGTGTCGGCTTGTTGTAGTAGGGCGAGATGAGCAGGGCGGCGGCCGCACCGGCGTCTTTGGCCGCGCGGGTGAGGACGATGGCCTCGTTGGTGGAGTTGGAGCCGGTTCCAGCGATGATCGGCACGCGCCCGCGAACGAATTGCACCGCCAGGCGAACGACCTCGGCATGCTCCGTGTGAGTGAGTGTGGCCGACTCGCCGGTACTGCCGCACGGGACGATGGCGGACGTCCCATTCTCCACCTGGAATCCGATCAAGCGCTCGAGCGCCTCCGCATCGATCCGGCCGTCGCGGAACGGTGTGACGATTGCCGCCATTGAGCCACTAAACATGGGTCACCCTTCCTCGGGCCTCCGTCCCGTCCGGCCCTTGATCACCTCGCCTCATGGTTCGATCTCCCCCGTGAACACTTCCTCGGCCGCTCCCGTCATCAACACATGATTGTCCGTGTTCCATTCGATATCGAGATCGCCGCCGTTGAGATGGACGATAGCGCGGCGGGCCGTCTTGCCGTTCAAGACCGCGGCGACCAGTGCGGCGCAGGCACCCGTCCCGCACGCGGCCGTTTCGCCCGAACCGCGCTCCCACACGCGCATGCGCAGGCTGTCGCGACCGAGGACCGAAATGAACTCCGTGTTCACCCGCTGCGGGAAGAAGGGATGATGCTCGAACCGGGGTCCCAGCTGCGTCAGCGCCAGAGCTTCGACATCAGGTGTAAAAACGACGCAGTGCGGATTGTCCATGGAGACACAGGTGATGTGGTAGATGTCGTCACCGACCTGCAATGGCGCGTTCACCACGCGTCCTTCCGCCGCAACCGGGATCTTCGGCCCCTCCAGGATCGGTTCACCCATGTCGACGGTTACACGCGTCACACAGCCGCCGTCGGTATGCAGGCGGAGCCGCTTGACCCCCGCATCGGTTTCGACGCGCAACGACTCGCGGCGCGCCAAGCCGTGTTCGTAGACGTACTTCCCTACGCAGCGGATGCCGTTGCCGCACATTTCGCCGCGGCTGCCGTCGGCGTTGTACATTTCCATACGGCAATCGGCGACCGCAGACGGACAGATCAGAATGAGGCCATCGGAGCCGACGCCGGTGCGTCGCGGGCTGACGCGGCGGGCGAGACCGGCGGGATCGGCAGGCCTTTGCGAAAAGCAATCGACGTAGACGTAATCGTTGCCGATGCCATGCATCTTGGTGAAACGCAGGCGTGCCATTTTACCGTAGGGCCGCGGGGATGTTCTCGCCGCGGACCAGGTCTTCGAGGGTTTCCCGCTCGCGCACGATATGGAAAGTGTCCCCGTCGACCAGCACCTCCGGCGGCCGCGGCCGCGTGTTGTAGTTCGAGGCCATAACGAACCCGTAGGCGCCAGCGCTCATCACCGCCAGGAGATCCCCGATCTCGACCGCCGGCAACTGGCGATCCTTGGCGAAGAAGTCGCCGCTCTCACAGACCGGACCGACGACGTCGGCGATTATGGTTTTGCCGTTGCGCACCTGCACCGGCTGGATGCCTTGATAGGAGCCGTAAAGGGCCGGACGGATCAAATCGTTCATCCCGCCGTCGACGACGACGAAATTCTTCTCGTCCGTGCTCTTGCGATACAGGACCTTCGTCAGTAAGAGGCCGGCGTTGCCGGCGATCACACGCCCCGGTTCGAGCAGGAGAGTAACGTCGAGATCACGCAGGCCTTCGGCTAAGGCGGCGGCATACTGCCGCGGCTCGGGTGGCTTTTCATCGTTGTAGGTGATGCCGAGGCCGCCCCCCATGTCGAGGTAACGGATATTGAAGTGCTCCGCCTGCAGCCGTGTGACCAGGTCGCAGATGCGGTCGAGCGCGTCGACGAAGGGCGGAACGGTGGTCAACTGCGATCCGATGTGGCAATCGACGCCGACGACCTCGATGTGCGGCAGTTCGCGCGCCCGGCGGTAGTCCTCGATCGAACGCTGGATGTGGATGCCGAATTTGCTCTTCTTCAGACCGGTCGAGACATATGGATGCGTCTTCGGATCGACGTCCGGGTTCACGCGCAAAGACACGCGCGCCTTCGCTCCAAGCTCACCAGCTACCGCGTTGATGGTGTCTAGCTCGTCGGGCGACTCGACGTTGAACATCAAGATGCCTGCGGTCAGGGCATAGCGGATCTCGCGAGCCGTCTTGCCGACGCCGGAGAAGACGATCTTGGCGGGATCGCCGCCTGCTTTCAGGGCGCGAAACAGCTCACCGCCAGAGACGATGTCGAAGCCGCTGCCCTCGCGGACAAAAGCGCGCAACACCGCGAGGTTTGAATTGGCCTTCACGGAGAAGCAGACGAGATGCGGGATGGCCTCGAAAGCCTCGTCGAACACCCGGTAATGGCGGCGCAGCGTGGCGAGACTGTACACGTAGCACGGCGTGCCGACGTGGCCCGCTATCTCATGTAGCGGTACGCCTTCGGCGTAGAGTTCACCGTTGCGTTGCTGGAAGTAGTGCATGTGTCTCCTCGCCCGGAACCGTGCGTTCCACCGTCACGATGTTGGACGGTGCACTAAAGTACCGATCGAGCGTGAAAGACACAACCCGATACTGGTAGGTCGTTCCCGGGACGGTGTCGCGATCGATGTACTGAAAACTCTTGATCTGACGGAATCGGTCGCGGTCGCTGACTTCGATGACGCTGAGGCGCCCGAAAGCGGCGCGCGGCGCGGTGCCGACGGCACGCTCAACCACGAAGCCGGCCAGATCCATCATGCGTGTCCCGTCGGCATATGTCTGCGGCCGGCCCCACGAGAGTCGAATGCCCTCCGGCAGATTGCTGGCGCCCGAGTCGGAAATCGTCTTCGGCCTCACGTCTTCGGGCGGGCGTGGCGGGGCCTTGCGTCCGCAGCTCATCAGTGCAGCCGCCAGCACAAGGATGATCACTGCGAGTGGGCGCATCATCCCTCACACCCCAAGCTTCTTGAGCTGACGCCGGATGTTTTGCGGTGCGGTGCCTCCGGTTGCCCGCCGCCGGTGCACGGCGGCCTCGGCGCTGAGCCACTTCTTGACGTCGCCGGCGAAGAGCGGAGAGAAAGGGCGTAATTGCGCCGTTGTCAGCTGCTCGAGCCCGAGCTTCCGGCCGATGCAGTATTGGACGATCTCGCCGACGATGCGGTGCGCTTGGCGGAACGGCATGCCTTTGCTGGTGAGGTAATCGGCCAGCTCGGTCGCCAGCGTATACCCGGCGGTTGCCGCCGCTCGCATGCGGGACCGGTTGATGCGCAGCTGAGGAATGAAGGCGCTCAGCAAGTTCAGACTGGCGGTGAGTGTGTCCACGCTATCGAACACCGGCTCTTTGTCTTCCTGCAAGTCACGGTTGTAAGTCAGCGGCAAGCCCTTGAGGACCGTCAGCAGCGCCAGCAGGTTGCCGTAGAGGCGGCCGGTCTTGCCGCGAATGAGTTCGGCGACGTCGGGGTTTTTCTTCTGCGGCATCATGGAGCTACCGGTGGCGAAGGCGTCCGGTAACTCGACGAAGCCGAACTCCTGCGACGACCACAGCACCAGGTCTTCAGCGAGACGGCTCAAGTGCATGCCCATGATGGCGGCGGCAGCCAGGAATTCCGCCGCGAAATCACGGTCACTCACCGCGTCCATGCTGTTGGCGCAGATCTGGCGGAAGCCGAGGCGGCGCGCCACATAGGCTCGGTCGATGGGAAACGTCGTTCCCGCGAGCGCTCCCGATCCGAGGGGGAGGACGTCCACCCGCCGCAGGCAGTCTGCCAAACGTCCGGCGTCGCGGCCCAGCATCTCCGTGTAGGCGAGCCAATGATGCGCCAGCAACACCGGCTGTGCCGGTTGCAGGTGTGTGTATCCCGGTAGGATCACGTCACGGTCGCGCTTGGCCACGGTTGCCAGGGTGCGCCGCAAGCCGTGCACGAGGCCGAGGAGGTTCTTCACCTCGGCCTTGAGGAAGAGGCGCAAGTCGAGGGCCACCTGGTCGTTGCGGCTGCGCGCGGTGTGCAGCTTGCCGCCAATCGGACCGATCTTTTCGATCAAGCGGCGTTCGACCGCCATGTGAATGTCTTCGTCGCCTGGCAGAACGCGGAACGTGCCGCTGATGAACTCCGCTTCGATCCGGTGCAGGGCGGCGATGATCCGTTGCGCTTCACCTTTCGGTACGATGCGCTGCTTTGCCAGCATTTCGCAGTGCGCGATGCTGCCGGCGATGTCGTACGGGTAGAGTCGCCGATCAATCGGGAACGAAGTGGTAAACGACTCGACGAGACGGTCCGTGGGTTCCGCCATACGGCCGGCCCACGCCTTGTGCGCCTGAGGCATGCGGCGCACCTTACCGGAAAGAATTCACCGGTCCAAGAGTTGGCGGCGAGAACGTTTGCTCAAACGTTGAAGGCGGCTGATCTCAATAGATCCACTTGACGCCGTCGTGACGGAAAATCTCGGTGACCGCCGTGGTTTCAAGAGGGCGCGCCGGGCTTTCTTGGGCCTCCTCGACCGTCTTGCCGCGCTTCGCGTAGCGCACCTCCTGGTAGGCGATTTTGCCTACCGGCGCGATGCTCCCGTCCTTGACGACGCAAGTGTGGTCCGGGGTGTAGCCCACGTACTCGCCCTCGACGCCGTCGGGTTTCGTGTCCCAGTGGATATGGACAATGTTGTCATGCTCCCGCACCGCGAGCTTCTGCATCCATTCCTGACAGAAGACATCGAACGCCTGCTGGACCTCTTCCAGCGATGGCTTGTGTACGGCCTGCTTATGGGCTGCCGCCTTATGCACTTTGACCGACTCGGCTTGCGTAGTTGCCGGAAGGAGCCAGCCACAAACGAGCAGTACCGGTAGCGTTCTTCCCCGCATGAAACCTCCGTGTCTGACGGACCATACCATTTCAGCCGGCAAAATCCATCGAAATCCTGAGGTGCATGTAACCGCTCAGTCTCGGTGGCGTTGGAGCTGAGGCTGTAGTCTGTCCTCTCGACGAGGAGGGAGGTATGGGTCTGTGCTTCCTCAATAGCTCTTGCTGAGCCCGGTTTCCTTCCAGAGATGAAACAAGCCCCGGCACTCCGCTTCGAGCAACCCTGATTCGATGCGTAAGGGGCTGCCGCCCATGCTGGCCAGACGTCTGGCGCTGACGGCGAGTTCCGAGAAGCCCGCCGCTGCGGCATCGGCAATCATGGCACCGTGGATCAGACGCGCGATTTTGGCCCAGTGCGTCGCGGCCAGGCACATGGGGCAGGGCTCACAAGTCGTAAACATGATGGCGTCGTGCAGTCCGATCCGGCCTAGTGTCCGGGCCGCCTGCCGGATGGCATTGACCTCGGCATGTGCCGTCGGGTCATTGTCGCGCCACACGCTGTTGTGTGCCGCGGCGACCACGCGGCCATCGCACACGATCGCGGCCCCGAAGGGGGCCTGACCCGCCGCGATGCCCTCTCTCGCCTTCGCGATTGCCAGCTGCATGTAGTCTGCGTCAGTCACGGTGTGCCGGTAAGCCAGTCAGCCGGTCTTCAATGGTACGATACCGCGATCAACGGGCTACGGGGAGCATCGAGGCCCGGTCAGTCGTTGCCCTCGAAAATGCTGCGCATCTCGGCGTGGAGCTTCTGGATGCGCTCATTCAACTGCGACACCTTGGCGAGTTGCTCGGCCGTCAGGATGGCGCGGATCGACAGCGCCGTCTTCACCCCTTGTTCCATAAGCGTTTGCCGCAATTGGCTGATCTGCTGCACCTGTGGGGTCAGATCCGCAGCCTGAACGGTCCCGGCCGCAAAGAGCTTATTGCTGAGCTGGGTGTTGGCGGCCTCCAGCTGCGTGAACAGGGTGCGCAAGGCCTGGCGGTCAGTTTCCATGATGGTTTGAACTTGCTTGGTTTGTTCAGCGGTGAGTTCCGCGTGCTTGAGGACCAGCGGCAACATCATGGCCCCGCTATCGCCGGACATGCGTGCATGCCCGTGCCCCATCATGGGAGGTGCTCCGAGCGGCTGCGCACGTGCCACTGCTGACCAGAGGGTCATGAGCGTCAGCCCTGCCAGCACCACACTACTTTTCTTCATCGTATTCTCCTTCAGTCACTCGCTTCGACGAGCAGCACCGACAGCTGGTCATTGCATTCGCCGTTGAAATACCGATCCTGGGTGCACGCCCACCCTGCTTCGAGCGCGACGCCGAGATCGGCCGGCTCAGATTCGACCTGCGGAAAATCACCCGCATCGGCGCCGGCAAACAGTGCAGCGGAAACGTCGGCTGCGAAGCCCGACACATTGGTGCTCCGGGACGTCAGCGGCAGCGGTGTGGGTTGGCGTAGGGAGAGCACACTCACGACTGCCGCGAGGAGCACCCCGAAGGCCGCGACAGGTGCCCATCCCATGCGCCAGCGAGGGAGACGGCTGGTCAGCAGCGCCGGTGGCGGCGTGTTCGTGAGAATCGCATCGATCGCATGCAGGTCATCGACCAGGGCGTCATAGCGCTGGGCGCACTCGGCGCACAGCCGCAGGTGGGCGTGCTCGGCGCCGGTGGCTTCTTTCACACAGGCCCGCAGCAGGGCTCGCTCGCTCAGACATCGGTTCATCGCAAACCTCGCAATGCCGTCCGCATCTGGTGCACGGCACGATAGAGATGGCGCTTGATGCTCCCTGGGCTCACACCGAGAATCTCCGCCACCTCCGCGGTGGGGAAACCTTCCAGATGGCGCAAGACAAACACTTCTTGCTGCCGGGATGAGAGTTGCTGAAACGAGCGCCACACCTCTCGGCGCCGCTCACGACTGAGTACCTCCTGCTCGGGAGTGAATCCATGACCTGGAAGATCGGGTTCCTCGAATGCCTGATGGCGCTCGCGCCACCACTTCCACCACCCGGAGCGCCGTCGATCACGACAAGCATTCACCGTCACCTTCGTCAGCCAGGGGCCCCAGGCGATCGTGCGACCATTCAGCTGATGCTGGCGGAACAGCTTGAGGAATACTTCCTGACTGACATCGTCGGCCTCATCCGCATCGGACAAGAAGAGCCGGCACAGGCGCAGCACGCGCCCGCGGTGGGCTTGGTACAGCTCATTGTACTCCGGTAGGTCATCCCTGACCGATTCCAGAGGAATGCCCTTCCCATGCTCCACGGCTGCTGACGAACCCCGCGCATCCTTCATCGACAAGGCGGTGACTGAACCTGAGACATCGGTCGTGCGCGGTGGTCGCGCCTGGATCGGGCGGCTCATTGCCACCGGGGTGAACGGTTGGCGGCTTCGGTCCTGAAGCCGGGGAACCACGTGCTGGGCGGGCAGGCCGCCGGGGGGGCGAAAAGACGGCCTGCCCAACCCAAGACATGGCAGGGGCAAGCCCGCGACCGGTGCATCATACGCTGGTTGCGGGCGGAGATCAGAACGTGATCCACACAAGGCCTCTACGTTGAAACAACGAACGAGCACTCCGCTCGGTTGACGGGTCACGATACTACGACGCCGCCGAGCGCGCCACCCCGGCTGTCAACACCCAGAGGGTGCATGGTCCAGCGCCTCAAGGAACTCAACAATGCTGACCTGGGCATCGGTGTTCACGTGCTGGTCCTCAGCCAAGGGACGACTCACGGCAACGGCGCACAGCACGAGAAAGCCCTTCAGAAAGTGCGCGGATGCGGTTCCAATTGGTTGGGTCCATCGTTCTTCATCTCGTTCATTGCCTCACTAACCTTTTCCAACTGCTCTGGAGTGAGGATTTTGCGGAGCGCCAGGACCGTTTTCAGCTCGCTTTGCATGAACTGCAGCCGGAGCTGAGCGAGGCGTTGGACGATGGCACCCGAGTTGCGTGCTGGCGCGTCTGCAGGCGCCAGCAACGCGTCGTCCAGCTGGTTGTTGGCCTCTGCGAGTTGGCTGAGGAACGCTTGCGCATCGGCGCCACCCGTTTCGATGATCCGATGGGCCTGGTCCGTTTGCTGAGTGGTCAGATCAGCAAATCTGAGCAGCACAGGGATCACCAATATCGGACCGTCGCCCATCATCATCATTCCGGCCACGGCTTCCGGTGATTGAGCATGCACCGGTACCGACCACGAAGCGACCACCGCCAGTGCTACCAACATGACGACGCACTTTGACAATCTGACGACCTCCGTACCCACACTGACGCGCGAGCCTGCCTGTCGGTTGACATTGGATCGGCAGCGTTGGGCTTGGGGGCGCTCGCTGTACGGTTGCCCCAGCGCGACGAGCGCGATTCACCCCGGTATCAGCGTGTAGATTGAGAGCATTGTGAACAACGCAAACCACACCCACAAGCCTGCGACGATCAGCCGATCACCATCGTCGTGAATCACTGCCCGCCGTTCTGGCCCGCCGGACCGTGGTGATGGTGATGCCCGTGGTGCTGGGCGAGCAGAGCAGCACACGCCGCAGGAAATTGCGGGTCATTCTTCTGAGCGGCACGCAAGCACTGGCCGATGGCACGGGGACCGGTGTCGCCTGTGCAGTTCAATTGCGCATAATTTCCACAGGCCATTTGCCAAGCGGCGATCTTGGCTTGCATCTTGGTCAGGTGGGCCTGGCACTGGTCCGAAAGCGTGACGCCCTTTGACGTCGCGGCCTCCGGGAGACAGCTCGCAAACGCTCTTGGGCCCGCCGTGAGGTTCGGGCAGAGCGTCGCCAGACAATCGCGGAAGCTGCCGGGACCAGGTGTGACGTTGGGGCAAAGCGTCTGCAGGTCCGCACTACATGCGCCTCCACCGTGAGGCCGGTGTGCCAGAGCCGGTGCCGCCATGAGCGCCACGGTGAGCGGCGCGATGAGCATGATGAACTTCGACATTTCTATTACCTCCCTTTTGCTTCGTTATCGTGCGCCTTGCGGCAGGCTGTGGAGCAACCTGCACGCTGACGCAAGGCCCTCTTCATGCAGGGAATAACGAGTCCACAGCCACCTAGGTTGACGTCACTCGCGCTGCCTATTCAAATACGCTGATGTCAACCGATGCGGCGGTTGGCCCGTTATTGTTACGGAAATCGAAAAGATCGCCCCGTGTTCCACTGCGGCGGCACAGGAGGAAAGAGCGCATGCGACGAGTCGTAACCTTGGCTTTTCTGGCTCTGTTGGTCTTCGGCAGGTTTTCCGCCCTCAGCAGCCAAATGCGCCGTCTAGACGGCGGGAACGAAGGATGATCATCGTTGAACTCCACCGTCTTGGTCGCTCATGAAGATGTGTGCAACGATACCCCATACAGATAGGTGTACTACTATATCATGGGGGTAGTAAAATAAAGTATAGGGTCTACGAGCACGGAGTGAGGTCGAGTTGCCGCCCGGCCTGAGGGGCAGGACCATCGCCACTGGCGCGGTGAGTTATGCTCCCTTCGGTGGCTGCGATTCCGGGATGGGGACTCCGATCCGGTCGTTTGCGTTCCACCAGCCGGCGCCCAAGGCGACAAACAACTGTGCGGTATCGAGATAGCGTTGTCCCTGAGCATGCGCGTATCCCAGCCGCGCTTGCTGGTAGGCACGCTCGGCCGTCAGGAGCGAGAGGAGGTCCGACTTGCCGGCCGCATAGATGAGCCGCTGGAGTGCAAGCGAGGCACTAGAAGTGTCGAGCGCGCTCCGTTCCGTGTCGACGAGTTCGAAGTCGTGCTGCAGCGCGCGCAAGGTGTCGGCAACCTGGCCGAACGCTTGCAGAACGGTTTGTTGATAGGTGGCAAGAGACGCCTGGAAGGCATCGATCGCCGCTTGCCTTTGCGCCTCCAGGGCGCCGCCGTGAAAGATTGGGGCACTCAGCCCTGATGCCAAACCCCAAATCAGGCTGGATCCCTGGAACAGGGTATTCGCCGAGAAGGACTCCAAGCCCGCCGATGCCGACAACGTGATGGACGGGTACATTTGAGCGACCGTGACGCCAACTTCAGCGCTGGCGGCGTGGAGCTGGGCCTCGGCAGCAAGGATATCGGGGCGCTGGCGCGCCAGCTCTGAGGGAAGACTGATGGGCAGCTCTTCGGGAAGCTTGAATTCCGTCAACTCGAAGTCGGGGGGCGACCACTGGCCGGGAAACTGACCCACGAGAACCGATAAGGCATGACGAGCCACGCTCAACTGCTGGCGCAGCGGTGGGAGCTGCGTCCGGTCGTTGGCTAGCTGGCTCTCGGCCGTCAGGATGTCGCTCTGTGCGGCCTTCCCAGCTTCATATTTTTGACCCACGAGGTCGAGGTCGCGCTCGTCTTGAGCGATGATGTCCTTGGCCGCGCTCAACTGCATCCGGGCCGACGCGATGTTGATCGCTTGGGAAACGGCATTCCCCGTCAGCGTGAGATAGGCTGCGGCAAGCTGGTAACCTTGATTGTCCGCCAAGGCTTCTTGTTGTTCGACGCGGCGCCGCGTACCGCCGAAAACGTCGGGCGCGTAGCTCACGGTTGGCCCGAGCGAATACAGAGTGATGGGTGGCGCTCCGCTACTATTCGCGGATCCGTGTGTCTGCTGACGCTGGACATTGGCGGCGAAGTCGAGCTGTGGATAGAACGCGCCGCGCGCTTGCAATACCGCCTGCTGTGCTTGGGCGAGCGTCGCCTTGGCGGCCGCAAGCGTACGATTCCCGGCAATCGCCTGCTCTATGACTTGGTTGAGGACCGGTGACTCAAACAGCGCCCACCATTCGGCCGAGATGGCTTGTCCGATCGCCAAGTGTTGCTCTGCCTCTCCGTTGCCGGGCGTCAAGACGGCCGGCGCCGCGGCTGACGTGTAGGCTTTGACCTCGGGCGGCCTCGGCCGCGCGAAGTCTGGACCCACGGCGCAACCCGCGAGGATAAGTGTCACGCAGGCCAATCGAGTGATGTGGCAGTAGCGGGCTAGCAGTGTATCTCTTGATATGGCCATCGGTCCCTGGCGAATCTACTCGAAACGGAGGGCTTCGATCGGGTTCAGGAGAGAGGCCCGACGTGCGGGGTAGTAGCCGAAGAAGACCCCGACGACCGCGGAAAACAAGAAGGCCCCGACCATAGCCACTGGCGAGAGCAGTGTGGGCCATTTGGCGACCGAGGAAATGATCCAAGAAACGATACTGCCGGTGACCACACCGACGCTGCCACCGACCGCACTCAGCAACACCGCTTCGACCAGGAACTGCAGCAACACATGGATTCGACGTGCGCCAATCGCCATGCGGATCCCGATCTCGCGCGTGCGCTCGGTCACCGAGACGAGCAGGATGTTCATGATGCCAATCCCACCGACCAAGAGCGAAATCGAGGCGACCGAAGCCAGCAACAGCGCCATGATTTGGCTGCTGCTCTCGGCGGCCTGCGTGATGTCGCTCATATTGCGCACGCCGAAGTCGTCCGGCTGTCCGGCTGAAATGCGGTGGCGTTGTTCGAGCGTACGCGTGACTTGCGTCAGCGCGATTGGCACCATCTCCGTACTCGCCGCCTGCACATAAATCATATTGACGTACCCGGTCAGCTTCTGCTGAATGCCGAAGGGGTTGGGCGCCGGCGGGAAAATGACCTTTCCCGGAGTCTGCGCCTGCGTCGGTGCGGAGACCCCGAGCACCTTCCGCTCAGCGGTCGTGAAGGGCATGAGCACCACGTCGTCCTGGTCTTGTCCAAAACCTGACTGGCCCTTGGCCTCGAGAACGCCGATCACTTCCAGGGGCACGTTCTTGATGAAGATGGTGGCACCGATCGGGTTGGCCTGCTCACCGAACAGATTTTTGAGCGCGGTCTGCCCGAGCAGACACACGCGGCTGGCGTTGAGCTGGTCCTCCTCGCTCATCTCTCGTCCGTCCACGATCTTCCAGTTCCGCACCGCGAAGTAGCTGGGCGTAACGCCCTGAATGCTGGTGCCCCAGTTCTGATTGCCGTACTGAACCTGGGCGACCTGACGGTTTTGATACGCGACTTCGGCAACCGCCGAGTCTTCCTTCTTGATCGCTTCCGCGTCGCTGACGGTGAGGGTGGAGGCGCTACCGAAGCCGCCGCGCACTCCACTGCTCGTTGTGGCACCGGGAAGCACGACCAGAAGATTCGTGCCGAGGCTTTCGATCTGCGCCTCGACCGCGGCATTGGCGCCTTGGCCGACGGCCACCATGGCGATCAACGCGGCGACGCCGATGAACACACCGAGCATCGTCAACGCCGAGCGCATTTTGTTGCGCACGAGTGCGCGCCCGGCCGCTAACAGTGCCATGCGGGTAAACAGCCAGACGCCACCGAAACGCTCTGGGGCCGTGAGTTCGGACAGCGGAGCAATCTGCCCCGTGACCTGAGGCGTGGTGTGCGATACCGGCCGTGCTTCCCGTGCTACGTGGTGCTCATCGGAGACAATGGCGCCGTCGCGCATGGTGATCACACGGTCGGCAAAGGCGGCCATGTCGGGCTCATGCGTCACCAGCACCACGGTCAGACCGTGCGACCGGTTGAATGCCTGAATGGTCGCCATGATATCCTCGGCTGTCTTTGAATCGAGATTCCCGGTGGGCTCGTCTGCTAGCAGGATCGGCGGATCGTTGATCAGGGCTCGGGCGATCGCGACGCGTTGTTGTTGGCCGCCCGAGAGTTGGCTCGGATAGCTCTGCTCCCGGCCGGCGAGGCCGAGCGCGGCAAGTGTGTCGCGGACGCGCATGGCACTATCGGCCATCCGCCCGGAGTAGAACAGCGGCAACGCGACGTTCTCGGCGGCGCTGGTGCGCGCCAGTAGATTGAACATTTGAAACACGAAACCAATTCGCAAGCTGCGAATGTGCGCGAGTGATGGCTCGTCGAGGGCGGCAATCGCGATGCCTTCGAGGAAGTACTGACCACTCGTAGGCCGATCGAGGCAACCGAGAATGTTCATGAGCGTGGACTTGCCCGAACCTGAGGCTCCCATGATCGCGACGAACTCGCCGCGCTCGATCGTCAGGCTCACGCCGACGAGCGCGTGAACCTCCACGTCACCAAGCTGGTAGATCTTGACGACGTCGCGGATCTGGATGACGGGCGCGGACAAGTTCCAAGCCTCCTCATCGGAAGCGGAGCGGCGAGCCTGGGGGCGATCCGCCGGTTTTCTTCTCGCCGGACCTGATCTCGTTGACGACCACTTTGTCGCCGGCTTTGAGATCGCCGCCGGTGATTTCCACGAAAGTGCTGTCACTCAACCCAGTCGTGACCGGAACTGGCTCAGGCTGGCCTGAACGCAGCACCCACACTCGCGCTTCCGCCGCTCGTTTGTGCTGATGCGCTCCGTCGCCGGCTTGCCTATGCTCGTTCGTTCCCTCGGTTGGTCGTTCGGGCTCAGTTGGTTCCTCTGGCGCTTCCGCGTGGCCAAGCCCTCTCGGAGAAAACCTCGGAGCTTGCAGGGGGACGCGCAGGACGTCCTTGCGTTCGTCGGTGATGATGCGTGTATTCGCCGTCATGCCCGGTAGAAGCAGGAGGTCCGGATTGTCGACGCTCACGACGACATCGTAGGTGACGACGTTTTGAACCGTGATCGGTGCCTGACGCAGCTGCGTCACTTGCCCCCAGAAGATCTTGTTGGGCTGAGACTCAACCGTGAAGAACGCTTTCTGACCGACCCTTGCTCCGCCCACATCAGACTCGCTGACATTTGTATCGACCTGCATCTTCGTCAAATCTTTGGCAATCAGGAACAAGGTTGGGGTCTGAAAACTTGCGGCCACGGTCTGACCGACATCGATACTTCGCGAGACCACAACACCATCGACGGGTGAGATGATGCTGGTGTAATCAAGATTCACCTGGGCCGCATCCAGTGCCGCCTGGCGCTGTTGAATCGTCGCCTCGTCGAGACCAACCTGAGCTATGTTTTGGTCCAAGTTGCTCTTGTCGGTATCCACAGTTTCCTGGGAGACGCCACCGTGCTTCAGCAGCTTGAGATCGCGGGCGTAAATGATCTTGGAGAAGACGACGGCTGCCTCATCCTTGCGCAGCTGCGCCCGGGCGCTCGCCAGGTTGGCAACGTTCTGATCCACCACCACTTGATACGGTCGGGGGTCGATCTTGGCGCACAGCTGCCCCGCCTTCACCGGGGTATTGTAGTCGCAGTAGAGAGCTTGGATGACCCCAGACACGTAGGTTCCGACCTGTACGGTGACGACGGGATTGACCGCGCCCGTGGTGATGACGGAGCGTACGACGTCGCCTCGGGTCACGGCTGCGGTCACGAATTTCGGCGCCTCTGGGCGTAAGTGCCACCATAGGTAACTCGCCCCGCCCACGGCGAGGGCCAGCGCCAGCAGCCATCGTATACTCCAACGAATCCAATTCTTTGGCATGTCACGCAATGGTTTCTGTAAGGTCCGTTCGCCGCGAATGACTTGTGCAACCGGCAGATCTGGCGCCATTCGGCGCAACGACTAGTGCCCCCCCGGCGTGGTGACGATCGAGCCCCTAAATTCCGGTCCTCACTCCCAGGCCAAAGACGAACGAGAGCCCTCATTGGTTGACATGATTAGACGACGACGGGAGCTTCGTTGCGGAAATGATCTTGGCGCAAGCACCGCTGCCGATGTCGCACGGCTGGCATCGTTCTCGGATGTGCCGTTGAGCGCGTTTGGGATTGTGAGGGCTCTGCCTACCACGTGCGGAGGCCAGCCGTGTCAGCTCAGCGAGGCTCACGCCGACTGTGGTCAACCGACGACGCGGGTCACTCGTTAGTGTTGGTGGACGCCAGAGAGGATCATTACCTGAACTTGGTGGGAAATTCCGCTGGAGTACAACCAACTCTACGAGTGCACCGCGATCGCGTCTTGCGCCTGCGTCGGCTTTCGCTCTCCAATAGGGGCGAGGCAGAGGATTCGATGCGGGACATTGTTCTAGTCGGGTTGGATTCTAAGGAGGGCAAGATGGAGCGCCGTTATGAACACATGGCTGATGGCGTAATGCTCGCGGGAGTCCTGGTTGCAGTCGGACTCGTCATCTGTATCATCGCGATGGGATTCTAGCTAAAGGGTCCTCCGAGGACCGTGCTCACTCGACCGACCCGGTCTCGTCCGTGCGCTAGGTGATTGCCAACGAACCGCCCTGCTCCTAAACTAGGGCGGCAAAGGAGAGAGAGAATGAAGCGAACCGCAATCGTGATGATCCTTGCCCTGCTGGCGTTCGGCAGGTTTTCCACATTGAGCAGCCACTGGTCGCAGGTGGTGGCGGATCAAGGCGGCGATAGTGGGGACGACAGTGGCGACGATAGTGGCGACGAGTCCGAGTGACGCTGCGCGACGTGTGATCTAGTCGGTCTGTCAATCCAAGGAGGCGTGGGGGACGATCATCGGCGGCATGCTGGCCGGCTTGAACCGGCCGGCCTCGACCCAGCTCTCGTTCTATCTCTGCATTCCCACGATGTTCGCGGCCAGCTTGTGCAGCCTGTTCAAGGCGCGCCACCTGCTCGCATTTCAGGACGCCGTGCCGCTCGGGTGAGACGTCCGATCCGGTGATCGAGTGACGGCAGGCCGTTCGAGTGCGGGTCTTGAGGTAGATCAGTCGTTGTGGTGACCAACACGCTTCTCGGCATCCAGCGCCAATGCGACCCTGAGCTGAAGATGAGGTTGGAAGTCATGCGTACTTTGTGGGATGAGACTTGTGCCTGGTGGGCAATGGCTCCATCGGAATCGACGAAGGAACGTTACGCTGGAGGATGATGCAACATGAGTAATGGGGAACACCTTCAAAAACTGGCGGAGAACCTGGGGAAGGGCGATTCGGCCGCCATGCACAAGATCTTGGGATGCGCCATGACGGAGCAAGAGGCCCAGTTCATCCTGGACCTCCCCGCTGCCCCGGCAGAGTTGGCGGTCAAGTGGGGCATGGGCGAGCAGGCCATCCAGGATAGGATCATGGGGCTGGCGCGCCGGGGCTTACTCATCCCGTCCAAAAGAGGCATGCGCTTCCCCGCTGATCCAGCGACTCTGCATGACGGTATCCTCTCCAGCGCGCCCGAGCACGTTCCGGCCGGAATGGATAAATTCTGGATGGAGCTGTACGACGACGAAGGGTGGGGACACGAGATCGGCAACGTGTTGTCAGGCCTGCCGGTGCGCATCATCAGAACGATCCCCGTATTGCACTCCGTCTCCTCCGGCAGCAAACTGCCGCCGCACGAAAGCATCACCGACATCATCACGGCCCATAAGGACCTGATCTCGATACGCAACTGCTGCTGCCGGGTCGGGGCCAAGAAGTGCGACCACCCGGCGCAGGTCTGCATGCAGTTCTCGAAGCGCGCCGAGTACGACTTGCACCGGGGCAGCGGCAGGAAGGTCTCTGCAGACGAGGCGCTCTCGATCGCCGTGACGGCCGGGGATTCCGGACTCGTCCCCACGGTGCCCAACATGTCCTCCATGGAGGGGATAGATTTCATCTGTTTCTGCTGTGGCTGTTGCTGCCTGGTGATCAACCCGGGCTTGCGCGTCGGCGGGCTCGACAAGATCCTCGCTCCCAGCCGTTTCGTCAGTACCGTGGACGCCGACGTGTGCAACGCGTGCGGCGAATGCGTGGAGCGGTGCGCCGTCAGTGCCATCGAGTTGCAAGAGGACACCGGGGTGGCCGTTGTCGATCGCGACAAGTGCCTCGGTTGCGGCGCGTGCGTGCTGGCCTGCCCCCTGGACGGAGGGCTCACCATGGAACTGATTCGCCCACCGGAATTCATTCCGGAGACGAATTTCAGCCCCACCTCGATCATGGGCATGTGAGCGGAAGCCGTGGCTCGGTACGCGACCGCGATTCAATCCCCGCGGAGCGCGAGTTCCTGTTCCTGCAAACGGTGGATGCGATCGCGGAGCTCGGCGGCGCGCTCGAACTCGAGTTGTGCGGCGGCCGCACGCATCTCCTTCTGCAGGGCCGCGATCCGCTTGGGGATCTCCGCCAGCGGTATGTACTCCTCGGCCTCCTCTGCAATCTTGGGGAGATCCACGTAATCGGCTTCCGCTATCTCCGCCCACGGCGTGGAGATGGCCTTCTGGATGGTCTGCGGGGTGATGCCGTGCTCCTGGTTGTAGGCGGCCTGAATGCTGCGACGCCGGTTGGTTTCGCTGATGGCGCGCCGCATCGATTCGGTAATGGCGTCGGCGTACATGATCACCGTGCCGCTGACGTTGCGTGCGGCCCGACCGATGGTCTGAATGAGAGAGCGCTCCGAACGCAGGTAGCCCTCCTTGTCGGCGTCGAGGATTGCCACCAGTGAGACCTCGGGTAGGTCGAGTCCCTCTCGCAGCAAGTTGATCCCCACGAGCACGTCGAAGACCCCTCGGCGCAGATCGCGGATGATGTCCACCCGCTCGAGGGTCTCGATGTCCGAGTGCAGGTACCGTACGCGCAGGCCGAGCTCGTGATAGTAATCGGTGAGATCCTCGGCCATCTTCTTGGTCAAGGTCGTCACCAGGACACGCTCGCTGCTGGCGATGCGGAGGCGGATTTCTTCCAGCAGGTCGTCCACCTGATGCGCCGCCGGCCGCACGATGATTTCGGGATCTGTCAGTCCGGTGGGCCGGATCAGCTGCTCGACGATGATCCCGCCGGTGCGCTGCAGCTCATAGCTGCCGGGGGTGGCGGAAACGTACACGACGTACTGGGTCAGCCCCTCGAATTCCTGAAAGTTCAACGGTCGGTTGTCGAGGGCGGACGGCAGACGGAAACCGTACTCAACCAAGGTTTCCTTGCGCGAACGATCGCCGCGATACATGCCGCCGATCTGCGGTACGGTGACGTGGCTCTCGTCGACGAACAGCAGCCAGTCGCCGGAGAAGTAGTTCAGCAGGGTAGGGGGCGGCTCGCCCGGAGCGCGCCCGGTGAGATGCCGCGAGTAGTTCTCGATGCCCGAGCAGAAGCCCATCTCCTGCAGCATTTCCAGATCGTAGAGCGTGCGTTGCTCGAGCCGTTGGACCTCCAGCAGCTTGTTCTCGGCACGCAGCTGCGCCAGCCGTTCCTTCAGCTCGTGGCGGATGCTGGTGGTCGCCAACTCCATGCGGTCGGGCGTGGTGACGTAATGGCTGGCCGGATAAATCGCAATCTTGTCGAGGCGCCGCAGTACCTGGCCGCGCAGCGGATCGATCTCGGCAATCGCCTCCACCTGATCACCGAAGAACTCGATCCGGAGGGCGCGGGCTTCCTCATACGCCGGGAATACTTCGACCACGTCGCCGCGCACCCGAAACGTGCCGCGGTGGAAGTCGTAGTCGTTGCGCTGGTACTGGATATCGACGAGCTTGCGCAGCACCTGGTCGCGTTCGGCCTGCGCTCCGCGCTCGAGAAAGAGCAGCATGTCGAAGTAGGCTTCGGGCGAGCCCAGGCCGTAGATGCAGGAGACGCTGGCGACGATCAGTACATCGTTGCGCTCGAGCAACGCCTTGGTGGCCGAGTGCCGCATCTTGTCGATCTCGTCGTTGATCGAGGAGTCCTTCTCGATGAACGTGTCGGTGCTCGGGACGTACGCTTCCGGCTGGTAATAGTCGTAGTAGCTGACGAAGTAGCGGACGGCGTTGTCCGGAAACAGCACCTTGAACTCGTCGTACAGCTGCGCTGCCAGCGTCTTGTTCGGTGCGATGACGAGCGCGGGCCGGTTGAGCTGCGCAATGACGTTGGCCACGGTGAACGTCTTGCCCGAACCGGTCACGCCGAGGAGCACCTGTTGGCGCTGCCCGGTGCGGATGCCTTCCACGAGCTCGGCAATGGCAGGCCCCTGGTCCCCCTGCGGCTCGAAGTCGGCGACCAGATGGAATTCGCCCTCACGTCTCACGGGAAGAAGGTATAGCAGAATTCGATGCCGATCTACGGAAACACTACCCTCTCGCGGCTCACACCGGGTTCCGGCGGTACAACAACGGGTACATTCCTGCTGGCATTGAAGGCGCTCAGCTGCCCTTCCCGGTCCTGGTAACTGATCGTACGCGTTTTGCAATACCTTCCGTGCAATCAGCAGTCAGCGTGCTGACGCTCGTGCTGACCCGGAGAATCGAGGGATGTAGTTCCGAGTGTTTCGAGTCGGATAGTATACTCACCATATTGTAATCTACGATACCGTGATGTATTGGAGTGACGATGAAGCTGTCGGTTGGCGAGTGGGGCAGGCGGATGACGCGTAGGCTGGCATAGGGCACGGGGTTCGTTGCTGCGGTACTGAGGGGTTCGGGTGCGATGAGGGGACAACGGGTAGGCTGGATACTGGGATTGACGGTAGCGGTGACACTGCTGCCGGTGTTCGCCCACGCCCAGAGCCCGCTGGCCTCGGGTCAACTGCGTATCCTCGGCGTCCAGCTCGTCGTCTCGCCTGGAAGTCAGACCGTGCCGAAGAACCAGGCGACCGCGCTGGCGACGGCGCTCGTCGATCCGCTGCACCCGACGGCTTCCGTGTCGGATCCGAGCCTCGTCAATCTGATCGTAAAAGGTGAGCTGAGCGGGCCCGACTTTGCCACGCCGCAGACCCTCGGCGCCCCCGCCGGGCAACTGTTGCCGATCCCGCCACTGCTGACGGTCGGGAACTACGTCGTCGATCACCTTCGCCTGGAGCGGTGCACGGACGGGGACGCCTGCACCACTAGCACCCTTGTCATGAGCGCCGAGCCGGCGATGGCAACACTCGATGTCATCGACCGCGTTATCGTCACCTCAGTCTCGACGCAGCCCCTGTCGCTCGATGAGCTGCAGGATCGCGGTATCGTCCTCGACAGCACGAACTTCAGCGCCTACCAGTTCACCTTCGGCATCGGCACGGAGTCGGGGCAGGTGCCGATCACCTTCGACGTTGCCTTCCGGAAAGACGCAGAGGCGGCGCCGAATGGGGGCGCCGGCCTGGATTTGCCCCTGACAGTGCCCGGTCTGAATGTTCCGAACATCGACGTCACAGGCCTGATCTTGCAGACACCGCAGCTGACGAATGATGTTCAGATCCCGCCGATCCCCGCCGTCATCGTCATCCCCGGCAACATCGCCTTCCTGCACCAGTTCTTCCAGGTGATTGTCCTGGTCTCGAACGTCGCCCCGCCCGGCACGCAACTGGTGGTCACCGGCGCCACGGCGACGATGGTCCTGCCGCCGGGCGCCGACGGCATCGCCCACACCGTGGATGACCCGTTGGCGCTTGCCCAGACGGCGACGGGTGTCACCACCGATGCCGACGGGAACGCGATCACGAATCTGCGCAACAAGACCACCGGCGGCGCCAACTTCGGCCCCGGCGAGGATGCCAATGGCGAGTTCGACGTCGAAGGGCGCCTCGAAGGCACCTACCAGATCGCCGTCACCATCAAGGCCCAGCTCTTGGGCCTGCCGATCGGCCCGGTACCGCTCTTTGGGAATGCGTTCGGGACGGTGCTGGTGCGCAATCCGCGCTTCGCCCTGACGTTCAATCACCCCGACGTCGTGCGCGCCGGCGAGACCTACTCGCTCTTCGTCACCATTCACAATACCGGAACGGGCGACGCCAACTGCGTCACGATAACCCTCGATCCGAAGGATGTCAGCGGCGCGACACTGGTGGCGTCTCGATACGTCCCTGCGGGATTACTCGACGCGAGCGGAGCCTGTCCAACTCCCACCAACGCCGGCGCGGTGGTGGTGCCGACGATCAAACAGAACGATGTGGCGACGGTCGAGTACGACTTGATCGCCCGCAAGAACGGCCAGGTGACCGCGACCGGCTTCACCAGCTCCGATCCGCTCAACGCCGGCTTCATCCTGCGCACGGGCATCGGGGACCAGAACATTCCGCTGTCGCCGGAGTCGTTGGTTCTGGTCCCGTACGTCAACGATCTCCCGCCCGACTTCTTCGCCACCGCCATGCGCGTGCTCGGCCTGGCACATAGCGTCGCCACGGCGCCGGCCGGCGCCCCGATCGGCATCAGCAACCGCATCAGCCGCACGCTCGTGGATCAGCGCGCGCAACAGCTCACCGAGGCCGGGCTGCGCATCCGCATCGGTGATGTGCCGGTGACCTCGGTGGGCGATGTGATGCTGGATTGGCTCGGGAATAGCCCTCACGCTAACCCTCTCCCGGGGGGCGAGGGGAGCGGATACGATCCGGGGTTCGATGAGGTGATGCGCCGGACGAGCGCCGGGCATGATCTCGAGACGGCGTGGGCGGGGGTGATCCGAGGTGCGCAGGCAGGGACGCCTGCGGCCACCGCCATCGATTATCAAAGTGCGTTTGCGGCGGCGGAGCAGTATCGGCCGAGCTTTGTGTCGGTGGCGGCTGCGGGGAATGCGAGCATCAGCATTGTGGATGATCGTGGGCGGGCGACGGCGGGTGCCGCAGGGGCGCAGCATGCTGCGCCGCTACAGCGCGACATACCGGGCAGCGCCCTGCTCACCCTCGGCGGCGGACAGCTCGCGGTCATCGGCGGCAGCGGCCAGAGCACGTTCTATGATGCCGTGATCAGCGGCAGCGGTACGGTGGATGTCGGCCTCGTATGGCCGGACGCCACAGGCAACTTGCAGCAAGTGGTCTTTACCGGTGTCGACCTGAGCAGCGGACGAACCGCGACGCTGCATATCGTACCGGGAGCGGCCGGGACAGCGGCATTGCAGGTTCCTAACAACCAACAACTCACAACCAACAACCTGTCTCTCAACGCCAATGCGGGCCCGCGGATCGTGGGGGTGCGACAGATTCCGGAGAGCGATCCACTCGAACGCGGCCGCGTCGTCGCCGTGCTCTACGACCGCGACATCGGCGGCAGCACGACACAGAGCGTCCTCAACTACGCCGATAACCAAGGGCCACTGGCGCAGGGCCCGACGCAGAATACAGTGAAACGGACGCGGCTGCTGCAAAGCCAGCGCATCCAATTGATCAACTTCTTCTCGTCTGTGTCCCGGTTCTTCCGGTATACGCTGACCAGCACCGGCGCCACGTCGCCCGGCGGAACGCTGCAGGCACCCGCGACCGACATGCATGCGGTGGTGTCCGACTTCATCACGCCCGTGGGCGGCATCGTCTCGGGCTACGCACGGAAGGGCACCGGCGACCCCATCGCGCTGGCCCCGGTGGAGCTGTTCGAGCAGTATCTCGATGACCTCACGGGACTGCCGATGGACGTGATCACCGGGCAGACAGTCACGGATGGCACGGGCTACTACCGCTTCGACTTCGTGGGGCAGGACGATATCGGGCCTTTTCACATCAGCGCGCAGGACTCGGAGACCGGCCAGCACGCCCAGCGCTTTGCCGCCATCGCCATGGAGCACCAGGAGATGCGCATCGACCTCTTGATGCTCGGCCTCGGCCGTGTGAGCGGCACCGTCGTCGATGCGGCGACGGGTGCCGCGGTGCCGAACGCGACCGTCCACGTGCTGAGTCACACGGACGAGAGCCGCATTGATGTGGCGAGCGACGCCAACGGCACGTTCACCGCCAACAACGTTGCCGTCGGCAACCTGCTGGTGTCGGCAGATTTCACTGATCCGAACACGGACGAGGTGTGTACGGGCTCGGTTGCCGCCACGCTCGATTCCGCCGGTGCCACCGCCACGGTGAACGTGCTGGTGTTCGCCGAAAGCGGCAGCGTCGCCGGCACCGTCTACGAGCAACAGCCGGCGGGGCTGGCTGCGGTGGGTGCCGGGGTGCTGGTGGCGGTGTTCGACGATACGGCGGGCGACCATACCTTCGAGCGCGACGTGCGGACCGACAGTGGCGGGCACTACCGCATCGACGGGGTGCGGCCGGGCGCTATGGTGGTGCGGGCCGCGCGCCAGGAAACCGCGGAGCAGACCGACGTGCACGTCACCGTCACGGCCGGGGTGAGCGCACCGGTCGACCTCATCTTCGCGGGGACGGCGACGGTTGCGGGCACGGTCGTGTACCCGAATGGGCAGCCGGCTGTGGGGGTGGCGGTGGTCGGCGGGACGACCCTGGCGCATACCGATGGCAACGGTCGCTTCCTCATTCCCGTGATCGGGCTCGGGCATCAACAGATTCAGGCGGGGAACGAGGCCACCGGGGCCGAAGCCACGGTGTGGGTCGACATCGGTGCCGCCGGGATCGTGGTCCCGGTCACCATCGTGCTGCCCGGCAGCGGCAGCATCCGTGGCGTGCTGCGTGACGCGAGTGGGCACGCGCAGGCGGGGGCGGAGGTGTTCCTGTGGTTCGGTACGGCCGGCTATCTCAGCACCACGACCGACAGCCAGGGCAATTTCGTCTTCCACGACGTGCCGTTGGGTAGCGAGTATACGCTGGCCGCGAGCACGGCCGATGGCGACGGGCAGCGCGTAGCGATCAGCCTCGACGAGAACGGCCAAGCCCTGGTGCAGGATGTCACCTTCCGTGGCCTGGGCACGATCACGGGCGTCGTCCTCGATCCGGACGGCGTATCGCCGCGGACCGCCCAGGTGGTGGTGACCTACGAGGACTTCGATGCCTACGGGCAGGTCCAGGAGGTCCAGAAGAGCGCCGCCAGCGATCAGCTGGTGTCCGCAGGCCTGCCGGGGACGAGCACCTGCGGGGCTCGCTGTCCGGATACGACGACGAAGTGCAGCGGCCGTTTTACCATCCAGATCCCGGCGGGTTTTGCGTACCGCGTGCAGGCGCTGAGCCCGTTCAACGGCGATCCCGCCGCGGCAACGGGCATGCTCGCCAGCGCCGGCGCGGTCGACGAGTACTGCATGATCTTGGGCGCGAGCGGCAGCGTTAGCGGCACCGTGTTCCTCGCCAACGGCCAGCCGGCGGCCGGCGTGCCGGTGACCTACCGCGAAGCGGCATTTGGAGCCCAGCCCGACCGCGGCACGACGACGGATGCAAACGGGCACTACCGCTTCACGCTCCTGCGGCCGCGGCCGTTCGTTGTTACTGGCCTCGATCCGGCCAGCGGCGACCGGGGTGTGGCGCGCGGCAGCGCGCTCACCGGCGATGCCACCACCGTCGATCTAAACCTGCTCGGGCAGGGCACGGTCACGGTGACGGTGAAGCGTGGCGACGGCACGCCGGTATCCGGCGCCCAGGTGCAATTGACGAGTGGCTCGCCCGTGGCCTTCCTGTTGAACCCGTTCCCGACGTTGGTGAGCGGGGCTGACGGCGTCGTCGAGTACGCCGGCGTGCCGGAAGGCGAGTTCTCGGTGACCGCGCAAGATCCGCAGACACTGACCGGCGGGCTGTTTGGCGGCGCCATCGTTGCCGATCAGGCGCACGCCGACGTGGTGGTCGTGGTGGGTGCCTCGGGGACGGTGACCGGCACACTCTACGATGCGACGCACACCAACACCTTGCCGTTTGCGCAGGCGCGCCTGGTGCAGCCGGGCAAGCCGGGCGCCTATGCGACCAGTGATGCCAACGGCATCTACACCTTCAACTTTGTGCCGGTTGGCAGTCCATTCTCACTCGAGTTTTTCGATCCGCACAGCGGCCGCATGGGCCTCGGTGCCGGCATCGTCGATTACGACACCGAGGTGGTCACGATCGACCTGTTGCTGCTGCCCGAAGGCACGGTCTCCGGCACTGTGACGCGTCCGGCAGGCAGCGTCATTGCTGGCGCGCAGGTGGAACTCAGCTCAGCACTTCTCGTGCGCCCGGAAGGCTTGAGTCGCGACGTGTCGTTCTTCGGCCCCGGTAAGCTCACCACCACGACGAACCTGGTGGGCGGCTACTCCATCGGCGGGGTGCCGCAAGGCGACTGCGTGGTGCAGGCGACGGATCGCGTAACCGGCGCCATGGGCACAGGCGCCGACGGCGCATGTCACGTCAGCAGCGAGGGGCAGACGATCACCGTGGACATCACGCTCGCCGGCCGCGGCGGCGTGAGCGGGACGGTGTATCGGGCTGACGGCGTGACGCCGGTGGGATTTGTCACGGTGACACTGGACACGGGCAGCGGCACCTTGAGTACCGAGAGCGATGCCTGGGGGCAGTACAGTTTTTCGAGCGTCCCGCTCGGCAGCTTCCGCGTGAGTGCGCGCGAGCAGGGCGGCAACGACGGCGGCACCGCCACCGGTTCCGTGGCCCTCGACGGTGACCTGACCGTGACCAACGTCGTGTTCCAGGGTACGGGCACGATCAACGGCAGCGTCGGCGGCAAACCGGTCAACGCTACAGCCGAGCTGACGTTGGTGCGGCAGGATCTGAGCGGCGGCGGAGCGAGCGGGCTGCAGACGACCTTCCTCGGCTTCACCGACGCCGGTGGAGAGTTCAGCTTCAGCGACATCCCGACGGGCCCGTTCACGATTACGGCCACCGTGACGAACACCGAGTTGGCGGGGAACGCGAGCGGTACGCTGAGCACCGACGGTCAGGTGGTGAGCGGAGTGGAGATCATCATCGAGCCGTTCGGGGCACTCACGGGCACGGTGCGGCTGAGCGATGGGGTGAATCCAGCGCTGAATGCGGTGGTGATCCTGACGGTCACCAGCGCGCTCACCAACGAGAGCTTCACCGTCTCGGCGCTCACGGGGAGTGACGGGAGCTACCGGGTCGACAACCTGCCGCTCGGGAGTGTTCGGCTGACGGCCTATGACTCAGTGACTCACGGATTCGGGATCGCGAGCGGGCAGGTGACGACGGCGGGGGCGACGGTGCTCGCGCCTCCGATCGTGCTGGACGCCACGGTGCCGGCGGTGGTCGGCGTCGCCCCGAGCCTCGGCGCGTCGGCCGTGGCGCTGAACACGCCCGTGGTCATCACTTTCTCCGCAGCTATCGATCCGGCAACAGTGAGCGCCGGCAGCATCATCGTGCGGGCGGGCACGACGGCAGTGGCCGGAACCCTCACGTTGGGCGCCGGCAACACGCAGGTGACCTTCACGCCGGCAGGCGGCTTGCCGCCATTCAGCAGCGTCAGCGTCGAGGTGAACCAGCATATCACCGACACCTTGGGGCGGCCGCTGGTCGCCGTGTTCCG
Organism: Binatia bacterium; assembly: GCA_044450645.1. Classification (GTDB taxonomy): domain Bacteria; phylum Desulfobacterota; class Binatia; order HRBIN30; family HRBIN30; genus JAGDMS01. The sequence goes on from JBIOJG010000061.1 coordinate 27,327, forward strand.
CTCCTCGTTGCAAACGGCCGACATCACGCCGCCGCGGGTACTGAGCGCGAGCCTGGTGCAGGGGCAGCTCGTCATTCAGTGGAGCAAGGCGATCAGCACGGCGGCCGCGGGAACCGTGACCATGCTCGATGTCGGCACCGGCGGCACCATTGCCGGGACGTTCAGCTACGGCAACGGCAACCGCACGGTGATCTTCAAGCCCAATGCGCTCCTACGCGACAACGACGTCTTCCAAGTGACGGTTGCGGGGTGGCAGGATGCCGTGGGGAACCTACAGCCGGCGCCGTTCACGGCGACCGTGGCCACCACCGACCACACGCCGCCGGTGATTGCGCTGGTGAGCAGTGTTGCGAACGACAGCGCCATCGTCGGCCAGACCGTAACGCTGACGGCGGTGCCGCAGGCCGGCACCACGGATGTCAACTTCGTCGATTTCCTGGCCCCGAGCGGGCAAGTGCTCGCAACCGACAACGCGCCGCCGTTCACCCACAGCTTCGTCGCCACATTACCCAGCACGAGCACGAACACGATCACGATATTGGCGGCGGCTACGGACTTTGTCGGCAACCGTGCCGATCCGGTGAGCCGGACGATCACCGTGGTGCCGAACAGCCCGCCGACCGTCGCGATCCTCGCCCCGGCGGCTGGGGCCACGATCGGGACGGGTCAGAGCCTGGAGGTGCAGGTAAGCGCGCACGACAACCTAGCGTTAACGGATGCGGAGCTCGACGTGCGCGGGACGCAGCTCACGACCACGCAGCTGGTGCATTTCGCCGCCGGGGTGACCGACGGTACGGCACAGTTCAGCGTGCCGATTCCAGTGGCGGCGCAACCGGACCCGCAACTGCAGATCGTGGCGACGGCGCACGACGCCAGTGGGCTGGCCACGGCCACGAGCATCGTCGTATCGCTCGTGGATGCGACGGCGCCGACGGCCCAGATCACGTCGCTGGCCACCAGCTTCATCGTTGGCCCGGGCGAGACCATTCCGGTGATTACGGTGCAGGCGGCCGACGCGGTTGGGGTGGCGCAGATTCGCTTCCACACGGCAGGAGGGCTGGCGGTGACCGCCGCCCCGGTGCTGTTCGCATCACCGGCGACGGCGGAAACGGCTAGCTTCTCGCTCACGGTTCCCGACACGGTGGCGCAAGGGGCCACCATTACGCTGGTGGCGCAGGCGGTGGATGCGGCCGGGAACATCGGCACCGCGCCGCGCATTACGCTGACGGTGCAAGACACGACGCCGCCGGTGGTGCAGATAGTGTCCCCGACCCAAGGGGCGAACGCCATCGCCGGCGGGCCAGTGCCGGTCGTTGCCAATGCGACCGACAACGTCGCCGTGGCAGCGGTGAACTTCTTCGTCGATGGGCGGCTGGTGACCACGGTAAGCAGTGGTGACGTCCGGGGCAACTACCGCGCCACGCTGATCGCGCCGCGCGGCGCCACCAGCACGGTCCTTGGCGCCCAGGCCGTGGACGTGCAGGGGAATGTCTCGACGACCATCGCGACGGTGACCGTGAGCCTGCGGCCCAACCTGATCCCGATTGCGAATGCGGGGGTGGATACCACCGTCCTCACCGGCGTGTGGGCGGCGGTCGACGGCGGTGCGTCGTATGACCCGGACGGCAGCCCGCTCACCTATCGCTGGAGCCTCCTCTCGAAGCCGACGGGCAGCACGACGACGTTGTGGGGCGCGACGTCACAGGCTGCGCGCTTGATCCCGGATCTTGCGGGTACGTACCGGGTGGGCCTCATCGTCAATGACGGCATCGACGACAGCCTCCAGGCCACGGTAACGCTCACGGCGCTGGTGGCAACGCCCACCAACACGCCGACGCAGACGGCGACCCCGACGGTGACCCCGACACCGACCGACACGGGCACCCCGACCCACACACCCACGGCAACCAATACGCCGACCATCACGCCAAGCGCGACGAACACCGCTACGCCGACGGATACGCCGACCGCGACCCACACCCCGACAGTCACGCCGACGCCGACCGACACGGCGACCCCAACCAACACGCCGACACAAACGCCGACGCCGACTGTGACGCCGACAGCAACTGACACGGCGAGTCCGACGCCGACCAACATCACCAAGACCTGGGTGGGTGGAAGCACCACCGGGCTGCGGAATTGGTCGAACGCCGGCAACTGGGTGCCCGCCGGTGTGCCGGGGTCAGCGGATACGGTGCTCATCCCCGCCACCGTACCCAATCAACCGCAGCTCACTACCAGCGTGTCGATAACGGGCCTTGTGATGGACACGACCGCGACCCTCGACACCGCCGGCTACACGCTAACGGCGTCGGGCAGTGTGCTCGGCGGCTCGATTGGCGGCGGCGGGACGGTATCGCTGACGGCAGCCAATGCAAGTCTGAGCGGCACACTGCCGAACGTGAGCGTCTACGGCAAAGTATCGTGCGTTGGCAGCACGGTTGTGAATGGTAACCTCTCGATCTCCAACAACCTCATCATCAACGGTCAGACGGTAACGGTGAGCGGGAACTTCAGCACCGGCAGCGGTGGAGTACTGACGATGCAGAACCCGAGCGACCAGCTCACGGTCGGCGGGGATGCGACCTTCGCCGGCGGGGATACGACAGGGCGGCTGACGGCCGGGACGCTGGAGGTGGGGGGCAACTTCAGCCAACCGTACGTCTACGCTGGGACGACGTGGGCGGCATTTGCGGCCTCAGGGACGCACACGGTGGTGTTCAACGGCAGCAACGTTGGGGTGGCGCAGGCGATCACCTTCAATAACCCCGGCAGCTACAACGGTGTCTCGCATTTCCAGAATGTGCAATTTGCCAACACAGGGGCGGGGGTGAGCGTTGGCAGCAGTACGTTTGTCAACGGCTCCGCCAGCGTGACGAGCGGGGTCGTGGGTGGTCCGAGCGGC
>JBIOJG010000062.1:0-29729 GCA_044450645.1 Binatia bacterium
ATTTACGTATTGACTTCCACACTCGAGGTGTGCGAGGAGACCTCAAGGGGCAATCTTCGTCACTCGCCGTGATGTGTTTGCATTGACACTTCGAGAGAGAATCACCTACGCTAAACAACATGACCTCCCGCACCTCCATCGCCTTCACCACATCCGCACTCCTCATTTCTTCTATGGCAGTTGCGGCTCTCGTCGTGGTGAGCTGGCCGCGGGCCACCCCGGCGATCACGACTCTCACGCCATTCGTCGGGACGCCGCAGGTCAATCCATCCGTGGTCTCGGTAGGACAGCCAACCCAGGTCACGGTCACGAGCGCCATCACCCCCGCGCCTATTGCCGGGGGCGTGAATCTCCTGCGGCTCGATACGGCAGGCAAGGTTATCGGCATTCTCGGGATCATGCACGATGACGGCAAGGGTGGTGACGCAATACCCGGTGACGGAATCTTCACGCTGCAACTCACCGTCAACGAGACCGCCGCCGGACAAATGCGGCTGCAGGTCTCGGCCGCCTTCCGAGGGTTGCTGCGCCGGGTGCTGTCACCGCCAGGCACACTCAACATCTGGCAGTCAGTCGCCACGAATGGACTGGCTCTAAATTATCCGCCTGCCTTTCAGATAAACCCGGGACCTTTGTCCTTGGGAGGCCCCATTGCATTGAACAACTATGGTTCTGTGTACGAGGAGGGTGGCTCCATTCCGCCGGGTGGCGCCGACATCGACATTACAAGCATCCCACTACCATCATCTCCACTAAGCGATTTCATCACAAAGGAACTTCAAGCAGCCACCATCACATCTACGACCACACGGCAAGTCGGGGGCGAAGTAGGAACCGAGGTCCTCTATACAGCTGACTTTACTCCCGCTGCCACAGAGAAGAGTGTCGCGGTGTACGTCCCTCACGGCTCGACGCTGTACAAATTCTTTCTCTCGTATAACGCCGGAGACCCTCAAGAAGCTCAGTTCCTCGCGAGCTTCAATCAGATCCTCAATGCAGTTCAATTTTTATGACCTGAAGCGACTCAAAGAGTAGAGAGGCGGCCATTCGTAATCAACCTAAATATCGTAACCACTTAGTGATCAGTGCTGCGATGGTGTTAATCTCGGCGTTGCCTATCACTATGGCGCGTCCTTCTTTTGCAGAACCATTTATCTCTGCCACGCAAATCAACGCATACCTCACAGGCAAAGCCTCACCGCTCGCCGCTGGTTCGAGTAGTGGAGGTGTATTTGTAGACAATGGCCTAGCCGATGATGTCGATCCGCGCCTCATCATCGGCATTACAGGAGCCGAGACCACCTTTGGCACGAACGGTGTCTGCACTCAGTTTTTCAATGCTTGGGATTGGTTCTGGTGTTTAGGCGCGGATACCTGTAAAAGCACTGACTCAGCGATGGTGAAGTGTCAAAACTCTCCGTTTTCGTCGTGGGCAGATGGGATCGTGACAGTCACCAGGCGAATACGTCTGAACTATCTCAACAAAGGTTACACAAGCATCCCCAAAATTGGTTCTCGGTACTGTGGCTCCGGTTGCGAGAATTGGGTTCCAACCGTCACTCGTGTTTACCGTGATGATCTGGGCGGAGATACATCAGACCTTGGATTCTTACAGTCCGCACCGGCCGTAGGCCAACTCACCCTCATCAGCGGCAAGGGCAGTATCGGGGATCACGATCCATTCAACCAGTACACGCTCGACGGCGGGGCCACGTTCTCGCCTGCTTCCATCGTGTACTACCCTTACAGCAGCGACACCATTCCCGGCACGCAATGGATCAACTGGAACTCCAGCATCTACGTGGGTCCTTTCTACGGAAGCAGCTTCTACCGAACTACCTTCACCCTTCCCGGGGGATTCACCAGCCCCACCATGAGCGTGCTCGTCCACGCCGACAACGTCGCCACCATCTACCTAAACGGCGTCCAGGTAGGGCAGCAAACCTTCGCTGAGATCTACCCAAACTTCCAAGGTCCTCCCAGCTCGTTTGCGATCACTGACCCCGCGCTCTTCAACGTCGGCAACAACAACCTCGATTTCGACATCTATAACTTCACGGGCCCCACCGCGTTCGACTACGAAGCGACCATTACGTATCAGGCGTGCCCCGCGGCTGAGTGCCAGGTGGCGGACCGCGACACCAGCACGGCTCAGTGCACGACGACCAACCAGCCCGACGGCACGCCGTGTCAGGCCAGCCCTTGCAGTTCCCTAGACACGTGTCTTGGGGGGTGTGTTAGGGGTGTTTGCACGCCTGGGTGTAACTTTTCCTCGGCACCAGGGGAACCCGAACGATGTTTTGGCGGCATAGGGCCACGGTGTGAAGGTGTCCCTTTATTCGCCCCTTTCATCCAGGACCAGGAAACTTGTCTCGTTTATGGATGGATGTCTGTAGGGAGTATTCTTCATGATAAATGTTGTCTTGGGTCCAACAATGCAGGATACAGCTGCATCACACTAAATCAAGGAGATGAGCGCCTCTGTAAAAAAGAATGGGATGAGGCTTGGTATAACACGCAATGTACGGCAATCGGCGCGATCCGGCAGTGGCCGTACACTTTTGGGCCTTATCCTGCTGGAAATACAGGGGATGCCACTAGTAAAGACCTGCGAGCACCGAGTGGTGCCGCGGTTAATCTAGAATACGCCTATCTTTGTTCCTCTGGATATTGCAAGGCCGATGCACAGGGAGGAACGATATTGAAGTTCGATGCCTGCGGCTTCTATTGTGAATGTCAAGAGCCGGTGTCACTGGAGTGACCTGCCCCCTTAGCGACGAGTTCCGGGCGGAATGGTGAGGGCCGCGCTCTCACTAGACACCGCGGCCCGCGCGGATGTAGGCTGACATCGACAGGCGGCGGAACGGCGTAGGATCGCCGCTACTATCCCTTATTACATTCACCTAAGCCCATCTGCTCAAATCCGCCACCACAAGGGAGCGCCTCCGTTGGGCTTGGATGCTCACCACGGAGCAACTCCACGAACAGCTCGAGCGATACGACACGCTACCCGTCTACCGATCGTCCCGCGGGATCGCGGCAGTCATCATCTTTGCACACACCGCATTGACCACGGCGTTCCCCTTATTTTTTGCTCTCGACCCAGACGGCACTTTCATCAGGGGTGTTGTCCTGGCCGTACCGCTCGCGTTCTTCATTTACCGAGGCCGTCGTTGGGCCATGGTACTGTGGCTCATCTACTTTACCCTCGACCGCATCGTGTCATTCCTCGCGTGGCACTTGGGCGACGCCCTTGTGCCTGTCCCTCATACAACTAGCTTCTACCAAGTACCCGGCAGCTCGCCTGTCGTTGTGCTTCTCTGGTGGCTCGTCTTACTGCCGTTTTTCTTGCGGCCGCTGCAGGTCGAGCGCGCTCGCCGGTCCCGCGCTCGACCTGTCGGAACACCTCAATAGTCACCTTTGTCACCAACCAGCGAGGAAAGCGCCAAGGTGCGCCTTCCCTGAGTGAAGGTGCCACGGCTGAACATCCCGCTGAAATTTTCAAGCCGCTTGCTCATTGCGATTGGTCACCTCGCGTACTTCGTAGTCACGATCGTGACCCAGCATGGCCCACAGCACGCGCCCGTTCTCGCGAGAGAGCGATTGATCTGTCGACGATCAATAGCCGTATTCGTAAAATGTTCGCTGTAGCCAATTTGTAGCCTATGGGATGGAAATTGGCGGAATTTGGCGGACGTCGGCGGAAGACGAAATACGGCAAATGCCCTGCAAAAACGATAACTTAGGACCTCCTCGGACGTCGGCGGATTTTGCCCCGGCCCGTCTCACATGCAGGAGGTCCGTGGTTCGAGTCCACGTGCGACCACTCCGTTTACTCCTGGCGATTCACCGAGTTACGCGAGTGCAAGCTTGTCGTGGGCCTTGTAACAGATCGACAAGCCGTGGCCACCCGTACACACCCTACTTCGTACGCGGTCGCATTCAATGCCACTCGGTGTGACTCGCCGCGGGTCACGCCGGTTCGCCACCGCAACGAGCCGACACGAACACGTAGCCGGCCGTGTACGTTTCTGTACATTCTTGCCCGGCCAGCAGATCGGCCCTCCCCGGCGCCGTCCATATCTACCGAACGCCCCTGACCATTTTTGTCGGTAACGCACCATGACTTTTGACGACGCATGAAATTCGTGTCGTGCTAGCCCAGATGGTGCCGGGTTTGCAAGCACGTTTTCAGGTCTCCTGCACGGTGGCGCGCGGCTTGCTGCGGCACTTGCCAGTAGGAGAAGGTCCATGGAGACAGGGATGGCGGATCTCGCAGAGTTGCTGCGTGCAGCGGTGGCGCAAGAAGCATCGGATATCGTGTTGAAAGACGGTCGGCCGCCGACGTTCCGGATCAAGGGCGACCTGGTACCGTGGGCAGGGACACCATCATTGACTCCGGCCGAGCTGGACGATCTGGCCACTACACTCCTTCATGAGGATTCACAGCGAATGCGCTTCGCCACCGAACGCCACGCGGACCTCGCCTTCGATAAGCCCGGGTTGGGCCGTTTTCGGGTGAACGTGTTCCGCCAGCGGGGCACGGTTGGCATCGTCCTCCGCGTCATTCCTCCGCAGGTTCGCCAAGTCGCTCAACTCAACCTTCCGCCGATCGTCGAGCAGCTCGCCAACGAGCGTCGCGGTTTGATCCTGGTCACCGGGCCTACCGGCAGCGGGAAGAGCACGACGTTGGCTGCCATGATCGAGCACATCAACCAGACCAGTGCGCAGCACATCATCACGATCGAAGATCCGATCGAATATGTCCACAGCGAGCGCCGCTCGCTCATCAGCCAGCGCGAAATCGGCGATGACGTGAATGATTTTCCGTCCGCACTGCAGGCGACGTTGCGTCAGAACCCCGATGTCATCATGGTCGGTGAGATGCGCGATCTGAAGACCATGGAAACGGCGCTGATGGCGGCCGAGACGGGGCATTTGGTCCTGAGCAGCCTGCACACCGGCGATGCCCCCGAGGCCGTTGTCCGCTTGGTTTCTGCCTTTCCCGAAGACCAGCGGGAACAAGCGCGGATCATTCTCGCCAGTGTGCTGCGCGGGGTGGTGAGCCAGCGATTGCTTCCGCGAGCGGACGGCTCCGGATTGGTGCCCACGGTGGAGGTCATGGTCGGCACGTTGCGGGTGCGCGAGCACATCGAAAAGCAGCGTATCCGCGAGCTACCGGAGTTGATCGCGCAAGGACAGAGCTACGGGATGCAGACCTTCGACCAGTCGCTGATGGCGCTGTTTCGTGCGGGCACCATCACCTACGACGAAGCCCTGGCGCAGTGCCGCAATCCGGCGGATTTCGAGCTCGAGGCGCGCGGCATCGAGTCGAGCAGCAATCCCCTGTCGAGCTTCGAAGTTCGCGACGCTACCAGCGAGCGCCGCACACAGCCGTAGCGATCGCGCCAGGGCGGGAGCCTGCCGGGTGGCAGGCCCGTAGTCAGTCGGACGACTCGACGAAGCTCTCTCTCTTCCAGGTTGCCGAACTATCCGAATTCTGGTCTCGTCGACAGCTGAAGGAGCCGTGAGATGGGACCGCTCGAAGGAACCAAGATAATCGAGATCGCCGGCATCGGCCCTGGCCCGTTTGCAGCCATGATGTTGGCGGACATGGGCGCCGAGGTACTTCGCGTTGAACGGCCGGGCGGCATACTGGCGCGCTACTGGCCGAACCCGGCGACGGACTTGCTCAGCCGCGGGCGCCGATGCGTCTGCATCGACCTGAAACACCCCGACGGGGTCGCGCTCGTGCTCGACTTGGTGCAGCGAGCCGACGCCTTATTCGAGGGTTTTCGCCCCGGCGTCATGGAGCGCTTGGGCCTCGGACCGACGATCTGCCACGGGCGCAACCCCCAACTCGTCTACGGCCGCATGACCGGTTGGGGACAGGACGGGCCGCTCGCTCACGCAGCAGGGCACGACATCAACTACATCGCACTGGCGGGAGCACTCGACCCGATCGGCCGGCGCGGGCAGCCACCCACGCCTCCCTTGAACCTCGTCGGGGACTTCGGCGGAGGCGGCTTGATGCTCGCGTTCGGAATGGTGTGCGCGCTGCTCGAATGCAAGCGTTCGGGCCATGGTCAGGTCGTCGACGCCTCGATCGTCGATGGCGCCGCCGCACTCATGACCGTATTCCACGGCGTGTACCAGGCGGGGTTCTTGAACGAGGAGCGCGGCACCAACATGCTCGACACTGGAGCCCATTTCTACGAGACGTATGAGACAGCCGACGGCAAGTACGTCTCGATTGGTTCCTTCGAGCCGCAGTTCTACGCGGAACTCGTCCGGCGGCTCGGCCTCGCAGGAGAAGAGTTGCCCGACCAGATGGATCAGGGGAGTTGGCCGCGGTTGAAAGAGCGTTTGGCAAAGATCTTCAAGTCCAAGACGCGGCAGGAGTGGTGTGAGATCCTCGAGGGAACGGATGTCTGTTTCGCACCCGTACTTTCGGTTGCCGAGGCCCCCCACCATCCACACAACCAAGCGCGGGGGACCTTCGTCGAAGTAGCTGGCGTGCTGCAACCCCGTCCGGCTCCTCGCTTCAGCCGGACACCATCCGAGATCCAACGTCCGCCCGCACGCCCAGGGGAGCACACGGAGGAGGCGCTACGCGACTGGGGCGTTTCGGCCGAAAGGATCACGGCCCTCAAAAACACCGGAGCGATCGTCTAACCGCCCGAGCCCCAGTACTGATCGCGCAATTTCCTGCGGAGGAGCTTGCCGGCCTCGCTGCGTGGCAGTTCCGCAACAAACTCCACGCTGCGCGGAGTCCTGAACGTCCCGAGACGCGCCTTACAGTGCGCCGTCAGCTCGTGCTCGAGATCCGACGTTGCCTGCACTCCGGAAGTCAATACAACGATGGCCTTGACCTCTTCGCCCCACTCTGCGCTCGGCACACCAATCGCCGCCGCGTCGTGGACCGCGGGATGCGCGAGCAGCACATGGTCGATCTCAGCCGGATAGATGTTCGTCCCACCCGAGATGATGAGCTCGGCACTCCTACCGGTTAGGTACAGGTAGCCATCTTCGTCGAGCCTCCCGAGATCACCGACAGTGACGAACTCGTCATGAAAGCAGCCGGCCGTCTTCTCGGGTGCATTGAAGTACTCGAAGCGCCCGTAAGGTTTCATGTAGATGGTCCCGACATCGCCGGTGGGAACGGGGTAGTGATCCTCACCGAGGATTCGAACCATATCGGGTGGTGGCCGGCCGACCGCTCCGATTTTCCGGATCCATTCCTCGGAGCTGATCATCGTGGCGACTCCCTCGGTGGCACCGTAGATCTCCGTCAGGATGGGGCCGAGCCACTCGATCATCGCGAGCTTGTCGGCCACCGGTGTCGGCGCGGCCCCATGAATGATGAATCGCAAGGACGATACATCGTATTTCCGTCGAGTCTCCCGGGGGAGAGCCAGCAAGCGGCGAAACATCGTTGGCACGCAGTAGGCATGGGTGATGCGATGTCGCTCGATCAGCTGCAGCATCCCTTCTGGATTCCAGTGCTGCATCAGCACCACTGGAATCCCGCAGACCAAAGGCACGTTCACACAAAAATGCAGTGGACCACCATGGTACAACGGCCCCGTGGAAAGCACCGCATCGTGAGCATCGCTCCGAAAGTCGTACACCGCCGCGAGGAGCTGATACCACACGCCGGACTTCTCGGCCTCCGCCAACTGACGGACACCCTTCGGCCGACCGGTCGTCCCAGAGGTGTAGAACATGAACCCGCCGACGCACGGGTCCTCGATGTCGTCACCGGGGTGGATCGATAGCGCTGCATCATACGATTCAAACCCACCGATGCCCGCTCCGACCGCAAGCCGCACCGCCGCACGGTCGCTGCATCGAGTGACCAGCGTCGCGGCCTCAGCGAATCGGGTCTCCGCAATGAAGGCCTTGGCGCCACAATCTGCAACGACGTAGGCGATCTCGTCAGCGGACAGATGCCAATTGACCGGAGAGAGGATCAGGCCGCACCGGTTCACGGCGGCCACCACCTCGGCGAACTCGGGTCGGTTCGCGCACAGCAGGGCGATGTGGTCTCCTTCTCGCACGCCCCGTGCACGCAGCGCACGAACCAGTTGATTGGCTCGCCGGTTCAGCTCACTGAAGGTCCGCTGCCCGTACCCCTCGGAAATGATGGCCACTCGGTTGGGGTGATTTGCAGCCACTCGGGCCACGTCCATACCCTTCGCGGACGCATCGCAGAGTCCCTTGCTGTCTTCGGTCATTCCTTTTCCCCACCCGTTGTCGCCAGAGACGCACCCCGCTCGACGTGACGTTTCCGAAGAGGTGGTGCCTGAAATCGACTCCGGCGTTGGGTTCCGGATCTCGGTCGCGATGCCGCTAACCCGTCGATGAAGCGGTGGATGACTTGCACGGCACCGTCCATCCGTCCGGTCGCCAGAACGTGCAGCGTCGCTTCGGTACATGCGCCCAGCAGCACCTGCGCCAGTGCATCAGGGTCGAGCGCAGCGATCTCGCCACGCGCGATGCCGCCCTCGATCATCGAGCGCATAAGGGCCACAGACCCGGCGCGATCCTCGTCGCCATCGATGTTCAGCTCGGGGATCGCCCGGCAGTCCCGGAGAAAAAAGCGGGCCTCGGGCAGCTGCTGAAGCCGGCCCAAGAACGCATCGAAGCCCCGTTTGAGGTTGGTGATCGTACCCTGCTCACGATCGAAGGCCTGTCGCGCGTCGGCTTGCAAGCGATCCCACAGCTGGCATGCGAGATCCCTTGCCAGGTCCGCCGTGTCGGTAAAGTAATAGTACAGCGCCCCTTTGGTCACTCCGGCGCGCGCGGCAATCTCGTCGACTGCAACGTTGTAGTAACCACGCTCCCCGAAAAGGGCGAGCGCCGCATCCAGGATTCGCTGCTTGGTGTCGATCACTCTGGGGCTTCGGCGCGCCATGGTTCCCGCCCGGCGTCAGGAGCGGACCGCATGGGCTACGTAAACAGTCCCATCTCGCGCGCGACGACGTACCGCTGGATCTCGGTGGTACCCTCGCCGATGGTGGAAGCCCGGATGTCACGGTAGTAACGAGAGACCGCGCAGTCGTCCATGCATCCCATGCCGCCAAAGATCTGCACCGCACTATCGGCGGCTTGCTTCGCCATTTCGGTGACGAACCACTTGCACATGGCTGCCTCCTTGAAGAAGATCTTCCCTTCGCGGTGCATATGGGCCGCTTTGTCTCGGATCAGACGGCCGAGTTCGATGTTCAAGGCCATGTCCGTCAACATGCCTTGGACGTACTGAAAGCGAGAGATGGATCGGCCAAAGGCCTGGCGTTGTTTCGCCTGGGCCGAGGCCAGGTCAAGGCACTCTTCGGCCAAGCCGAGAGCCGTCGATGCGATCATGACACGGGCGGTGAAGAAGCCTGTCAGAATCCGATCGAGCCCTTCACCATAGATGCCGATCCGATTGATGGCAGGCACGCGACAATCGTCGAAGAACAGCTCCCGCGTGTCACTGGAGCGCAGGCCCATCTTGCGCAGCGGAGGCCCGATGCGGTAGCCCGGCGCACCCGTGGGCACGAAGATGGTGTCGAAGCTATGGGTCTCCGGGCCAGTGACGCACAGCAGCAGGACACCGAGGCAGTTCTCCAGACCGGCATTGGTAATGAAGATCTTGCTGCCGTTGATGACCCACTCGTCCCCGTGCAGAACCGCACGTGTCCGCATGCGCGAGTTGTCAGACCCGGCATCGGGTTCGGTAATGCCCGCCGCCGTGGTGGCCTCGCCGCGTATCACCGGCTTCACCAAGGTTTCCATCCACAGCGCCTTCTGCTCCGGGGTCCCCAACACGGCAATGGAGTGGGCTCCGGCGAGGGAAACAAACACGCTCCAGGAAAGGGCAATGTCCACCCGTGCCAGCTCCTCCAGCGCCAGGCAGAAACTGAGCAGGTCAGTCTCGCTACCCCCGCACTCCTTCGGCAGCAGCATGCCGATGATGCCGAGCTCACCGAGACGCCGGAACAGCTGGTAGTCGAACTTGCCCGTGGCATCTCGTTCCGCCGCGCCTGGGGCGACCTCGTGGCGGGCAAATTCCCGCACGGTGCGCCGGATGGCTTGCTGCTCTTCGGTGTATTCGTACATGACCCACTCCTCCCGCTTCGACGTCTCTTGGCTGTCCGTGTCAGCGGCCCTTGTACTGCGGCGCTCGTTTCTCCAGGAAAGCCTTGGGCCCTTCACGTGCGTCCTCACTCATCACCACCTGCATACCGATGCTGAATTCGATGGCGAGCGCCTCTTCCTCCGGAAGTGCCTCGGTGTCCTGCACGGACTTCTTGATTCCCCGCACCGCCAGCGGCCCGTTGGCCGCGACGCGGGCGGCCATCTCGCGGGCGGTCGCGAGCGCGTGGCCGGTGGGCACGACCTTCCCGATAAGGCCCATCTGGAGAGCGTCTGCCGCCGAGTAGTGGTTGCCGGTCAGCAGCATCTCCATCGCCTTGGTATACGAGATCTGGCGACGCAGCCGGACCGTAGACCCGGCTAGCGGAAACAAGCTCCAGCGCACCTCGGAGATCCCGAACGTCGCCCCCTCACCGGCGACCCGGATGTCGGTGGATTCGAGGATTTCGGTTCCCCCGGCGATGCACGGCCCCTCCACGGCCGCGATGATCGGCTTGATGCAGCGGTAGTCGCGCAGCAGACCCTTCCAGATGATGCTCCAATCGTTGCGGAAGCGTGTCTCGAACTCGTCGCGCGGCGCCTCTCCAGCCATCGACCTGCGCGCGACCGCATCCAGGTCGGCGCCGGCAGAGAAGATGCCACCGGCTCCGGTCAAGATGACCACCCGGATATCATCGTCTGTGTTGATCATCTCCCAGGCATCCGCCAGCCGGCAAAACATCTCCGGGTTCATCGAGTTCTTGAACCGCGGCCGGTTCATGGTGAGCGTGACAATGTGGCCGTCGCGATCGATGAGCAGTGCTGGTTCGCTCACGGTTGATCCTCCCGCAGTGGTCATGGCTGCCGGCACGCGATCACACGCTCACGAGTGGGGGAATACCGTAGCGGCGATACCCCGGCAACGAAACGATATCGACGATGCCAAGCCCGCGCTCCTGACCGAGCGTGAACTCACAGTACTCCTCGGTCGAGACGGCCTTGGCATCGGCCTCGGCAAGGGCGGCGGAATCGGCGTCCGACCAGCGATTAGGAAAGGCACCCAGGAAGTGGCTCTCAATCTCCTTGCATTCGACACGCAAGATCTCGCCCGTGGCGGTGGAGAAAGCGAGGCGCGTCCGCGTCGGGTGGCGGGCGCCCGGTGGCAAGGTCCAGTCGTGCTCGATGCCTGTGATGCTGGTGGTCTCGCCCGCTTCCGTCACCACCGCACCGTCGCAGTAGAGCATGTCGCCCTCACACGACTCGAACTGCCACGCCGTGATGCAGCACGTGGGCAGCTGGAGAGAGACCCAATGATAAAACGGCAGCCGCGGCATGACCAACACGCCCCAGCGGCGGGCGCGCAGGCCCCACAGATCGGTGAACACCTGATCCTTTAGCGTACAGGCACCACGGTACACACCGGCCTGGGTGTAATACGACTGGTTGATGATGAGCGCGCCCGCATCCTCGCACCTGATGGGGCGATAGTGGTAGACGGGGCAGCGCGCCCGAAAATCGACCGCGGCCCGGATGCCGTTGGCCTCATCTGCCAGGTCGAGGCGCCAGGCCTGCTGGGGCTCCACGACCGAGAAGGACAGTGTGCCCGCCCGTATCTGCTCACGCCAGTTCTCAAGGGGGCCGGCGCACATGTAAGAGTAGTGCTCGCCTTTGTGGAGGGCGAAGAAGTATGCGCGAACGTATTGCGCGTTGGGAAACACCTCTAGTCCGGCCAGGGCAGAGAACTCACCTTTGCGGTCATGCATGTTGAAATAGAGGGTTTCCTGCCAGTCGGGATGATCCGATGCCACCTCGGCCAGCGGCTTCTCGGTCTGGTGGATCAGGTAGTCGTCCATCTTGCTGAGCATAGCGAAGATCCCTTCCGCGCTCGGGTTGCACCGCGGGGTTACGGCGCCGCCTCGAGGTGCGCCACGGTCACATCCTCAAACAGGACGCCGCACCCGTGCAGTCGATCCAGTTCACTGTCGGAGAGCCCGAGAAACTCGTGCAAAACCTCACGATTGTGCTCACCGATGAACGGCGCTCGGCCAACTGTAATCTCATTCGCGGAAAAGCGCGTGGCCGTCGCAATAGTCGGAACGGGACCAGCAAATGGATGTGGAACTGCACGAACCATGTTGCGCGCTACCGTCTGCGGATGCGTGGCAACCTCCCAGGGGTCGAGGACCATCCCAACGAGTATCCGAGCATCCGAAAGCGCCTTGTGCGCCGCTTCGGCCGTCTCGAAACTCTGCAGAAACCGTTCGATGATTTCATGGACCTTCTCACGGCTCTTCATGCGCGCGTCCATGCTGGCGAACTCCGGGTCGTCGATGAGGTCAGGGCGGCCCATGAAGCGGACCAGGCGTTCCCAGGGAATGTCTCCGGCGGCCATGACCACGAGGTAGCGGCCTTGCGGACCCTTGAACACGCCCCACGGACACGCCAGGTGATGAAATCGGCCGCCGCGCGGGATGGAATGCTCACCGCGGGAGGCGACGTAGTACGGTGCCGCCGCGCAATCCATCGCAAACAGCGTATGCATCATCGAGACATCGATGTGTTGGCCGGTACCGGTACGGAACCGTTCCAGGAGCGCCGCAACGATCGCCATCGCGGCCGTCGTCGCGGTTACGCTGTCGGCGACGGCGTTTCCGGCGAGATACGGGTAGCCATCCTCCTCACCACAGAGCGACAGCATCCCGCTCATCGCCTGGCCCACCGGATCGGTTGCCGGCGTGTCCGCCAACGGCCCTTCGGCCCCGAACCCGCTGATGGAGCACATCACGATGTCTTCCCGGATCTGGCGCAGGTCGCCGTATGCCAGACCGTAACTCCGCATCACGTGCGGGGTGAAGTTCTCCACAACCACATCCATCTGCGGAATCAGCCGTTTGATCAGGCCGATGGCCTCGGACTCCTTGAGGTTGACGGAGATGCTTTCCTTGCCGGCGTTGCAGTGGAGGAAGATGGGGCTGATCGAGGGCGGCATCGTCCAGGATTCCCCGCTGAACGGCCCCAGCAGCCGTATCGTATCCCCGACGAAAGGCGGCTCCACCTTTATCACCCGCGCCCCCATGTCAGCGAGCAGGCGGGTGCAATACCCACCGGCCACCGCCCGACCGAAGTCGAGCACGTTGATGCCGCTGAGCACGCCTGTCTTCCGTTGCGTCATGGAACCCTCTCGTCTGGCGTATCGCTCATCGTTTTAGACCATATGCAATCCGCCAGAGACCATATGCCAGTTCGGCTAGGCGACCACGCCATTCTCCCGCAGATCGGCGACCTCACTACTCGAAAAGCCGTGTTCTTCCAGGATCTCTTCGGTATGCTGCCCCGGCCACAGCATCCAGGTGCGCGCTTCGAGGGGCGTCCCATCGAGTTTGAACATCGATCCCACCATCTGCGCTTTCTCGTGAACCGGGTGATCCAACTCCGTCACCATGTTGCGCGCGCGCATCTGCGGATCGGCAACCGCTTCACCGGGGGAGTACACGGGCGTGACGCACGCGTTCACGCCGTCGAACAGCGCCACCCATTCCGCTTGTGTCTTGGACTTGAACGTTTTGGCAAACTCCCTCCGAATCTCCTCGCGCTGATCCGCCGCCCACTGCTGATCGAGCAAGTCCTCGCGTCCGAGGGTCCGGCAAAGGTTCTCATAGAAGTAGGGCTCCACCGCACCGACGGAGACGTACTTTCCGTCCTTCGTGGTGTACAGGTCATACCAAGGCCACATTCCCGAGTAGAAGGACTCTCCGCGGCGTATTTCCTCTCCCGATCCCAGATAGGCGCCGATAGCCATGCTGTTTGCCTCAAAGACCGCGTCGGTAAGTGACACGTCGCAGTACGCGCCCTGCCTCGTACGCTCGCGGCGCAGGAGGGCCGACAGAATATGGATGGCCGCCGACATCCCGCCAGCCGCGAAGTCAGCCACCAGCGCCCCTGGAATCACCGGCCCGCCGCCAGCGCGCCCATTCAAGCCGATGAACCCCGCAATCGACTCGAAATTGATGTCATGGCCGGCCTTCTCTCTGTAGGGACCGGTCTGGCCGTAGCCGGTCAGCGACGCATATACGATGCCGGGGTTGATCTTGCGCGCCGCTTCGTACCCGACGCCCAGCCGGTCGGCAACGCCGGGCCGGAAACCTTCCTGGATGGCATCGGCTTTTTCGACCAAACGACGGAAGACCTGCAAACCCTCAGGCGTCTTCAAATTCAGCGCGATGCTGCGAGCGTTGCGCATGCCGAAGCGAAACTGACTCAACTGCGCGGCATTGTGTGCCATGAGGAGCACACCGCTGTCCTGCCCGCCGCGGCGGCCTGACCCCTTCGATACCTCGGTGATCTTGATGACGTCGAAGCCGAGATCGCCGAGCAGCTGAGCGGTGAATGGACCCGCGCCGAGCCAGCACATATCCAGCAGCCTGTAGCCGTTCAGGAACATCTCCTCTTCATCCCGTCACATGAGGTTCGTGATGCGTCGGTCTTTCAGCTGCGGTTTCAATGTCATACTTTTCGTACGAACACTATACGAATTGTCAGACATGGCCGAATGAGATCGGATAGCTACCCACCTGATCGACGTCAGATGGACGGATTCTACCCAAGAGCCAGCGAAGGCAGGCATGATCAGCCTGACCGGCACCGCAGCGGTCGAGTACGGGCGCAAGAACATCCGCGCCAACTGCATCTGCCCGGGTTGCGTGGAAACACCGCTATTCGAAATGCTCGTCCAGATCACTCCGAACTCGCGCGCCGAGATCGGTCGCGATCTGGGAGCAACGTGATGCCATAGCAGCGCCTCTCGTCTGCGCGTCTTCTCAAGCCTGGAGACGCCGAGCCCTAGGCCTTTTGCGATCGTGCGACCGATCGACGCGCAGCGGCGCAATCGTTCGCCATCCCAGATCACTGACTCCTGGCACGATATCTGCGAGTTGCAGGGATGCGCGATTCTGGCCATCGCGCGTTGGAGCGGTGGGAGCAACTGGACGAGCGAGGTCGCTGTCGTGGCGCACGCCCAGCCGTACTCCTGAGTGGAATGAAGAAGATTTCCCCGGAGGTGTCGCATGCCCCTCGAAGTCGGACCCACACGTGAGCCGGAAACGATCGGCCAGCATCTCGGGCGGTGCGGCGTCAGCCGGCGCGATTTCCTCGCATTCTGCGCCAAGCTGATGGTGGCAGCCCCTTTCGGCCTCGCGCTCACAGACAAGGCGCGGGCGTCCGAGGTCGCACGTGAGGTCGCACAAGCGCAGCGACCGTCAGTCATCTGGCTCCACTTCCAGGAGTGCACCGGATGCACCGAGACGTTGCTGCGCACCTCCGCGCCCGACCTGAGCGAACTCATCCTGCATCTCGTCTCGCTCGACTACCACGAAACGCTCATGGCCGCGGCGGGCAAGGATGCCGAGGACGCGCTGCACGCCGCCATGGAGGCAAACGCCCGCAAGTACGTCCTGGTGGTCGAGGGATCGATTCCCCGCAAGGACAACGGCATCTACATGAAGGTCGCCGGCAAACCCGCACTGCAAATGCTGGAGGAGGTCGGCAAGCAAGCGGCCGCCATCATCGCGATCGGATCCTGCGCCTCCTGGGGCGGCATCCCCTCCGCCGATCCGAACCCGACAGATGCCGTTGGCGTCGACGCGATCATCAAGAGCGGCAAGCCCATCATCAACATCCCGGGCTGCCCGCCCAATCCGTACACGCTGCTGGGCACGGTATTACAGTACGCCACCGCCGGCACCCTGCCTGCTCTTGACGAGTTCAAGCGCCCGAAGTTTGCCTACGACCGGCATATCCACGATCACTGCCCACGCCGGCCGCACTTCGACGCCGGGCGCTTCGCGCGGGAGTTCGGCGACGAGGGCCACCGCCAGGGCTGGTGTCTCTACAAGCTCGGCTGCAAGGGCCCCGAAACGCACGCCGGCTGTTCGACGCGCCATTTCAATGAAGTCACAGACGTCTGGCCGATCGGCATCGGCGCACCGTGCGTCGGCTGTACGGAGCAGAAGATCGCGTTCCGCGTACCGATGTTCCAGACGATCCCCATCCACGATGCTACGCCGCCGGACAGCTATGCGCCGATCACTGCCGCGCAAGGCCATGTGAGTCCGCTGGCGACCGCCGTGGCGGGGTTCGTCGGCGGCGCCTTGATCGGCGCCGGCTGGGTCGCCTCGAAAAAGCTCGGTCCAGGTGGCGACGGAGGGGACGAGTCGAAGCCGACAAAGGAGTAGGGCATGGGCATTTCCAGACGCGGAGCCCTCAAGGTGATGGCCGCCGCCACCGCCAGCACGGTGGTGACGCTCCGGGGACGCCCGGCGAAAGCTGCAGCGGTTGTGGCCCGGCCCGATGCGGTCGGGCTGCTGTACGACGCAACCCGCTGCATCGGCTGCAAGGCATGCATGGTCGCGTGCAACCAGGCCAACGACCTCCCCCCGGACACGACGCTCTCCGGCGGGCTGTGGCAAATGCCAGTGGATCTCAACGAGCGAACCAAGAACATCATCAAGCTCTACAAGGATCCGACGAGCGGCACCTACTCGTTCATCAAGCGCCAATGCATGCACTGCCTCGACCCGGCGTGTACCTCAGCCTGCATGCTGGGAGCGCTGCAAAAACGCGAGTTCGGTGTCGTCAGCTACGATCCCGACCTGTGCATCGGCTGCCGCTACTGCCAGATGGCCTGCCCCTTCGGCATCCCGAAGTTCGAGTGGTCCAAGGTCTTGCCGAAAATCGTCAAGTGCGAGTTGTGCAAGCATCGCCTTGCCAAGGGCCAGATCGCGGCCTGCGCCGAGGTCTGTCCGACAGGCGCGGTGATCTTCGGAAAGTACACTGACCTGCTGGCCGAAGCCCACACGCGCCTCGAACAGCATCCGCAGCGTTACGTCCCGAAGGTCTACGGCGAGGCCGAGGTCGGCGGCACACAGGTGCTGTATCTCGCCCACGTCGACTTCGCCAAACTCGGCCTCCCGGCGTACACGTCTGAGCCGGTACCGACCGCCGTGCGCGAGGTGTTCCAGGAGATCTACCAAGGGATCGTGCCGCCCGTCGCCTTGTATGCCCTGCTCGCTGCCGTGTTAACGCGGAGCCGGCGGCGGCTGACCGGCGAAGGGCCGGAAACGGAGGACTCATGACCGTCGAGGCGGAGCCGTGTGCCGTCGGGGGCGCCGTCTTCACGCGCCCATTTTACGCCTTGCTCGGCATAGCCGTCGTCGCCGTCGCCCTGATAGCGTGGCGTTTCGTGGCCGGCCTGGGCGCCACCACCGCGCTCAATGACGGCTACCCGTGGGGCCTGTGGATCGCCTTCGACGTGGTGACCGGCACCGCCTTGGCCAGCGGCGGGTACGCGTTGGTGCTGTTCGTATACATCATGAACCGAGGGCAATACCATCCGCTCGTGCGCCCCGCGCTGGTCACCAGCGCCTTCGGCTACTCGATCGCCGGTCTCTCGGTGATGGTCGATGTGGGGCGGCCCTGGATTGCGTACAAGCTGCCGTTCTTCTGGCACTGGAACCTGAGATCGGTCCTCCTCGAGGTGTCGCTGTGCATCATGTCGTACACGATCGTGCTGTGGATCGAACTCGGGCCGGCGTTGTTGGAGCGCGCACGCACCAGCACCGTCCCATGGGTCCGGCGGCTGGGTCATACCTGGCTGCCGGTGGTGCGGCGGAGCCTGGTATGGGTCGTGGCGGCGGGCCTGCTGTTGCCGACGATGCACCAATCCGGTCTCGGCACGCTGCTGCTGCTCAGTGGACCGCGCCTGCACCCGCTGTGGAACACGATCATGCTCCCCCTGTTGTTTCTCATCTCGTGCATATCGATGGGCTTTGGCATGGTGGTAATCGAGAGCACGCTGTCATCCCGGCTACTTGGCCGCCGGCCCGAGATTGGAATGCTGGCTGGGCTGGGCTCGGCGATGCGTCCCGTGTTGCACCTGTACCTTGGCATCCGATTGGTTGACTTGGTCGTGCGCAAGCAGGTCGCCCAACTGTTCGCCTTCGACGGCTACAGCATCATGTCGTTGCTCGAGTTCGCGCTGTTTTTCGGCGCCCTTGCACTGCTGCGCGAGGAGCGCCAGCGCAACAATCTCGGGACGCTGTTCCGCGCTTCCATGTTCATGCTTCTCGGGGGCGCGCTCTATCGCTTCGACGTTTTCCTACTCGCCTTCCAGCCGGGGGTGCACTGGGCGTACTTCCCGAACGTCACTGAGATCCTCATCACCACAGGGCTAGTGGCTGGCGAGATCGCCGGTTACATCGCGCTCATCAAGCTCTTCCCGATCATTGCTGGCCCACCCCAAGCCGCGCCGGCGCGTTAGAGAGGATAGGCAATGGCTCGCATCACGATAGATCCCATCACCCGCATCGAAGGCCACCTACGCATCGACGCCGTGATCGAGGGCGGCCAGGTACAGAAAGCCTGGGCCTCCGGCACGATGTGGCGCGGCATCGAGACCATCCTGCGTGGGCGTGACCCGCGCGAAGCGTGGCTCTTCACCCAACGCTTCTGCGGGGTGTGCACGACCGTGCATGCGATCGCGTCGGTGCGTGCCGTCGAGGATGCCCTCGGCATGGAGATCCCACCGAACGCGCAATACATCCGCAACCTCATCCTGATCAGCCATGCGCTGCACGACCACATCGTCCACTTCTACCATCTGTCGGCACTCGACTGGGTCGACGTGACCACTATTCCCCAGGCCGATCCAGGGAAGGCGTCATCCATCGCCGAGAGTCTCTCGGACTGGACGGGAAACTCGCGCCAGGAAATGGCTCGCGTACAAAAGAAAGTTGTCGGCCTGCTGGAGAGCGGCCAGCTCGGCATCTTCGCCAACGGCTACTGGGGCCACCCGGCCATGAAGCTGGCCCCGGAGGTCAACCTGCTGGCACTCACACACTATTTGCAGGCCCTCGAGTTCCAACGGAAGGCAAACCAGGTGGTCGGCATTCTTGGCGGCAAGACGCCACACATCCAGAACCTTGCCGTGGGTGGAGTGATGAACGCGATCAACCTCGACAGCTTGGCCACCCTCGACATGGACCGGCTCTACATGCTGAAGGAGCGTCTCGACGAGGTCGTAACTTTCGTGCAGCAGGTGTATTTCCCGGATGCCTGCGCCATCGCCGGCTTCTACCCCGAGTGGTTCGACATCGGCGCGGGTGTCAAGAACTACCTGGCCGTCCCGGACCTCCCCACCGATCCGCGTTCCACCACCTTCGATCTGCCCGGCGGCACGATCTTCGACGGCAAAATCGAAAGCGTGCGGAGCATCAGCGGCGCCCGTGACGACTACTTCCGCCAAGGCGTGGTCGAGGACGTCACCCACGCCTGGTACAAGGGCCGCGGCGCCCAGCACCCGTGGAAGGGCGAAACCGATCCCAACTACACCGACTTCCAAGATGACGGAAAGTACACGTGGGTCAAGGCGCCGCGATTCGAGGGCAAGCCCATGCAGGTCGGCCCGCTGTCCAACATCCTCGTCGCCTACGCGCTGCAGCACGAGCTGACCCGTAAGTGGACCGACCTCGCCCTCACGCGGGTCTCCGCGATCGCGCAGCGCCCAATCACGGTCAACGAGTTGCAGTCGACCATGGGCCGTTATCTAGCGCGTGCCATTCGCGCTGCGGTGCTGTCCGACCTCGCGGTGCGGCACTGGGAGCTCCTCACAAAGAACATCACCGGCGGCGACGCGACTACCTTCCGGCCACCTACCTTCCCCAAGGGCGCCGTCGAAGGTATGGGCTTTCACGAGGCGCCGCGCGGGGCGTTGTCGCACTGGATTGTCATCAAGGACAGCGTCCTGTCGAACTACCAGGCGGTGGTGCCGACAACCTGGAACGCGAGTCCGCGCGACGAGCGTGACGTACCCGGACCGTACGAGGCAGCGCTGCTCAAAAACCCGGTCGCCAATCCGGAGAAGCCGCTCGAACTCCTGCGCACCGTACACTCGTTCGATCCGTGCATGGCGTGCGCCATTCACACCCTCGATGTGGAAGGCCGGACGACCGCGACCGTGAAGGTACTGTGACAGCCCCGGCAGAAGCGCACGCGCGCATCGCGGTCATCGGCCTCGGCAACGTGCTCTTCGGAGACGACGGCTTCGGACCGTTCGTGATCGAGCTGCTCCGCGCCGGCTGGGAGTTTCCCGAGGACGTCGCGCTGGTCGATGTCGGCACGCCGGGGCTCGATCTCGTCACCCACCTCGACAACCGGGAGCAGGTGATCCTCGTGGATGCGGTGGGGGCGACCGGACGCCCCGGCGAGTTGCGGCTCTATCCGAGCGAGGACCTGCGCAAGATGTCGCCCCAGCCCCGCGTGAGCCCCCATGATCCCGCCGTGCAGGAGACGCTGTGGATCACGGAGCTTGCGGGATGCGGGCCGCGCGAGGTGCTGGTCGTGGGCGTCATCCCCGACTCGCTCGAACTTGGCGCCGGGTTGAGCGCCCCAGTGCGCCATGCGACATCGGCCGCAGCCGCGCTTGTGGTTGGTGAACTGGCGAAAGGTGGAACCGTCGCGGTGCCTCGGCCGAATCCAAGACTCCCAGATGCCTGGTGGATGCGTAAGCCGCATCGAGCGACCTTTCCTGCGCTCCCGGACGAGCGACAGGACACCGGAGCCGCCCCTCGAGCCTGACGCCGTCGGCGAGAGTCAGCTCACGGCGTACCGGAACATCAAAGATTCGCCACGCCCCAGTCAGCCACGCCGCCTCCGTGCTCCACTTGCAGAGGGCATGAACACCAGCTACGCGAGGACCGTCGGTCAGCGAGTGCTCCCGTAATGCGTCGTGAGAGGAAGTTGGTATTCGGCCTGGTTGGAGGGCTCGGTTTCATCCTGCTCCTCGTGGCTGTCGCGGCCCTCGTGGTGCCGCACTTCGCCGGCGACATCGCACCGCTGCACGCGCAGATCATCACGCAGCTGTCGCAGGAGTTGGGCGGAAAGGTGCAGTTTCGCACCTTGCGTTTGTCCGTCTTGCCGCTACCCCATGTCAGTCTGGATCGGGTCAGCCTGTCATTCCCCGGCTCAGTTGAAGGAACGGTCGAGTCGATCGCCGTCTACCCGAAGCTGCTACCGCTGGTCAGAGGGAAGGTGCAGGTTGCCGAGCTTCGGCTCGCCGGCGCACATCTCCGGATACGGCTGCCGCGCCGGCCAGGAGCTGGAGAAACGCCACACCGCGGTAGCTCGGTCGCGGACGTCAAGCAGGCCGTGGCTTCGGCTCTGGGCGGCCTGGCGTCTGTTGCCACCTCGCAAGCGCCCGGCCTGGTCGTGGTCCTGAAGAACAGCACGGTCAGCCTGAGCCCCGGAAGTATTCGTACGCTTGGGTTTACGGACGTTCGGGCACGCATCCGTCTGCCGCCAGACCTACTCAGCCTTGACATCACCTGCGCATCCACTTTGTGGGAGCGGATGTCGTTGAACGCGTCACTGGACGTCACCAACTTCGAAGGCGCAGGGCGCATCACGGTCACCCGGTTCCGGCCGCAATTCATCAGCGCGCAGTTCCTCCCTCACGGTACGCGGCTGGGAGACTCCGAGGCGAGTCTCACTTTGGACGTCACGGCGCATGGGCTCGATGAGATAAACGCGGATGTCGATGCTTCGATTCCCTCGCTGACCGTCCGGCGCCACCATGAGAAAGTTATGCTGCGCGGCCAGCACGTCAACGCGACGCTGCGGCATGACGGAAACACGACACACGCAACGCTGACCCGCTGGCAGCTCGACCATCCCCGCTTGCAGCTGTCCGGCAGCTTATCTCTCGCTCCGGACTTGGCCACGCTGGAAGTACAGGCAACGAAGTTGGACGTTACGTCGGTTCGACAGGCTGCGACACTTGTGGCGGAAGACGTTCCGCTGCTTCGAGACATTTTCAACGTGCTTCGGGGCGGAACCGTGCCGCAGATCACCTTTCGTTCCACGGGGGCATCGTTCAGTGACCTCGGACGGGACGAGACCGTGGTAATCCAAGGCCGTCTCGTCGATGGTGATGTCCACGTTCCGGGAATTGACCTCGACCTGAACCATGTCACCGGAGACGCCAAGGTTGCCAACGGCGTCCTCTCCGGCGAGCAAGCGTCGGCGCAGCTCGGAAAGTTCCAGGCAGCTGCCGGAACGTTACGGCTCGGACTGAGCGGTACGGCACCCGAGTTACACGTCGAAACGCAGGTCCAGGCAGACGCGGCGGAGTTGGCTGCGTTGCTCAAACATCTGGTCAAGAACGATTCGTTCCAGCGTGAATTCGGTCGCATCACCGACGTGGCCGGCATGGCCTCGGGGAAACTGCTGCTTGGCGGCAGCACCAAAGACGTAACTGTAACGGCGGATGCATCGGCCTTCGACGTCTCCGGCCGCCTTCAAGGGACTAGCCTACCCCTCCGGGTCCAAGGCGGACGTTTCGTCTATGCTGCCGGCGGGATAGAGGCCAGCGAACTGCACCTGACAGTAGGCACGTCTGTCTTGTCGCAGTGTGACATCCAATTCCATCAGAACGGCACGGCTTGGTTCGAGGCCGCCGCCGGAACGTCGCGCATCGTGCTGAACGAAGCCTACCCGTGGCTGCTCGCTTCCGGCTGGTTGCCAGACTCCTCCTGGAATCCGCAGTCGCTCAGCGGAACGCTGTCCGTGACGTCGCTGAGAGCGGGCGGACCGACAGCCGCACCCAGCGACTGGCGCTTCGAACTGAACGGCGCGGCGCAGGCGCTGGCGATCGAATCCGTGCCCTTGCGGGAGCGAATCGCCATTCGGTACCCAGTATCCCTCTCCAATCTCCGTCTGGAGCACGACACGAAGGCAGGGACATCATTTGCCGCCGAAGTGACCGGCACGGATGGCCTCAGGGGTACCGTTGATGTCGTGTGGAAAGCGGAGCGGTTGCACATCAAGCGCTTGCATGTTCGGGATGCGCAATCCGATGCCGCCTTGACGCTGCTGCTCACTCCACAGGATCTCTCTTTGACTTTCAACGGGACCATGAGCAAAGCGACGCTGGATAAGCTGATCGGCAATGACCTGCTCGGCGGGTCGTTGCGGGGTGATGTCCACATACGCATTGACCGCCACCAGCTCGTCCGCTCGACACTAGAAGGCCGCCTGGAAGCCAGCGACTTCATCGTACCGCTACAGGACGGCCGGCGTCTGAGGATCGAGCACATTGTAGTCGATGCCACGAACGAGACCGCCAGTGTGGACGGCACCGTCGACGTGGGCTGGGGCAGCCGCATGCGTCTGCAGGGCACAATCAACCAGTCGCCAGACGCATTCGCTGCCGATCTCGACCTCACGGCAGGTCAACTCGATTGGGGCCACATCGAGCCATGGCTCCGACGCGCCGGTGACGCGGGCCATGCACCGGCTTCGGCCTCATGGGAACAGGGACTACGGGGCACGCTGCGGGTTGCCGCGGAGTCGTTCACCTATGGAGGCTTCACGTGGCAGCCGGCGCGCGCGGCGTTGACGTTCGCTCCGGGTCGACTCACCGTGACGATCACCGAGGCCACTGTGTGCGGCGGCATCGGCACACCGGGAACAATCGCAATCGCTCCAGGGGGTCTGACGCTCGCCTTCGACCCGACGGCAAAGGATGCGCCGCTGGATGCTTTAGTGAAGTGCGTGGGCATCGAAAAGGAGGTCGTCACCGGTCAGTATGGTCTGACCGCGAAGGTTGCGGCCCGCGGCCAGGCAGCGGCACTCGGTCGCTCTATCGAGGGGCAGGTGGAGTTCAGTGCGAAGAGCGGGCGCATCTACGGGATGGGGCTGACGGCGAAAGTGCTTTCCGTATTGAATGTCGCCACCGGTGCCGTCAGAAATCTCTCGGACCTCGCAAAGGAGGGTCTGCCGTACGATAGCATCACGCTGAAGGGCGACCTGAAGGGCGGGACGCTTGTGCTCACCGAAGCGATCTTGGACGGGCCCTCGGTAACATGGGCCGGTGAAGGATCCGTGGATATCGTCGCACGGACCATGGATGTCACCCTGCTCGTCGCGCCGCTGACAACGGTGGACTCTGTCGTCAGTCGCATCCCCGTCATCAGCGGGGTACTTGGAGGCAGCCTGGTGTCCATTCCGGTCAAGGTGACCGGCAGCCTTGACGATCCACAGGTCATCCCACTTTCACCCTCAGCGGTGGGGAAAAGGCTGCTGGGAGTCATGACGAGAACGCTCAAGCTCCCCTTCACGCTGATTCAGCCGCTGTTGCCGGACAGGGAACAACGGTGACCATACTGTGCATCCCGTCTCTCGCGCAGCGACGGCTCGGACGGCGAGATCTTAGCACTCACGCGCAGCGACGGCCCTGACCACGCCGTTCACCCCCGCTTACCGCCGCGAACGTGGTGGTGGCGTACAGCTGGATTGCACCTCAAGGAACTGTGCGACTTTCCTGCGCGTAACCTCACCTCGGCTGTGGGCACCCGTTCAACGCATTGTTCACCGCCGTGAGGATCTCATCCACGGTGATTTGGTGGTCGCCGTTCCCATCCCCTGCTTCGCACTCCGACAGCGGGGCATTGCCGAGGCCGATGTTCACCATCGTGAGAATCTCATCGACGGTCACCCTTCCATTGCAGTTGCAGTCACCGACGCAACTACACGGTGTCGGTGTACTGGTCGCTGTGTCCTTTGGGGTCGGCGTCTCAGTTGCTGTCGGCGTGTTCGTCGGCATGATCGTATGTGTAGCGGTGGTGGTGTTCGCCGGCGCATTGGTCGGTGTCACCGTAGGCGCATTCGTCGGCGTCCGAGTCGGTGTCAGCGTGGGCGTCAACGTCGAGGTGCTCGTCGTGCTCGTCGGCACTGCTGTGGCCGTATTGGTCGGGGTCTGGGTCGGAGTCGCGGTCGGTGTGTCAGTCGGGGTAGCCGTAGGGGTTACGGTCGCCGTATTCGTTGGCGTCTGAGTTGAGGTGTTGGTCGGCGGCGGCGGCGGGGTTGGCGTATTCGTCGGTGTGGACGTGTTGTTCGGCTGGACCGAACCAACCACAATGGAACCATTCTGGGGAAGATCGCCCAGGCTATCCCCGAAGCAGAAACCAGGAGTCGCGACGCATGCGCTTGCGCTCGCGGAGCAGCTGTCCACGTCTATGGTGAGCGGGCTCAGCCCGCTACTCACTCCCAGGAAGAAGATTTCAAACAGACCGTTGGGGCCCGAATCCGAGACGGGTGGCTCACACGTGAAGGCAATCGTCACACGGCCTCGCGTGCCAATGTCGGGCTGCAAGCTGCAACTGCTGAGCGGATTCGCACCCGGGAAGGGCTCTGGGGCAGTGACGGCCGTGGCAGTGACAATTGTCGGATCGTACGTGAAGGTGACCGTCCCGGCCCCGAGGAGAGACGCGGTAAAGAACAAATCTACGGACCCGGTCAGGCCGACCCCAGGGACTTTGGCCAGTGGTTCGGCGAAGCCAACGATGGCCGTTTGGGGCGGGCAGGGGGTCGGTGTCGGCGCTGCGGATGCGGCAGAGGTGAGGCCGATACAGAGAAACCACACGCCCAGCCACCGGGCACGCGCACGCCTATTGCGCTGGCAACGCCGCCGCGCGCCGTGCTCGCTCGGCATTTGATACCTCCATTGACGCGGGGGTGCATAGCACAGCCGGCACTTGGAGCACAAAATCCTGCAAGAGACACTGCTCCCGATCCCCAGCATCGAAATGCGCTCGAAACAGCCTCGCGTACGCCAATCGGCCGGCGGGCGGAAGATTCTTGAGACAGCCGATAGCGCGTTGGTGCGAAGTTACTGCTCCTCCACGTCGTTGAAATCATCTACGCAGCCGACCCGACCGACGAAGCTGGGAAACTCGTCCCTAATATGCTCAAGGAGTGCCAGCATGTGGTTCTCCGGGCATCCCAGATGATTTTTCCTTGGCATAAGGAGACGGGAGGTCCGCGGTCTGCTATGGTTGACCGTGGCCCAGATCATTCAGGTCGCTCACCTAACGGGAGCACATTGATGTCAAGAACTGCCGCTGCGTTCACGTCCCTTGTCGCCGTGTTCTTACTGTCAGCGTGCGGCGGCAGCCCCAATTCCCCATCTGGCGTGAGCAGCTCAGCCGTGGGCGTTCAAGGTGCAGCGCAATCAGGTTCCACCGACATGTGCGTGACCATGACCGGCAGCAACGGGCAGGTAGCTGGGCTGCAGATGGACCTCAACTGGAATCCCGTCTGCATGACCGTTGAGTCGGATGCCAGTGGTACCGCAACGTGTGTCGCCAACCCTTCGACTGGCAAGAGCGTGCAGACGAAGATCTTTTCCGAGGGGTGGATGCGGGCGCTCTTTTTGTCGTTGTCCAATACCCTTCCCATCCCCGACGGGGAACTCTTCTGCTGCACGTTGGCGGCAGCTCCCTCTCTCGACGGTGGTTGTTGTCCGGTCACTATGGCCAATCTGATTTTCGCCGGTCCGACCGGTGGCCGCGTGTATGATCCCAACGTGGCGGTACAAGTCTTCGTGGGTGGAGTGCCGTGCGGCGCCTTCACCCCGACGCCGAACGCAACCGTCCCTCAACCTCCGATGCAGACACCGACACCCACACCGACTGTGACCACCTCCCAAGTTCCGATGCAGACACCGATATCCACACCAACCGCGGCCGCCAATCCGGGTCGGTTCGTGGATAACGGCGACGGGACGGTGACTGACACACAGACGAGGTTGATGTGGGAGAAGAAGACAGGGACGGTGGATGGGAGGAGAGATTTCAACGACCCGGAGAACGTGAACAACTCTTACACGTGGTGTATCGGTACCTTCTACGCACCAGAACTAGACGCAATAATCTGCACGGATTCGAGCAACCCGCCGGATGGGACGGCATTCACGGATTTTCTGCCCCGCGTGAATGGGACGCTGTGTAGTGGATCAAGCTGCCGCGCGCTGGGTGGGCACAGCGACTGGCGGCTCCCGACGAGTGCGGAGTTGCAGACGATCATCGATGGAAGCGCGTCGGGCTGTGGTTGGGGTTGTTTGCCCGGCCCCTGCGTCGATCCGACCTTCGGCCCCACCCAGTCCAACTTCTACTGGTCGTCTACTACCTACGAGGTCGTCCCGAACGCCGCGTGGGGTGCGATCTGCGGCATCGTGGGAACGGGCTGTAAGAGCTATAACGGCTATGTTCGTGCCGTCCGCAGCGAAGTGCGCCCTGATTAGACCGCGCCCGAGCGAGCGCCAGCAACGGCGTCATCGTGGTCTCACGCCTCACCACGACGTGTAAATTGATGATCTCGATGCGGCGCTACCGCACTGCGGCCAGCAGGTCCCGTATGAGCGCGCGGACAAATCGTCCACCCCGCACGCTCGCCACGAGCAAGCCACCGAACAGAATGAGGGCCTCGATGCTCTCTCGGCCCTCGGGGCTCCAGTAGACATCTTCCAGATGCAGCCACAAGGCGAACTCGTCCAGCGTGAGTGCGGCGCCGACACCGAACATGATCGCCGTCACACGAGAGCCCCATGCCGACGCTCCAGTGCGACCGGTTCCGAACTGAGCGAGCCACAGATATCCCACGATCAAGAGCAGCAGGATGCCCCAGACGAGGTGGTGCACGTGGGTACCATGGACAGCGATGTCGTGCAGGCCGCCCACCTGGAAGTGAATGGCCAACGTGATGCTCCGCACGATCAGCACGGTGAGATAGAACGCCAGCGACGCCAGGAAGAGTCGTTCAGGCTGTGGCGTACCGAAGTGCGACCGGTACAGCGCCGTCGTGTGGCGGAGCGAGCGCACACCGGCATGGATCACGAGCACTACGACGACCGGGACGATCACCGCCCCAGCCGCCACGGTGATCCACAGGTACACCGCCACTCGGGTCATCGGCTCATTCCTGCATGGGCGCCAGATAGAACGCAATCACCCGCGCAAGGCGGAGCAGGTTTTGAGTCCTACCACACCGAAAAAGGCCCTAGTCCCTCAAGGGCTTCTTTTGTCGTACCTGTCTCTTTTGGCTGGCCATTGGCTGCTGGTGGGGCGCCGTCCGGGCGGTCGCGGGCACAATCCTGGGCACACTTCAGTCAGGATCGGGGCGCGGGACGAGAGCGAGCTTTTATGCTGACGGCAATCTGTGCTCTAACTCGGTGCCGTGATCGATCGCGGCCTGAGCCAGGTCCTGTCCATCGTGGTGCTCACCTACAATCGGCGGGCGCTGCTCCGCGACTGCCTGGACTCGCTCGTCAGCCAGGCTGACGCTGGGATGCCCATCGAGATTCTCGTGGTCGACGATGGCTCGACGGATGGTACCGGTGACCTCGTGCGAGGCCTGCGGGAAACGGACCCGCGCATCCGGTACTGCCCGCAGCCTCATGGGGGCATCGCCGCCGCGAGGAACCGCGGTATCCTGAACGCCTCGGGAGGTCTGGTCGCCATCGTGGCGGACGACTACCTGTTCGCGCCGGACTACGCCCGGACGGTCCTCTCCTTCTTCCGCGACCACCCGGACGCGCAGGTCGTCCGCTTCAAGCTGGTGGCAGCCGACGACGCATTCTTGAGTCGCATGTGCCATGCCTATCAAGAGGCGAGCGTCAAGCGGCGCCTGGCCGACGGCCGGAACTTCTCGGGCCTTCGCGGGATGTGGCGCCTGCTCCGGGCGGAGGAGACGCTCACCACCGAACACCGCCTGGAAGCGGCAGGCGCCGCCGCCTTCCGCCGCGAGGTCTTCGACCGGGTCGGCCTCTTCGACGAGTCGTTCGCGAGGGCCGAGGATTCTGACTTCACCGTGCGCCTGCGGGCGGCCGGAATCCCTGTTCACTACTTGCCGTTCCACCTCATCCGCCATCGCTACGACACCAGGCTGCGCGCCGTCCTGCGGACCGCCTACCGCAGCGGCCGATTCCGCTGGCGCTACTATGCCAAGCACGCAGGTGGCCCGGTGAACATCCTCTCGCTCGTGCGCCTCGGATTCAGGATGAAGCTCTCGGTGCTCTACTGGGCGTGCTGGCGGGCCAGGCAGACCGGCTCGCTTGCCCATTTCGTGACGTATCTCCCGTTCATGCTGCTCATCGAGGCGTCGACCAAGGCCGGTTTCGCGGCGGAGGCGTGGGTCGAGCGGAAGCGGGCGAAGGCGGAGGTGGCGGTAAAAGCACGGTGACACAAATCAGGCACCGGGCGGGAGTGCGGCACCACCACCCGAGTCTCGCCAATGTGATTACTGCCTCTGGCGGCTCGGCTCCACCCGAAAGTGCATTGCGTTCCCAAAGGGAATTCCTGACGACATCTGGCGCAGAGAGTTCGACCACCGGAAGCCGTATCCACAAGATGGGCTATCAATTCGTGCACTCTGATCCTCGCTTGCGATCGACCCCAAAGCACTCAGAATTCGGCAAGAAATGACCCGTTGCCATCCGGGTCCTTGAACCAGGCGACATGCTGGATTCGTGGCGAGCCGGTGCGGCTGCTACCAATCTGCGACCGATCGGCGGCGGGCACATATCGTCTGCGCTGCCCCGCCACGGCGTCACTCGATCAGTGCGTAGACCTCAGCGATCCGAATGGGTCCTCGACGCCAGCGATCTCCAGTGCCTCTCCTGGATCGATCCCTGCTTCTTCTGCCGCCGCAACGATCGCCCGCTCATATTCCGCGAAACACAAGTCACACATTGCCTTCGGCGTGTCGGAGTGCCAACAGAAAAA
>JBIOJG010000063.1:0-29132 GCA_044450645.1 Binatia bacterium
GATCAGCCGCGGCCCCATTGAAGCTTTACGTACGCGGCCCACAGTTTCCGCGACGTCGGCGGCTTTCCGCGGCTGATCAGCCGCGGCCCTATTGAAGCAGGCAAACGACGGTCGACCGCGACCGCGCGAACGAGCTTTCCGCGGCTGATCAGCCGCGGCCCCATTGAAGCACCACCCTGTTGACTACGTTGGCATTTCGCCAGTTTGCCTTTCCGCGGCTGATCAGCCGCGGCCCCATTGAAGCATCCAGCTTGAAATCTCAAATTGGGATTTCGGTTGCCGAACTCCTCCGGCGAAGCGGTGCGGACCAATCAAACCGGCGCCCCGAGCTCCACCAACTGCGCGCGTACCGCGTCGGTGTCGACCGCAGGCAACGGTGTGCCGTCGCCCGCGACGCGTGCCGCCACCGCTGCGGCCTGACCCTCGCTCATGCACGGGCCGATGACACGCACGGAGGCAAAGGCTTCGCGCGTCGCCGAGATGCACCGGCCGGCCACCAGCAGATTGTCCACCTCGCGCGGGACGAGGCAGCCGTACGGCACCGTGTAGTACGCCCCCTGATCGAGGAACTTCCACACCGTCTCGCCGCCAGTGACATGCAGCTCGACGGGCCACGCCGACCGGCAGATGCCGTCGTCGAAGTGACGCCCGCCGAGCACATCGTCGTCTTGGAGTTGGTAGCGTCCGACGATCTTGCGGGTCTCGCGAACACCGAGCCGCGGCGCCGTGTCGGACAAGAAGGCGTCGGCAAAGCCCGGCATGCGGCGCACCAAGAAATTAGCCAGGGTCGCCGCCTGCTCGCGACCCGCCATCTCGCCGAACGTGAGATCGTCTGCCTCACTGCCATCGACTGGCCGGCCGTCGATGCTCACCCGGCTCATGGCGACCAGCACCTCGCCCTTGCGGCCCGTGGGGATGATATTCCCCGATTTGCGCGGCAACTTCTCTTGCTGGAAACACTCCTCAATCAAGGCACCCAGTTTGCCAAAGTCGCTCAGCGCGGCGGCGAGATCGACGTTCTGCATGTAGAACATCATCGACGGATACTGGATGGTCTCCGCTTTCGTCGTTTCCACACCGGCAGCCCGAGCCAACGCCGCATCTCCACTGGCATCGATGTAGTGGCGCGCCACCAGCGCGATGCGGCCGGAGCGTGTCTGAACCGTCACGGCGCGAATGGCGCGGTCGGCAACGACGGTGCGCAAGAAACAGGAATGGAGATAGGCTTTTAAGTTCGGCTCAGCGCGTACGAACTCGTCGAGCACGAGCTTCAGTCCCCACGGCGAG
This sequence comes from Binatia bacterium, assembly GCA_044450645.1. Classification (GTDB taxonomy): domain Bacteria; phylum Desulfobacterota; class Binatia; order HRBIN30; family HRBIN30; genus JAGDMS01. The sequence goes on from JBIOJG010000063.1 coordinate 1,288, forward strand.
TACGGCACTGCCGCGGTTGTCTTGAACGGGACGGGACCGTAACACATGCCGCGTTCCAGGAGTCTGTGCATGATCTCCGTCGGGTAGCCGCCGACGATGGAGGCGAACTCCCCACTGGCGTCACGATAGAAGAATCCGCAAAACGTCCCGACACAACCGCCGGTGGACATGCCGCCGAAAAACGGGAATTCCTCCACCAAGACCGTGCGCAGCCCGAGCCGGGCGGCGGTCACCGCGGCCGCCACGCCGGCCGAACCGCCACCGATGACGACGACGTCCGCTTCTTCCTTGACTTCGATTTCCTCGGCAGGGAAGGTGATCTTCTTACCCATGATGCGGGCAGTGTGGATGCAAGCAGGCGGCGTTGTCAATGAGTCGTGCAGCGACAACGTGCCCGTGAATCGTGAGTTGTACTCGTAAAGAAACGACAACCTCCGAGCACGCAACCCCCGAGCACGACTCACGTGTTTCCTCGCCAGAATTGCGCTGCCCTGAGGGCTACGCTATGGTTTTGTGATGCTTGTCCCAGAAAGTGTGAACATGGCGAGTCGAGCCCTGCCACAACGATCTCGACAACGGCCTGAGCCCGCCACCAAAACCGACTCACGGATCACGCGTCACACCTCACGCCGTACGCATCACGACCAATGAACGGGCGCGATTTTCTCACACTGATCGAGAACGGCGGCGTGGTCATGTACCCGCTGCTGCTGTGTTCCATCCTGAGCATTGCCGTCATCATTGAGCGCTCCTGGACGATCATCCGTGCGGCCCGGGCGGCGGAACGGTTGCATCAACTCGTGAGCGAAGCCGCGCAAGAGGGCGGCCTGACGGACGCGCTGGCCATCAGCCGGCGGGACCTGTCCCCCCTGGGTGCGGTCTACAAAGCCATCCTCAGTCACGCCGACGACGACCAGCGTGTCCGGATTGCCCAGCGGCGGCACGGCGAAAGCGCACGGCGGCTGAAGCGCTACATATGGTTGCTCGGCACCGTGGGAAGCTTGGCGCCGTTTATTGGGCTGTTTGGCACGGTCATCGGCATCATCCGTGCCTTCGAAAACATGGCCGCCACCGGGTCCGGCGGCTTTGCCGTCGTCGCCGCCGGCATCTCCGAGGCGCTGATCGCCACCGCCGGCGGTTTACTGGTGGGTGTGTTGTCGATCTTCGCCTACAACGCCTTCATGGTACGCATTGCCAACCTCTCGGCGCTCTGGCGCGAATGGACCGACGAGCTGCTCATGCAGCTCGCGCAAACGCACCAGCGCGAAGGAAGTATCGCCCGTGTCGCTCAGTCCCGGTAGCAGCGACGGCGATCCGCAGAGTGACGGGGACATCGTCGCCGAGATCAACGTCACTCCCCTCACCGACATCTTCCTGGTGCTGCTCATCATCTTCATGGTGACCAGCACGGCACTGACGCAGCAGGGCACCAAAGTGAACCTGCCGCGTGCCGCGGCCGGGGCCACCGAAGCTTCCGGCATCATCATTACCGCAACGGTGGACCATCGCATCGAGCTCAACGGCAAGCCGGTACCCCTTGAAAATCTGCGCGCCGCTCTCGAAGCGGCGTTCCAGAAGGGAACCGATCGCAGCGTCATCCTGCAGGGCGACCGCAACGTCGTACTGGAACAGGCGGTGCAGATCATGACCACCGCCAAGGAAGCCGGTGCCGAGCGCATCGCCATCGCCACAGCACCGGCGGAGGGTGCGAAGCCGCGGTGAAGAGAAAGAAGTCCCGAGTGCTGAGTCCTGAGTCCTAAGACTCAGAATTCGGATTCGCTGACACCATGGAAACGCCAGAACAGCCACACGTCGCCGAGATCAAGCAGAGCCGCTCGCTGGCGATGTTGCGGGAGGTTTTCCAGGCGGGACGGCCGCTCACCTACATTCGCTCGCCCGAAGAGCAGCGCATCGGCCAATTGTTGAGAGAGGCGGCGCATCTATTCTTCGCGCCTCCCGTACCGGTATGGAGTTGGAGCCTGACCGAAGGCTTGCGGCATGAGGACGGGACGGCCGTCACCGCCGAACCGCTCGGACCGCGCGCGGCCCTCGATTTCGTCGTGGCCCATGAAGGACCGGGAATCTTCCACTTCAAGGATTTCCACGAACCCATGCGTGAGTCGTCGGAAACCCGCCGGCGCCTGCGCGATCTGTGCGAGCAGTGCTTCGATACCGGGAAGTATGTGATCATCTCCTCCGCAGTCCGCTACATCCCGGAGGAGATCACACGCGACTTGGTCTACCTAGAGTTGAGTGTCCCCGACACGGTCGAACTGGTCGCCTTTCTGCGGCGCGAGATGGAGCGCATCGCGCAAGCGGGTGGCACCGTCGACTCCAGTGAAGGCACGTTGCAGCAGCTGGCGCGCACGCTCCAGGGGCTCACGCTGGATGAGTCACGGCACGCCGTGCGCCGGGCGCTGGCGGTGGAGAAGAAGCTCGAGCGCAGCGCGGTGCCGATCCTGCTGGAAGAAAAAAAATTGCTGGTCAACCGCACCGGGCTGGTCGAATATGTCGCTGACAGCACCCATCTCGACCACGTGGGCGGACTCGAGCACTTGAAGAAGTGGCTGCTCGAGCGGCGCAGGTTGTTCGAGATGCGCGAGAGCATCAACCTCGACATCGTGCCCAAGGGACTGCTGGTCATGGGCATCTCCGGCTGCGGCAAGAGCCTGTCCGTGAAGGCCATCGCGTCCTATTTCGGGCTGCCGCTGTACCGCATCGACATGACCGAGATTTTCTCCGGCCGCCACGGTTCGGCCGAGGGTGCGTTTGTCCAAGCCTGTCGCATGCTCGAAGATATTGCCCCGGCGGTGGTGTGGTTCGATGAAATCGAGATGGGCATCACCTCGCAAGAGACCGCCGGCGAGCAGGGCCGCATGTTCGCGTTTTTTCTGACCTGGATGCAGGAGAAGGCTCGCGGCCTGTTCGTGGCCGCCACCGCCAACCGCATCGATTTGCTGCCGGCGGAGATGATCCGCAAGGGCCGCTTCGACGAGGTCTTCTTCATCGACCTGCCGCTCGACAACGAGCGCGTCGACATCTTCAAGATCCACCTGCAGCGGCGTGGAGTGAATCCGGACAACTTCAAGCTCGAACGCCTCAAGCGTTTCACGCGCGGGTGGACCGGTGCCGAGATCGAGCAGTGCGTCGTCTCCGCCTTCACGGCCGCACGCCTTGAGGACCGTGAGCTGGTCGATGATGACCTACTGAATGCCACCGGCAGCGTCGTCCCGCTGTCCAAAACGATGAAGGAACAGGTCGACCATATTCGGGCCTGGGCCTTCGATCGTGCCGTCCGCGCCTCCCCGCGCGAGTTCGCACACTAGGGCCTGCGGCCGGCGTCATTTCTATGGCCCGCTCCCCGTTGGGTCGCTGCAGGGTGCCAAGTCCGACAGGCTGCTAGCCCGCGCCCTTGCGCCCATCCGGCCGGGCGGATTACATTCCAGTCATGGTAAAGGCCAAGAGTGCACCGCGCTCGTTGAGCATCGGTGACTACATCCGCCGGCAACGCCAACTCGCCAACGTCTCGCTGCGCAAGGTCGCTGAACAGAGCGGCATTTCGGCCGCGGTGCTGCGAGAGATCGAGCAGGGCCTGCGCAATCCCAGCAAGACGATCGTCCAGTCGATCGCCGGGGCCCTACGGCTGTCGGCGGAAACGCTGTACCTCCAAGCCGGGGTGCTCGATCCGCAAGAGGCAGAGGAAATCGGCACGCTGCGGGAAATCCATCGGGACCCGAATCTCACCCAGCACCAGCGCGACGTCCTGGTCGAAGTCTACGAAGCCTTTTGCGCCGCCAACCGCTGGCGGCGAGAATGAGGGGACGCTCTCGCACCCCAAGCTCGTCTCCGGTATTGACATTCGCGTCGCCCCGGACTCTACATGAAAGAGGGGCAGCGGTTGAGGAGGAGCGGCGGACGTGCCCAACTTTCGTAACCGGCTCACGCGAGCGCAACAACGCATCTACGACCGCAGCAACGCCACCGCCTCGGTGCCTTTGCGCCCGACTTCGCGCTTGCGGGCAGCAGTCTCTGCGCTTCCCGGTATCCTGCTGTCTGCAGACCGCGCCCGTGTCGAACAGGTCTCTCAGTTCATTACCGATGAAATCTCCATGGTTCTGCGCGTGGTGCGCGTCCGCATCATCGTCAGCGGAACGCGACCTTCGAACGCCCGGGGTGAGTTGCACGGCTTGTACACGCCATCCAGCCGCCGCGAGCCGGCAACGATCAAGGTGTGGATGATGACGGCAAAACGCGGGCAGATTGTGGCCTTCAAAACGTACTTGCGCACGCTGCTGCACGAGATCGGTCACCATCTCGACTACGCCCTTCTGCGCCTGCCGGAATCCTTTCACACCGACGGCTTCTACCGTCGTGAATCGAGCCTCTTCTATCAGATCGCCGGTGAGACGGTGGGGGCACGACGTGCGGTTCAGCCGGAAGCCCCCGTGCCAAGCGCCACAGCGGCGCGTGCTCAGCTACAATGAGGCTCGATGCAAGCAACGGACCAGACTCGCACGGAAATCACGGACAATCTCGATTTGCTGCTGATGGTGCTGCCGCCACGCGTGCGTCAGGAAATCGAGACAGTGGAAGACCTCTCCGCCCTGCTCGAGGTGGTCCTCGACCTGGGGCGGCAAGCCGAAGCGCGTTTCCCCGGGCGTACCGTTGCCCTGAGTCCGCAGCCGATCACGCGGGAGGATCTGGACTACATGACGGCCCGCATCGGCACCTTCACTCGCGATAACCGTGCCGGCATCGAGCGGACGCTGCATCGGATCTCGGCGTTGCGCAACCGTCTGGGTGAAATCGTGGGGTTGACCTGCCGCGTCGGCCGCGCCGTCTACGGAACAGTCGACATCGTGCGCGACGTGGTCGAATCCGAACGCAGCATCCTGCTGCTGGGGCGTCCCGGCGTCGGCAAGACGACCTTGCTGCGCGAGGCCGCCCGGGTCCTCGCCGATGATCTGAACCGGCGCGTGGTGATCGTCGACACCTCCAACGAAATTGCCGGCGACGGCGACATCCCACATCCCGGCATCGGGCGCGCGCGCCGAATGCAGGTGCCTTCACCGGAGCGGCAGCATGCCGTCATGATCGAGGCCGTCGAAAACCACATGCCGGAGGTCGTCGTCATCGACGAGATCGGCACCCAGGCAGAGGCGCAGGCGGCGCGCACGATTGCGGAACGCGGCGTGCAACTGATCGCGACGGCGCATGGCATCAGCCTCGAGAACTTGATCGCCAACCCGATACTCGCCGACCTGATCGGCGGCATCCAGGCCGTCACGCTCAGCGACGAGGAGGCGCGACGCCGCCACACGCAAAAAACGGTGCTGGAACGCAAGGCACCACCGACGTTCGATGTGTTGATTGAGATCCGTGATAAAGACCGTTTCGCCGTGCATGCCGACGTCGCGCAGGTGGTCGATGCCGTGCTGCGCAACCATCCGGCCCAGCCCGAAATCCGTGTCCGGCGCCTCGACGGTAGCGTCGAGGTCGAAGCGGCACCTGCGGCGACTCCCCTGCTGCCTCGGTCCGAACCGATGGGGCCGCAGCGACACGCCCTACGGATCTTTCCCTACGCTGTCAGTCGCGAACGCCTGGATCGCGCTATCCGGGACCTCGGTGTAGACGCGGTCGTGTGCAGCCAGCCTCGCAATGCCGACGTGGTCGTCACGTTGCGATCCTTGGCCAAGAAGCAGCCCAAGAAACTGCGCGAGCTGATGGTGGACAGTTCGCGCCTGCACGCCATAGGCGGCAACACGCAAGGAAGGATTGCCGAGTTCCTGCGCGAGTTGTTTGAACTCTCGAGCATCGACGGCGAGCAGGCGCGGGCGCTGAAAGAAGCCGAAGACGCCGTCGCCGCCGTGATCGCTCACCGGCAACCCATCATCCTCAGCCCGCAGAACGCCCGCTTCCGCCGCTTGCAGCACCAGCTGGCCGACGCCCACGGACTGGGGAGTGAAAGCACCGGGCACGGCCCGTTTCGCCGCGTGGTGATCCGGCCGTGAATGGGAAACGTGACGCGTGATCCGTGATCCGTGACTCGATCCGGGCTATTCACGCATCACGGATCACGCGTCACGCATTCACGACCTCAGTTCGCCGCTTCGAACAAACCGGCCGCCCCCATGCCGCCACCGATGCACATGGTAACGATGCCCCAGCGCTTCTTCTGGCGGCGCAGCTCCAGGAGCAGCGCCCCCGTCATTCGAGAGCCGGTCATGCCGTACGGATGGCCGATCGAGATGGCGCCGCCGTTCGGATTCAGTTTCGCCGGATCGATGCCGAGCCGGTCGCGGCAGTAGACCGCCTGGGAAGCGAACGCTTCGTTCAACTCGACGATGTCGATGTCAATCATCTTGAGGCCCGCGAGCTTGAGCAGCTTCGGCACGGCGAATACGGGCCCGATGCCCATTTCGTCCGGCTCGCAGCCGGCAAACACGCAGCCGCGGAAGAAGCCGAGCGGCTTGATCCCAAGCGCCTTGGCGCGGTCGTACGACATGATCAGGTTCGCCGACGCCCCGTCGGAAAACTGCGAGGAGTTGCCAGCCGTCACGCTGCCCTCCGGCTTGAATGCGCCGGGGAGCTTGGCCAAGCCCTCCATCGTCGTGTCCGGCCGGTTGCATTCGTCGCGGTCGACCACCACTTCCTTGGTGGACTTGGCGCCGGTTGCCTTATCGGTCAGCTCCATGGTGACCTTCATCGGCACGATTTCGTCCTTGAGCTTGCCGGAGCGGTGCGCCGCCGCGGTCCGTTGCTGGGAGAGGAAGGCGATCTCGTCCTGTTTCTCGCGGCTGACCTTGTAGCGCTCGGCAACGATTTCGGCGGTCAAGCCCATCGGCATGTAAATGTCTTTCTTATGATCTAGGAGCCAGGGGTTGAACAGGTTCTCTTTATTGAACTTCGCCTGCAGCATGGTGATCGATTCGAGCCCGCCGGCGACAACGGCTTCGGCACCCTCATTCTGGACCATGTGCGCCCCGACAGCGACAGCGTAGAGCCCCGAAGAACAGAAGCGGCTGACGGTGCCACCCGGCACGGTTACCGGCAACCCAGCCATGACGGCGACGTTGCGCCCGGTGTTGAAGCCCTGCGGCCCTTCCGGGAAACCTGTTCCCATGACGACGTCCTCGACTTCAGCCGGATCGAGCTGTGGGGTCTTCTCCAGCAGTGCTTTGACGCAATGCACCGCCATATCGTCAGGGCGTGTGAGATTGAACGAGCCCCGAAACGACTTGGCCAGTCCGGTACGGGCGGTTGCAACGACGACGGCTTCACGCATGATCTTCTCCTCCTCGCGTTCGCTGGCGCCACTTTTTCAGGACCGCGCCCGAGTTGCAAGGCCTGTAGGCGGTTGCGGGAGGCTCAGACAGCACCCGTAGCCGGCTCTACATTTGAGCCGCAATCTTCTATAGCCTAGCGGGCATGAATCCCTGTGGAGCGGAAACGTCAAAACCGGGCGTGTCGTACCTACGCACGCTGATTCTCCTGACCGCTGTCCTGGTAACCGGTGGTCCCGCCGCCGCCGCCGCCAAGCAAGTCGATGTCCCGCTCCAGTTCGATCACGACTTCATTCGCCAGATCCTGGTTGCCCAAGTCTACACCGGACCAAATGGCAAGGCGCTGTTGTGGGACGATGGCACCGGTTGTGGGTACTTGAAGCTCCGCGAGCCAGTCGTGAATGGCAGCGGCAACCGTATCCGGGTGGTGACCAAGGGGGAGGCGCGCGTCGGCACGCCGATCGGCGATGAGTGCCTAGCTCCTGTACAGTGGGAGGGTTTCATCGAGGTCCTGGAAGACCCGCAGATCTCTGCCGACCTGCAGGTTCTGCAATTCCGCGTGGTCGAGTCCAACATTTTCGACCAAGAAAGGAAGAAGCGTTTCCTGACCGGAAAGATCTGGGACCTAGTGAAGCGGTACGTGCACCCCCAGTTCGAAGCCGTGCGCATCGATCTGAAGCCGGCGGTACAGGATATCCGGGATCTCTTGCCGCTGCTGGTGGCGCGCGGGGACCAGGCGCGCATCGACCAGATGCTCGATTCGCTGCGTCTAGCCGAAGCCAGCGTGACCGACACCGGGGTCAAAGTTGCACTCGCCTTTACCGTCAGCGAGGTGCCTCCCGCCGCCGGCCCCACGCCGGAACCGACCTTGTCGCCGGAGGAGCTGCAGCGCTGGGAACAAGCGGAGGAACGGTGGGACGCGTTTCTCACTTTCGTCGTCAAGCAATTCAGCAATGACACTTCGGCCCAAGATCTCCGCCAGGCATTCTTCGACGTGCTGATCGATGGCCGCTACGATATTCTGGAGGCGTTGGCACCGTCGACTCCGGGCGCGCCCGACCCGACGAGGCGGCTCTTTCTCAAAACGTGGGAGCGGTTGGTACCGGTGGTCCGGCGCACGGCCGCGACCCTGCCCGGCACCACCGCCATGCGTTACCTGAGCTTCGTTGCCGCCGGAGATGCGCTGACGGCATTGGACAAGATCGGACCGGAGGTCGGCCTCGACATCTCGGCCGATGGCTTACGCCGACTGGCCCGTATCGTCGCACCGCTGAGTGCGGAGGACCCGCTGGCATACAGCACGGCGGTCGACCCCGACCTGCGCCAACTGTTCGGATTCGGCTCACCGCTACCTCCGCCGGACTTGTCTACTGAACCCACTGAGGACAACGCTCAGAATTGGTGGCACCGTCTGTTAGCTCCACGTCTTGCGCACGCGGCCGTGGAGCAGCAGCCGGCTGCGAAGACGCTGGAGCAGTGGGTCGCGCCGGATGCCGACTCGATCGACGCCTATCTCCAGGCCGTGCGCGAAGTGCTCACCGAAGTGACGCAGAAATCGCTCGACGGCAACGATCTCCAAGCACAACACCATGAGCTCTATCGCCGTCTGGTGCTGGCGACGGCATGGCAAGAAACTTGTTGGCGGCAGTTCGTGCGTGAACGTGGGAAAGTCAGCTACATGAAGTCGGCCGTGGGATCGATCGGAATCATGCAAATCAACGAGCGCGTGTGGCGCGGCTTTTACGACGTGCGCGGCCTGCGCTGGGACATCCGCTACAACGCCCGGGCCGGCAGTGAGATCCTGCTCCACTACCTGCGGGATTATGCCATCACCCACGAGCAGCCCGGCGTCACCGATTTCCTGGCGCGGGCAAGCTACGCGGTCTACAACGGCGGCCCCGGCCACGTGAAGCGCTTCCTGAATAAGAATGCGCCCAAGACCCTCAAGCGCATCGACGAGCTGTTCTGGGAAAAGTTCAAAGCGGTGACCGCCGGGACACAAAGCAACTTGGTCCGTTGCCTGGTCGGCGGGTGAGGACGGGCGTCGTACTCGCTGGGCTCGCGAGCGACGCGGTCAGTCCGTGACACTGCCGCCGGAAAGGATTTCTAAGGTGACATTCCAGACTGTGAAGTTGGCCCGTAACACAGATGGCATTGCCGTGCTGACGCTCGACCGGCCCGCTGTGCTGAACAGCATCAACCAGCAGATGATCGATGAGCTGCGCGCGGTCATCGCCGACGTGGCGCATGACGAGAGCACGCGGGTCGTGATCATGACGGGCACGGGACGGGCATTCTGCGCCGGTGCGGACCTCGGCGCCGACGCCGAGCGGGAACTAGGCATGTCCATCGGCGAGGGTGTCTATCGATCCATGGACCGTGGATTCAACCCCCTGGTGCGCGAGCTTGCGGCGTTGGCGAAGCCGGTGGTCGCGGCCGTCAATGGCGTCGTCGCCGGCGGCGGCGTCGGCCTGGCGCTGGCGGCGGACATCGTCGTCGCGGCCCGCTCGGCGGAGTTCATCCAAGTGTTCGGTCCACAGCTGGGGCTGGTTCCCGACATGGGCTGTACCTACTTCCTCGTGCATCTGCTTGGGCGTGCGCGGGCTCGTGGTCTCGCCTTGCTCGGAGAACGGCTCACGGCCCAACAAGCCGAGCAATGGGGCTTGATCTGGAAATGCGTCGGTGACGACATGCTGATGGGGGAGGCGCAGCGGATCGCGCGGCGCCTGGCGGCGGGACCGCAGCAGTGCTTCGGCTACATCAAACGCACCCTCGACGCTGCAGAGCTGAACACGCTATCCGAGCAACTCGATCTCGAGCGCGACTCCCAGCGGATCCTCGGCGATACGGAAGACTTCCGTGAGGGCGTAGTGGCGTTTCTGAATAAACGTAAGCCTCAGTTCAAAGGGCGATAAGCGCCCGGCGTCGGTTCCGAGCACGACTCACGAAAACGATTCACGTTTTGCTGCTCAGGCCCGACTTGCCGTCGGACACGCGCTCCACGGCGCGCTTGAACTCGCGGTGCCAGTTGGTGACGGTGCCGAACTGTTTCACGTAGGCATCCAAACCCACCAGCGCCCGTGCCAGGAAGACGCGGTGCCCGGGCGCTTTGAACAGGCGGTTTTCAAACCCGATGCTGGCCACCGCCATCGCCGTCTCCACCGACTTGAAGTCGCGTGGGTTGAACACCTGATCCTTCAACACCGGCGCGAAGATGAGGTACATGATGCGGATGAACGGCTCCGGGTTGTCACCGCGATCGAGGAACCCTAGGCGGACGAAGCACTCGGCCATGGTCGCTTTGTCGTCCGCCAGGATGGCCTTGCCCAGTCGATGATAGGCTTTGCGGATCACTTCGGGAAAGATCCGGATCGATCCGAAATCGAGAATCGCCAGCTTCGGATGATAGGTGACCAGGTAATTGCCCGGGTGTGGATCCGTGTGCAGGACACCGAACTCGAAGATCTGCCGCCAGAGGACGCGGAAGTACTTGACGGCCACCCAATCTTTGAGGGACTGGTCGACGCCAGGGCCGAGGATGTCCTTGAAAGGATATCCCTCCAGCAGGCTCATGGTCAGCACGCGGCGCGAGGAAAAGTCGGGATAGACATCCGGAATCAACACTTCGTCGTCATCCGAAAACATCCTCTGGAAAAGCGCGATATTCTTCGCCTCGTTCACGTAGTCGAGTTCTTCGTGCAACCGCTCTTCCAACTCGCGGTAGACGTCGGACTGGTCGACCTTCTGGCGCATGACGTCGCGGCCGATCATGGTGAAGGTCTGCAGCAGCGCCTTGATGTTCTGCAGGTCCTGGTTCACGGTTTCTTCCACGCCAGGGTATTGCACCTTGACCACCACTTCCTCACCGCTGGGCAGCCGGGCTTTGTGCACCTGCCCCAGCGAGGCCGCCGCGAAAGCGTCCGTATCGAAAGCCGCAAAGATCTTCTCCGGCGCCTGCCCCAGCTCGCGAACGATCTGCTTCCGAATGAGGCCGTAGTCCATCGGCGGTACCGAGGACTGCACCACCGACAACACCTGCAAAGCCTCGGTCGGCAGGATGTCGTCGCGCATCGACAGGATCTGCACCAACTTCATGAAAGCGCCGCGCAGTTCCTTCGACCGTTCGACGATCCTGATCGCGTTCTTGATGTGGGTATCGAGCATGGCCTTTTCGCGACTGTCGGCGGAGCGGAAGGGCCAGCGCAGCGCCTGCCACACGTAGCTCGATCCCACCGAGGTGGCGAGCTCGCCGACCTTCAGCACCCGCTTGGCTCGGCCGCGCGTGATCTCACCGCCCGATTTCGAAGCTCCGGTCACTCGATCTCCCGAGAATCAACGGCGCCGTGGCTTGCGCGCTGTGGTCTTCTTGACTCCACGCCGACGGACCGACTTGCGCGCCTTGGCCGGTCCCGGCGTGGGCACCGACGCTTTGGCCTTCGGACCTTGCGCCTGCTCCTGCATCGCCGCTTCGCGGGCGCGGCGCAAGGCCACCCAGCCGTTCCGCTGCAGCTGCTTCTTCGAGTTCAACACCAGCGCCCCGGGCGCGACGTCGCGCATGACCGTGGTCCCGGCGGCGATGCAGGCATCGTCACCGACAGTGACCGGGGCGACCAGCTGCGAGTCACTGCCCACCTGAACGCGTTTACCGATGACGGTGCGATGCTTGCGGAATCCGTCATAATTGCAGGTGATGGTACCGGCGCCGATGTTCGTGTCCTCTCCGATCTCGGCGTCGCCCAGGTAGGCCAGATGCATGGCCTTGGTGCCGGCACCGAGCGTCACGTTCTTGGTTTCCACGAAATCGCCGACATGCACCCGCGCGCCCAAGCGTGTTCCCAGCCGCAGCTGAGCGAAGGGGCCGACCTGGACCTCATCTTCCACCGTCGCCTCGGTCATCACCACGCCGAATTTGACGTGCACCCGGTCGGCGATATTGGAATTGGTGATGAACGCGCTGCCATCGAGCCGGCAGGCTTCACCGATGCGCGTCGATCCGCGCAGGATGACATTTGGACCGATGACGGTGTCGCGGCCAATCACAACATCGGGCCCGATGTACGCCGTCGCCGGATCTTCCAGTGTCACACCCGCCGCCATCCACTTCGCGTTGATGTCGTCCTTCATGGTTTTCTCCCGTGCTGCGAGGTCGGCGCGGGAACTCACCTGCGCCCCCTCGCCCGCTGTTGCCGGCGCATCGGCGATCCGCTGCCCCTGAGCATGCGCCAGTCCTACGATGTCCGTGAGGTACAGCTCTGCTTGAGCGTTCGTAGGTTCGAGCCGTGCCAATGCCCGAAAGAGGAACTCGGCATCAGCGCAGTACACACCCACGTTGATCTCGCGAATCGCCCGCTCCGTCTCCGTGGTGTCCCGCTCCTCGACGATCCGCACGACGCGGCCGGCCTCGTCCCGGATGATCCGCCCGAAGCCTGCCGGGTTGTCCACTGTTTGCGTCAATAATGAGACCGCCGCTGCCACCGCCTGGTGCGCCGCAATCAGGCGACGGAACGTGTCGGGACGGAGGAAGGGCAGATCGCCGTAGACGAGTAACAGGTCACCTTTGAAATCACCTAGTGCTGCCTGTGCCGCCCGCACTGCATCTCCGGTTCCGCGCTGCTCCGTCTGCACGGTAAACCGCGCGTTATACGGCGCACAAGCCGCGCGCACCGCGTCTGCCTGGTAGCCGACGACCACGACGATCGGATCAACGCCGGCACGGCGCAGCGCTGTCAGGGGATAGGAAATCAGCGGGCGGCCCGCCAGGCAGTGCAGCACCTTCGCCTGATTCGACCGCATGCGGGTGCCCAGGCCTGCCGCCGGGACGATCGCTGCCACCGGGCGCGCCGTCACGAACCGACCTCAGCAGGACGACCGACTGACCCTCCCGCACATCGACACTTTTTGTTGATCGGCACCACAGAAATACCCTACAGCCCAGCTCGGGCTGAGGTCAATGTCACTGGCCCCCAGCGTATACCTTGTGGCTGGTGGCCTGGGGGGAACGCTCTAGTCTGTCAGATGATCCTGGCCGGCCATCTGCCATAGGCGATACGCCATAGGCGTCACTTGCCGATCTGTCGATAGGCGCCGCGGAAGTAGAGGAGCGGTTCCCCGTCGTGGGCGTCGGCGGCCTCGACCTCGCCGAGGAAGATGCTGTGGTCGCCGCCCTCGAAGACCTCCACGGTACGACACTCCAGATATCCGAGGGCCTCGGATAACACCGGGGCGCCCGTCACACCCACACGAAACGCCAGGTCTGTGAATTTATCCCCGCCCGATACGGCAAATCGGCGCGCCAGATGCTCGTGAGCCACGCCCAGAAAATTGACCGCAAAGACGCCTGACGCCTGGAAATGTGGATGGCTTTCCGAACCCTTGTCGACGCACACCAGCACCAGGGGCGGCTCCAGCGAGACCGAAGTGAAGGCGGTGGCCGTGAGGCCGTACGGCCTGCCGTCGTCGCTGACGGTCGTCACAACGGTTACGCCGGCGGCAAAATGCCCGAGGACGCGGCGGAACTCCTGCTTCTCAATCGCCACAGCCCTCACCCCGGCCCTCTTCCAGAGGGACTGTCGATTTTGTCGCGAGACGCCCCTCGATACGCCGCCAAGAGAGGGCGGCCACTCGGGGTGAACGCATTCCATGCTTGATCTTCAAGGCTCTTCTCCGCTCATCCCGAGTAGGCCGCGTCCCCTTAGCGGCCGTATCGAGGGACGATCCGCATTTATCCACAGTCTCCAGAGGCAGAGGAAGGCGAAGGGGGTTTCCACGGCGTCCCCGCGATCAGTGGCCCGTTGGCACGCCACATGTGACAGGAGTCGACGGCAGCATGTGGGCTCTCGGCTCGCCGCGGCCGAACTTCCAGCTCTTCCACCAAACTCGGCAAGCACTGCATGAGCGCCGGCGCAAGCATGAACAAGAGATGTTGCACGGGTTCGAGGCCAGTGGTGTCGGCGAACACCGCCTGCACTTCAGCCGTGTAGCCTTTCAAAATGACCCGTCCGACCAAGTCGCCCACATGCAAAACGGGCTCCCATTTCCCGACCGTGTCGATTCCGGGTCCCGACCGCCGCACTCGCCCGCTGGCCGCCTCAATTGCCATGCTGGGAATCTCGGTTTCGATCTCGGCCGTGGTCTCGAACGATTCCTCCATTTCTTCTTCCAGCGGGAGGGCATCGGCACCCGGCGGATAATGCAGATCGGAAAGCACGCCGCGCAACGCAATACGGAGCCCCTCCCTTTTCATCGCGTCCATGACGATGCTGCGGGCGAAAATCGGGCTGCCGGGTATTGCCCCGCTGTGATTCGGGCGCCGCGACCGCTCCCGTTCCACGGCCCACTCGACCGTAGGCCCGAGCAGCCGCAGCAACGTGAAGAGATGAAAGCAGCCGCGGGGCCCGCCCACTTCGTTGGTCAAAACCGTTCCGTATTCCTCGCGCAACGAACGCCCGACCAGATGCTGCACGTTCGACAGCCGGTCGGAACATCCCTCACCGAGCGTCATGGGCCCGGCCGCAAACGGGAAAGCTGTCATGGACGGTTCAACGGAGCGGATGCGCAGGCCGGGGTATTCCAACTCCAGTCGCGCCGCCATATCATGCACCACGCCCGGGCCACGCAGCTTGCCCGCCATCGGGACAATGCCGCGCTTGCGCAGATCGAAGATCCGCCCGTCGGCAACCACGGTATCGGCTTCGCCCCATACGAGGCGCAAAGAGATCATACGCGTGTGCAAGGGAGTCAGGGACATCGTCACCAAAACATCTTAGGCTCTGATGAAATCAACGAGCGCTATAAGAGAATGGGAATCCGTTCTCGATCATGTAGCGACCGCCCGTAGGAGCGAACGTTGCGGTCAGCGGTCCGGTGGCAAAGATCAGCGGGTTGGCGGCGTCGCACGCATCCGGCCGTGCATCCGTCCTGTGCGTGAGAAGCTTGATGACCAGGCCACGACCGCCAATGAACTGCCGAACGAGCGCTTCGGCAATCGGCTCTCTGGCGAGCTTCCCGTTGCTCAGATTCACTCGCAACAGCACCGCGCCCATGCATACCTCCCGAAGAGTCGTGTGCCCGTCCACATGCATGATGGTCCGCAGTGGGTGGTCCTTCCCAGGGTGATCCACCGGCACGGATCACGTTTCCCGATAGCACTTGGCATCCGGATCGACAAGAAACCTTTCGGCCACTGGTGAGGCGGCCCACCAGTAGCAGTACGGCACCAGGTCATGAACTTGAAATGACCCGGCCGTCTTAGTGAGGGAAGGCAAACGGCGGTAGAACGACAAAGCAAGAATAGGCCGGTGCAAAGACACGCGACGGGTGCAGCCGCAAACCGGCGTCAATCAGCCTTCGGTCGCAACCGCGATCTCGAAGTCGCTTGCTTCCCATCGCTGGGCATCGAGCCAGAAGAACGTGAATCGTGCTCTGCGGCCGGGTGGCAACTGCGTGGTCGGCAGATCGGCGAAATGTGTGCCGAGTCGGGTGTCCGTCGTTTGGGTCTCGTGTACGGTCCGCCAATCGTCCAGGCTCCAATGCACCATGGCAGGGGCCAACACCTCGACACGCAGGACCTTGCCGGTCGGCATCCGGCGGCATTTGTGATTGAAGCGCCAGAGGACGAGTGTGGCACGGATCTTCTCGACCTGGTAGCGCTGAACGGTCTGCGGCGGCGTGTCGAACACACGGCCGTCCCGTAGGGAGCGCAGCAGCTTGACGTACTCGGCGTGCGCCCACACGAGAGGCATCGCCGAACCCGAAGGACGACCGTTGAACAGCTCACGTTCCTGAATGTCGGCGGTATCCCAAATCTGCTCCGGGATGAGTCCGCCCGCGCTGCCCTGCCCGGCCATGACCTGACACAGCCGCCGCGCCTCCTGCTCGTTGGCCCGTGCCAGCTCGTAATGCGCGCGCTCGCCGACTAGGAGCGGCCACCCGCGGCCGACTCCGGTCCCATCGAAGGGGCCACCGTCGTCGTGTTCACCGTAACCGTCGTCGTTGTAACGGTGCCACACGGGCCCCGTTGCCGTCTCGGTCTTGAGCAGCGCATCGATGATCTTCACGGTATCGATGATTCGCGGATCGTTGGGCGCACGCAGGCCGAAGCGCACCAGTGCCAGCGCGTCCGGACTGACGATCGACGCGCACGGCTCGTCGCTTGCACCCGGTGGACGGTTCTTGATGGGCACGAAGCCGCCCGCCGGCGACGATGCGCAGGGCACGTCGATCGGCGCAATGCGTACATAATAACCGGCGACACCGTGCTCCCGTGCGAGGTCCGTGTCCGCGACGTAGATCCACGACTCGATGCATTCATTCCACGTGTCAGCCGTCTCCCGGAGATAGCGTGCCATGTCGGCCGCACCGGCGAGATCGGCGAAGTCGGCCGCCGCCAGTAACGCCGCGGTCTCCACGGCCAAGGTAAAGGGCGAGTAGCCGCCGTCTTCCTCCCAGCGGTCCTGCTGTGTCACCGGACCGTTGCAGACCAGAAAACTCGCGGCTTGCCGGACCATCGGCCAGGGGTCGAGATGGTCGAGCCCGTTCGTGCGCCGGAGCACGTCGGCAAGCAGGATGGGAAACGCCGTCTCGTCCATTTGAATTCCCAGCCAGTACGGAGTGCCATCGAGCCACATATTCTGCGGCCAGTGGCCGTCGGCCTCCTGGGTCGACATCAGGTAGCGCAACGTCTGGCGGGCGCTGCCTGTGTCTCCTGCCGCCAGCAATCCACCGGCGCTTTCGACCAAGTCGCGCGGCCAGACCAGATGGTAGCCGCCCAGGTCGTCGTCACCTTTCGCGAAGCCCCAGGGAACCGACAGGCTCGCGATCATGCCGCCGCGAAAGCTCTTCGCCTCGTGTGTTTTCAGCACGGCGGTGCTGACCCGGTACGTATCGAATCTGCTCCCCCCGATCTGACCGAGATCAAGGCACTGTGCCTGATATTCTTGCCAGCCCCGCTGGTAGCGCGCGGCGACGACGTCGAAGTCCTCCAGCAGTGTGGCGCGCGCCCGCTGCCCGGCTTCGGCCGCGTTGCGTCCGAACGCCAAGGCAAGCACGAAGGTCCCCGCAGACTGCGCGACGTCGATGGCACCGGTGAGGGCGATGTTGCCGTCGGGTGCACGGCGGTATGACCAGAGCATCCGCCGGTGCAAATGCATGTCCTGCCAGCCGTCGCTGACGCCGACATATCCGCAACTCATCAGAGTGAACGGAAGAGAGCAGGCCAGGGCCAAGGTCGTGTCGCCGCGTTGCGCGAACAGCATGGGGATACCCTTGTACTCGCCGCTCCAACCAGTGTTACCGTAGCCGGAGTTTCCGATGTGCGGGGCCAGCAGCGCGTAGACGTGATAATCGGAAAGCCGACCTTGTAGGGCTTCAAAACGGACGCGCTGCAGCAACACGTCGCGCAGCGGCTCGGTGACGATGACCTTCTCGATGCGGTAGCGACCCTGCGTGCACGTGTTGGTCAGCCGATAGCCGGGAACACCCTGCGCCAGCGGAAGGATCTCGCACGTCGTATCGCGCTTCTCCTCCGACAAAAACTGCGCGCCGTCCCCGATGAGAAGGCCGAAATCCCGCGTGTTCGCTTGATCGATCCGGGGGTAGTAGACCTCGTTCACGATGCCGTGCGAAAGCGTGAACCACACGCGGCTGAGCCCACTGATGGCCGTACCGACGCCAGACTTCGCGCTCGACGTCCAGCGCGGCGGGATGCCGGGACAGCCCGGTGCAATGTCATTGTCCATCTCGCCTCCGGATCGTGATCACGTCTGGATCGGGCTGCCCATCATGCGGATCATCGCTCCAAGCCTTGCGCGACGCGCCGTTCCCGGATCTCGAAGAACCGGGCCGAAAGCGCCCCGAACAGAAAGCCGCTCACATGGACCATGAATGCTACTCCGTTCGTCTGCCCACTCGCCAGCACGCCGATTTCACTAAACACTTGGATGAGGAACCACACACCGACCAGGATCGCTGCCGGAATGAAGGTCACCGTCGCGAAGAGGAAAAGGAATACCACGGTGCGGATCCGGTCCCGCGGGTAGGTGACGAGGAAAGCACCCATCACCGCCGCAATGGCACCGCTGGCACCCAGGGTGGGAACCGTGGACGTCGGATTGACGATGGTTTGCGCCAGAAACGCCACCGATCCACCGAGCAGGTAGAATATGGGATAGCGCACGCGGCCCATGACGTCCTCGATTTCGGGGCCGAACGCCCACAGGAACACCATGTTGCCCACGATGTGCAGCCAACCGGCGTGCAGGAACATCGCCGTCAGAATGGTGATCCAATTGCGCCCGGCGACAACTGAAGCCGGTACGAGTGACCACCGCAGGACGAACGGATCTCCATTGGCCAGTTCGAGCAGGAACACCGCCACATTGACCGCAATGATCAATGCAGTGACGGCGGGAACCCGCAGGGGTCGCCGGGAGGCGTCGCTAAGAGGGATCATGGCACCGTTGGCTATCTGGGATTGTGCCTGGCGGCTTGCTACTACCTGTTTAGCAGGCTGTGTTCAACCGCGTGGGGTTCCGATATCCCCTGGAGAGCAAGGATG
This sequence comes from Binatia bacterium, assembly GCA_044450645.1. Lineage (GTDB taxonomy): Bacteria > Desulfobacterota > Binatia > HRBIN30 > HRBIN30 > JAGDMS01. The sequence continues at coordinate 20,125 of JBIOJG010000063.1, forward strand.
GTACTTCAACAAAGGAGCAGAAGTTGGGAACACTGAAGATTTCTTTACCGTGGGCCACGTGATCGAAACGAGTCACTGACGAGCTGCGCGGCCACCGTATCCCCCGAAAGGGATGAATTCCTTCGGTGAGCAGCGCCTGGGAAGTGTCCTACGGCTCCGGACGACGGGCGCCCTTCCTCGGCGGCGCCGGCGGGTGCTCGATCTTTCGGATCATCAGCTCCAGGGCAACGATGGCCAGTACGATGAACGCCAAGGCGACCAGCAAGCCCGTACGCCGATAGCGGATCTCCTCGAAGGCAGCATGCGCGCTTGCGAGTGCCCGGTCGCCCGCCTGGATGGCCGCGTCGGTGTGCTCCGCCACTGCGGCCACCGACGCCGTGTGCACCTCCGTTCGCGCCGTAACGATCTCCTCGTGGGCGTGCTGCAGGGCAGCGTCGGCGTCCTCCATCAGCATCCCTGCCCGCTCTGCCCGCGTGACCTGTTCCTTGGCCTCATCAGTCGTGCGCACTGCCAGCTGCAGCGCCGCCAGCATGCCGATCGCCGCCGCCCCCCCGCGGTCCTCACGCGTGTGGCACCGCGCACAGACGCCATCGTCTTCGACCTTGAGCCAGCTGTCCTTGGGTGACAGCACCCGGTGATTACTGTGACAAGCTTCGCAGGCGCCGGCGCTCAGGTTGGCAAACGCCTGCTGGTGCGGCGAGGACCGGAACAGCTCCATGTTGCGTGAGTGGCAGGTGCCGCAGACATTGGCGATCGATTCCACCCCCGGCGGCGTGGCGCCGTGCGCGCCGTGGCAGCCGTTGCACGTCGGCGCGGAGAGATCATTCGTGACGGTCAGCGCACGGTAGTGAACGGACTGCTTGTACTCGGCGACCTGGTCGGTAGGGATCTTGTAGGGCGCCATCCGTTGCGCATCCGCGTGACACGAAGCACAGGTGTCGACGATGTGCGTTGGGTAGACGGGGGAGCGCGTGTCATGCACGGAAAGGATTCCGTGTGCACCATGACAGGAGGCACAAGTCGCCACATTCTTATCGCCGGCCTTGATCCGCTGCCCGTGGACACTGGTCCAGTACTGGGCCAGTTGATCGGTGGGCAAGTTTGGCGCGAACTGCTTGACGAATGCTGCGTTCTGGTGGCAACCGCCGCAGAGATCCGGGATCTGCGGTGCTTTGGGGGCGCCCCGAAAACCCTTCGCCGGATCCATAGCATCCTGCGGCTGCTCGCCCTTGGGATCGCCGCCGTGGCAGCCGACGCATCCGAGCCGCGACTGGTTGTGGATGTCGTCCTTGAAGACTTCGGCCGGTGCCTTGAAGTTATCCGGGAGCAGGAGGTGGCATTTGACGCAGGTGCTCTCGGCTGGTTCGTCCGCAGCGCGCGACCGGGCCACCATCAACACCACGAGCGCCATCAATGTCAGCGATACCCCGAGTCTGTGCGCGCCTCTCGATATCATTTCGACAATCCGCCGCTCATGGAGAAAAGCGTCATCCCGCAGATGTACAGGATCGCGAGCCATCCGATCAGGGTGAAGAGCGGGCTCCGCTTACCTTGTCGCGCCCGCCGGTCGAGCACTGGGACCAGAAACCAGAGCAGGGCTGCGAGCCCGAAGGCCGTCAGACCGAACAACTCCCCTTCCATGCCGAGTATGTAGGCGGGTAGCAGCTTCAGCGTCTCGAACATGAACAGGAAGTACCATTCCGGCTTGATTCCCGCGGGCGCCGATGCAAACGGATCCGCCTTCTGCCCGAGCTCCCAGGGAAAGAACGCCGCCAGCGCCGCGAGCAACGCCAAGCCAATCAACCATACGAGCAGCTCCCGCAGCATGAAATTGGGCACGAACCGCATCGCCGGGCGCCGCCGGCTCTCGGCTCGCGCAGACACCGGCACGTGCATGCCTTGACGCTGGATGAACAGCAGATGCGCGACCAGAAAGGCTGCGGTCACCATCGGCAGTACGGCAACGTGAAACCCGAAGAAGCGGGTCAGGGTTGCCCCCGTGACTTCGTCTCCGCCTCGCAGGAAGCGCAGGAGCCAACCGCCGATGACCGGCACCTGGTGGACCATCTCGGTCCCGACGTGCGTCGCGAAGAAGGCCAGCACGTTCCACGGCAACAGGTACCCGGAGAAGCCAAAACCCATGCTCAGGGCCAAGAGGATGCAACCCGTCCACCAAGTCACCTCCCGCGGCCGCGCGTAAGATTTCATGAGAAAGACGGAGAACATGTGGACGAAGGCCGCGAGGATCATGAGATTGGCCGACCAGGAATGGATCGACCGGACCAGCCAGCCGAAGCGTACGCGGGTCATGATGAACTGTACGCTGTCGAATGCCGCTTCGGCGGTCGGTCGGTAGTAGAGCAGCAGGAGAATCCCCGAGCAGACCTGCACGATGAAGAAAAACAGCGTCAGCCCGCCGAAGAAGTACGCCCACGAGAAACGGTGCCGCGGCACCTCTTTGTGGCGCAGGTACTCGACCAGCGGCTCGAGCGTGAGCCGCTCATCCAGGAACTCGTACGTCCGCTGGATCACCCCCATCCCTAGGCCCCCCGCGACACCCAAACCTTGTCGTCCTTGATGGCCACGGCGTACTGCTCCAGCGGCCGCGGCGGTGGACCGGCTACGTTCACACCTTGCAGGTTGTACCGCCCATTGTGGCACGGACACCATATCTGCTGCAGATCCGGCCGATACTGGACCGTGCAACCGAGGTGCGTGCAGATCGCCGTAAACGCACGCACGTCCCCGTTCGGCAGCCGAATGACCAGCGCTGGCTTCGAACCAAAGCGAAACACCTTACCGCTGTTCGATGGCATTTCTGACAGCGTACCGGCCAGCACGCGATTGGTCGCGGACTCGGCCACCTCTGGTGGAATCACAAAACGCAGAACCGGATACAGGATCGCCAGTGCCACGGCGCCGAAAGTTGTGCCGAGAAACCACTCCAGGAAGAGGCGTCGGCTCGATCGACGGTGGTGCGGCTTGTGCTCCACAAATTCCTCCTGCAACGAACCCACCCCGCCTCCATGGTCGGAGCTATAGTTCTCCCACCCACCCGTTCACATGGGCACTCCCCGATCTCAACCGGTTCTTATCACCACGAAGCCATCGGCGCCACGTCAGCTGGCAGGCGGCAATCGTCTCACCGTATGCCCCCTATCCGCTTTTCCCCGCATGTCCGCCCGGCCTGAACCTACCACACTCTGAAGGCGACATACGGCGAGACATCTGCTAGCAATCAAAGGCATGAAGCAGGGGTTCTCGTCGATCGCCTGTGCTGTTGCCGTGCTCGTGACGGTGCTGGTGCGTGCGGCGATAGCCGAGCTATCGTTCGTCACACGCACCGACTTTCCCGCCGGCCTGGCACCCGGGGCACTGCAAGCTGGGCGGGTGAATGCCGATGCTTTCGCCGACCTCATTGTGGCCAACGAGAACGGCTTCTCCGTTCTCTTCGCCTCTGCGTCCGGGGTGTTTTCAACGCCCATGTCGGTGCGGGCGGATCTGTCTCCGGTTTCAATGGCTGTGGCCGACTTCGACGGCGACGGACATTTGGACGTTGCCTACGTGAGCACCCTCGAGCCGCAGGTGCAGGTGCAACGTGGCGATGGTGCGGGTGGGTTCGGGCCGCCACAGCATTTCGAGGTCGGCGAAAGACCGTACACCGTGCTGGCGATCGACGTGAACAATGACCGGTATCCTGACCTCATCGTCGGCTCGGTGGAAGGGCTCGCGGTGCTCCTCGGTGATGGGCACGGCGGGTTCGCGCCCCCGCGCCACATCGACACCGGCGTCCCCGCCCGTGTCCTGGCCGCCGGTGACTTCAACCGCGACGGCAAGATCGATCTGGCTCTACTCGACACCGACGGCGAGGACGTCGGCGTTTTCGCGGGCGACGGCGCCGGAGGCTTCGAACCCCTGGTGACCTCCAGAGCGGGGCTCCGACCACGCCGCGTTGTGGCCCACGATTTCACCGGCGACGGCAACCTGGATCTGGGGCTCCTGGATGAAACCGGCTTTTCGCTTTTGGCCGGAGACGGAACGGGAAAATTTCGAACTTCAGAGCGGCTCATCTCGAACCCCAACTTGCGCGCCATTGCGATCGGCGACTTCAACCGCGACGGCCGCAGCGACGTCGCGCTGCTCGACAGCCGGCAGTGTAGCGTGACCGTGCTGTTCGGCGATGGCCACGGTCAGTTTCAGAAGGGACCGGCGTATGCCGTCGGCACGGGTGCCGTCGACCTACTGGCAGTAAGCCTTGCCGGAGACGGAATCGTTGATCTGGTCACCAGCAATCGATTGAGCGACACCGTGACGTTGCTCAAGGGGGACGGCAAGGGGCACTTCGCGGGCGCGCCGATTCTGGATGCGGGCGCGCGGCCCGTGGCCGCGGCGATCGCCGACTTCAACGCCGACCGGCACCTCGACATGGCCATCGTCGATCAGGAGGCCGACAACGTGCAGGTGTTCCTTGGCGACGGGCACGCCGGCTTCAGCCACGGGCCCGGAATCCGGGTTGGGCGGCAACCGCGCGCCATTGTCACGGCGGACTTCGACGGGGATGGCCGTCCCGACCTCGCGGTGGCCGATTTCGGCACCGATGACGTTGCAGTCCTGCAGGGGGACGGCACCGGCAATTTTGCCTCCCCACTCTTCATTCCGGTCGGCATGGCCCCGAGCGCCATCGTCAGCGCGGATTTCGACCACGACGGGCATCCGGATCTCGCCGTGGCCAACACCATGTCCGACAGCGTATCGGTACTGTTCGGCGACGGGCGCGGGCGCTTTCCGCGCGTGCAGAACTTCCCCGTCATCCGCAAACCCACCTTTCTGATGACAGGCTACATGAGCAATGACCACCGTATCGATTTGATCGTCGGCAACCAGCAGGACGAGAAAGTCTCCATCCTGCGCGGCGAGCCCGGTGGCCTCGGCGCCGCAACGGTTGGCGACATGGGAACGACGGTCCGTCCGCTCGTCTCCGACGACTTCAACGGCGACGGCCAGATCGACCTCGCCGTCGCCGACGAGAGCCATAACCGGATCTCGATCCTGCTCGGAGCTGGCAACAACACCTTCAGCGAGCCGATCCACTTTCCCGCTGGGCAGCATCCATTCGCCATCGCGGCGGGGGATTTCAACGAGGACAAGCGCATCGATCTGGCCGTAATCAATCGGGACTCTCATTCCGTTCTGCTGCTCCTCAACAACAGCACCCGTAGTGCGGAACGACCGGTCCTCCCGGTGCCCACGCCAGCCGGTTCGCCGCCCCAGCCCGTGGATCCGTGGCGGCGGGCGATTCAGTCCTGGTAGCCTCGTCTTTACTTTTCCCCCGGCACTTGGTCATAATCCGCGGCCCATGGGTCTCGACGAGCAAGAGTTTTCCACCGAGGTCCACGCGTCGGTGGCGCAATGCTTCGCGACCATCACGGATTTCGAGAGCTACCCGAGGTGGTTTTCGACCATACAGCAGGCCACGGTGCTGGACCGCCATCCCAACCGGCTGGCGAAGCACGTGGAATACTACATCGACATGAAGCTCAAGACCGTCCGCTATGTGTTGGAGTACGAATACGTCAAGCCCACGCAGCTGACGTGGAAATCAGTGGACGGGGATATCGAAGCCATCGAAGGGCGTTATCTCTTCGAGAAGCTCGGTCCGACCCTGAGCCGCGCGACGTGCCGGCAAAGCGTGGACCTGGGCTTTTGGCTGCCCGGACCGCTGCGCTCATTGATCGAGCGGCAAGCCTTGAAGCAATCCGTGCTGGAGTTCAAAGCCGCCGCCGAGACGGCGGCGCGCAAAAAGAAGTGACGGACAGCGTATGGCTGATGCTTTATGGTCTGAATCTGTTGCGATACGCCATATGCCATATGCGGCGCGTCACCGTTCGTACGTGCCCATCAACTCCACCTGGGCGAGGACATGGCCTTCCGTTGCGCGCAGCACGTCGGCCTTCGTGGCGCGTGGTTTCAAGTTGGTGGGCGCATCAAGCGCGTACAGTTTGAAGAAATAGCGATGGGGTTTGCCGGGCGGCGGGCATGGGCCGCCATAGCCGGTCTTGCGAAAGTCATTGATACCCTGTTTGCCGCCGCCGGAGAGGGTGTCCGTGGTCGGCACTCCCTCCGGCAGCTTGCTGGTATTCGCGGGCAGGTCGTACACCACCCAATGCACCCAGGTCCCCACGGGCGCATCGGGATCGTCGGCGATGAGCGCGAAGCTCTTCGTGCCTGCCGGTGCGCCGCCCCATGCCAGCGTGGGTGAGAGATCAGCCCCTTCGCACGTATGCCGCCGCGGAATCTCCGCTCCCGATTTGAAGGCCGAGCTCGACAGTGTCATGGACATAGATGCTCCTCCGAGGTTGGACCACGTGAGGCCGACAAAGCCGGCGAGTAGAAGCGTCAAGCCGTGCGCGTGATGGCGTGCGCGACGGATCATGAGCCGCAGTGTAGTGCGGCAACCGCCCCTTGCCAAGATAGGTGTCAGCGCAAGAATGGTGCGGGATGCCCTTACGCTCAATGGACGGTGTGGTTGGGAACACGGCGGCGCAGGTGCCGACGACCATGCGGAGAACGGTCCACTGTTGCTTGCGCCGCTGCCGGAACACACGTGCAACTCTCCGAGACGATCTCGCAGATGCCCAGCAGGTCTGGTGCTTCGCAGCCCCACGACAGACAGGGCGGTGCGATGACGCATTGACCACCACAAGGCACGGCGTCGCACTGAGGCGTTGGGGTGGCCATCGGTGTCGGCGACGGAGGGGGTGTTGCAGGAACACACTCGCAGTCACCGCTCCCGTTCCGTTCGCATTGTCCTAACAACACCGGAACATCCGGCCCGTTGCATAGCTTACCAGGCGGACACGGGAACGGCGGGAACGAGATGACGCACGACCCGCCGCACGCACCACCGCTGCACTCGGGTGTCGGTGTTGCCCCGGGCGTCGAGCCGAGCGGTACGCATGCGCAGGCGCCCGGGGCGCTCGATTCACACCGCCCAAGCTGAACAAGCTCAGGGCACGCAACGTTCGGAGGGCACGGAAACACAATGGTGCACGGACCCCCACACGCGTCGCCCGTGCATTGGGGTGTCGGCGTCGCTGTCGGCGTCGGACTCACCGGGACGCACGCACAGCCAGTGGATGCCGTCATCTTGCACTGCCCGGACAACACCGGCACATCCGCTCCATTGCACACCCCACGAGGGGGACACGGTAACGGTGCGAACGATATGGTGCACGGACCACCACAGCTGGCATCGGTACACTGCGGCGTCGGCGTTGGCATTGGCGTCGGACCGATCGGTACACACTCGCAGCTGCCGCTTGATGTGGATTCGCATTGCCCTAATCGTACCGGGGCCTCTGGGCATGGGAACCCATCGGGGCACGGGAATGAAATCGTGCAGTCCCCACCACATGGCACCGCACTACACTGGGGCGTCGGTGTTGGTATTGGCGTCAGCACAACCGGCACGCACTCGCAGTCGCCGGAGGTACTCTTCTTCTCGCATTGCCCAAGTTGAATGGCGCACGCTCCGTCAAGCGGACACGCCACCCGTATCGCGCACGAACCCCCACAGGGAACAGCAGTGCACGGTTGGGGCGGCGTGGGCAACGGCGTACCGCAGACCGGAGCGCAGGCGCAGCCTCGGTCCATCGTCAGAGCGCTGCAGAACCCTGGCGCCATACTGCCGTCCGGGCACCGCCCCTCACAGGGGCGGCTGTCGCAACTCGCCGCGCAGCCACCAACGCCAACCGTGGGTGTCGGAGTTGGCGTCAGGAATACGCAAGGGGGAGGGACACAGACGCAGGTCGAGCCACTCGCTTCGCACACGCCTTGAACCGTCTCCAGTCCGCACGGAAACTGCCCGCATCGACTGCCGGGTGCACAGTTCTGGTCGCACTCGGCGGCGGTCGGTGTCGGGGCAGGAATTCCCGGCACACACGTACAGGTGTCCGCGAGCATTTGGCACTGCCCGAGGACACACGCAATCTCGGGACACGGGGCACCGGGCGTACAGGGCGGGCAAAATCCGCATGCGCCACCACAAGGGCTGACGGAGCAGTCACTCTGGATCGGGAATGCGTGTGGTGCGGGTGTTGGCGTTGCCACGGCCCCAACTGCCGGTCGTGGCATACTGCTGCCGATCATGAGGACGGTTGCGACCACGAAAAGAGTCGTGCGCATGGAACGAACTCGGTCTTGACTGCAGGGTACTCCACAGCTTTGCCCTTGTAAACGAGTTTCGATAGTCGGTAGAGGGGTCTCAGAGCGGCGCCACTTTTGTTCAGCAGCCCTTCAGGCATTCCAGGCGCTGGACGCCGCACGTTTCCTGGCACTGCTCTGGCGGCTCCTTGCAACGATTGAGGCAGGTGGCGGCGACGGCCTCACACCAGCGCTGGCACGCTTCACCCTTCTGAAGGGGCACTACAACCTCGGGAGGGTGTTGAACGACCTCGGAAACCTGATGCGCCATCTTGTTGGAGCAACTGCTCGCGCTGCCAACCAACAGCGCCCCTGCGAGGGCGACGCCAACAACGAGTCTCATGACGACTGACCAATGCCAGCTTAGTGGACCGAGTACACGGAGTGCAACGCTGCAATTGGAGGCACGGTAGAAATCAGTGCGAGCTCGAAACTCGGGTGGGTAATACGGGAGAGGGTTCGCGGTCTCAGCACACCGCGTTTCGACCCCGTCGGTCCGATGTTGGTCGATGTCGGGCCGTCTCCTATGATTCGAAGGGTGCGCGCCACCTCGGAGGCCCTTAAGTTACTGGCATTGGCTAGCCGTGACCAAAGGGCGGCCGACAAAGAAGCACCGGAAGGGATTCGAACCCCGACTCACGGCTTGGAGGTTGCCATCGCGGTCACACGTGGACTTGCGCCCGCAGGCAAAGCGCAGTAGGAAATCTTCGTCGAATGTTCCGGGGGCCAAAGCCCACCCGACCGGCACTGCGTCAGCCGACGCGTGGGGGCCGTGTTCTTCGCCACGTCGTTGTGGAGGCGCGATC
>JBIOJG010000064.1:0-29066 GCA_044450645.1 Binatia bacterium
CAGCAAGACGCCCCTGCGCCGAGATGAATCCCTGCGCAGTCGCGTCCACGCCGACTTGGCCGCCATCAAATCGCGCCCAGCCCTCGTCCGCTCGTTCTTTCACGCACCGAGTGTAGCCTATACTAGAGACTGATTAGTAACCCTCAGATTCTTGAATGCCCGGTATCACGCTACACGCTGGGGCGAGAATCCGGCTGCAGACGCTTACGGCGAATGGCCCCCATCGCCGTGGCGTTTGCTTCGTGCACTCGCCGCCGCTTGGTTTAACGGCAGCTCAACGAAAGCGCATTGCCATGCAGAGGACGTACTGCGCAGCCTGCTGACGAAACTCGCCGCGGCCGCTCCGTCCTTCTACCTCCCGCCAAACAGCTGGCGAGCGGGGCCGCTCAAGCACTACCACCCCACAGGGTCCGAGTGGGACGTGAAGATGAAGGTGGAGCAGCGTGAAAAGGGAGCCCAGCGAGTTGTCAGCAGGACGCTCGTGGAAGACCACTTCATTGCGCTTCCTCCCGGCGAGTCTGTGTGGTGGATCTGGGGCGGCACCGACAAGTTGAGCGGTGCCGAGCGCGATCTACTTTCCCGTCTGTGCGAGAGGGTAAGCTACTTTGGCCGTGCGGAGAGTATTTGTGACCTCGCCCTCGCCACCGAATCCGCACCTCCTCCCAATTGCGAACCGCTTGCAGACGAAGCCCACCGCCCGGCAGGCGCCCGCCCAGTGCTGGTTGCCGCCCCCGATTTTCGCCCAGAACACGTCTTGGAGACCGTGGACAACATGCGGAAGCAGCGCAAGCGGGTCATTCCAGAGGGTGCTCGGTGGACCTACTACCAGCCACTACCGATTCGCCCGTTACCAGCAGCGCCGCGACTTCCTGGCCTCCCGAGCGATCTCCGCTGCGTGCAATTCGCCCTCGGCGGCCGCGTCTGGCCGACGGAACGCTTCGTTGTCTCGATTGCCGAACGCTTCAGGGGATCGGCGCTCAAGCGCTACGCGGTCCTCGTTAGCGGCAACCGCGAAGCCCGATTCACGCCGAAGTGGCTGACCGCGGCGCAGTGGAGCGAACGCCTGAGCGGGAAGGACTACGCCGGAAAGAAGCTCGACGGCCACCGTCATGCGTACTACCTGCCGCAGCTCGACGCGCAAGGGCGCATTACGGGATTGGTCGCCTGCCTCGCTGGTGCCGCAGGGCACGCTTTTTCTCCAGAAGAGATCGAGGCGCTCTCAGCCGTTGAAACCTTATACTGGGGTTCCGGAGATTACCCGCTTCGCGTGGTGCCTCTGCCGCTAGACCGCCCTAGACCGGACGCCCTGTTCGGCAACAGTCGCGTGTGGGAGAGCGCGACGCCGTTCGTCCCCCCTCGGCATGACCGTGGCCGCCGCGGCAAGCCAAAGCCAGGCGAGAACGTGACGGAGCAGCTCCGCCGAGAGATCAGCCATCGGCTCGGGCCCGACGTTGCGGCAGATGCGAAGATCGAAACTACGTCCGAGTCTGGTCAGCCAGTCCGCACTTGGGTGAGCCTGCACACGCCACGCAGAGTTGGCCAGCGACCACAACGACGTGGCTGGCACTGCCGCATTGAATTTTCAGACGTGGTGTCAGGTCCTCTCATCTTCGGCCACTCCGCCCACTTCGGCCTCGGACAGTTGCGACCTATATCGTGAATCGTGCTGGTGAGTCGTGACTCGGATAAGGATTGGCTCATCGCGCCATCAAACCATTTGCCGGAACGAGAATCGGAGCCCGGCGAGTCGTGATTCGTGCTGGTCGGAAGCCTCCGACGATTCACTCCCGGCGGGCTGCTGGTGGCTCGTGACTCGGCGGAGGTTCTGAGGAACGAACCGGAAGAAAGGCAAGCCGCGACACAGCGCCTCGCTTTTGTTATGGTGCTTGATCGTATGACCGAAGCTCTCCTGAGTGGGACCACCGAAGCCACTCGGGCCAAAAGGGGTACGCGATGGCAAAGGGCAGAATGACATCGACGAAGATCGCGTGGGCCAAACATCTGGTGGCACGTCCCGACATCTGCGGCGGGCAGCTGTGCGCTAAGGGCACGCGCGTGCCAGTCGCTGTCATCCTCGATTCCTTGGCGGAAGGTGCGGCACACGCCGAGATCCTCCGCTCGTACCCGACGCTCAAGCCGGCCCACATCCAGGCCGCCTTGGCCTACGCGGCGGAGTTGGCCCGCGAAGAAGAACTCACTCCACTTGCCTCCCATGCAAATCAAGCTCGACGAGAACCTGCCCACCGAGCTGGTTGATGACCTTACAGCTCTCGGACACGATGTCGACTCCGTCGAGTCAGAAGGGCTCACCGGCCAGCCCGACGAGGTCGTGGCCGCAGCCGGTCACCGCAGCCAGCGGGTCCTCTTCACGCTCGATAAGGGCTTGGGCGATGTGCGGCGCTTTCCACCGCAGCGCTACCGTGGCCTGGTGCTCTTTCGGTTGCGACAACGCGGGCGTGCGGCGGTTCGCCGCATTGTGATCGAGGCTCTCCCGCGAATCCTATCCGAGCCTCGGCTGGCAGGCCGCCTCTTGGTCGTAACTGAATCTTCAGTCCGCCTCCGCCGCTGAAACCGATCCACTCCGCCCACTTCGGCCTCGGGCAGTTTCGGCCAGTATTGTGAGTCGTGCTGATCATTCGTGATTTGTGACGCGCCGCGGGCGCGACGGAGCGCCCGTAGCCGTTCAAATCTGTAAACTCTCCCTTTGTGCATACCTGCAACCGGCAGCTATGCATGCGAAGTTCGCTGGCCACGCTCTTGCATAGGTCCACCGCGCGATGCGCAACACCTATCTCGTCTGTTACGACATCTGCGAGGACAAGCGCCTGCGCACCGTTTATCAAACGATGCGCGATTTCGGTGACCATCTCCAGTACTCCATCTTCGAGTGCCAGTTCACGGCAACTGACTTGGCTCGCTGCCGCCACGTACTCAGCGAGATCATCAACCACCGCGAGGACCAAGTGCTGTTCGTCGATCTCGGCCCGGTCGAAGGGCGTGGCGACCGCGTCATTAGCGCGCTCGGAAAACCCTATAGCCCCATAGACAGCCCATGCATTGTCGTGGATCGGGAGACATGACGCGTGACTCGTGAGTCGTGACTCGGAGGAACAAAGGGGCGGACGACCGGCCGCCGGCTAGAAGCCTATAGCACCAGATCGCGGAGCAACCATTCTGGGCAAAGCCCCTGACGCTAGAGGGAGAAAGCCATGAACGACAGCGCGAAAGAGATCGTTCCTCCAACACCCGATTTCAAGACGGATCGCCGGGCCCCGCGCCGTGCGCACCAGCGGCGTGTCGTCGAAGTGCCTGAATACCTGCCGGCCCGCATGCTGAACGAGTTCGTCTACTGCCCGCGCCTGTTCTTCTATGAATGGGTCGAAGGCGTCTTTGCGCACAGTGCCGATACCGTCGAGGGCGCCCTGCGCCACGAGAAGCTCGAACGCAAGGCGGACCCGCTGCCGCCCGCGGCCGAGGCCGCGGGCGAAACGGTCCACTCCCGATCTGTTGAGCTGGCAAGTGAGACGCACAAGCTCATAGCCAAGATCGATCTCGTCGAAGGTGCCACGGGCACGGAGACAGGCGGTGCGGTGAGCCCCGTCGATTACAAGCGTGGCGCGCCGCGCGACGGTGACGACGGCCCCGAGGCCTGGCCCGCTGATCGCGCCCAGCTCTGCGCCCAGGCGCTCATCCTGCGTGACAACGGCTATGCCTGCGACGAAGCGGTGGTCTACTACGACACGACCAAACAGCGCGTGCGCGTCCCGATCGATGACGCGCTGGTGCAGGATACCCTGCGTGCGGTTGCCGAAGCACGCTCGCTCGCTGCGTCGGGCCGTATCCCACCACCGCTGGTGGACAGCCCCAAGTGCCCGCGCTGCTCCCTGGTATGCATCTGCCTGCCGGATGAGACGGCAGTGTCGATGTGGCTGCCGGCGGATGGAGCAATCACGCAGCAACTGGCGTTGTTCCCGTCCGACACGGACGAGAGCGATGCCGCCTTGCCTCACATGGCCCACGCTCCGGACGAGGTTCGCCGTCTCGTCCCCGCGCGCGACGACCTCCGGCCACTGTACGTCACAGGTCACGGCCTTTCCGTCGGCAAGTCCGGCGAGGTGCTGCAGGTCAGAGACAAGAAGAAGCTGCTGCAGGAAGCGCGCCTCAACGAGATCTCGCAGCTGAACGTGTTCGGCAACATCTCGCTCAGCGCGGCGGCCGTGCAAGGCTTGTGTTGGGCAGAGAAGCCCATCACGCATTTCTCGTTCGGCGGATGGTTCTACGGAACGACCCAGGGGTTGGGGCTGAAGAATGTGTTCTTGCGCCGCGAGCAGTTCCGGCGCGCCGAGAATCCAGCCTTCGGCTTGCGCGTCGCCCGCGACATCGTGGCGAACAAGATCCGCAACCAGCGCACGCTGCTACAGCGCAATCACATCGAACCGCCGGCGCTGGCGTTGCAGCGCCTGAAACACCTGGCCCAACAGGCGGCTGCGGCGGAAGAAATGGATGAGCTTCTCGGCATTGAGGGCAGCGCAGCGCGCTTTTACTTCGAGCACTTCGGCGGCATGCTGAAGGTCGACACAGAGGATGGCGAGACGCTGCCAGGCTTCGATTTTCAGGGGCGCAACCGCCGTCCACCTCGCGATCCGGTGAATGCCCTTCTGTCTTTGGGTTACGCCTTGTTGAGCAAGGACCTGACGATTGTCTGCCACAGCATCGGGTTCGACCCGTTCATCGGCTTCTATCACCAGCCACGTTTCGGGCGGCCGGCACTGGCGCTGGACCTGATGGAAGGCTTTCGGCCGTTGATTGCGGATTCGGCGGTGTTGAGTGCCATCAACACCCGCATGGTGACGGCGAGTGACTTCATGCGTGTCGGCGAGGCGGTGGCGCTGACCCCCGCCGGGCGCAAGGGATTCATCCGAGCCTACGAGCAACGCATCGATACCCTGGTAACGCATCCGCTGTTCGGTTATCGGGTGAGTTACCGGCGCGTCCTGGAGATCCAGGCACGTTTGTTGGCGCGGCTGGTCACGGGCGAGCTGCTGCGCTATCCGGGTTTCGAGACGCGATGAGTGATGATGTCGGAAGCGCCCGCATATGATAGAGAACGCCGCGAGCGGCCAGGCGATCGCAATTCCCCGTGCACCGCTCGCGGACCAAAAGCATTGTCAAATCGACGCATTACGGATAATGGAAACAGTCGTCGAGCCTCGACACCGTGTCGGTGCGCCAACCGCTCGGAAATCGGGCTCTGGGTCTTTGAAAACCGGGCAGTTACCATCGAAGGCTATCCGCGGCTGAACAGCCGCGGCCCCATTGAAGCATGTTCACTGGAATCCCGGTTCCTGCCGGAGTCATCTATCCGCGGCTGAACAGCCGCGGCCCCATTGAAGCCCGCCGTTCATCGGCTGCGGTCAGTGCGGCGCACAGCTATCCGCGGCTGAACAGCCGCGGCCCCATTGAAGCGGCGTGGATCGCCGGGAAACTCCTCCACGTTGTCCGCCTATCCGCGGCTGAACAGCCGCGGCCCCATTGAAGCTTCGATGTGCTCATCGACACCGACGGCGCTACCGCCGACTATCCGCGGCTGAACAGCCGCGGCCCCATTGAAGCCAGACGGCACGCGCAAGGCCACTGGTGCCGGCAAAGCTATCCGCGGCTGAACAGCCGCGGCCCCATTGAAGCTCATCTTGGCGCTGGTTGGGTCGAGCGAATGTGGCCACTATCCGCGGCTGAACAGCCGCGGCCCCATTGAAGCGTTGTTGGGCATAGGGTGAGTGAGGAATCCCGCCGGCCTATCCGCGGCTGAACAGCCGCGGCCCCATTGAAGCTCTGCTCTCCACCGGCGGAGACTGCATCACCGCAGCGGACCTATCCGCGGCTGAACAGCCGCGGCCCCATTGAAGCAACTACGCGATCCAGATGGAGGCCCTGACCCGGAATCCTATCCGCGGCTGAACAGCCGCGGCCCCATTGAAGCGCTAATCTCGTAGCAGCGATCGGTCCCAACGTGCCGGGCGCTATCCGCGGCTGAACAGCCGCGGCCCCATTGAAGCGGCACGCATGCGCTCGGCGTTCCGCCTGCCGGAATCGCTATCCGCGGCTGAACAGCCGCGGCCCCATTGAAGCGCGCACTCGCATGGTCTCTCCGTGGTCGCGATTGCCTATCCGCGGCTGAACAGCCGCGGCCCCATTGAAGCCTGAAATGGCGCAGATAGCGCCGCGCCGGCACGTTTCTATCCGCGGCTGAACAGCCGCGGCCCCATTGAAGCCACAGATTGCGGGGGCAGTAACTTTCAGCATCGCAGCCGGCTATCCGCGGCTGAACAGCCGCGGCCCCATTGAAGCTTCATCACGGCACCAATAACCACAGCGCGGCGTACATCTATCCGCGGCTGAACAGCCGCGGCCCCATTGAAGCCGCCGGCGCGAACGCCGATACCTCGTCGCCGACGCCAGCTATCCGCGGCTGAACAGCCGCGGCCCCATTGAAGCCTGCAGAACGCACGCCAGCGAATACGCTTCCCGCTCGGCTATCCGCGGCTGAACAGCCGCGGCCCCATTGAAGCCCGAAGAATGAGAAAGAACCCGCGCTGCATGCCCCAGCTCTATCCGCGGCTGAACAGCCGCGGCCCCATTGAAGCAGGCTCACGTTCGAAGTGCTCTGCCCGCGTAGCAGGCGCATCTATCCGCGGCTGAACAGCCGCGGCCCCATTGAAGCCCGCAGCAACCCTTGCGGCCACGTACCGCTTGTGAATCCTATCCGCGGCTGAACAGCCGCGGCCCCATTGAAGCCCACTCCCGCTGGCGTATCACCCGACCAGTAAACCCCATCTATCCGCGGCTGAACAGCCGCGGCCCCATTGAAGCGCATATACTCGTTGTTGTGCTTGTCGCGCCGCCCGATCTATCCGCGGCTGAACAGCCGCGGCCCCATTGAAGCACCTCAAGCAGCCAATTTTGTCCACGGAATACGGTGCGCAGCGCCTTCTTCAGGCCCGGTTCGGTGCAAAAGGCCAGCGTGCTGGTCTTGCCTGTGGCCGTGCGCGTCCCTGATGCGGCGGATGTACTGCGGATATGCTGTAATGTACAGTGCAGTCCCACATTGTCCGACGGCGCGGATTCCGCCTCACGCCACGGAGGGAACGCATGACCCGGCATTACTCAACAAAGGACTTCTTCCGGCAGATGCCGAATGCCCTACTCGCCCGCTATTTCCAGGCCAGGGGGCTATTCGTCGATCTGGACTTCTTGGTCATGAAGGAGACCCAACCGGGTGCGTTGTTCGCGGCGTGGCTGGAGCTACCTGATAGCCAGCGCAACGCGCTGGACGCCGAGTTCCAAGAAATCTTCGAGATGAGCTGCGAGAAGGGCTTCCGAGCGATCATCGACGAGGCGGAATGGCACCTGGCGAACGACCCGCACGCGCGCACGAGTTTCGTCGAAAAACTCGCCGCGCTGTCCAACCATTTCGAGCGAGCGATGGTCACCTTCCTCGACCACAATCAATTTTGGAAAGGGGCGACTCTTTTCTATCACGCGGACACCCTCCCGTACTGGCGCAAGCGCAAGAACCTGCCGCACCAGCCGGCCGCGGTGGACGACGCCAGCATTGAAGAACTGACCGGCCTGATCCGCAACTACTTCCATCACACCGAGGGCCGGGGCAATAACTGCGTGGTGGAGCCCTTCCGCCGTGGCGACCTGGATTACTTCTTTGCCTATCCCGAGGACTATTCGCAGCAGAGCATCGAGTGGGTGGGTGGTCAGTTTGGTCGCAGGCCGCACAATCCGGCCTTCGAGGTGATCTATGTCTACTCGCAGAAGGAGGGTTCGCTCGACCTGAATTTCCACGGCGCGTACAAGGCCACTGAACCGTTGCAGGGCATGTTCGCCACGGCGATTCTCAAGCTCCCCGAGCTGCCGCCCGATCCAAAGGATGGGCGCATCTATGACCTGGATCCGCTGCGGCAGAAAAGTTTCAATTTCGTCTTCGACGCGGGCAGCGGCATTCAGAACGTGGCGGTGAAGAAGCTGCGGCTGTCATCCAAAGTCAAGAAAGGCGACCGGATCACGCTGGAAGCCGATGTGTCCGGCAATCCCGAGGCGGTGTACGAGTTGCTGGACAAGATAGGCAAGTCCCTGCCGCTGCACCTGTACAACGTCACGCAGGTGGAGCTTACGGCTTCGGTCGTGGTGGATGGCAACAAGCCGCCGAAGGCGGTAACGATCCGCATCACGCATCCCAACTCCTGTTCGCTCAAATACGACCAGCTGGACCTGAAGCTGCGCGACATGCTGAACGCCTCAGGGATCGAACCCAAGGAACCAGCCAAGGCGCTTGACACCACCGAGGCATGACGCCAGAAGCTGCACTGATCGAGTTGCTCGCGCGCGCGGGCGCGGCGCAAGGCGGCGCAGTGCTTGTCAGTGGCGAGGAATTGAGTCGGTGGCCTGCGGCAGCCGTCGCGGCCATGAAGTCGCAGAAGTTGCTTACGAAAGCGCGCCCAGCCGCCAGCGTGGTATGTCCGGGCTGCGAGCGGGAATGCGTCATGCCAGTGCATACGGTGCCCGTAGGGCCGCGCGGCCCGTCAACGTTCATCGTGTGCGACAAGCGGAGTGACATCAACCGCGTGCCCGTTTCCGCCGAGGGCCAGAAGCAATGGCGGTGCAATGCCGATGCCGTATGCGGATTCGTCGCTAGGAGCCTCGGTTTGCGGCGTAGCGATCAGCATCCTGCCGATGCCGGCTTGCTGAACATCGGTATCGCACGCGGTGACAAGCGCAGCCAGATGCTCGGCCTGCGGGCCGATGGCGACTTGGCATTGGTTGTCGCCAACAACGCGACGCCGCTGGCGGAACTGGTCGGCTATCGCGACGGCGAATATTCGGTTGACGGTGCCATGGTCCGCCAACTCGTAGATTCTGCGACCACCGCCGACCCTCGCTACACACCAAGCAACGCCAGGCGCGAAGCGCGGAAGCTGGATACTCAGGCGACTTACGAACGCTGGCAGAAGGCCTACCGGGACTTGAAGAGGCGCCGCCGCAATATGTCCGACGTGTGGTACGCGCAGCAGATTGCGAAGCAGAACATCGCTGCCCGCCGCAGCGCCGACACCATCCGCAAACACATGAAGAAGTAACAAACGGTGTACAAATGCCCTGTAAAATTCTAGGCTAGTTTTGATTGCGACGGAGGACACCGCCGCATTTCAATAATATTCATTAGCCTTGGTGGTGATACATGAGCAAAATCGAAATTCGGATCGTTCCCGCAACCGTCGTTGAGGCCCAGTCGTTCTTGCTTTACGGGACTGGTTGGACTGACTGCCCCGCGGAAATTCGAATCGGCGGCAAGTCTGCACGCATCGAACAAGTGCTGCAAGGTCATCCCGTGCCGAGCGGCGTACGTCCGTTGAAGGGCCGGTTCGTCGTGCGAATTGCGACCTATGGCATAAAGCCCGGACGCCATGCGTTGACCGTGTCCTGCGGCGATCAACGAGATACTGTCTCGATCGAGATCCACGCACGCAAGCGCCCCACGCGCCAGGAGCAAGAGGAAGACATGGGCCTGGGTTATTGGCGCAACTTGGCGGATTTTGAGCGGCGCTTCGCGCACATCGGCTACGTACCACAGGGAATGATCGCGGCGCGCATGCGTTCCCTCAACGCTTTGCGCGAACAGCAACAGGCACGGCATCCGCCGATCCGGCTGCCCAAGGGTGGGTCGGTGTTCTATTCCCTGCCCGTTCCGGGTGGAACGAATTGGACCCCGATGGGTCCAGCACCGGTCGTTGCCGGGGACCCATCGGCCTCACTGCCCGCGAACACCGGACGAATCCTGAGCCTGGCCGTGGATCCAAACGACGCCAACCGCGTTTATGCGGGCGCGGTGAACGGTGGCGTCTGGCGGAGTACGAATGGCGGCGTCACTTGGTCGGCCCGAACGGACGATGCGGTCAGTCTGTCGATCGGAGCTCTGGCCATCGATCCCAACGCTCCGAACCGCATCTTTGCCGGCACAGGAGAATACGCCGAAGGCAACTTGTACCACAGCTTCGGACAAGGCGTGCTCTACTCCAACGACTCAGGGGATACCTGGACATCGCTGGCCGCCGCAACCTTCGACCATGCCAACATTACGCGTATCCTCTTCGACCCCGCCGACCCCGCCAACCATATGTTTCTGTCCTGCGATACCGGCGTTTATGAAAGCACCAGCGGCGGCACAGGCTGGAATCAGATTCATCCCGGATCGGTCAGCGACCTGATCTTGCTGGGCAGCGGAGGCAGCCTGCAATTGATCGCGGGAATCTACGGCCAAGGATTATTCAGCGGCACGGTCTCGGGCGGCGTGTGGTTCTGGACGCCGATGAGCAGTGCGGCCTTTCCCGGTAGTATCGGACGAATTGCGCTCGGACAGAGCGCCAATCATCCGCAGAATATCTGGGCGGCTTTCGGCGCTCCTTACGGTGGATCTACGCCCCTTGCCGGCATCGCCAAGAGCATTAACGGCGGCGGGCATTGGGATCCTGTGGCATTGCCCGCCTACAGCCCGATCTACGGAACGTTCGCGATGCTCTACGTCGCTGTGCATCCGGACAATCCCAACATCGTCTTCATGGGCATCAACCAGCTCTTCCAAACGCTCACCGGCGACGCCCCTTGGACCCACGTTACCGGCGGGCCGGTGTACTTCCACATGGACCATCACGCGATGGTCTTCGCTCCATCGAATACCAACAAGATTTATGCCGGCTGCGATGGAGGCGTGATGTATTCCGGCGATCTTGGCGTCACCTGGGACCATCGAAACCACGGCTTGTCGGTGATGCAGCTTTACCACGTGGCCAACCATCCACAATGGGCCGCGCTGGTGGGAGGCGCATTCCAAGATAACGGTGGAGCATTAGGCACAGCCGCGCCAGCCTGGCTGGTCACCTATTGGCCGGGACAAAGCTTGCCCGGCATGGGTGGCGACGGCACCTGCGTGGAGTTCGATCCGAACGATCCTTCGTGGTTGTACTACGTCTCCTACGGAGTCATCTACGTTTCCGCCGACGGAGGGAGAACTTTTCCGAGCAGCTATCCGATTCCCGGCCCGGCCGAATGGAATCCACCGTTTGTAACGGACGCGGCCAATGCGGGAGTGTGTTACGCCGGCTCCAACGTGCTCTTGCGAAGCCAGGATCACGCCAACAGCTTTGCACCCGCGACGGACACGCTGAGCGGCAACCTCACTGCGATCGCCATTCATCCAACGAACTCCGACATCCTCTACGTGGGGACGGCCAATGGCCACGTTTATCGCGTGCAACGTACCGGAGCCGATTGGAGCGTGCCGAACGTTACTCCCACGGATGTGACCGGCGCGCCGTTGCCAGCCAACATGTACATTTCCAGCCTAGCGATCGACTCGACGGGATCGGTGTGGGTGAGTTTTTCTTCGGTCCTGCAGCCGGTCGAGCCGGGCATCTTCTCCGAAGACCACGTCTATTTCCTGCCCGCCGGCAGTGGGACCTGGATCACCCGCTCGACGGGCTTGGCCCAGGCCAATCCGGTGAATGCTCTGGCCATCGATCCGACCAACGATAACGTAGTCTTTTGCGGCGCGGATACCAGCGTCTTCCGTTGGGACTCGGGCGCCGGCCAGTGGGATTTGTGGGATCAAGGACTGCCGAACTCGCCGGTCTATCACCTGACCATTCACCAGCCGTCGCGCTTGATCCGTGCCGCCACCTACGGGCGCGGCGCCTGGGAGCGATCGATCGACGCATTCGCGCAACCCATGGTGGACATTTTCATGCGCGATCATATTCTCGACGACGGGCGCGGCCCGGCACCGACTAACATCCCGGATCCTTTCGCGCCCGGCAACCTTTTGTGGTGGTGGCAAAGCGTGGACATCAAGGTAGACGCGCCGCCATTCCAAACACGCGCACCAGTCACGGACGACATTGCGCTCGCCAATATGGTGGAGCATCAGAATCCGCTGCGCGGCCAGACGAATCGTCTCTACGTTCAAGTCCACAATCGTGGACCATTGAAAGCCACCAACGTTCTGGTCCGCGCATTCTTCGCCAGTGCCAGTATGGGTCTGCCCGACCTGCCCGCGGACTTTTGGAACTCCCCCAAACCCTTCTTGGCCGATCCATCGGCGGCGAACTGGACGCCTGTGGGCACTGCTATAAACGCCGGCGACCTGGAGCCCGGGCACACCGCAGTGGTCGAGTGGGATTGGCCGGTTCCCATGTCTGCGGCGCGACATTCCTGCATGCTGGCGATCACCACGTGCGATGAGGACGTGCTGAACGCTAGCGGAACTTTCCACGTCGCCGACCTGGTGGTCAACTTCAACAACGCAACGCAGAAGAATCTGACGGTGATGCCATGAGCGAACCAATTGTCCTTGGAATCCATAATCCGCACCGGCACGACACGCTATTCCGTGTGCTGACGCACTGGGGCGGGCTGCCCGACGGCGTGGAACTGGTGGTTGGACTTGCAGGTGTGCCGGCGCGCGAATCGCCGACCGATGCCGGAGCGCTTAAACTGCTTCCTACGGAGATCGACGCAGGATGTGGCCGCAAAGTGAAGGTCGAGCCGTCCCATGTTTATCGCCTTTCTCCGGACAAGCACCGGCGCAGCGAATTGCCGGAGATCCTGATCGCGGCCGGGAAGTCGGCCTTCGCGGTGATCCACATCGGTACGATCAAGAAGCTGCCGCCGGGGCCACGACCGCAGTTCGACATCGTGCAGATGGAAGGAAAGCGCGTGGTGGGCGGATACACTGTGCAGATTCGAGGACCATTGTAGAATGAACTCTACATGATTAACAAAGTTGGGCGGAATCTTTTCGCCCAGCATCCCGCCTGGCTATCCCGCTGTTTTCGCAGCGTTTCCCTCTGGAAATTTTCCCCCACTCGTCACGGCTGGCCACTTCGCGCGCCATCCCAAGCCGTTGATTTTATTGTCAGACCATTCGCAACGGCGCAATGCGGCTGACCGTTTCACCGCCCAGATCGCTCAAATACGGTGTGTCTCATCGAATCCAAGCTCGCTTGAGCAGGTTTGAAGATGTCGCACACGATACGGAGACTTCCCGCCATCAAGACCAGCACCGGGCTGTCGCGCAGCACGATCTATCCTCGCGTGACCCAGGGCGCGTTCCCCAAACCAGTGAGCCTCGGGTGGCGCATCGCCGGTATCACGTCTGCCCCTGTTCAGGCGCAAACAGCTGATCATCGGCGCGATCACACTGGGTGGCGTACACCCGCGAGACAGCAGAGCGGTACGCCACAGAGCACACGGCGCCGCGGAGTGGTAGGGGCACGTGCAGATAGCGGACACACGAGCTGAGCGATTCTCGGAGGCCGCGGAGACCCAATTCCGGGACGCGATTGCGGCCGCTGGCATTGAGCCGCCTGCCGCCATCGTTGGCGACGGCAAGCTGCACCGGTTTTCTTCGAACGGCACCCCCGGTCATGATGCCGGCTGGTACGTTCTGTATCTGGATGGCGTCCCGGCCGGCTCCTTTGGCGACTGGCGTACCGGGCTTTCAAGATCTTGGCGGGCCGACATTGGCCGCCCCCTAACCAAGGCCGAGGAGTCCACTCAGCGCGCACGAGTTGCCGCTATGCGGCGGGTCCGTGAGCAAGAGGAACGCCGGCGGCAGAGCGAAGCGAGGAAGAAAGCCACGGCGATCTGGAACGCGGCGAGCGAGGCGGCCGACAATCATCCCTATCTCGTGCACAAGCGCGTGAAGCCGCACGGTCTGCGCGTGAGCGACGGGCGGTTGATTATGCCGTTGTCGGCGGAAGGCGGGCTGCATTCGCTGCAGTCCATCGGCCCTGAGGGCGACAAGCGTTTCCTGCCCGGTGGCCGGGTGAGGGGTTGTTATTTTGTGATCGGCTCCCTCGCCGGCGTTCCGGTGGCGTGCATCGCCGAGGGATTTGCCACTGGCGCGACGATACACGAGGCGACCGACTACCCGGTAGTGATCGCTTGCAACGCGGGCAATCTGACGCCCGTGGCGGTCGCTGTACATAGGGGTTTCCCTGGGCTGCATCTGATCGTCTGCGCGGATGACGATACGGAAACAGCGGGTAATCCGGGGCTCACCTACGCGACAAAGGCGGCGCGTGCCGTCGATGGTCCGGTAGCGGTTCCCGACTTCGGCGTCGATCGGCCGCCCGGTGCTACCGACTTCAACGACATGGCGGCACATTGCGGTCTGCAGGCTGTGGCGCGGGTCATCACCGGGGCAATCGAAGACATCACGCCGCTCGACGTCTTCGGTGATGCAACGTTGGCCGGGTCGCCCGAGTTGCCGCTCGACACGCTCCCGTCCGTCATCGCCGGCTTTGCTGCGGATACGGCGGCGCGGCTGGGCTGCGATCCGATCACTGTTGCGTTGCCTGCGGTGATCATGGCAGCAGCCGCCATTGACGATCGATTCGTGGTGCAGCCTCGGCAGCATGACACCGGCTGGAACGAGAGCGCGCGGCTGTGGGGTGCCGTTGTGGCCCATTCGGGTGATCACAAATCGCCTGCGCAACGCGCGGCGCTGCGGCCGCTCGCGGACGCTGAGGCGCGCTATTTCGAGAGTGACCGCCAGGCGCTCCAACGATACGAGATTGCGCACAAGGTATATCTCCGCAAAATTGACCAGTACGTGAAAAACCAGGAGGCGGGGTATCCTCCGGAGGAGCCACGGCGCCCGCTGTTGCGGCGCTTGCTCGTGGCCGACTGCACGATCGAGGCGGCGAGCGAGATCTTGCACGACAACCCGCACGGCGTGCTCCTCCATGCGGATGAGCTCACGGGCTGGCTGGGCTCTTTTGACCAGTATCGCGCACAGGGGGGGCGGGATCGTGCGCTGTGGCTTGAGGCCTGGAATGGTGGGGCGCAGCCGGTCGACCGCGTGCGCCGCGGTCGCATGCTTGTGGATAACTGGTCGGTTTGCATCGTGGGCGGCATTCAGCCCGAACCCATCCGAAGGATTGCTCCCAAACTTACAGATGACGGCCTGCTGCAGCGCTTCATCATCGGACTCGCGCGGACATCCGTACGGGGCGAAGACCGTGAGCCAGACGACCGCGCGGGCCGCGCCTACCACGATACGATCTTTCGACTCGTCGACCTCCCCGTGCCGGCTGAGCGCTGCGTCTTCACGCTTTCGAACGCCGCGCACCTTGAGCGTGAAGCCGTCGAGGAGACAGTACGAAGAGTTCAGATCCTGCCCGATGTCTCAAGCCCGCTGCGTGCGCACCTCTCAAAGTGGCCCGGCATCTATGCTCGGCTGTTACTCACATTTCACCTGATCGAATCGCCAGACGGTAACCCGGTCATCGGGGGTGAAACGGCCAAGAAAACCGCGCGCTTCATGCTCGACTACCTGCTGCCGCACGCCATCAGGTTTTACAGTGAGGTGCTCGGGCACGCGCACATGAGGCATGCCCGCTGGATCGCCGGCTACATTCTCGCGCACAACAAGGGCCGTATCACGGCGCGAGAGATCGGCCGCGCCTGCCATGAGCTGCAGGAGGATCGACCCGGGCTGTGCTCGGCGCTGGAATCGCTGACGCTGGCTGGCTGGGTGACTCCCCTCGACGGCATTGGCAAGCAGCCGACCCACTGGCGTGTCAACGCCCAGGTGCATCGCATCTTTGCCGAGCGCGCCGCCAGGGAGCGGGCGCAGCGCGAAGCGGTACGCCAACAGATCGCGGACGCCGCGGCGGTGCTGGGCATCACGAGGGCCGCGGTATGACGGGCGGAAGCGTGTACGAGCGCGCGCGCGCCCTGGTTGCTGAGGCAGTGTCGAACGTGTCACCGGCAGATCGCAACGATGCGCGCGATCGAGCGCCGGAAGTGGCCCGTCAGATAACCGTTTCTGAAGAGGCGTCGAACTTGTCACTCGCGCGTGCGCGTATAGGGACAGGACAGGCCTTTTTCCCCTCTCTTCCGACCTCCACCTCTGACGAAGACTCTCAAGTGACAAGTTCGCCACCTGACCGCCTGCCCCGTGACTCTTTCTCTCGGCAAAACCCTCAAGTGACGACTTCGCCACCCTGCCCGCACGTGGCCGACCCTGATCTTGCCCAATGGTACTCCGAAAATCCGAAGGTGACCTGCGCGCGCTGTTGGCTGGAGCGCAAGGGCCGATCCATTGAGGAGGCCCCTTAGCATGAGCGCGGCGCGGCAATGGTGCGAGTTGGAGCGCAACGCCTCCGCGGAGACCCGTCGGAACGGGCAGCGCAGCCGGAGGCTCCTCAAGACGGCGGGCTCCACCGGCTCACGCGCGGCCGGATCGCTCGGGCTCTGGGATCCGGTCGGGATCGGGCGGACTGACATTGTGGGGCAGATCAATAGCAATCGGCCGCCATTGACGGCGCGGCGCGAGACGCTCGCGCTGTTCTCATGTACGCCGAATTGCAAGCGGCGGATCCACAATGGCGTGATCGTGAGCGGTGGCCGCTTTCTCACGGAGCTGCCATGAGAGGCGAGTCCGGACGCAGGCACATCGCCGAGCCCAAACGCCTGCCGACCGGCGCGGCTCCGGCCGCCGCCGGCAACGTGCGCCCGTATCTGAGCATTCAGCAGCTTGCCGAGGTGACACCCTGGACCGTCGACGCCATTCGCAAGATGGTAGCCCGAGGCGTCGTGAAGCTCGGCGTGCACTATTTTCGACCGCTGGGCCGCCGCCGGGAGTTGGTGTTCAAATGGGACGCAATCGTGGAGCTAATCGAGGGGCCAACGATTCGCTGTTCGGCGGCAGCGATGGTAGAAAACGGAGAAGGGTCGCTGCCGGCAAAGGCCCATAAAGGCATTGATGTCGAACAAGCAACAGCGAGCTTTGAGCGGCTGCTCGGTTGAACGCCACGACGGCTGGCTTCGGCTGCGCTTTCGGGCGCTTGGGCCAGAGGGTCAGCGGCAGCAGATCGCTCGTGCTACGGGCAAACGCGACACCCCGGAGAATCACCAGGCAGTACGTCGCCTGGCCGACCTCGTTGGCGCTGCGCTCGCAGCGGGCCGCACGTTGCAGGAGATTGACGCCATTCTGGGTCATGTCCCGGACCAGACGGTGCAAGCCGCTGTGCCTGCTGCAGAGCCGGACAAGCGAACCGGAATGACCGTCAGCGAGCAGGTCGAGCGGTGGCTCGCAACGCAGGAGCCGGTGGTCCGCAAGGCGCAGCTGCGCGACTATCGGCGACACCTGCGGCGGTACGTCGTGCCGCTGATCGGGCACGTGGTGCTCGAGAATCTACAGCCGTCGGACACGCGCGCCGTGCAAGCCGAGCTGCTATCGCGCGGGCTCTCGGTGAAGTACGTGCGCAATATTCTCGCCGGGAGTTGGCGGGCGTTCCTGCGGGATGCGGCCGAGGACGGCGTCGTCGCACTCGGCGTCTACCCACGGCTGAAATGGCCGGAATGGGATTTCCCAGAAGCCGATCCGTTTACGGCCGAGGAGCGAGACGCAATTGTTGGCTGGTTCCGCACGCATCGCTTCCGCTGCCGTGCCCCCGGCACAGCGACGGGGTACGTGATGCGGCCCTATCCCCCGTTTCATGCCTTCGTGCATCTGTTGTTTTGGTCCGGGTTGCGGCCGTCCGAGGCCACCGGACTGCTCGACGGTGACTGCGATCTCGGAGCAGGACGCCTCTATATTCGGCGGTCACGGCACTTAGGGCAAATCAACCGGCCGAAGACGCGCAGCGCCCGCCGGACCGTCGAATTGTTCCCGGCCACCGCGGGGTTGCTCAACGAGATCCGGCCTCTCCACGTGACGCCCGAGATGCCCGTGCTCCTGAACATTGCCGGGCGGCCACTCGATCAGCAGGCGTTCTCGACACACTGGTACGACGGTTTGCGGGCGCTCGGGATCCGGCAGCGCGGCCTGTACTGCACGAAGGATACCTTCGTCACGACGGCATTGCTCGCCGGCGTCAAACCGGCGTGGTTGGAGCAACAAACCGGGGTGAGTTACGCGACCTTGCGGCGCCATTATGGGCGGTGGATGGCCGGTGAAGTCGAGAGTGAGCTCCGGCACTTCGCAGGTCTGGATCGGACGCTGTTCGGTGATGCGGGCGGCGAAGTGTTACCGCGGCGGGTGGGCGCGGTAACAGGCAGTGCGCAAGTGCCGGATATTGCGGGGGTTCTGAAATGGTCCCAAGGGGATTCGAACCCCTGCTACCGACGTGAGAGGCCGGCGTCCTAACCACTAGACGATGGGACCACTCGATTGCAGATTCTATGATTGCGGATTGCGGATAATCCGCAATCTGAATTCCGCAATCCGCAATCACCCAGCTGAGGAGGTAGGACTCGAACCTACAATCGCCTGATCCAGAGTCAGGTGGCTTACCAATTAGCCGACTCCTCAATATCCAGATCGGCGGTTAGATTACGGAGCCCCGCCGATGATGTCAAGGCAGCGTCACTGCCTCCCGGCCGCTTGCACGGATGCCGGCGCCGAGTTGGCAGCGTCGGCTATCCGTTCGATGGCGCGGTCGAGCCGCCCGAGCGAGCGCTCCTTGCCGAGTACATCAAGCACCTCGAAGATACCAGGACTGGAGGTCCCGCCGGTCATCGCCACTCGGACCGGCTGCGCGATCTGCCCCAGCGAAAGCCCGACCCGGCCGATCACCGCTTCAAAGGCACTCTGGATCGTCTCC
Source organism: Binatia bacterium (assembly GCA_044450645.1). Classification (GTDB taxonomy): domain Bacteria; phylum Desulfobacterota; class Binatia; order HRBIN30; family HRBIN30; genus JAGDMS01. Next base: position 18,678 of record JBIOJG010000064.1, read on the forward strand.
ACCTTCCACTGCGCCACTTCGGCCAGCGCCGCACGCAACCCACGCAGCGGCTCAAGAACCGCCGGCTTCAAAAATTTGCGGGCGGCGGCGGGATCGATGGTGATGGTCGGGCTCAGGTAGAAATGAGCAATATCCACCAGCTCCACCACCGTCTTCGCCCGCTCTTGCAGGGTCACGACCATGCGCGCCAGCCATCCGTCGTCACCCGGAATCATGTATCCCTTCTGGGCAATGAAGGGTTTCACGGCCTCGACCAGCTCCTGCGCCGGCATCAACTTGAGGTACTGGAAATTCAGCCACTCAGCCTTCTCGGCGTTGTACACGCCGGCCGATTTACCGACGTTCTCGAGCGAAAACTTCTCGACCAGCTCGGCGCGCGAAAACACTTCCTGATCGCCGTGTGACCAACCGAGACGCACCAGATAATTCACCAGCGCATCAGGCACATAGCCCATGTCTCGATACGCCATCACCGATGTGGCACCGTGCCGTTTGCTCAAGCGGGCACGGTCCAGCCCGAGAATCAGCGGGATGTGCGCGAAGCCGGGTTCCGTGTAGCCGAGCGCGTAATAGAGCTGGATCTGTTTCGGCGTATTCGTGAGGTGATCCTCGCCGCGGATGATGTGGGTAATCGCCATCTCCGCGTCATCGACGACGGCGCAAAAGTTGTATGTGGGAGTTCCATCGGAGCGGACCAGGATGAGATCGTCCAGTTCACGATTCTGAAAAATGACGTGGCCTTTGACCAAATCGCGGACGATGGTCTCACCCTCCAAGGGGGCCCTGAAACGCAACGCATACGGCTGGTCGCCCGCTGGCGCCCGCAGGTTGCGGCAGGTGCGGTCATACATCGGCTTCCGGCCCGATTGCATGGCCACCTTGCGTTTCGTCTCCAGCATTTCCGGCGGACAGTAGCAGCGGTAGGCCTTCCCCTCGCGCAGCAGTTGCTCGGCACGCTCGCGATACAACTCGGTCCGCTGACTTTGGAAGAACGGCCCCTCATCCCATTCGAGACGGAGCCAGGTCAGCGCATCAACAATGGCGCGGATAGACTCCTGGGTCGAGCGCTCGCGATCGGTGTCTTCGATACGCAGGATGAACTTGCCGCCGTGGTGCCGGGCAAACAAGTAGCTGAAGAGCGCCGTGCGGGCGCCGCCGATGTGCAGATATCCCGTGGGGCTGGGAGCAAAACGCGTTCGAACTGTCGACATGGGGTACCGTGCCTCGGCCTAACAGGGCATCCCGACCAAGTCAACGCGTCCAAGAGACGGCGAATGGCTGATGGCATATGGTTGATGGTTCCTCTCCTGGCTCAAACCATAGGCCAAGAGCCATAAGCCAAGCTCACCATTTTTGGCCTTGCCATTTTCCTGTGTTTTCTAGTATGAACGCCGCAGCTCACATGCAGCGGGAAGCCGTCGATGCAAGCAAGGAGGGGTGCAATGCGCGAGGCAAGGTGTGGAAGCGTTCTCCGGTGGCACGCGACCGTTATAGCTGCGTTGCTGGCGGTGCTGATGATTGCCGCTCTGGGCGCGCCGGCCCGAGCGATAACCAAGTATGGCGACCTGGAAATTTCCGGCAATGTGGAGACCCAAAACCTCGTTCGACATCCTGAAATTTACAAGTACCAGTTTGTGCAAAACCGCAACACCATGCGCCTGCGGGTGGACTGGGACTGGTTGAAAAAGGGGCGCTGGGTCGACAAATTCGACATCCCCTTCATAGAACGATCCAAGCTCTACATACTCTATCGTGGCGGCTACGACGGTTTCTACGACATCGCCCCGACTGACCTGCAGGTCGGCCAGGAGCGGCTGGACGACATCGTCGGGGGCCCGATCAACGGAAACGAAATGGGGACCCTCGGCCCCGATGGGAAGCTGAAGCAGGGGGGCTACAGCCGCCTCAATAGCGCCGCGCGTTCTGACCTGAAGTGGGAGAACACCCTACGCGAAGCCTATATCGACTTGAAGCTGAGGGATGCCCCGCTGAGCTTCCGCCTCGGCCGCCAGCAAGTGATCTGGGGCGAAAGCGACCAGTTCAGGCTGATGGACATCTGGAACCCGCTGGACACAACCTGGCACGTTCAACAAGAGTCGTGGGACAACATCCGCATCCCCTTGTGGCTTGGCAAAGGTCTGTGGGACATCGGCCAGCTCGGACCGTTGTCGAACACGTTCGTGGAAGCGGTGTACAACCCGGGCGACTTCCAGCCAAATGCCAAGCTCGACTTCCTACCGCGGCCCTGGGCCGTCCCCTTTCCAAATCCTATCCGCAACGGGCAGGTCCAAAAAGTCGGCCCCGGGTATTACTCGACTCTATTCAATATGCAGGGGACGAGCCTCCGGAGGGGGGACTACAAACGTAACCCGCTCGATGCCAGTGAAGCCGGTGCTCGCTTCCACGCCGTGACACCGCAGGGCTTCGAATTCAGCATCAACTACCTGTTCGCCCGCACGCGTCAGGTGGGCGCTAACAACCCGATCGGGGTGAAGATCGACCGGGTAGACTTGACTCCATACAAAGGAACGCAGGACCAGAACGCTCCGACCAACGCCGGGCAGTTTGCTTTCCTGGATGATCTGGGCCATCCCGTCAGGGTCGGGACCGCCTTGGTCACAGCTAAGACGGAATTCCCCTACCAGCACATCTTTGGCTTCACCGCCAACTACTTCGAAGGCGACTACACCTCCTCAGTCTTGCGCCTGGAAACCGTCTTCGCCACGGACCAGCCATACCAGACGGTCGACCCCAAGAAACTCCCGCCAGCTTTTGTGGGCGCCTCGCAGTCACTGGCAACGCAGGGCTATGACGTTCGCAACACTTGGGCCGGCATGATCGGCTTCGATCGTCCAACGTGGATTCGTTTGCTGAACGACAAGGCCACCTGGTTCATTACTGGCCAGTTCTTCTGGAGTTATCTGCCGGGCAATGTCACCTACCTCCGCGGCAACTCCGGTGCCAGCCAAACACCCTATTTCACGCCGGCAAGCGGGAAAGGCTCCAAGAGCCAAGGACTGGGAACTTGGGTGACAGGTCCTTACGCAGGGATCACGGAACGCGTGCAAGCCGGGGCCTGCACGCCGGAGGTGCCTTGCTTGGCGACTGGCACGCCGGACCCCAGCGGCGACATCATTCACCGCTGGGAGCACCTCGTCACTCTCGCCGCTACTTCCTTCTACCGGTCCGGCACGCTCGTGCCGTTTATTGCCGACGCCTGGGATCCGGTGAACGACAACAATGAAGTTGCCTGGAACCTCGACTACTACTATACGAACAATTTCATCATTCAATTTCAGCAGAAATTTTATATGACGTATGGGAGCAGAGCCCCCAGCAACGACCCATGGTTCGTCGGAGGCCGGCTCGGTCGCCGCGACGAAACGGGAATCAAGCTGACGTACCAGTTCTAACGGCAGCCGAGTGGGTGCGCGAGTGAGCGGGTAAACCGCGGACTCGCGCACCCGCTCCCTCGTTTACGCGGACACGCCGCGAGTTGCGAGCTCGCTTCTCAGCGCCTCACAGAACGATTCGTAGGATTCCTCGTACGCCTGCCACCATTCGTCCGCGGCCTCGGCGGCCAAGACGACGGACATCGCCGCACGCAACCGTGACGTGAAGATACGGAACATGGGCTCATCGGCGGAACCGAACACGGTGATGCGGGCATTCGGCGCCGCCAACTTCAGCGCGATCGGTGTGTCCAACGCGGCGGGATCGCCCGCGCAGGCCACATGCCGCAGCTCGCGCTCCCACCATTCCGCACCGAGGTCCTCTGGTTCGATGCCGGCGCTGAGCAGCTGAACAATCCGGTCGGCGCACTCGGCCGCACGGAGAAACGGGCTGCTCCCCGGCCGGCGTCGTCCGGTCGATGCGGAGACAGGGAAGAAGAGTGCCGGGGCGGGACGCACGATCACTACCCCAGCGAAGATGAGCGGCACCAGGCGCGCAAGATCTTCCTGGCGATCTGCGTCCCATGCCGCCCGGGCTTCCTGGTAGACCGGCGATGTGTGCAGCTGATCGAGCTCCGAATGCCACGACGAACGGAGCCTGACGATCTCTTGTGCCGCCCGCTCGATTGCATCCTCCGAAAGCTGCGCCGCTCGCAGCAGACCGCGCAGCTTGCTCCCCAACTCGAGTAGGCGCGGCAGCAAGTCCTCTTCCGCGCGCAGTCGCAGTGCGGCAAAGCCGCGAGCCACCGTGTAGAGCGTACTCAGCTCCGTCAGTGCGGCTTCGAGCGCGATCAACTGTTCGGCGGACACACGGCGTATTGTGCCGCGGTTGGCGCGCTGACGCAATTCACGGAAAGCGGACCTCCGAGAACAGTTGTCCTGAAGCTTCCGAATCTGATAGCAAAAGTTCACGATGAAACGCCCCCTCGCGCGCCCCGTTGTGGCCGCCATGGCCGGTTACGTGCCCGGCGAGCAACCCCAGGATCGCCGCTACATCAAGCTGAACACCAACGAGAACCCCTATCCTCCATCCCCGCGCGTGATCGCAGCGATCCGTCTAGCCATCAACGAAGACTTGCGGCTCTATCCCGACCCACTGGCCAACATGCTGCGTGACCGGGCTGCAGCCGTGTACGGCTTGCAGCGCCAACACATTCTGGTGGGCAACGGATCTGACGAGCTGCTGAGTATGATCCTGCGTGCATGCGTTGGCGCCGGGGACCGTGTCGTCTTTCCGTATCCCACGTACAGCCTGTACGACACGTTGGTGACACTGCAGGAAGGGCAACTGGTTCACCTCCCCTATCCGGACGATTTCTCACTTCCACCCGGCTTGGCCGAGGCGCATGGCCGGGTCACGTTTGTCTGTCACCCGAATTCGCCGTCTGGCACTCCGGTCACAACCGAACTGATTCGCGGCCTGGCACGGACGGTCGCCGGACTGCTCGTGGTGGACGAAGCGTACGCGGACTTTGCCGAGACGACGGCTTTAGCGCTGGTGCGGGAGTTCGACAACGTCATCGTGTTGCGTACGTTTTCCAAATCCTTCTCGCTTGCCGGTATGCGCATCGGGCTGGCGTTCGGAGCACCCGGCATCATCGCCGAACTCCTCAAGGTCAAAGATTCGTACAACGTCAGCCGCCTCAGCATCGTCGCCGCAACCGCCGCCCTGGAAGATTACGCCTGGATGCAGGCCAATGTGGCTCGTATTCGTCGTACGCGGTCCGACCTGATCCGAGGGCTGCGGGAACGAGGCTTCTCCGTTTTGCCGAGCCAGTCGAATTTCGTCTTGGCACGACGCCCCGGCCAAGACCAGGAACGCACGTATCTCGGACTGAAGAGTAAAGGAATTCTCGTTCGCTATTTTCCCACACCAGAACTGCGCGACGCGTTGCGCATCAGTGTCGGTACGGACGAAGAGATCGCGGCGCTGCTGCGGGGGTTGGAGGAGCTTACACCCTCATCCTGACCAAGAAACCGAGCCTCGGTGGTGTGGCTCGCGCTTGGTCTCAGCCTGAACGAGCACGGCTCACCAGCACGATTCACGAGGGCTAGTCCTGTTCGCCACCGGGAGGCTCGTCACCCGGATCGGATCCACCCATCGGCTCGTCGCCCATGGGCTCGTCCCCAGGTTCCTCAGCGCCAGGATTCAGCTGCGCGGCCGGCGTCCCTAGAGCGGGTGACGCTGGCGGCTTCTCGACAAAGTCCTGCGGTTGTTTATCGAGCCGGGTGAACAGGTAGTCGCGAACCAGGAAGACCGTCTCTCCGCCTTCGGTCATCGCCGTGTACTCTTTCTTCGGTGAATCTCCAGGACGGCTGCCCAGCAAGACGGTACCGATTGGCCTATTCTCTTCGCCCAAGAGGCTCAGGGTCAGCAGCGGTTGATCAAGCCCGAGCGCCGAAAGGTCGCTTGGATGATCGGCGACGATCTCGTAACCGACCAGATCATGGAGGTCGCCGATGTACTGGCTGACAATAGTCTGCGCTGGTTTGCCTTCCCCAATTCCTTCGACCCGCCACTGCTTGTCGTCCCGAACGAACTTGAAGTGTCCGCCATCCTTCCGTTTGACGTCCAGGCTCGCAATCTTGTCGCGATCGAACGCCAGAAGCGTCTTATCGCGAAAATCGTTTACGCCTTTGTTCAGGTCGGAAAGGATCCAACCGCTCACGATATAGACCGTGGGCTGACCGCTTCCCTGGACATACAGTTGTTTGTTCTCGGCGTCCTTGCCGATCATGATATCCTTCTCGGCGTTGTCCTTGCCGAGGTACAGACTCACTTTGAGGCGGGGTTGGTCGAGACCGTACGAACCCAGGTCCGTCGGTTGATCGGTCGCAAAATCGACGGCGCGCATGGAGCGCAGCGTGGACAGGAAGGTGCGCATCGCGACAGCATCCACCGCATACGTCCCCGGACGCTCGATACTCCAGCGGTCATCCTTTTGAACGAGCGCGAGATCCTTTCCCTCTCCGTGGATTTCGATTTTCTGCACGTCCTTGTCGGCAAAATTGAGTATTGTTTTGTCGCGCAGGTCCTTCACCTTCTTGTCCATGCCGGACCGGAAGGCCGAGGTCGTCAGCACCACCTTGGGTTCGTCCGCCTTTTTTATGTACGCCGAGAATCCCACCGGAGTGCTCTTGCCGACGAGGATCGTCGGCAACTCTTTGTCTTTCAGCTTCACCGTCACCTTCACGAACGGCTGATCGAGCCCGTATTGGGCCAGGTTGGAGGCGTCGTCGAAGGTCTTCTTCACTTCCGCCTCGGCAATGGCGCTGATCAGGTTCTTCACGATGGTTGAATCGGCGGTCGCCTCAAGAGGCTTGGTAAGTTTCCAATCGTCGCCGGCCTTCTTCACCACGATTTCGCGGTCGCTGAAGACCAGTGAGACCTCGGTCACGTCATCGGCCTTGAACTCGAACAGCGTCTTCTTCTTGGCCTCCTGCTCCGACTGAGGCACCTCGACCCAATAGACGTAGGCGCCGAGTCCGGCCAACAGCAGGAGGAGAACGAGTGTGCTACGGAAGCGCATCTTAGCGGGCCGAAACCAAGGGGACGGCCAACAGCGCAGGACGACAGCGGCGTATCATACCTGCCAGCCGAGCGGCTATTCGCGCCGCCACCAGACGGCAATGCCGACGATCAGGAGTATCTCCGGAATGAGCAGCACGGAGAGGTAAAAGATCACGGTGCCTTGGTCGGCGGTGAACTGCACCCTCGAGGCCCGGACCGACCGCGGTCGAATCGAGAGCAGATCGGCCTGCCCTGCCAGCCAATCGATGGTGTTGAGTACGAGATCGCGATTGTAGTACGTGCCGTCGACCTCGCGGTTACTGGCGAATTCCACGCTGCCGTAAACCGCGAGCCGTGTGGTCCCTTCCTTGCCGGTGCCCATCTGTTTGAGATCGGCGCTGACAACCACGGCGATGGGAACGGGACCCTTCGTGTCGACGTTGGCATCGAAGCTCGCTTCGCTGCGCTGGAAAAGGGCGTCCAGATCAGTTTCGCCCCAGCTTTGCGGGCTCGTTTTCACCAGTTCGGTGACCTGCAGGCCCTTCTTTCCGGCGGCGTCGGCATGAACCGACCGTGTCATCGGAAAGACGGTGCGCTGCTTGAAGTCATGCGTGATTTCGTGCGGCGCGTAGGTATTCACCAGCGGCGCCAGTCCGAGTGCCGGGCCTTGGAACAGGCGGACGACTTGGTCCACCACCACGTCGTTGCCGAGCTTCACCCCCCACTTGGCGATGAGCGGTTGAAACTCATTGCCATTGCGTGGGGGCAGCAGCATCAGCATGCGACCGCCGCTGTCGAGATACGCACCTAGGGCGTTCAGTTCGTTTTCCAAGTACGGCTTTTGCGGCCCGGCGATGGCAACAACCGAACAGTCGTCCGGCACTTTGTCTACCGAGGCCAACAGCACTTTCTTCGCTTCGTAATTCTCGTTGGAGAGCGCCTCCTTCACGCTCGACAGGGCGTGAGCGTTCTGCGCATCATCGACGTCCGGCTCCCCGTGCCCTTCGACGAAACATACCGTCTTCCGGATCGACCGGGTCACTTTGATCATGGCGTTGGTGATGGCCTCCTCCGTCGGTTTGGAGATCGTGGTCGATTCCTTGCCGTACTCGAAGCGCACGGTATTGTACGCCGTCACATGGTATTTCTCGGCCAGTTCCGGCTGCCGGTCCGGATCGACGAGTTCGAATTTGACCTTGGGAGAGTTGTACTGGTAGTTGCTCAGCAGATCGCGGAGTTCCGGACTGACGCCACCTTCCACGAACGCTTGGATCTGTAACTCCTCCTGGAGGTTCTTGACGACGCTCACCGACTGCGGCGACAGGCTGAAGACGCCCTGTTCCGTCAGGTCGAAACGGTGGTGGTGGCGCGTTGAGATGTAATTCAACAATCCCACGACGGCGAGAAACACGGCGGACATGACGAGCGCGTTGACGCCGTATTTCGTCGACCGTTCGCTCACCACGCCACGCAGGTTCTCCAGCCCCGCGCTCAGATAAGCGATCACGGCGAACAGGCCGAAGAGGCCGTTCACGAAGATGTACAGGACATCGACGCCGGAGCGGGCGCGCGTGAAGACCGCAGCCACGCCCGCAAACAGCAGCAGCACCAAGCCGATGAGGCCCAACAACGAGTTACTGCGGCGCACGGGTTATCTCCAACGGACCGACTCGACCGAACGCTGGGTCAGGAAGAGCGCGAGCAGGATGACGCTGCCAAAGTACACCAGATCCTTGGTGTCGATGATCCCCTTCACCATCTCCCCGAAATGCTCCGTCAACGAAACGTACTTCAGGACGGCGCCCAAGACCGGACCCGCTGTATCCGCCGGCCATGAGATGACGTACATGAGCAGCAGCAATACCAGACAGCTTACCGCAGCAATGATCTGGTTCTCCGTAAACGAAGACGTCAGCAAGCCGACGGTCAAGAACGCCGTCGCGAGCAGCAACAGACCGAGGTAGCCGGCGACGATGATGCCCATTTCGGGGTTGCCGTACATCAGAAGGATCAAGGGGTAGATGCCGGTCAAACCGATCATCACCAACAGGAACGCCAGCGCCCCCAGAAACTTGCCGGCCACTATCTCCGTGATCGACAGCGGAGAGGTCATCAACAGCTCATACGTGCCGCTGCGTTTCTCCTCCGCGAAGCTGCGCATGGTGATGACCGGCACCAAGATCACCAGCACCACGGAGAGGTTGTGCAGCAGCGGCGCGATGACGAAGTCGTTCAGATTGAGACGCGTCTGCGCCTCGGGATTCCGCATGGCAGAGTAGATGCTCAGAAGAAAGTTGAATCGGGCCAGCAAGTTGAAGAAGAACCATCCGCCCAGGAGGAGGAAACCCGTCAGGACGACGTAGGCGATGGGCGACACGAAATACGAGCGCAGTTCCTTGCCGGCGATGGTGAACGCGTTCCTCACGCCCTGGCCTCCTCCAGCGCCGGTCGCTCCTCGGCGGGCTCTTTTGTAATGTAGCGTAGAAACACTTGCTCCAAGCTCATCTGCTGCGTCAGGTTGGTCAGCGTATCTTCAACCACGATGCGCCCTTCGTTGATGATCACCACCTTCTCGCACAGCTGCGAGACTTCCGGGAGAATGTGGGTAGAAAGAATCACCGTACGCTCGCCGGAAAGTTCCTTGATGAGGGTACGAATCTCGATGATCTGCCGCGGGTCGAGCCCGATGGTGGGCTCGTCGAGCACGAGAACGCTGGGGTTGTGGATCAAGGCCTGTGCCAGGCCGACGCGCTGGCGGAACCCTTTCGACAGGTGGCCGATGACCCGTCCGGTGACCTCGGCCAGCCCACAGGTCCGCAGAACCCGATCGACGCTGTCGTTCAGCTCGGTCTTGGGGATGCCGCGAATCCGGCCGACAAAGCGCAGGTAACTGGTCACGGTCATGTCCCCGTAGAGGGGCGGGCTCTCAGGCAAATAGCCGATGCGCTTACGGACCTCGTACGAGTCGTCGAATATATCGTACCCCGCGACTTTCACCGTCCCGCTGGTGGCGGGCATGAAGCCGGTGATGACGCGCATGGTGGTGGTCTTGCCGGCGCCGTTCGGCCCCAGAAAGGCCAGGACTTCCCCCTTTTCCACGGAGAAACTGACGTCGTCGATCGCGGTCTTGGGGCCGTACTGTTTGGTGAGATGCTCGACCTGGATCATGGATGCGGCGGGAAACCTCTTTGCATGTGTCGGTGCAGCAGGTGTGTCACGTTCTCGGTCATGTTATCCGCTGACCGGCAGGCAGTCAAGCCGGGGCGCGGGTCGGCGCTCGGAAGAATTTTTTCCGCATCGGCAAAAAATTATTGACATCCCGTCAGGTTCCGCTATATTCACACAAATTTCGGGAAACGGAAATTCCCCGAAATTGGGGAGGTGCGATAGACGACGAATTGGCTACTCTCATTGACAGCGAAAGGA
>JBIOJG010000065.1:0-29006 GCA_044450645.1 Binatia bacterium
GATCGCCCGCTCATATTCCGCGAAACACAAGTCACACATTGCCTTCGGCGTGTCGGAGTGCCAACAGAAAAAGACGTGATCTTGGGTGGTGGGCTCGCGCCCAAAGCGCGTGACGAACGCCTTCGACTGCGCCACCATTGCATCGCGCAACAGCGGGTCGTTGCGAGCCAGGTCCTTTCGTCGCTGCATAACTATTCGGAGTGTAGATCTGGGCGGCTGCTATAGCGAGATGGCGCATCGTCGTGCGAGGGAACGGCGATCTGGAAGCCCAGTTCTCCTGCACCAAATCGATGCCGACCAGCCTACGCTGCTTCACAGCAGTCGTGGGCAGGCGCAACAGGGGCGAGATGAGACTCAACCACTCTCTTCTTCGCTACACGGGTCCGTTCCGTCCCACGCAGCGCTTCTCGCAGCAACCCGAGCGAGCTGCCCACGAACGCCGCAATCAGCATCCACGCCAACGTGGCTCCGATGGTGGGCCACAGCACTGTGCCGCTGCCCAATGCGTTGAAAACCGGGACTGTCAGAATCTCTGGAGTGAACATCTGAGACCTCCTCGTCGTTCGTCTCTCTGATCCATCGGCGTCGCAAAGATGGTGCCACAGGAGCCGCAAGGCGTTGAGCTGCGCGACTGACTGGCGGATGCAGTGCGCAGACCGCCGTGGTGCTAGTTCAGGTATGCGCGTCGGCGGTTCGGGCTGACCAGAGGCTGAAAAGCAGGCTGCAAGACGGGTTTAGCTGCTGCGGGTTGTTAGCAGTAAGCGGCTTGGAGGGTCGGCCGATGAGGCGGCGGCGAGACGGAAATCGTGGCAGCGGCCCCGTGCGGCGTACGGGCGCCTGGACGATTGGACGCTGCGGGTATAGACGATGGCCGGCGTTGCCCGGCCATGCGAGGGCACGAAGGAGACAGCCATGATCCTGTTGAACCCGAAAAAGCACGAACGTCCATACCCTGACACACGCTCGCGCGAGATCATGCTCAAGACCATCGACTTCTTCGAACGCAAGGGAAAGCGGCAGCTGAAGCGCGACGACCGCGAGCGCGTCTGGTACGCCGACTTCCTGGACTTCGTCAAGCGCGAGCGCATCTTCGCGACGCTGCTGACGCCCGCCGGCTACGGTGACGCCGACGCCCGCTGGGACACCTGGCGCATCTGCGAGTTCAACGAGATCCTGGGCTTCTACGGACTCGCTTACTGGTACACCTGGCAGGTGTCGATCCTCGGCCTGGGCCCGATCTGGATGAGCCAGAACGACGCGCTGAAGCGTAAGGCGGCCCAACTGCTGCGCGCCGGCGCGATCTTCGGGTTCGGCCTGTCCGAAAAAGCCCACGGCGCCGATCTGTATTCCACCGAGATGCAGCTCGTTCCGTGCGGCGAGGGCGTCTACACCGCCGCCGGACGCAAGTACTACATCGGCAACGGCAACCAGGCGGCCATGCTCTCCACCTTCGGCAAGATCGGCGATTCGGATCTGTACGTGTTCTTCGCCGTCGACTCGCAGCACCCCAAGTTCGAGTGCATCCAGAACGTCTGCAACAGTCAGTCGTACGTCTCCGAGTATGCCCTGCACGACTACCCGATCACCGAGGCCGACATCCTCTCGAAGGGCGACGAGGCCTGGAATGCCTCGCTGAACACCGTCAACATCGGCAAGTACAACCTCGGTTGGGCGTCGATCGGCATGTGCACGCACGCCTTCTACGAAGCCATCAACCACGCCGCCAACCGCCGACTCTACAACATGAGCGTCACCGACTTCCCGCACGTGCAACAGAACTTCACCGACGCCTACGTTCGCCTGGTCGCCATGAAGCTCGTGGCCCTGCGGGCCGCCGACTACATGCGGTCGGCGTCCGCACAGGACCGCCGCTATCTGCTCTACAACCCAGTGGTGAAGATGAAGGTGACGACGCAGGGCGAGGACGTGATCAACCACCTCTGGGACGTGATTGCCGCCAAGGGGTTCGAGAAGGACACGTACTTCGAGATGGCGGCCCGGGATATTCGCGCCTTGCCGAAGCTCGAGGGGACGGTGCACGTCAATATCGCCCTCATTCTCAAGTTCATGCCCAACTACTTCCTCAATCCCGCCGCGTATCCCGAGGTGCCGAAGCGCGACGACGCCGCCAACGACGACTTCCTCTTCGACCAGGGACCGACGCGCGGCTTGGGTCAGGTCCGGTTCCACGACTACAACGCCACCTTCGAGCGCTACAATCTGCCCAACGTGAACCGGTTCCGCGAGCAGATCGCCGCATTCAGGGACTGTATGATGGCGGCCTCGCCCGATGCGGTCCAGGGCAAGGACATCGATTTCCTGATGGCGATCGGCGAGATCTTCGCCCTGATCGTGTACGCGCAGCTCGCACTCGAGAACACCGGCATCTACGCCGTGGAGAATGCCGTGGTCGACCAGATGTTCGACATCTTCGTGCGCGACTGTTCGCGCTTCGCGCTGCAGCTGTACAGCAAGCCGTCGAGCACGCCGGCGCAGATGGACTACTGCATGAAAATGATTCGCAAGCCCGCGGTGGACGCGGCGCGATACCAGCGCGTCTGGATGGACCACGTGTATGCGCTCAAGGGTGCGTACACCATGAATGACTGAACCGGCGAGGCAGCCGCGGATGCCAGACAGCCGTCTGGGCGGGCCATCTGCCATCCGCGGGCGCTTGTGATGAGCTTCGATCACGACTTCGTGACGGCGGGCTTCCGCCTGTGGCAGCCACGGTAACCGGGAAGCGGCCTCAACGAGCCCGACTTGCGTACACGATTCACGACGGCGCGGGTAGCGACAATTGGCCCCGGATATGGCAAAGAGAGTGGCTCATGGGGGCACAGCACCTGGATCGGCTCAGCATCGCGGATGCCGCCTTCCTGTGGCAGGAGGACCACGGTACGCATGCACACATCGGGTGGGTGATGATCGCCGAGGGGTCGCCGCCGGCGTATGCGGACCTCCTCAAACATGTGAAGTCGCGCCTCCACCTGGTGCCGCGTTACCGGCAGAAGCTGGCGTCCCCGCCGCTGCAGATCGGGCCGCCCTTGTGGATCGACGACCCGCGCTTCAACCTCGAGTACCACGTGCGGCACGCGGCGCTGCCCGCGCCCGGCTCGCTGAATCAACTCCGGGCGCACGTCGGCCAAATCTTTTCCCAAGGGCTCGATCGTTCCAAGCCCCTGTGGGAGCTGTGGCTGGTGCAAGGCCTGCACGACGATCGTTTTGCCATCATCAACAAGGCGCACCGCGCCCTGGTCGACGGCCTTGGCGGCGTCGACATCACCACGGTGCTGTTTGACGTCAGCCAGCATCCCGCGCCGGTGCCGCCACCAGACCGGCCGTGGCTGCCGCACCCGCAGCCGTCGCCGGCGGAGTTGGTCACCGCCGGCCTCCGTGATCTCGCGGCCGCGCCGTTCGCGGCCGCGCGGCAGGCCTGGCGTGCGCTGGACGAACCGGACGAGGCCATCGCCGTGGCCCGCGAGGTGGCGCAGAACATCTGGGAGTTGGCTGCCGCTTACGTAAACCCGCCTTCGCCAACGCCGCTCAACGTGCCGCTCGGCACGCATCGACGGGTGTACTGGACGCGCTGCCAGCTTGCGGATTTCAAGCGCATCAAAGACACCTTCGGCGGCACGATCAACGACGTGTATCTCACCGTGGTCACTGGTGCGCTTGCTTCCTGGCTCCACCGGCGCGGCGTCCGCACGCGCGGACTGCAGCTGCGGGCCGCCGTGCCAATCTCGCTGCGCAGCGCCGTGGCCAGCGGTGTGGGCCCGGACGGTTCGCGTGTGGTGGAATGTTTTGCGCCGTTACCAGTCGGTACGCCGGATCCGGTCGAGCGCTTGCGGATCGTGCGCCGCGCGCTCGACGGCCTGAAACGGTCGAATCGGGCACTCGGTGTGCGAGCCATCGCGGCGCTGCAGGACTTTACCCCGCCCGCGCTGTTGGCGCAGGCGTCGCGCCTGACCTTCTCCAGCCGCTTGTTCAACCTGGTCGCCGCCAACGTCCCCGGGCCACAGTCCCCGCTGTACCTGCTCGGCCGCGAGGTGGTGCAGGTCGGACCGGTCGGCTTTCTGGTGGAACGCTGCGCGCTGATGGTGACCCTGGTGAGCTATAACGGCATGCTGGAGATCGGCCTGATCGGCGATGCCGACGCGTTGCCCGATTTGGACGACTTCGGTGCGGGCATCGATGACGCGGTGGCCGAGTTGCTCGCGGTCGCCCGCAAGCAGAAGCGCCAGGGGCGCAGCCGCAAGGTGCCGCGCGGAGGGTCCAAGGCATGACGCCACGCCACTTTCAGCGCCTGACCGCCACGGATGCATCGTTCATCATGCTGGAGAAGGGCCCGTCGCATATGCACATCGGTGGGGTAATGATCTTCGAGGGCCCGCCGCCACCGTACAGGGGGTTGCTGCAACACATCGAGACCCGCCTCGATCTCGTTCCGCGCTATCGTCAACGGCTCATCTTGCCCCGCTTCGAAATGGGCCGTCCCCTGTGGATCGACGACATCCGCTTCCAGCTGGCGTACCACGTGCGCCACACGGCGCTGCCGCCGCCCGGTTCCATCGACCAGCTACAACGCTTGACCGCACGCGTCTTCTCACAGCGGCTCGATCGCTCGAAGTCGCTCTGGGAGATCTATCTCGTAGAAGGCCTCGAAGGCGGGCGCTTCGCGCTGCTGAACAAGACCCACCATGCCATGGTCGACGGCGTGTCCGGAGTCGACATCGCTACCCTGCTCTTCGACCTGTCACGCGACGCCCCGCCGAGCGTGCCACCAAAAGAGAAGTGGAAAGCGCATCCCGAGCCTTCACAAGG
The DNA here is from genome assembly GCA_044450645.1 of Binatia bacterium. GTDB lineage: Bacteria > Desulfobacterota > Binatia > HRBIN30 > HRBIN30 > JAGDMS01. The sequence goes on from JBIOJG010000065.1 coordinate 4,825, forward strand.
GGAGGTTGCGACCAAGTTGCTACGCGACTCTGCCCGTGTCGTGCTCGGCCTGGCGAAATCGGCAGCCGGCGCGCTGACCGACCCACAGCAAGCAATGGAAGCGTTACGAGTAACGGCCGAGGGGCTCGGTGAAGTGGTGTGGGCGGGGCTGACTCCGGCACCGTCGTCGCCGCTGAATGTCCCGATCGGTCCGCACCGGCGGGTGACCTGGGTGCGCACCGCCCTGGCCGACTTCAAGGTGATCAAGGACAGCATAGGCGGGACGGTGAACGATGTGGTGCTCGCCGTTGTTGCCGGTGCGCTCGCCCGCTGGCTACGCGGGCGCGGCGTGCGCACGGAGGGCTTGGAGCTGCGCGCCGGGGTGCCGGTGTCCGTGCGCGTCGAGCAGGAGCACCAGCAGCTCGGCAACCGCATCACCATGATGGTCGCCCCGATCCCGGTCTATTGCGAGGATGCAGTCGAACGCTTGCGGATCGTGCGCCAGGCAATGCGTGGCCTCAAGGAATCAAAACAGGCGCTCGGTGCGCAGCTGATCATCGGCATCGAACGGTTCGCGCCGCCGACGATCTTGGCGCAAGCCTCTCGCCTGCACTTCTCTCCGCGCTTCGCCAACCTGGTGGTAACGAACGTCCCGGGTCCACAGTTCCCGCTCTACCTGATGGGCCGCGAGTTGGTGGAGATGGCGCCCGTCGGCTTCATCGTCGAGGGCTTCGCGATGATCGTGGCGCTGGTCAGCTACAACGGCGCCTTGACGTTCGGGCTGCTCGGCGATTACGACGCGCTGCCCGACATCGAGGTGATCGGCACGTATATCAAAGAGGCGCTGGCGGAGCTGGTCGGCGCGGCGCGGCAGTGATCGCGGGTTCTCAGGAGGCGCGATGAACAATCCACCCGCCAGCGACGAAGTGCTCGCCGTCGCCAAGGCCTCGCCGGGTGCCGTCGCCCGGCACGACAAGGAGGCCTGGGTCGGGTTGTTCGCAACCCACGCGGTCATCGAAGATCCTGTCGGCTCACGGCCGCACCACGGCGGTCTCCACGATCGGCGTTCCGGGGTTCGCGGGACCGGGCCGCTCGAGCGCTTCTACGACACGTTCATCGCTCCCAACGACATCACGTTTCACGTCGACCAGGACATCGTTGCGGGCCGTGTCGTAGTGCGTGACGTGACCATCGAGTTGATGATGGCGGCCGGACTGAACGTCCGTGTCCCCATGCACCTGCTGTACGAAGTCACGGAGCAAGACGGGATGCTGAAGATCGCTCATCTGTGCGCGTCCTGGGAACTGTTTCCAATGGTCCGACAGGTTGTCAGCCAGGGGTGGCGCGGGCTCATGGTGATGAACCGCCTCGGAATCCGCATGATCGCCAACCAGGGTCTCGGCGCCGTCCTCGGATTTTCCAAAGGCGTATTCGGGATTCATGGCGCCGGGAAACAAACGGTCCTACGGTTCGTCGAGGCGATCAACCGCAAAGATGGTGCGGCGCTCGCCACGCTGTTCGACCCGCGCAGCAATGGGATCGGCTTTCCAGCCGGGCGGCGGACTCTCACTCCCGAGTCTTTCTGCAGCCAGGTCGATGTGTCCCTGTCGGTGACGAAACTCATTTCTTCCGGCTACGTCACCAGCTGCACGTTCACCGCGCGATCCGGCGGAACGGAGTCGAAAGGCGTGGGCCTCTTCGAGTTCAACTCAAGGACGCGCAAGGTGCATGCGGTCCAGCTCTACTGCGCATCCGCGTCTTCGTAACGGACGGCAAGGAGGAATCATGGACGACAGAAAACAGCTCACACAGCTTGCGATCGACTTCGTCATGTCTTACGGCGCCTGCGCCGCTGGAGTCGCGACCACAGAGACACTGGCCGGCGGTCCGCCGTCGACCAACCTGGAGTACGTTCTGCCCGGGGCGAAGTCTGCCGTGAGCTTCGCTGTGCCGCTCGACCAGGAGAAGATCGAGCGTTTCCTGAGCAAGCAGGACCACGCCGGCCACCAGCAGGACAACATTCGCACGAACGTGTACGTGACCGGTCTCACCGTCAGCCTCGCCGACTATCTGGACCAGTGCGGGTATCCCTCGTGCGGGGTGAGTGCGAACGCGGTCTACCGCAAGGACACGCCGAGGGGGATTTTCGACTTCATGCCCGACGTTTCGCATCGCTACCTGGCAGTGCGATCGGGCGTCGGCTGGTTCGGGCTTTCCGGCAACGTCATCACCAAGACCCACGGCGCGGCCGTGATCCTCGGCTCTATGGTCACTACGGCCGACCTCGAGCCCACGGATCCGCTTCCCGCCGATGAGAAGTACTGCGACGACTGCCGGCTCTGCATGGCGTCTTGCGCCTCGGGCCTGATGCACAAGAAGGAGCGGACGACCGTGACCATGGGCGGCATGGAGTTCGGCTATTCGCAGCGACGGACCTATCGCCGCTGCGATTTCGTCTGCGGCGGCTTCACCGGACTGGCCAAGAACGGCAAGTGGTCCACCTGGTCTCCAGGCCGCTTTCCGATGCCGGAGAAGGACGAGGAGTTCGAGCCGGCCTTGCTCAAGGCGATCACTGAGTCGTGGCCGCGCCCCGAGATCACAGGCGGCTTTTACCATCCGGTGATGCCGGCTCAACGAAAGCTCAACCTCACTTGCGGTAACTGCCAGCTCATCTGTCACCCCGACCGTGCGGAGCGCAAGCGCCGCTACAAGCTGTTGACCAAGAGCGGTGTCGTCGTGCAACGCCCCGATGGCGCACTCGAAGCCGTTCCACCCGACGTCGCGAAGCAACACTTGGCCGAGATGAGCCGGGAGCAGCGGGTTTGCTACGAGGACATGTCCGCTCAAAAGATGTAAGCAGCACGCAACGTGTTCGTCCGCTCTCGCACTTCCCCACGCGCCCAGACTGCTGCGTTGTTCTCCGGGCCGTTCGCCCGTGTGACCATCGCCAACTTTTTCTTCTTCCTCAACTTCGCATCGTTTTTCCTGCTGCCGCTGTACGTGAAGGCACTAGGGGGAACCGAGGCAACCGTCGGTGTAGTGATGGGAACCGGGGGGATGGCCACCTTGCTGACGCTGCCCGTGGTCGCTGTCATGATCGACCGGTTGGGCCGGCGGCGGTTCCTGATGCTCGGCACCGTCGGTATGACGGCCGCGTCGATCTGCTACCTCTGGGTGGATGCCATCGGCCCGGCGCTCTTCGCGGTGCGCGTGCTTCAGGGCGCGAGCTTTGCCGCCGCGTTCACGGCGACCACGGCGTTCGCAGCGACATTTGCACCACAAGATCGGCGGGCGCAGGCGCTCGGTGTCTTTGGACTTTCCGTCTTGCTCACGCACGCCATCGCACCGGCTGCCGGTGAGGAGATCATCCGACGTCTGGGATTTCACGCACTCTTCGCGGTCACAATTGGGTGGACGCTGGTTGCACTGTTCGTGGCGATCCGCCTGCCACCCGGGATTGTGGTGCGGTTGGCTGGTGCGCACCCTGCTCCCTGGCACTTCGACCGTCTCCAGTGGGTCGTGGCCGCGACCATGGTCCTCTCGGGCATGGGGTTCGGGACAGTGATGACGTTCACTCCGACTTTCATCAATGGTGAGGGGCTAGGGCGCGTCGGGGTCTTCTTCGCGGCGTACACCACAACGGCAATCCTGACACGCTTCGTGGGGGCGGGTCTGTCGGACTCTTTCGGACGCCGCGCGATCATCATACCGACGCTCCTGGTCCTCGCCGGTTCGATTCTGGCGATGGCCTTCGTGCACGGCATCCCGATGCTGGTGTGCGCCGGCGCGCTGTTTGGATCGGCGCAGGGCATCAGCTATCCGACGCTGCACGCGTTTCTCGTCGACATGACGGCTGAGGCACACATGGGCCGAGCCCAGGCGCTCTTCAACGGCTCGTTCAATTTCGGGGTGACGAGCAGCGCCTTCATCTTCGGCACAGCGGCCGAATATCTCGGCTACCGCCCGATGTTCGCGCTCGCATCACTGACGCCGCTGATTGCTTGCGTGCTGTTCTATTTGTGCGGAACGCCCGCGAGGGCGCTGCGTCGGAGAGCATTGTGACGCGTGCTCGGGGATCGGTGTGAGGACCGCGCCCGGCGGCGGTGCGGCAGTCGGGCTAGCGTGTCCAGGCGCTTCCCATTCTGCGTCGCCGCTGTGTCGCGCCCGGGCTCGGCTGCCGAGCGTGAAACAGAAGGCGGTTCCCTCTCCGGGAGTCGACTCGATCCAGATCCGGCCGCCGTGCTTCTCGATGATCTTTCGGACCATCGTGAGTCCGAGTCCCTCTCCAGGTACGCCATGCGCCAATCGACGGAACAAGCGAAAGACGGTCTCCTGGCTCTCGGCCGGAATTCCGGGTCCCGTATCCTTGACGAAAAAGATGGGCGGGGCGCCATTCGCATTGCGCATCCCGATCTCGATCTCGCGGCGCGCACTCTCCCCCATATACTTGATCGCATTGTCCACGAGGTTGCTAAAGACTTGATTGAGCCGGTCCGGATCGCCTCGCACCGTGGCCAAGTGACCAACGTTGACAGCGATGCGGTGCTGTTCGAGCTGGTAGCGGAACGAGTCGACAATCGTTTGGACGACAGGCTGTAGCCGCACCTCGTCGGTGGGGTTGGTGCGGCTGGCGATCCGTGACACGTTCAGGAGGCCGGCGATGAGGGCCTCCATCCGGCTCACGGCGCTCCGGATGAAGCGCAGCGATTCCTGAATCTCTGTACGAATACCCACTGCTTCAGGGACATCGCTGGTATAGGCACCCAAGTCCGACAGCCCCGTGCTTATTTCGTTGGCGAACCCCTGCACATTGATCAACGGGGCGCGCAAGTCGTGGGAGGAGACGTACAGAAGATCTTCCATTTCGTAATTGAGCATCTCGAGTTCAGCGGTCGTCTGCCGTAGATGCTCAATGAGGCGTGTTTTCTCCTTGGAAGCCGCTTGTAATGCTCGGCGGGCTGCAAATTCCCAGCTGCGCATGCGTTCAGTCAGCAGGCTGATGACCAGCGCGATCGTCCCCGCGACCAGGATGGCCGAGACCTGAGTCACGAATCCTGTGAGGTTTGGAATCACGCCATTGAGCAGTGCGCCGGTTACAAACATGGCCGTTAGCAGGATCGCAAGCAGCGTGAGCTGGCGAGGCTCCCATGGGAGCATCGCCGCGACGGATAAGATCAGCAGCGCCATGCCGACGTAATGCGACGTCTCGACGCCGGTGACGTAGACTGGAATGACAGCAATCGCGAGTCCGGCCTCAACGCCCAACGCCATGCCGAGCCAATATGGATACCGCCTTCCGAAACGACCCTGGAGTAAGCCGAGAATCGCACCGCTCGCAACCAGGGACGCCAACCGGGCGCCGAACAGGATCGCGAAATGGGGCCGGTACATGAAGTAGTCGGCGACACCGAAGACGGGGATGAGCACGATCGCGAGAATGCTCGCAGTGACCATGCGCCGATGGAACAGCCGTCGCCTGTCAGCTTGGTAGGCTCTTGCAGTCAGTGTGGGCACAGCACCAGTAGAACCAGCAAGTGCTGTGCCCAACGCCTGTCTAAACCGCCGCCATCAGCCGCGCAGACACAGACGAGGCTTTGTGCCCCCTGCGGTCTCAAATTGGACGGTCTGTCAACCAACCGACGCTGAGAAGGAGATGCAGGCGAAGGTGCCATCCGGAATTTCGTGGCAGGATCTGACATTGGTTCTCAATTCCTCACGCATCGGCATCCTGCCGACCGCTCGGCAGAGCCGCGCGCGTCAACGCGGCGGCTCGATGCCATGGTTCGGCGCTTCTTCGGCTACGAGGCTGAAGTCCATAACCGTTCGCTCTCGCGCAACATACTCGACACGCTCTATCTCTCGCCATCCGAGGCGTCTGTAGTACTGGGGGAGCGTTTTCCCCGTGTACAAATAGACGCGCCGGTAGCCGCAGTGGCGAGCTCTTTCAAGTACCGCGCGCACCAGCGCCGCACCGACACCATGACGCCGGCGACTGGGCTCGACGAACAATTGCCCGAGCCACGGCGTCAGGTGAGGCCGAGGCGGTAGATCAGAGGCGACGAGGTTTGCGGACCCCAGCAACTGCCCGTCCGCCGATGCGACCAGAACCGACGGGGCCGTTCTGCTCTGAGCGGCGGTCGTCAGGAGGGCGACGTAAGCGTCGAAGGTGCTGGCGCCGGTCAATGACCCCCAGCGATCAAAATGCCAGCGAGCTATCGTTGGGATCAAGTCCCGATAGTCCCCGAGATCACCGATTACCATCCTGACGCACCTCCGCGCGCCGAACGCCTTGGCGATGAACCGCGCCGTCTTCTGGCGTCGGTCCCCATCGCCTGGTTGGGACGCGCGCCCTCACGGTCACGACGTATATCCGAGCAGGTTCCAATAGTGAAGGAAGGACGCGAATGCGCATTGTAGGGCAACGAACGCCGCCACTGCGCAACCGAGGACCGGCGAGCAGGTTCTATGTCTGCAGGCGGAAATCGTCTGCACTGCAAGGACTGCAGTGACCACAAGCGCGCAGAGGGGGAGCCCAAGCAGCACGACCGCGGCGACTGGCATGCCGTAGAAGAAAGTCGGGTTGCCGGGCGGCACCAAGAGCTCGGGAAGCGGTAGCAGATTCGAGAAGAACATGTTGAGCCCCATCACGGGCGGAAGGGCCACCAGGAACAAAACGTTCGCGGCGCTCGCGACCGCCATTAGCCGAGACAGCCCTAACCTGCGCGCTCTTGATCGAGGCAACCCGGTCGATGCGAGGACGCCGATGACGAGAAACGCGGCGATGAAGAACAGCGCGATCCCCACCTGAGCGGATACGGACTCCCATCGCGAAAGCCGCTCGAAGGCCATCGGGACGGGGCCCTCGAGAAGCAGATGCCTGATCCTCCCGTCCTCCTCGCGGAACGCGAGCAAGCGCTTCCCGCCGACCTCCTGGAACAAGGCCCCGCTCACCGCTTCCCACCGGCTCGCTGGGAATAGCCCGACGGGATTGGTCAGCTCCAGAACGTCGGACGCGACGACGCGGACTCGGTACTGGACCAGCCAATAGGGCGTGAAGAGGCGATCCGGCGTATCGCGGACCGTTCGCGTCCACCGATAGACGCCCTCCATGCGGGCGCTGGTGGCCGACGCTGTCCGGGGCAGCCGGTCACCTGAGCTTCCTGGGTATATTCCGTCGAAGACGGCGGCTGTCACCCGATCAGCAAAAGCCTTCAATGTATCCGTGCCGGTGTACGCGACGAAGAGTCCGAGGCCGCGCTCAGGAGCGAGAATGGCACGCGCGTTCCAGCCGACGATGTCTCCGTCGTGACCCCAGTATGCCCGGCCGTCAATACCGAACTCCCAAAAGCCGAGGCCCACTCCTCTCATCGCCGGATGGTGGCTGAACTGTCGGGTCAGCATGGCGGATGTGGCCGCGCCACCGAGGATTCGTGTCCCGTCCAGTTCTCCTCCGTTCAGGAAGGCGCGCAGGAAACGCCCCATGTCGGTGCCGGTGGCCACGAGCGAGCCGGAGGGAACCTCGTTGCGGAAGTCGACGGGAACGTACCGATACGATCCCGAGGAGAAGACGTATCCCTGGGCCAAGCTTTCGAGGACCGCCGGCTCCATGCCGAAGCTGCTCCGGCTCATCCCCAGCGGTCGCAGGATCTCTTGCGAGACGTACTCGTGGAAGGGGAGTCCGCTGACCGACTCCACCAGGAACCCCGCCAGCGCCATACCATGATTCGCATAGCTGCAGATTCGCCCAGGAGCGATAAAACGCGCGGGCAAGTTCTGCGCAAGGTAGACGCCGAGGGGAATCTGGGAGATGCCGGTTCTCAAGTTCCTGCGGAATGATTGCGGCCAGATCATGTCGGAGTGCCGCGGAGTCGATCCTTGGTTCTTCGGCAGAGGCGAGACGCGGCACGCCAAAGCAGAGCAGGATCACGAGGCTCCACCAAATGCTCATCGTCAGCGATCTCTGGAGCCCGGCGACATCGGATCAATGCCCCCGCGCCGCCCAACGACCGGGCGATGACCCGCTGGCGCAGAATGTCTCGGAACGAGTACTGCCGCTCAAGCCGGTCGGGTCCATCGTCGAGTTATACGGCCACCCGCTACCCGAAACATCATCTCGATGCGCGGGTCGCGGCGGCTCGGGCCGCGGCCTTTCTCGCGTCGCTCCGCGCGTAAGCCGCTGTGCCCAGCCGTTCGAACAGGCGAAAGAGCGCGCTGCCTGTTCGTGCGAAGTGCTTCGGCGGCCGCGACCAATAGCCGGTGGGCTGGGCCGGGCTCCGTCGCAGCTCCGGATCGAGCCGGACGTCGGCAAGGACGATCCCTTCGCCGTCTGCCCGGTGATCGAGGACGGCTCCGTCGCTGTCGCAGATCGTCGAGAGCCCCGGGAAGCGAAAACGCAGGGTCACAAATGGCGCAATCGGGATCGGCGATGGGCTGTCGGTCGCCGACCACTTGTTGACCATAACGGTGGGTATTCCGAAGACGCGCGCGTAGTACGGCGCGATGGACTGAAGGGCGTCGCACATGATGGCCCTGGGCAGGAGCCCCGACAGGGGCGCCGAGTGCGGCATCAGGAGAAGGTCGACGTCTTCGTGGCAGAGCCGCCGCATGAAGCGTGCGGTGTGGTTATCGTGACAGATGCCGACGGCGATCCTCCCGAGGTCTGTGTCGATCACTTTCGATCCCGGGTCGCTGCGGAAGTACCAGCCTTCGAAGCCCGGCAGAGCCTCCTTTCGGACCCGCCCTGCCACGGAGCCATCCGGGGCCGCGAGCGCGAACGCATTGTAGAAGTCCTCGCCGTCGACCTCGAGGTACGTCGCGCCCACGTACACCCTGTGGGCGACCGCTCGCGCGCGCAGCCAGCGCTCAGTCGGCCCGTCCTGCGGCTCGGCCGACTCCCAGATCGACGGGTCGTAGATGTAGCCCGCGGCGAGAAACTCCGGGCACAGCACGAGATGTGCCCCGCGCTCCGCCGCTTGCGCTACCCACGCTCCGGCGCGAGCGAGGTTCGCCTCGACCTCGCCGTTCCGGCTCTCGACCTGGACGCCCGCGATACGAAGCGGCGGGCCGCGAGATGGCGACGCTGTGCTCATCCTGTCGTCCCCTAGGAGGCGGTGGCGCGCCAACCGAGCGTCAGCTCGTACTGGACCCGCCAGTCAGGACTCTTGTACAAGCCGTCCCGCAGTTCGGGCGGCGTCGACGATCCTCTAGGACCCATCATGGCATTTGTGTGCCTAACATCGAGAAGATCGCTCACGCGAAAGCCGCATGATGGCTGGGCAATGGGCAAGCGCCATAACGATGAGCCGCGCGTTCTTTTCGCGTCGGTCTCCATCGCCGGGTTCGGCCCCCGCATATTCCGAGCTGCCCGTCGCTAGCCGGCCTCGGGCGTCGACTCTGTAGCACGTGCCGCTGGGCGGAGATGATTGCTGAGACGCTCGAGCAGCCGCACATGACGCACGTTGTCAATCGATCCGATTGTACCGAGAAGGCTACTTGCGGGGAGAACTGCCAAGAACCCCAGGCGAATAAGCGAAGGGGCCTTGAGCCCACTTGTGGCAAAGTCCGTGTCGCCAGGGCGAATCGGATCATCAAAACCGGCGGCCTCTTGGTGCAACTGCGTGCTCACACCGCAGAGGAGGAAATCCCCATACGGTGGCATTTCGCGCAAGATGATGGCTGGGCGATTCTTGAGCTGCCCATCGGCCTGCGGCAGCGGCGTGAGGACAACATCGCCTTCCTTCATCGCCGGATGTCGGCCGGGGTGTACTCGGGCTCGTTGTCGGCGAACGCACGAGCCAACGCGGTTCTACTCGCCGCGAGCCAGGTAACTCGATCGCTGTCCCCCTCTGGCGGCGACAGAACTGTCACCAAGAGCGACGCCTTGGGCGGGAGATCGAACGGCTCGTCGAGTTGGATCCGCTCGCCGTCATAGTGGGCCTTCAGAGTGACGCTCGGCATACCACCTCACCTACGCTGTCCCGCGCGGCCGAGCAAGTGCCCGGAGAGCCGGCTTGCACGCGTCCAGCGCACAGCAAATCCGAATCGGAAGCGAGCCGGCCGATCCTCGACGAACTCCGGCTTGGCGGCGGTCGAGCAGAAGAGATTCGACATCACGGACTTCGTGTCCGAACGCACGATCCGCAGCGACCCGCGGGCGATCTACCGAGTGTTCCCCGGCGCCGTATGCGAGAAGATCGAGGCTCAGCTTGGCATCAACAAGTAGAAGACTGTTCGAAACGAAGGGGAAGGCGCACCGCGCCGCGGTCATCGCTCGAGGTTCCACCCGCGATACGAACCCAAAGATAGAATTTCGGGTAGGACACACCCGATTGGGTTGGCTCCTCACGAAGCAACTCGAATTCCACCGAAACCGCCTTTAGCCCCCGCTCCTTCGCGAAGTAGTCACCGAGGTCTCGTCGAAGAAACCGATCGAAGTCGGCCGGGGCGGGCACGTTCGCTTCGATATGCGAACGCTGCACGTCTTGGAGCAGCTGTGCAGAGGCCGCTTGGCCCACGACGAGAATCGATATCAGGATCGCTTTGAGCATCACCGACTCTTGCAAGCCGAACGTCGTGGCGATGAGCGGCCGCGGGCCAAACACAGCGCGCAAGTGAACGCGACGCGCGTCGCGCCCGCGGTCCGATCGAGCGCGAGACTGTGTGAAAACTCAGCGAATCGAAGCACATGACAATTTCTTCGCGCACATTTGCCCCAGGACGCGTTTTCTCGACAAGGTGAATGGTTTGAGGTCACCCGAATTTCCAGAAATCGGAGTTTTCACACAGTCTCCCGTCGTGTTAGGCCGCAGTCGAATCACAGCGACACATCGAGTCCATCGTGGGCAGCCTCGACAGGCAGCTCTTCGACGTGTGCGAGCATGTCGGGACCCATATGGGTAATGATGAGACGCTTGCAGTCGAGCTTGGAGCGGTGCTGCATGAGCGTCGCGTAGTCGAGATGAAACCGAACCGGCTTGTCGTAGAAGTACGCTTCGGAGATGAACATGTCGACGCCAGCTACGGCGGGAAGAAGCCGCTCGGTCCACTCCGTGTCGCCCGAGTAGACGATCGTCCGACCGTCCAGCTCTACGCGAAGGGCGTAGGGAGGTGCGCCGCAGGCGTGAACGACCTCGTATGGGGTCACGCGCATCGGCCCCACGGAACTCGGCTTACCCTCGGGAAGCTCGATGAACTCCGTTTCGAACTTCCGTTTGGCCCGCGACGAACCGGGGAAGAAGACCTCCATGGCCTGGGTGACTCGATCGATGAGGCCCGGCGGCCCCACGACCAGGAGACGACGCGACCGACGCGAGAACTGGCCGTCGAGCACGAGGAATGGAATGCCGCCGAAGTGATCTCCGTGCAAATGAGTGATGAGGATCGTGTCGATGTCGTTGGGATCAACAGCGGCTCGCTTGAGCGCGATCAGCGACGAGGCGCCACAGTCGATAAGGCAGTGGTAGCTACCAGATTCGATGAGGATACAGGTCTGCAGGCGGCCTCCGCTTCCGAACGCATCGCCGCTTCCTAGGAATCGAATTCGCACGGTTCACCTTTCCCGGATCTCTGCGGCCTAACGGCTTGGCGATGAGCCGCGCGTTCTTTTCGCGCCGGTCTCGATCGCCGAGTTAGGCGCCTCGCCTCGAAGCTCTGTCACAGCACGCTTCCTCGATTCATCCGCTCGTGTTCGGATAAGAGGAATGACAGATAACTTCGGATCAAGTTGCAGAACAGTTTCGCCTCGTTGAGCGACAGCTCAAGTCCTTGGCGCAGGTCGACACCGTGGCGCACCCCTCCGCCGGTCGGCGAGGATAGATAGCCGTGAATAGCAGTGGCCCACTCCAGTACGCGATCGAGTGTTGTTCCGTGAGCCGCCTGCCGAAGTTCGGTCACTATCTTGTTGAAGTACTTGCCCTCTACCGTCCCCGATCCCGTGTCGACGCCCCTGAACGCGGTTGTCACGGTCTCGAGGAGCCACAGCGTTTCCTGAACAGCCTCTCGTCCACGTCCGGCTTCAAGGAGATCTTCCGCCCGGCGCAGAGATGCGGTCAAGATTTCGTGGCCCTTCTCAGCAAGAGTTGGCGGGCGCTCCGGAACTGGAATCACCTTCGCAGTTGTGTCGCGAAGTACGAGTTCCGGCAGCCGCAGTTCATATCCGATCTCGTGTTTGCGGCACGCGGCGTTGATCATATCGGCGTCGGGCGCGAAAAGCTCGCCGGGACGCTTGCGAATGGCATCACACGCGTCGAAGAACGCTTCCAGGAAGAGCGGCGGATTGTCGGCAGTGGCTCTCATTGCAGAGTAAAGATCTGTCTCGGCCCAACTCGAGTTGGAACTCCAGATATGAGTGGTGCCGTTCGCCGCACAAAAGTGCCCCTTGAAATGCTCCAAGTACTCTTGCAGGTCTCCTTGAGTGGCGACCTTGTGGATCATGCTGCCGAACTCCTGGATGGCGTCTTCGGGGATCGTGGTCGTGTTTAGGGATCCACCGGCCGGCGGGTTGAATCGCCAGGCACCGGGGAACTTCAGCACCATCGTCAACAATCTCCCAAAGTCATTCGCACAGCCCAACCTTCTTTGGCTGAGCTGCGCGGTGCCCGTTCCCGCAGCGCGACGCGCTGCAGGTGCCGGGCCAAGCGGCGGCACGGCGTCGGCTCCCGCCAAGTGTTAGGCGGCGATCCTATCGAGATCGTTTCAGCCATGCCGATATCTCGTTAAAGTCGCGCAGCATCAGCGTAGCAGCGACAGGCTCGCGAAACTCGATGGCACTCCGCGTAAAATACGATGTGGTGGCCACCAGCCCCATCGTTGCGCGCCGTTGTTGAACGACGCCGTGCAATTGCCGAACAACTTCTACGCCAACGTAGCGGCGCACCTGTTTGCACTGCACAAGCATCACGATGTTGTCAACGTCGACGTGGTTTGCCGCGATGATGTCCACGCCGCCGTCTTTGGTACCACGCTGCAGATGCACCGTGAAGCCCGATTTCTCCAGGAGCGCGGCGACGACCTCTTCGAAACGACGCCAGTCGAGATCTCGCAGCACGTTCGGGTGTTTCGCCAGAAACAGGAGGAGCCCGTCGTTGACCGCTAATATGGGCAGCCGAACAAGCTCCAGCGCCGCATCGTTCAGATTGTCAGTGTAGAGCAGGTCCGCTGCTCGTCGCGATGCAAGGCGTTCCGCTAGCAGCGCTGGATCGAGCGGCCTAGGAATGTAATCGGCTGAGAACACGCCCGCCGCCTTCGCAGCCCTATCGGGGTACTCGCCCCCGGTCACGATGCGAGTCGCGCCTGAAAGTACGCTGCCGGGGTCGAATAGCGGATCGTTCGGAGTTAGAGCTATCGAGTATCCGTCGGGAGCGAACAGATGCGGATACGAGAAGGGAAGATTTTCGAGGACTACATCGTATGGTGTAGTGGTGCCGTCAGTACTGGAGATATGATTGGCGTCAGGGACGGAGGTCACATCCCAATCGGTCTGCAAGTGCTTCCGAACTGCTGCCGCAGTTCGCACGTCCTCCCCGATTAATAACAAACGCGGCCGTCGGTATTGCATCTTTACTTTGATACGCAAGTGAGGCGCCGACTTCTCCCCGCCGCTCTCTCCCGCCCGCCTAACCACGATGCGACCCCGTGGCCGATAGAAACTCACCAAGGTAGTAGAGGGCCGCCCCGAAGGCGAAGAGACCTAAGAAGATCCAGCGCGCGATCCGCTTCCGCGCTTCCAGGGCGCTGATCTTCGGGCTGAAATCGACCGCGTCGTTTGCCTCGTTGAAGAGCTGCACGAACGAGAGAAAGCTCTCGTAATCCCGAACACCCCGGAGTTCGTCCGCAAGGTGGCGTAGCCGAGCGACGTCCTGATCGGAGAGCGGTCCAGCTGCGGTCATAGCTAACGTCAGGCCTAGGAGACCTTTGCGCGCGGCTTCTTGAATATGTTGACGCCGCAACTCCTCAGGCGCCACGGAAGGAGGGAGAAGCGCGGAATCGCGCAAGGAAAAGAACATGAGCTGATTTAGGAGAACGCCCTTGTCGACGATAGCGCGGTCTGTGAACGCCGCCCGAAGCTCGGCCAGCTGTGAGTTCCAAGTATCGTAGAGGTAGTACTGGGTAATAAAGGCAGCGAGCAGAACAAAGCCCCCGACTAGCTTTAGCCAGCGTGGGGCCAGCACGGTTGCGCGCTTCGGGGCGTGTGTCATTGGACTGGCCTCCGTGGGAGAGCTGGGCCTAACGCATGGCTCAGGCGCCGCGCCGACATCTGTGGCAAGCTCTTGGCGCGGTCGCCTGCAGCCGATCGTTAGAGGTTCCTGCCACGTGCTCACCAATGGTCCTGGGATTTCGCTGCACCATTGATCGCTGTGCGGAAAGCACGCAGACAATGTTGGCGAGGAGGCACAACACTGAACTCCCAGCCAGGGAACAAGCTGAGGGGCCCGGCAATCCAGCCTTGAATCGTCGTGACGCTGTAGCCCAGTCTCTCAGGAGGTTCCCGCCCGTCGATCGTTGCCTCGAACGAATAGTCGTGCGTGCAGTCGCTTGGGATGATGCCCAGTGTGAGCACGTAGAGCATAGGTTCGAAACATTGGAAGCCGCGGCCGGGGAAAGTAAGCAACCGATTCTCATGCACTGTCACCGACCCTGTCGACCGTTCAACGTTCGAAATCGGTAATCCATCGCAGTGATCGTTTCCTGAACCGGCGGTTGCGTTCACCACCGAGCGCAACTGCAAGAACTGCCCGCCATCGACGGTTAGTTCGCGATCAAGCGGCGGTGAATAGCGCGTCGCCGTGCAACCGCATGTACCGATAAGGACCATGACGACGATCACCGAACGCACTTGGCGACCTCTAACGTAAGAGGGTTTTTCCGTCATCCGGCCGCACGGACGCTGCGCGAGAGAGCTGGTCGGCGCCAGGCCGGATGGCGGAAAGGCCCCGTTGAACTGAACCGCTGTGCACGTGCCGCTGCTCCCTATGGGGTTTGTATCCCAAGGAGCGGGCGCAAGGCAATGAACACGACAGGCTGGCAAGGCGTGGGGGTGGTGGGGTGATGGCGATGTTGTGCCACCAGGGCGCGCAGGATGATGACACGGCGGACGGTAGACAGCAGTCGGCTCTGCCCAAACCGACACACGGGACAGAGCGGTACGTGACGAGCGCGCGGCTCGTTGAGCGGGGGAGACAACGGAGCGGAACGGCGACGGGAGGTCATGAGGTGTCACGGGGCTGCGGCGGGAGGAGCTCGACGATGCGCAGAGGAGCCCCGCACTGGGGGCAGCGCGGGGTGATGTCCTCCGGGGTTGCGGCAGCCGTGTCGGCATCGGCCGGCGGCGCCGTGCCGGCATCCGGGGCGGCGGTGGCGGTACCGAGCAACTCCCGACAGCGCGCCAGCTTCTGTTGGCGCCGACGGTTGGCGGTGATCCCGTAGTGGCGGATGCGCATGAAGCCCTTGGGCACGACGTGCAGCAGGAAGCGGCGCAGGAATTCGGTGGCGGGCAGGGACAGTTCCTTGTGCGCGGTGGGATCGGCGGAGTCGTGGTACTCGAAGCGCACCACGCCGTTGGCGACGGAGAGCAGCCGCTGGTTAGCGATGGCCACCCGGTGGGTGTAGCGGCTGAGGTACTTGAGCACCTGCGCCGGCCCGCCGAACGGAGGTTTGGCGTAGACCACCCAGTCGTGTTTCCACAGTGTGGCGATGAGGGTCTCCCAGGGGCCGGGTTCGGCCAATGCCGCACTCTGGCCGAGGTAGCGCAGCGTGTCCCGACGACGGGCGCGCGTGAGGGCGGCGAGGAACTTGCCGCGAAACACTCTGGAGAGCGCCGTGACGGGGAACAGAAACGGGCGACGACGTTTCTTCGTGCCCGTGGGCAGGGAGACCCAGGCGCTGCCGTCCAGGGCCAGCCCGCCGCCGGAGACCACACAGTGGACGTGGGTATGCTCCTTGAGCGTCTGGCCCCAGGTATGCAACACCATGGTGATGGCCAGTTCGGCACCGAGGTGGTGGGGATCGCGCGCGAAGGTGCGCAGGGTGCGGGCGGCGAGGCGGAAGAGCAGGCCGTAGAGCCGGCGGCGGTTCACCCGGATGAGCGGGTTGAGCGCACGCGGCAGGGTGAAGACGACGTGGAAGTAGGGCACGGGCAGGAGCAGCGCCTGCTCGGCCGCCATCCATTGCGCCCGCTCCTTCCCCTGGCACTTGGGACAGTGACGGTTCCGGCAGGAGTTGTAAGCGATCCGCCGATACGCGCAGCGCTCACACTGCTCGACGTGCCCGCCCAGCGCCGCCGTGCGGCAGCGCGCGAGGGCCCGCAACACTTGGCGCTGTTCGCCCGTGGTCGGGTGCGTGCGCCGGTACGGCTCCCCGTAGGCGCGCAGCACGTCCGCCACCTCGAAGCGTGGTCGGGTGGTGCCGCCGTGCTCTCCTGCCGCCGCCACCACCAGCGGTGACGGCAGAGCCATGGATCTACTGCCGTGGCGGCGTGGCGGCGAGCACCAACCGGTCCAGCGGCGAGATCTGGGCGGAGACGCGCTTGGTGGTGGTGTGCAGGTAGCGCATGGTCGTCGTCACGCTGGTGTGCCCGAGCATGCGGCCCAAGGTGGGCAGATCGACGCCGGCTTCCAGGCTGTGGGTCGCGAACGCGTGGCGTAAGGCGTGGATGCCGCCGACCTTCTCGATCCCGGCGCGCCGCTTGGCGGTGGTGTAGATCTTTTGCGCCGACGCCACGTCCATGTGCCGCGTCGCATCGGCCCGCTGCGGAAACACCCAGTGCGCGGGGCACCCATACACTTCGTAGTACTGCGTCAGATCCCGGACCAACCGCTCGGCCAACACGGTGTAGCGGTCCTTCTTCCCCTTGCCTTGCTCGACGCGGATAACGCCGCGCTCGGCATCCAGGTCTCCGGGACGCAACGCCACCACCTCGCTCACGCGCAGCCCGCCGCCGTACGCCGCCATCAACAGGACCCGCTCGCGCAGACTGCGGGTCGCGGCACAGATCCGTTCGACTTCTTCCCGACTCAGAATCTGTGGGAGCTTCTGCGCCTGGCGCATCGGCGGCACCGCCAGCGACGCCTGCGGCCGGCGCACGGTCACCTCGTAGAAGAACCTCAACGCACAGCGGATCTGGTTACACGTACTGCCCGAGAGTTTCCGCTCGTCGCGAATGTACAGCAGGTAGCGCTGCACTTCGTCGTTGCTGAGTTGATCTGGCGGGCGCCTGTAGTACTGCGCCAGCCCCTTGACCCCAGCAACGTAGGCCTCCACCGTACGCCCTGAGAAGTGGCGCACGTCCATATCCCGCACCATGCGATCGCGTAGCTCGCCCATACTGACCTCCTTTGGCGACCGTGACCGGGCCGGTCAGGTCGCGGTGTGTGATGGAGGCCATTGTCCACCGCGAGGGCAGCGAACTCACACCGATGTGGGGTGCACAGACTCTGCCGAAATCAGCAGCCCGCTGCGCCAGACACCACCACCGCGCAGCGGTTTAGTTCAACGCTGCGGCTCTGCGGCGCGCGTCTTTCCCGCGCGTCCGCAGCAGCCGCCCTGTTCGGCCTCGCCGATCATCTCGCGCCTACGATAAATTGGACTGAGCCCCCTCACTTGCCGAACAGCTCAATTCGTTTTCTTTCAAGGCCATCCGCATTCAGACAACCCTCGGCCGCCTTGCACGATTCGTCCCACCAGCGCTGAGTGCTTTGGTCCCGGTAGGTGACGTGATGATAGAGTCTCTTGTTTCTGAGCGTGTCGACGATGTTGTACGTAGTGCCTGCCCCGGCCTCGACGACCTCAAAGTAGACCAGGCACGTATTGAGTGATCGGTTGTACGTGAACTCTTCATTCCGAACGACTGCATCTATGCCGTTCTGCGGGACGTCAATGCTTCTCTCATGCGCAAGGAATTTCTCGCCCCGATCAGCGCACTTGTCCTTGGTTGAAAAATCGACCTGCACAGGTAGGTCGCTGCCCGAAGAAGCGTCGCCATCTCGACAAGCTCCTAAGGCGGCGAGGGCTAGCAACGCCAGCGCCGACCGTGCCGATCCGAATGCTTGCTTCATTGTGCACCCACAATCATCGCCACCAGTAGGCCAAGGGACGTTTGCCCCCAAGTCGTCCAATAGTAACGCCCGCTGACGTCAGCGGGGTTACTCGCGACGCCCCAGCGATCTCAGGCGCACAGCCTCTTCCGCGTATCCCTTGAACGATCTGCGTTCGCGCCGGCTCGGCGATCGTCTCACACCACCTACGGGGGCCACGTGGTGCTTACAGAGCCGTCGCCCTTGCACAGCCCGGAAGGGACAGCGCTTTCCATTCGCGTCTCTACGAACACATTGCATGACTTTTCCCCTCCTCGTCACGCCGAACGCCTTGGCGATGAGCCGCGCGTTCCTTTCGCATCGGGCTCCATCGCCTTGTTAGCGCGCACTCCCGACCGCATCGCCAAAAATGTCAGCGTGGGAGATATCGAACGCAAAGTCGACGTTCGCGATGTTCGGAAGGACTTGATACGCGTGCTGGATGGCAGACAGGTCATCTTCCGAGATGGCCGGTGGCCTCCGGACACCTGTCGGACACGAAAAAGCATGGACGGCACCCGCCAGGTGATCAGCAAGAAGGAGTATCGGTTCTTGCTGCTCGGTCATGAGATCGACGGATCTCGTGTACCTTGCCAGTCCGATTTGTGCCAGACGGCTCTGCTTCTTCTCCGCCGTTGCCCACAGGTCCTTGAATACGGAAATGTTCTCTGCGCCCTGGATGTCCGAATCGCACACGATGGCGAGATCGATAGCGCTTAGCCCACCAGCGTCGGTCAAAGTAGGCGCGCCCATACGACGAATGGTCTCTCCGGCGACTCTGGCCGCACACTCGCCGAAGAGCCAGTACTTTATGATGTTGGCCGCTCTGAGAAAGCCTGCCGAACAGCGATCAACTTGAGAGACTCGCTGCTGATATGTGCGAGCGTCTTCCCAAAAGCGTCTCCACGCCACAGGCTCCTTTCGTATCCGAAGGGTGAGCGCCACTATGGCAGACGCGCTGATAAGGCGCGCTGCCGCGAGAGCGGTGTCGAGGCGTGAATCCACCCACTTTGGAAAGCCTTGGGGGATTGCTGCTCGCAGCGCATCGAGCGTGTCCGGCAACAAAGCGAGTCCCCCGGTTGTCAGAAACTCTCTGTCGGCTACCTCCTCGGTCACGAGCCCTGCAATGTCGAGGAACACCGCGTATCGATTCGGAACGACTTTCATCCTGCTCTGTGCCACCCTGTCCCGCTAACTGTGCACGTCGGCCGCGCCCGTCGCGCTTGCGCGCCGACTGGACACGGTGGTTAGCGCTCAATCCCAGGATCGTCCACCGACTGGTATATCCGATTCGGCGGCCTCGGCCGATCGGCGCCGCAGTTTAGCAACCAGCGTCGTGCGCTTAAGTCCCAGCAACTGGGCAGCCGCTTGCTTATTTCCTTTGGTTCGGCGCAGTGCTTCGTCAATCAACTTTGCCTCGAATTCGGCGACCAAGCTGTCAAAATCGATCCCATCTGCTCCGATAGTCGGCATTGGGGCGTTCCTCGACGGGTGGAAGGCTCGTATCTCGGGAGGCAGATCTGGAACGTCGATCAAATCGGCTCGACTGAACACGACAGATTGCTCGATGGCGCTCTGCAGTTCGCGCACGTTTCCCGGCCAATCGTACTGCCAGAGCTGCGTCATGGCTTCACCGGAGAGCCGGTAGGGCGACTGCGGTTCACGGAGGCGGTTGTGCGCGTCGAGGAAGTACTGGGCCAGGAACGGAATATCAGAACGACGCTCTCGCAGAGGCGGGATCCGCAGCGAGAGGACCTTGAGTTGATAGTAGAGATCCCTCCGGAAGCGGCCTTCCTCGACAAGTTGTGCGATATCCCGGCTTGCCACCGCGATGAGCCGAATGTCCACAGTCGTCGCCTCCACAGATCCCACGGCGCGAATCTCTCTATGCTGGAGGAAGGCCTGCAGTCGAGCCTGGACCAGAGAGGGCAGTTCATCGACCTGATCCAACAGCACTGTCCCACCGTCCGCTGCTCGGAAACGGCTTTGATGGGGATCACGGTCGGCGTGCCCGAAAAGGTCCGATTCCAGCAGCTCGGGACTCATGGCGCCGCAGTTCACGGCAATCAGCGGACGCGTGGCCCGACGGCTCTGATCGTGGATGTAACGAGCCAGGAGCTTCTTCCCGGTTCCCGTCTCGCCTGCAATCAGAACCGTTGAATCGGCTGGTGCCGCCTTCCGAGCCAGTTCCAAAACGAGCCTGAACGCCGGATGCTCGCCGATGATCGCGACGCTGTTCATCCGATTATTCGTCTGCTGTCCTGCGAAGGCGCATGGACGAGAGCGCTAACGTTCTGGCTGAGCCGCGGCGCAGTGCAGCGCCGCAACAACCTGCGAAGTTCGCGCCGTCGGCTCGAGCCTGTTGTTCGGCCTGAGTGAGTTGTCCAACTCGTTCACACGTGCCAGTTCCCACACCGGGAGCATGCGATTAGGGTGAAATCTTCAAGAAACGACGCTCAGATTCAGAGATCGTCAACGATCTTGAAGCTTATGTCGTTCTCGCCAACAGCGTCCGTCGCATCGCCTTGTGTGAGTTCCGACATCGTAAATCCCGCTTGCTTCCATTCGAGGCGGTACCCCCTGCCAATCTTTGTAGTTCCACGACCAAGTATCCAACGCAACGTTGAGCCGGGATGCTCCTGTACGCCCGACTGTAACTGAAAAATGAAGTCATCTACGGCTTGCGAGCTCTCTCCCCACTTGTTGTTGGCCTTCATCCATCCGACTGCCTTCTCGCGTTCAGGACCTGTCAGGGTGTTGCCGGCTGGTCGCGATTCTCCCGAGGCCTCGTAGGAGAGCAATTCAAACAGTAACATCGCCGTGCCGTTTGGCCGTCGCCAACGAGTGCGTATCGCCACCGGAACCTGCGGGTTCAGCCAGATTACTGAAAGAGTCTTGTCTGTCGGTATCTGCACGTGCGTGAGTTCGGCGCAGGGATATCGCCCCGCTGGAACAACAATTGGGAATGGCCCCATCCCCGCACGGTATTCACCCTGTGCGTGCCGAGCGCCATTCGCGTCGTAGGTGTAGCTGATAGACTTGTCTTCCCAACGCATGCCGGTTTGGACGCGGTCTGGGACGGATGTGAGTTCGGTCAGTTCAATTTGGTCCTTCTTCGTCTCCGCGGGCGCGTACCACCCGCTGCGATCGGCAACCCGAATTGTCCGTGCCTGTACGCCATTGAGCTGCGCAGAGAAGACACGCTTCTTCGACTGCACTTTCTCAAAAATCACAGTCAGGATCTTACCGTCGATCGCGCCATCGCTGCTCGACACCTGGTAGGACCACTTGTCTCCAGGAGTGAGCTTGAGCGACTTGGCCGATAAGATCAGCTCGTCTGCAGCTCTGGTTGCTCCGGTGTCGACTGCGGATAGCGTCAACAACCACATAGCCACACATACACCCCGAGCCAACACCCCAGTCGGGAGCAGAGAGACAGTACGCCTCACCTGAGAAGATCGCGTCATGGCCTTTCCTTTCTCGATGCCGATAGCTCCAACAGATCTGCGGGCCGAACCGCCAGCCATCACGCGCGCGCGTCACGTGCACGGCTCTGTTCGGCTCTCCACACTGCTGAGCTCTTGTCCGATTTGCGCGCGGTTTATCGATCTCGCCCTTCGCGTCCGTATCTCCTTGTAACTCTGCCGTCGAATACGTGGATGGTGAAGTCGCCGGCGTTCGGAAACTTTTGTCGGAAGCTCTTCGCAATCGTATCAAGAATCCCTTCTACCTCCGCCATCCTCCGCTGTCCCTCGCACCTCCCGAGGCCATCGACGTAGATCAAGCCCGGCTGTTTCTCTTTGATGCCCATACTTTGTATCAACCCGCAGCTGCGGACCATCGAGTCCTCTGCATTCAACTGCTCCGCATACCGTACCTCCCAGGAAAGAATCTCGATCTGGGAAGGCCAGCCGTCGGCCGCGACCGCGGCTGCAGTCAACAAGCAAGCACCTAAAATCACCAGCCGCCCGATCGCCGAACAACTTGCAGATGCCTGGATCATCGCAGGATTCCTCCCTTGTTACGCGTTCGTTGTTGGGGTTCCGCCGGGAAACACAGATACTCCACTTACAATTTTCGACCTCCGCAGTGCGTGAACTGAGGCACGCCTTCCACGGCCCGGGGATTCGTCAACGCAAGCCGAACGCTTGCCGGTCACCCGCGGCGCGGCAGTGAAACAGAGCGCCAGTGCCGCGCCGTCGGGTGGAGCGGCCGAGTTAGGCTGGCGCTATCACTACAGCGCGATCCATCTGATCTGAGCAGCTGCGTGAAAGGGGGCATTCGCAGACTGATGACAACGCAGCTCCGGTCACCTGCACACCCCCGCGCTGCCTGCGTGGAAGATGGCCTGGATCTCCGCGAGGGAAAGGGCGCGACTGAAGATCTGTATCTCGTCGACAACGCCCCTGAAGAAGCGCCCCGGCGCGCCACTTCCCCAAGCGTCCCAATGGTAGCCCACGTTTACAGTTCGGGTGTTGTTGGCGGGCGTTGCCAGAGGCGACGTGCCCTGCAGGACTCCATCTACGTACAACGCGACGTTGGCGCCATCCCACGTGCCCGCTATGTGGTGGAAATTTCCATCCAAGGCGTCTACGGATGATTTCACGTCGACTACGATGGCATTTCCGGGACCTCCACCTCCAGCTCCGATGTAAAACTCGATCAACCCACTTGAGGAATCGCCCTGGAAGGCCCATCCGGTCGAGTCGACTTCCCCGACAGATTTCTCCAAGACCGAGAAGCAGGCGCCGGAGGGGGTCTGACACGTGTTCAGCACTTGCGGCTGGTTCTTGATACCCTTCATCCAAAAGTCGGCTGTGAACCCGGAGCTTTGCACATTGAGGTTGGGATTGTCGGCGATAGTCACGCCGTCGCCGCCGTCGCTACTGAAGGTGAAGCCTTCACCGACCTCCGCGGCAGTAAAGAACACTGCACCAAGCAGCGTGCCATTGTTACCGCCGACGATGTCGTTGGCGTTGCCCTCCCCTGGCCACCAGCTCACCAGGCCAGACGGTTGCGGGGCGCAGCTAAACGAACATCCGTTCAGGGCATTATTCACCGCAGTGAGGATCTCATCGATCGTGACTACTCCGTCCCCGTTTCGATCGCCCGTGCACGTGCACTGGGCACAAGCTGATGGCGTTTGCAGCCACGCGGGGTCATTGGCATCAACGCTTGGGGTCGAGCCGAGCTGCCCGTCGTTGCCGTGTCCAGAAGAGTCATGGGCCACTTGCCCACTTTCCTCGTCCAAGCGCCAGTACCCCACCAAGTCCGCCTCCGTTCCCGTGAGGGCCTGATTCATGGTCGCCTGAATCTCTGCCTGCGTCCTTGCGACCCGCCAAATCCGAAGCTCCCGCAGGCTACCGTGTAGCCAGTACGGATAGCCGGGGAGGTCGTGGTATCCGAAAGTCAGCTGACCGGTGTTTCCAATGACGATGCTGGCCGGTGTCGAGCCCTGCAGGGACCCGTCCACATAGATTCTGACGTTCGTTCCATCGTATGTTCCGGTTACGTGGTACCAACGATTCGTCTGTACTTGCAGTGATGAAGCATGTACTTGGTCCACGCTGTTCGCACCCAGATAAAAATCAAAGTGATCCCCGTTTTGCGAGAGGTAGTAGGATCCCTGTGTTCGGTCATTCCCCTTCGACAAGATGAACTGGTTGAGTTCGGAACCAGCCAGCGCGTCCAGATTCACCCAAGACTCCACCGTCAATTGGGAGGGATTGAGCGACGAGCTGTTCGGAACCAGAACGAAGGCGTTACCGCCGAAAGACAATCCGCCTTCCAGGACGGCGGCACTCGGAGAGGGTAGCGCCGCTACGACCGGCAGAAACATCAGCACGAAGCTCATCCCAATCCACTTTCTCCGACTTTTCGGCAACCGCTTTTCGCCGATCAACGAGCGCTTCATGAGTTCCCCCTTTTCTCCCGCCGTGGCGGGTCTTGCGGGCGCCTTGCACGCCCGACGTTCTGCTTAGTGTCTGCTATGGCCTAACGTAAGAGGGTTTTTCCGTCGTCCGGCCAAACGAGAGCGAGGGTGTCGAAGCCGGAGCGAACGGGCCGGATGGCGGAAAGACCCCGTTGAACTGAACCGCGTGCCACGAATGCTGCTCCCTATGGAGCTTCTATCGC
>JBIOJG010000066.1:0-28987 GCA_044450645.1 Binatia bacterium
AGGCCGCTTGACAATGGACAGAGTATCTCAGGGTGAGCGGTAAGATGCCTTGACAATACATACCCACCCGCTCGCAATGAGTAGCCGCCTTCCTCTGGCGGCGTATCGAAGGGCGCCCGCTGAGAGTTCTTGTGCAAAGCCACTCAAGACCCAGCGTTCCGGATTTCTTCACGCTTCCACCGGTGGCGCTTCTTTCTGCGGTTCTTTGGGAGCAGCAGGCTTTGTTACCTTTTTCTTCACGCCCGGGGCAAGCACCACACCCATTAGCCGGCCTTCCATGCGCGCCGAGCCTTCGACCGTGGCCACGTCTTTCAACGCTTCGCACACCCTCATGAGCTTCTCGCGCCCGAGGTTCTGATACGCCATTTCACGACCACGGAAGCGCAACGAGAACTTCACCCGGTCACCGGCCTGGAGGAACTCACGCGCCCTCTGGATTTGTCGCTCGAGATCGCCGACATCGGTACGATATCCCAGCCGCAGCTCTTTGACCGTCGTCGTCGCCTGCTTGCGGCGCGCCTCGGCCTCCTTCTTGTGCTGCTGGTACTTGAACTTGCCGTAATCGAGGATACGGCAGACCGGCGGCTGCGCGGTCGGCGCAACCTCGACTAGGTCGAGCTGCGCTTCCTCTGCGCGCCGTAGCGCATCGTCGATCGACACGACGCCGAACTGGCTGCCGTCTGCGCCGACTAGACGTACCTGTGGAACACGTATGTGGCGATTGATGCGATGAGCATCTGGGGGTGGTGGGGCAAACCGTGGGCCTCTTCCGCGAAACGCCAAATGACCTCCTTTTCGTCGCGCTCCCTCCGGGAAGCGTTGTTACCTTACACCGCCCGCCCACCCGAGACAATGGTAGTTGCCAACATAGCCGGTGCCGGATGATGCGCCTTCACTCACAATTGCACGTTGCGAAGCCGCAAAGCGTTGCCAATCACCGATACGGAGCTCAAGCTCATGGCCGCGCTGGCGATCATGGGGTTCAGTAACAACCCGAACACCGGAAACAAGGCCCCGGCCGCGATGGGAACTCCAAGGACGTTGTAGACGAACGCAAAGAAAAGATTCTGGCGGATATTCCGCATGGTGCTACGGCTCAGCCTGATGGCACGGGCAATGCCACGTAAGTCACCCTTCACCAGGGTCACGCCGGCGCTCTCGATGGCGACATCGGTGCCGGTACCCATGGCAATGCCAACCTGCGCTTGGGCAAGGGCCGGCGCATCGTTGATCCCATCACCGGCCATTGCCACGATGTGACCTTGAGCCTGCAGGCGTTTCACGACTTCGCCCTTTTGTTGCGGCAGAGTCTCCGCCTGCACCTCATCGATCCCGAGCTTGCGGGCCACGGCATTGGCGGTGATGGGGTTGTCACCGGTCACCATCACAATGCGGAGTCCGCTCTCATGCAGCATCCTGATGGCTTCGGCCGTCGATGCCTTGATAGGATCGGCGACGCCCAACAAACCGGCCGGCCGGCCTTCGACGGCGACGAACATCACCGTTTCGCCGTCCCGCTGCAGCGCCTCGGCACGTTCAGCAAGCGCATCCGGGCCGATACCCAACTCTTGCAGCAGTGCCCGGTTGCCCAGAGCGACCGCTTTCCCCTCGACCGCACCCGTGACGCCGCGCCCGGTACGAGATTCAAAGTCGGTTGCTTCGGAAAGTGGGAGCCCTTCTTCCAGAGCCGCCGTCACGATTGCGGTGGCGAGCGGGTGCTCGCTCCCACGTTCGAGAGTAGCGGCAAGGCGCAGCAGTTCGGAGGCGTCATGCCCCGGAGCCGGTTCCACGGTCGTCACACGCGGCTTGCCTGCAGTGAGCGTGCCCGTCTTGTCGACTACGACGGTGTCCACCTTCTCCAGGATCTCCAACGCCTCGGCGTTCCTGATCAGCACGCCGGCGGCGGCACCACGACCCGCGGCCACCATGATCGACATTGGGGTGGCCAAGCCCAAGGCGCAGGGACAGGCAATGATCAGCACGGCCACGGCGTTCAGCAGCGCGTACGCCATACGCGGCTGTGGGCCGATGAGACCCCACACGATGAACGTCACTGCGGCCGCCAGTACGACAGCCGGAACGAAGTAGGAGGCAACCACGTCTGCCACGCGCTGGATGGGCGCGCGCGTGCGCTGCGCCTCGCTCACCATGCGTACAATCTGCGCCAGCAGCGTGTCACTGCCGACGCGCTCGGCCCGCATCACGAAGCTGCTGGTACCGTTCACCGTTCCACCGGTCACGCGGCTGCCCGGGGTCTTCTCCACCGGAACGGACTCTCCGGTCACCATCGATTCGTCCACGGCGCTGCGCCCCTCCAGCACCACCCCATCCACCGGCACCTTCTCTCCTGGCCGCACACGCAGCCGATCGCCCGGCTGCACGCTCTCCAACGGAATGCTCTCCTCGCTACCGTCACTCCGCAAGAGCCCAGCGGTCTTCGGAGCGAGGCCGAGGAGCGCCTTGATGGCACTCGTTGTCCGGCGACGCGCGCGCAGTTCGAGCACCTGCCCGAACAATACCAGCGTGGTGATCATGGCGGCGGCCTCGAAGTACACCGCGACGGCGCCGCCGTGACCACGAAATGACGGCGGGAAGATTTCCGGAGCGAGGGCGGCAACGACGCTGTAGACGTATGCCGTGCCGGTGCCTACAGCGATAAGTGTGAACATGTTCAGCCGGCGGCGCGCGATCGAGGCCCAGCCGCGTTCGAAAAACGGGGCCCCACCCCACACCACGACCGGCGTTGCCAGAACGAGTTGTATCCAGGTGATGAGTGACGCCGACAGCCGGTGCTGCACCGGCGCACCGGGGATCATCTCGGACATGGCCAGGAAGAGGACGGGCACGGACAGAACAAGGCTGGCCCAGAACCGGCGCGTCATGTCGACCAGTTCGGGGCTCGCCTCCTCCTGCGCTGTGAGGGTCTCGGGCTCGAGAGCCATCCCGCATTCCGGACACGATCCTGGCCCTTCCTGCCGCACCTGAGGGTGCATGGGACAGGTGTGGATGTTGCTCTTCCCTGCTGCCGGTTGAGCCACAGGGGCCGGTGTCGGCACCGTTCTTTGCTCGCGCGCCGCCAGGTACCTGGCAGGCTCAGCGCGGAACTTCTCTTTGCAGCGCGGATTGCAGAAGTAATACGTCCGGCCCTGGTACTCGTGGCTGCCGCCTTTCGGCGTCGCCGGATCGACCGTCATGCCGCAGACCGGATCGATTTCCTTCCCAGCCTGCGGGTTTGCAGCGTGCTGTGTCACGTTTGACTAGTGGCCGACGCGCAGCGGAAGATCAGCATCCGTCCGTCGCGTCGGTGGCCCGCCAAGAGAAGCACCGCAGGCACTCTGCGAAGC
Source organism: Binatia bacterium (assembly GCA_044450645.1). GTDB lineage: Bacteria > Desulfobacterota > Binatia > HRBIN30 > HRBIN30 > JAGDMS01. Next base: position 3,345 of record JBIOJG010000066.1, read on the forward strand.
GAGGGCGTCGTTACGATTGGAAAGGTCCAGCAGCGAGGTAGCGCTCACCCGTATCAGGGAAGATGACGACAATGGTCTTGCCCTTGCTCTCGGCTCTGTGGGCAACTCGTACCGCGGCCACCGCCGCTGCGCCAGACGAGATGCCGACGAACATGCCTTCCTCCCGTGCCAGGCGTCGGGTCATCGCGAAAGCATCGTCATCGCTCACTTGGACCACTTCATCGACCAGCTCGCGGCGCAGGACATCGGGCACGAAGCCCGCCCCAATTCCCTGGATTTTGTGCGGCCCTCGCTGGCCGCCGGACAACACCGGCGAGCCGGTAGGCTCGACCGCACACGCGCGGAAGCTCGGTTTTCTTTTCTTCAGCACTTCAGAGACGCCGGTGATCGTCCCGCCCGTTCCGACGCCGCTGATCAGAATGTCAACGCGACCGTCGGTATCCTGCCAAATCTCCTCGGCCGTCGTCTCACGATGAATCGCCGGATTCGCCGGATTCTTGAACTGCTGCAGGATGACGTAACGTTTGTCGCCAGCCTGCATCTCCTCGGCTCGACGCACGGCGCCGGGCATGCCTTCCGGGCCAGGGGTCAAAACGATCTCGGCCCCGAGCGCCCGCATGATGGCTCTGCGTTCGACGCTGAACGTCTCCGGCATCACCAGCACCAGCGGGTACCCTTTGGCGGCGCAAACGAACGCGAGTGCGATGCCGGTGTTGCCACTGGTGGGCTCCACGATGATGCTGTCCTTCTTCAGCAGGCCATCGCGCTCTGCCGCGGTCACCATGCTCACCCCGATCCGGTCTTTCACGCTGGCCAGCGGATTGAAGCACTCCATCTTTGCGAGCACGTCAGCGCCGGCTCCGTCCGTGACCCGTCGTAATCGCACCAGCGGCGTGTGTCCGATCGTTTCCGTAATATCGTTGCAAATGCGCATTCTCGCTCCTCCGCGGTTATCGTATCACCCTTCTGCGTCCGGGCGCAGCATGCCGTGCTGTAAGACTAATGCGTTGTTTTGCACCTTTCCGACAGAAAGGAAAGCACACGCTAAGCCGCGTCCAGCTTCGGGCTCATCGCCGATTGCTGAGAGCTGACCATACTCAGCAAGTGGGCTGCCAGTCTCTTGCCGAGACCGAGGATGGTGAGCACGGTAGGCCGGTCCAGCGCCTCCGGAAACGTGCTGGCATCGCAAACGTATAGGTTCTCCACCTCCGTCTGCAGATTCTGATCGACCAACTGGCCCAGGCGCACCGTGCCACTCGGGTGCGTGCCCCGCAGGGGCGTGAGAAAAATCGAGTCCGGGTCCGCGCCCGCCCGGATCAGTATTCGCCGTGCGACGATGGCGGCGTGGTTGAGCCGGAAGCTATCGCGCTCCGTCATGGGTTTCGAGATCTCACCCTCCAGCGTGATACCACCGGAGATGTCGTCTTTGATCTTGATCATCACACCCAGCGTTCGCCCCCACCGCGGCCAGGTCAGGGCGTAGCTAGGACCCTTGAGTGCGGTGACCATCGGATACAGCAGCCACGGATCCAGGAGCGTACTGAGCATGTACCCGATATCGTCATCGGCGTAGCCCCAGGTCATGGGCGGCTCGTCACCGATACCCTTCTCCCGTGAAAAGCCGTAGACCATGGTGGTGGTGTCCATGGTCATGCCGTGGCCGGCTTCGAAGAATCCAGCGTGCTGCAAGATCAGCGGGGTACCAATGCCGCCGGCGGCCAGGACCACGACCTTGGCTTCGACCTCCAACGGCTGCCCACGCCACTTGCCGCGGACACCGCCGACCCGGCGGTTCTCGATGATCAGATCATCCACCTTCGCCTCGGTCAGCAGATCACATCCAGCCTTCACGGCTTGGTCGACCCACTCGCCGGCATTCCATTTCGCGCCGCAGCGGCAGCCGAGCATGCATTTCGCGCCGCAATCGAAGCCAGCGCTGCAGGCCGGGCGAATGAACTTCATCAAGGGTTCCCACTGGTACCCGAGGGAAATCGCTGCTTCCGCGATGCGGGTCGACGCGACACCACGATACTGCGGCGCCAACGGGGCGATACCGATCTCTTCGATCGTCTCTTCCACGTACGATTCGAGATCAATTCCGTACTTCTCTTTGAGCCAGGCCGGAGGGCGCGCGGCCGATCCACAGTACATGCTCGTCGCCCCACCGACCATCAAGGGGCGGACGATCGTCAAGCCTTCCTTGGTGAACAGGAAACTGTGCCGATCGGTGTAGGTCACGGCACCGAGATACGTGCCGTAGTAGAACTTGCGGCGATAATCCCGCCCGCCCTCGAGGAGAATCACCTTCTTGCCGGCACGGGACAGTTGTCGGGCCACCGACGCTCCACCCGGACCGGAACCGACGACAGCTACTTCAGCCTGCTTCTTTATCGCTCTCACAACCATAGGCCCCCGCCACGTCATTTACCTCCGTGGAACGGTCGGCTGCAAGTTCTCATCAGGGAGTCCCTGCTTGATTGAACTCCTTCATGTAGGCAATCAGCGCCTTGATGCCGTCGTCGTCGAGGTTCTGATTCGGCATGATGATATCGCCGAACTCGTGCGACCAAGTTTGCAGATCCGGGGTCTTCGCAACAACGGCCGCGGGATCCTTTAGCCACGCAGTCAGCCATGGGTCGCTGCGTCGTTGCGCGACGCCTGCCAAATCTGGACCGATGAGTTTTCCGCCGCCGATGCGGTGGCACGTGTTACATCCACGATTCATGAAGACAAATCTCCCACGTTGGCCGAGGTCCGTGTTTGCCGGTGGCGGATACGGCACCTCGCGGACAATCGGCAGCACCGCAGGAGGACGTCGCCGTGCGGCAGGCACATACTGAGGCGGAAAATTGATCCGCTGCCAGCTCAGCATCAGGAGCGCCAGCGCCCTGGCTTGCTCATCATTCAGACGGTAGTTGGGCATTCCGCTGCCTTTGACGACCTTCTGAGGACTCTTAAAGTGCTCGATTTCCCAGTTCAGTGTCGTCTTCTGACCGTCCACGGTCGAAAAATCCAGCATCTCAGGATTAAGATCGCCATCGTACGTCAGATCCGACGCCGCCAAGCCGCCACCGCCTTCGAGACCATGACACGAAGTGCAGTGCTTCTTGTCTACGATCTCCTTTGCCATGTTGATCAGATCCATCCCGGCGGTGGTATCATCGTGGCGGTGGCAGGTGTTGCACTTGCTCTCCATAAGCTGAGCTCGGGTCAGCCCGTAATTCGCGGCAAGCGCGGACGTGAGCAGAGGATCATCCCAGTGTTCCACCAGCCCATGCGCACCAGTTTCGTCGAGGGCGAATCCCTGCCCGCCATGACAAACGGTACAGGCAAAAGTGGGAAACGGATGCTTCGCCATGTAGGGCAGGTCAGGATGCGAGCGGTACAACGGCGGCAAGTCAGGCAAAGCAGACACCGAGGCGTCGTAGTTGACGTGACAACTGATGCACCGATCGACTCGGCTCAGCGCGGGGACCCAGATCTGCTGCACGGAGTCAGGGACCGCCGAGGCCGCGTCATAGGCGCCGCGCCCCTTGAGGTAGGTGCGAAATGCTCCGGTCCGTCGCTGCCATTCCGGCGTGTACTCGCGCCACGCCGCGGTCACCACCAGCAGCAGGGTCGCAAGTGAGGCGAGGAGCAACGGCCAGAAATCCCAGTTCCGAGAGAACGACGGTCTCATGCGCGCCTCGCTACAGTTTCCGCGGCATCTCAGGCCAGGCCTGCCACGGCCAGTAGAGCTGCCAGTATGGTCCGCGCATCAGCACGCCGATGAGCACCAACACCAGAATGACGACCGCAATAACTGACAGGACAGCGTTCTGCCGGCGGCGCTCAGGCGGAAACCATTTGCCAACGGTTGACATCGGGCTCCGATCGAGGAACGGCCACGCCGTCGCCGCCAGAAGCAAAATGCCCGGCACCACAATGCCTCCGATGAGCCCGCCGCTCAGGGTGAGCGTACCGATTCGCACCGTGGCAATGGCCACCAATTCCTGCAGCCACAAGAAGTACCAGGGCGCCTTGGCTGGATTCGGGGTCAGAATGGGGTTCGCCGGCTCTTCCAGCGGTGCACCGGAGACTAGGCTGAGGACGATGCTGACGGCAAACACGGCGAGAAACACCAGCATGAGGCGCCGGCTGAGGTGCGGCGAGGAAAACGTGCCGGCTTCGTCGCTCTGCGGTCTGGCAGCCCGAGTCTCCAACGATGTCCCCGCCGTGACGCCGAAAAGCGAGTACGTCTTGGTAGGAACGGGAGGTGTTTCACTGGGCACGCCGACGCCCGCCGCGGCAGGATCCGTGACGGCCATGCCGCCATCCCGACGCACACGCCACATGTGATAGGCGAACAGCACCAGGACAGCGCCGGGCAGCACGATGACATGCAGCACGTAAAAGCGGACCAGCGTACTCTGGCCGATCTCCGTGCCGCCCAGCAAAATGAAACGCAGCCCTTCGCCGATAACGGGGGCCTCCTTGGCGATGTTGGTGCCTACGGTGACCGCCCAGAAAGCCAACTGGTCCCACGGCAGCAGGTATCCCGTGAAGGAAAGGAGCAGCGTGATCAGCAACAGCGCTAGTCCCACCAACCAGTTCGCCGACCGCTGTGCGCGATAAGCGCCGGTGAAGAACACCCGAAGCATGTGGAGAAAGACGACCAGCACCATCAGATGCGCCGCCCACCGGTGCTGGTTGCGCAGGAGCCACCCGAAGCCGACGACGTAATCGATGTCCTTGATGCTCCAGTATGCCTGCTCGGTCGAAGGAACGTAGAAGAACATGAGCAGCACGCCGGTGACCGTGAGGATCAGAAAGAGAAAGGCGGAGATGGCGCCCAACCACAGACTGTAACGCCACGCGAAGCTTTCCGCGGCGACTTTAGCGGGAAACCAGTGCAACCACAGGTTCTCGACGATTGCCGTACTGGCTTCGCGCTCACTTGCCGGACTCCACGTCCATGTGGTCCAGCGCCACAGTCGTGTCAGCCCACTTCGCAGGCTCAGTCGACTCGGAACGCCCCTTTGCTTTTCACTCGTGGGTGCCAACGGTTCACCTTTCAAATGCGCGATGCCCTCAGGCAACCGCAAACCGGTACGTCGATGGTACGCTCTTGCCGGAATCCACGACCAGGAACCCGTCCCCGGAAACGCTGAGCGGGTGCCAAGTCAGCGGCCGTGGTGCGGGCCCGGCGAAGCGTTCGCCATCGCTTTTGAATTTGCTCCCGTGACATGGGCAGTCGAACTCGGCGAGCTTCTCCTTCCATTCCACCGTGCACCCGAGGTGCGTGCAGACGGCGGAAATGACGTGGAACTGGTTGCGCTCGCGCGTAATGAACAACCGATGTGCCGGGACGAAGGTCACGCCCTCGGGATACTCAGCCGGCTTGCCCAACTTGAACTTTTTGGACGGCTCGTACAGAACGCGCGGCACGAACGCGCGCACTACGCCACCGAATTGAGTGGCAAACGCAGCCACCACCGACCATTTCCCGATCCATTTTAGAAAACGGCGGCGCTCTGGCTCAACCGGCTGTATCACAGGTCTCCTCCTCAAAACGAAATCGTTCCATCGTGATCGCCCCCGTTGGACAGCGGATAGCGCACAGCGCGCAACGGATGCAGCGTTCCTCGGCGTACAGGAACGCCATGTGCGGCTGGTCCGCCGGCGCAACGGCGGCGACGGCGAGCTGATCGCCGGCCGCCAGCGTCAGATCTTCCACCGGCACGAAGCTGAGGCAGTTTTCCGGACAAATGTCGGCGCAGCGCGCGCACAACACGCAGAGGTCGCCGTTGTAGATCGGATCGATGTGGCAGGACAGGCAGCGGCTGGCCTGCTCCCGCGCCTCGGCCTCAGAGTAACTCTCCTCCACCTCGGTGATCCCGGTGCGCCGGTCCACCGGAACGACCGGAACATGGCGCGCGATTTGTTCGTAGTGTTCCGGCATCCGATACGTGGCCAGCGGCTGCTCCTCGACGACGACCCGCATGTGGCGCTGGTGGCGGCCACCCGTCAGGTATGCATCGATCGATTCAGCGGCACGTTTGCCATGCGCGGCCGCGGTAATGAGCAGGCTGGGTGGAAAGGCCCCGTCGCCGCCCGTAAAGATACCCGGGGCGGTGGTCGCCAGCGTCTGTGGGTCGACCTTGATCAATCCGTTCGGGGTCAGCTCGACGCCATCTTCCGGACGCAGGAAGCTGTAATCAGAGCGCTGCCCGATAGCCAGCAAGATGGTGTCGGCAGGCACGACCCGCTCGCTTCCTGCCGCGAAGGCCGGATTGAAGCGGCCTTGTTCGTCGAACACCCGCGCACAGCGAATCAGCTCGATGCCGGTGGCCCGCCCGTTCTCACCGACGATCCGCTTCGGCCCCCAGCCCGGACTGAACTCGATCCCCTCATCGCGTGTCACCTCCATCTCCTCGCGTCCCTGCACCGAGCGCATGGCCGGCATCTCTTCGAGTTGCTCGAGGCTGACCACGGACACGTCCAACGCGCCGCGCCGTCGCGCCTCGCGCGCCGCGTCGAGGGCGACACGCACCTCCGTCCCCATGACGCGGCCGAGCTCTTCCGCCGCCCGTTCCGCACCGCTCAGCAGAACCCGCACCGCCGTCCGCGCCGCGTCCAACGCCACCAGGCCGCCACCCACCACAACGACGCGCCGGCCGACATCGACCCGGTAGCCACGATTCACGTTGAGCAAAAAATCGATGGCCTTGACCACGCCGTCGAGCTCGCCCCCTTCGATGGCCAGGTCGCGGCCGCGGCCGGCCCCAACGGCCAAGAAGATCGCGGCGAAACCCTCGGCGCGGATTTCGCGCACGCCGAAATCCTTGTCCAAGGATCGGTTGAACATGAAGGTGACACCGAGGCCGCGGATTTCTGCGACCTGCCGGTCGATCACCTCTCGCGGCAAGCGGTATTCTGGGATTCCGTAGCGCATCATGCCGCCGCCGTGCTCCATGGCCTCGAACACGGTGACCGCGTAGCCCATCACGGCGAGGTCGTGCGCGCAGGCCAACCCCGCCGGCCCCGCACCAATCACCGCCACCTTTGCCTTCGTTCCACGGTGCGCCTGCAGAACCTCGAGGTGGCCCGGCGTTGTGCTCTGCTGACAACCGCCAGTCGTTCGTGGAACCGCATCAACTCCCAGCGGCGTAAACGACTCGGGGCCAAACCGTTCGGTAACGAAGCGTTTCAGCGGCCGGATCGCCACCGGAGCATCGATCGAACCGCGCCGGCACGCATCCTCGCACGGCGCACCACAGGTCCGCCCGCAGATGGAGGCAATGGGGTTCGGCGAGCGGGCCACCGCGTAGGCTTCCTCAAAACGTCCCGACCCGATAAGTTGGACGTATCGTCCCGCATCGGTCGTGACCGGGCAGGCCGCCACACACGGGACGTTGTCACGGAACCAGGTCAGCGGCCGAATGGTCGCTGACACCTTGTCTATTGGCTCAGCCATAAAAAGGGCTGTACCTGCCCCCTACTTCTTGCAGAAGCTGTGGACGAACTTCATCAGGGCACGGATCTCCGGATCCGAAAGCGTTCCGCCCCAGGGTTGCATGTCCGCCGACATGCCGACAGCATCACCGCCCTCACTGATGACCTTGAACATCTCGTCATCCGAGTGCTTCGCCATATTGGCGCAATCGGCAAAGTCACGCGGCTTCGGGTTGAGCATGGCCGCCCCCGGACCGTCGCCCTTACCCTCGTCCCCGTGGCACTTGCGGCAATAGGACTGGTAATTCTCTTTCGCTTTGGCCGAATCCGCTTCCTGCGCCGCAGCCGGCAGCTGCACCAACAGCATTGATGCCGTCAACATTGCCGCGCCGACCAACAACTGAGTCTTCTGCATCATGGTCTCCTCTCTGTTTTCCGTGTCCGGCAGAATTCTTGACCTGCTCTTCCTGTTTTTTCAGAACCCCCACCACGTATTGAAGGGCGGCGTCTGCAAGTCGATGACAGTTCCGTCCTCCGCGAACACGACGGAACCGTTACCGACGTCAGGATAGGAGTAGTACCAAACGTTCTTCGAAGATAGTTTGACGATCCTATCGGGCCGGCCGACGAGCGCTTCGATCTGCTGCATCGTCATCCCCAGCTTGACACTTTGCCAGTGATCCTTGAGCCCGACTTCGCGTGCAGCACCCGCCCGTTCAACCGGCTGGGGTATTTTCCCTGTCTCCTGAGCACTGGGGCCGGACTCACCGGAGCAGTGTTGTTCGAGGTTCTTCACTCGCGCATCGAGACGCTCGACCGCTTGCCCCAACTCTCCGACCTCCCGGCGCAATGCGCCTGTGTCGTCGCTCTCCGCACTCGCGGACGCTGTAAGCGCAAGACATGCCAGAACCGTCAATGGGATCCGGCCCCGCCACACCATCCAGCTCACCATGCGTACGGTCCTTCTGCCAAGGGCTCGCCATCGCGATCAGTACATCAGCCATGCCAACAGGTACAGCGCGTTGTTGTCCATCGCGTCCCGACCGGTCCCGTTGTAATTGTGGCTTCGGCCGTTGAACTCCGTATAGACGGTGTACTGCGCCGAGAGCCGCACGTTCTGCCACGGAAAGTAGGCAATCTCGAACCGCCCTCCGTCGCTGTCGGGGCTACCATTGATACTGCCGGTGACCTGCTGCTGAGGAGTCAGTGGGGGCGCCCCTAGAGGTGGGGACGCCGGCGGAGCATACAGCGTCGCGTCATTGCTGCCTCTGGTGAGGAAGTATCCGAGGGTCACGGCCAAGCGCTCACGCCAGTGATAGATCCCATCGAGCCGGAGCGTATGCAGCTTGTCGTTCTGGTTGTCAGCCGCCCCCGCCGCGTGGGTGGAGTCCAACTGCTGGTTTTCGTAGATGTACGTCGCGTGCGCCGACAGCCAATCTTTGCCCACCGGTCGTTCGAATTGGGCGTCGAACGCAAGGTCCGTGAATTTATCCGTCGACCCCGAAAGCGCAGCCGGAAACATCTGCGCGAACATACCGAACGTCCCGACTTCGAAATAGTTGCGTCCAAGGTTCTGCTGATAGGCCAGACGCCAATACGGAGCGACGTCTCGGATGGTGTTCCCACTATTATCCGTCGGCGGATTCGGTCCACCCCCGGTATGGGCCGTACGATACGCCGCCGCAGCCGCATACCAATGCTTGTCCCACAGCGTATAGGCGCCAGCGCCTCCCACCTGCTGCGCCAGCGTCCCATCGACCTGAGCCTTCGCTCCGGGCACCGGCGCACTCCCACCGTTCGGACCGTCAAAGGGAACGCCCCAAGCTGGAGTGCCATGCCAGGGATCTTCCAGTGTGGGGTTGTTGTTCAGCGTGACCCCGTACAGCAGTTCTTTACCGTTGATCGTGGCGTCTCTGGCATAACGAATGTCTGTATTGTCCATGTTGAACGAGCTGCCATCGTAGGTCGCCTGCACGAAGGCACCGATGTGCGGCGTGATCTCTCCGGCGAGGAACAGACTGAGTGCCTGCGGGAACTGGACGTTCGCCGTCTGTGTGCCGGGTTGCTGCGAGTTCAGGCGCGTCAGCGAGGTCTGCAACATGATTGACAATGGGAATGCACGATTGATGGACATCGCCGGGGCCTTGTCAGTCCCCGCTTCCTCGAGTTCCTTCATCCCCTGCGCCGTGTACCCATGGAGCTTGAACATTCGCCCGAACGCCGTGAGCTCCGGAAACGTCGTGTGACACGCAGAGCAAGCCAGCCCCGTCTGCCGTGCAAAGCTCGGCACCGCATCGGCATGACGCGCACCGAGCAGCATGGCCGCAACCAGCACTCCACAACCCACCAGCAACCGCCCCTGCGTCCGGCCGCTGGTCTCCAGCACTACCTGCTCGACTCTCAACCAGAACCTCTTCATCAGTGCCTCCTTTCTCCTTCACGACCATTAGTGACACAATGACACATTACGGAGTGATGCCGCCGACAAGAATACCCCACGAGACGACCGAGAACCAGGTCTCCTCAAGGGGAAATTACAGACATTCAGATCAGAAAAGAGAGCTGGCGAAGATAGACCGGCACCGTCGCCAATTGGCCTATTGCGGCCGGATGCTCCGCCGCACGGCGAGGGGGAATGCCCGCCACAACCGCACCGCACACCCGGAACAGCCCCGTCCCACCCAGCTTGGGCACCGCTGAGCCCAGGATGGGTCCGCGCCGCCGGTTCAAGTCGTCACCGGTGCGCACCGGCGTCTCCTTGTGCTCCTGCTGCTCCCAACTCAGCACGCCGCGCGATCTGCGCGAGGCCCTGTTCTGCACCAAACGCAAGCCTGCGTGACGAATTGAATGGGAAGTGGCCGTAAGCCAAGGAAGGCACAACACGGCCAGTAGGAGGGAAACCCACCTGTAGCATCGGATGTTTCGCTCGCGTGCGACCATTACGCTCGTGCTCACTTAGGCCGTGCTTTAAGCACGATTCTTACGCTGAATTCAACCGCCCGCCGCCAAGATCATGGATTCTTACTTTCCTCTCCTGATGCCGGACGCACGTAGCGCTCCGGGTCCTTGGCAAATGTGGCTCGCGACTCATCCGATGCGAAGAAGTAGGCTTGCTCCTTGTAACCGAGTACCGGCGCAGTAGCTTTGTCGACCACCTGTCCGCTGACGGGATCATGCGCCTTGGAGAATTTCTCCGGCTCCTTTTTGAACGCGTTGGCGCACATCGGGCAGCAGAGGTAATAGGTCTTACCCTCATACTCGTATGGCGTCCCGGCCTTCGGTTCCACCTCGTCCTGGAGCATACACACCTTGGAACGTTCGACCTCTTGCGTCGCCGGCGGTCCCGCCATCGCCGCAGCGGCGACCACGATCAGGCCGCAGAACATGAACCTACAAATGGCGCTCGACTTCTGACTCATAAACTCCCTCCCTCTCATCGACAGTGCATCCATAAGGATTTCTGGCGAAAGCGGCCGCCAAAAGCAAGGAATGATCTCATGGTCCTGCGGGGGACCGTGCTCTCTTACGAAGCCGTCGTGGAGCTCCGCAAGCGCGGCTTCAAGGCCTTCCGGCTTGAAAACGGCTATCCTGAATGGAAAGCTGCGGGCTCCCGGTAGAGCGTTCCTCGTCAACCGGCTGAATCGACGGCCGGGGATTCGGCGTAGACTGCAGTGGGGCATTCGTCTTTCAAGGAGGAAATAGCCATGAGATCGGAGCGCGGACTTTCCACTACTTGCGTGCACGCAGGCGAGTTAGCAGACGCCCACGGCGCGCCGCACACGCCGATCTACAACTCAACGACCTTTGGCTTCCCCTCGACCGCGGCGCTGCTCGACGTCATCGAGGGCCGCCGCGAGGGGGCTCTGTACAGCCGCTACGGGATGAACCCGACCATCAAGAGCCTCGAAGCCAAGCTCGCGTGCCTCGAGCATGCCGAGGCCGCGCTGGCATTTTGCTCAGGCATGGCGGCCGAGTCCGCACTCTTTCTCGCCCACGGCCGGCGCGGTGTCGTCGTGCTCGGCGATGCCTATGGCGGAACATTGGATCTCGTCGGCCAGCAGCTCCCGGAGCTGGGTATCCGCACAAATCTCCTCCTTGGACACCAGCTGCCGCAGCTCGAAGCTGTCCTCCAAGGCGGCGTCGGCGTGGTGTTTTGCGAGACGCCCACCAACCCCGGTCTCGAGGTCTTCGACATTCGACACCTGGCAAACCTCGCGCACACGCACGGGGCGCTGCTGGCGGTCGACAACACGTTCGCAACGCCGGTGAATCAACAGCCGCTCGAGTTGGGCGCCGATCTGGTCGTACACAGTGCGACGAAATACCTCGGCGGACACAGTGATGTCACCGCAGGGGCATTGATGGGCGCGCGGCGGCTGCTCGACGCGGTCGGACCATGGCGTAAAAACCTCGGACAAGTGCCAGCCCCGGAGACCGCCGCGCTGTTGATGCGCAGCATTCGGACGCTGGTCGTGCGGGTGCGCCAGCAGAACGGCACCGCGGCGGCTGTCGCACGGGCGCTCCAGGGGCACCCGCGCATTCGCCGCGTGCTTTACCCTGGGCTGCGTGACTTTCCCGGGCACGACCTTGCATCGCGGCAGATGTCCGGCTTCGGCGGCATGCTCACCATTGAGCTTGAGGGAACCTTCGAGGACACGGCGCGCGTGGTCGACCGGCTGCGTGTGTTTACCATCGCGCCGAGCCTCGGGGGAGCCGAGAGCCTGGTAACACAGCCCGTGACAACCACTCACCACGGCCTCTCGCGCGAGGAACGGGCGCGTCGCGGGATCTCCGACTCGATGGTCCGACTTTCGATCGGCCTCGAGGATGCGGAAGACTTGATCGCGGACCTGCGTCAGGCTCTCGACGCCACCGCGTAGCCTCGGGAACGCGATGAGCTCGAGCTGATCCGCGTCGCTCAGCGGAACAGGCTCAACGCCGGCAATCAGCCGCGCGGCGCTCTGGCCGCGTCGGCTGCACCGGCGTGTCAGAAGCCACCCGGAAGACCGGAAATGCCGCCGCGACCTTTTGGAATTCCGCAAGCGCTGCATCCTTGTTGACGGGCACGTGGGGTCGCGCTCCCGGTGCTCGCTGCACGTAAGCCTTCAAGATGGGTGCGCGCTGGTCGGCGGGAACCTCTTCGAGTTGGACCTCTTCACGACCGCCGCTCCGGAGAACGGCTCGTCCTCCGGCTGCACGTACGTTTTGGACCCATTGCACGTTATCCCCGAGCATCGACACCAAGTACCGCTGTCCATCGACGACGGCCACGACCACCGGCAGCGCGATCGTCCGCCCCGACTTTCGTCCGGTCACTTCCAATGTCACGAGGTAGTTGGACGCGACGCCCGACGAGGCTGCAGCAGCCCACGCTCTATTCAGAATCCTCGCGATCCAGTTGGGTCGCTGCCCACGGTACAACCATCTTTTGAAGTCGCTTGGAGTCATCTAAAGCCTCTGCACCTTCTATTCTCTTTATCTCTGACTTCTCACGATCGAGGCGCCCTTGCCGACCTTTCTCTCATTCAGCCGCCCGCTTGCACCTTCCGGTCGAGGCGGGCGTCGCGTGCTGCGTACAAGGCGGCGCTCGCGTGCAGAGCGAGCCATCGCAGCGGCTCGGGCGGGTACGGCGGGTGGCGGCGCTCGAAGAGGATTCGGCCCGGGCCGTCGCGGCCGGCCATCGCGTCAGCAACCCATCGCCCTGCTGCGCTCGCCAGTGAAAGGCCGTGGCCGGCGTAGGCGATGGCGTGGAAGAGGTTGCGATTGCGTCCGCGCACGCCGAGTGCGGGCAGGAAGTCGAGCGCGCAAGCAAACGGGCCGCTCCAACACGATTCGATCTGCACCCGCAGCATCGGGAAACGCTCCCGCAGCAGGCGCTCGAAAAACGCTCCAGCCACCGCCGGCGATGCCGGAGCGGGGCGGCCGGCGAAGCCGTAGCCGATCATCCGCCCACCGCCCAGGAGGCGTCCGTCGGGGGTGAGCTGATAACACTCGAAGAGATCGTGCGCGGTGTAGACTCCTTCGCGGCCCCGCCAGCCGAGTGCCCGCCGCTCGTCGGCATCGATTGGTGCGGTGCGGAACAAGCTCGACCAGAGCGGTACGGCGAGATGGCGGAGATGGCCGATCTCGGGCGTGTATGCGTTGGTGGCGAGCACGACACGCTCAGCCGAAACGGTGCCCTGCGCGGTGGTGACCACAATGCGCGGTCCTTCATCGAGGCGTAACACCGGCGTCCGTTCGTAGAGCGCCGCGCCGGCGGCGAGCGCAGCGGTGCGCAGGCCGCGCACGTAGCGAGCGGGGTGAAGCGTGCCACCCGGCCGCTCGAGTACACCCGCGATGAAGCATGGCGGGAGCCCCCGCTTGCCGATCGCGTCGCGCTCGAGGAGCTCCACATCCGCGCCGAGTGCCGCACCGATTCGCGCCGCGCGCGCCAGCCTCCGAATCTGACTCGGGTGCACGGCGGCCATCACATTCCCCCCGGGATGGTAGTCGCACGCAATCCCGCAGTGCTCGATCAAGCGCTCGACTTCGCGCACCGCGCTCGCGGCAAGTGCGTAGAATGCCTTGGCCCGCTCGTGCCCGACCGTGCGCGGCAGGGACGCCACGTCCTTGCCGATCACCGGAGCGAGGATCCCCGCGTTGCGTCCGCTCGCTCCGAAGCCGGCCGTCTCACGCTCGAGAACCGCCACCGTGTACCCCTCCGCCCGCAGCGCCAGCGCACAGGAAAGCCCCGTGTAACCGGCGCCGACGATTGCCACATCGACGCGCTGCTCACCCTCGAGAATCGGCGCGGGTGCGAGCGCCGGGAGGTCCCCCAGCCACGCGCTTGGTGCCTCACCCATCAACATCTACGCTACAGGCCTGAGTCTTCCGATCATCGTCACGCCGAACGTTTTGATGTGCGGCTGGCCAGCGTGATGCCCAGCAATGCACAGGCGCTGGCGGCCCGTCCGCACGACCTAAAGTCATACGCCACTGCGCTAGCCGAGACGGCTACCATGGATGCGCCTGACCGGTATTGGTTGGAGATCGACTCCGTCAAGACACCTTACGTTGATCCCCCAGCCATTGAACGGTTCAACCCCAGCGTCGACCTCGGCGGAGGTAAGCGCGCGTGGCCGTCTAAACGGCAGAATCCCGCACTGCGGGCAGAAGTAGTCCTTTGCTGTCCGAGTGTGCCACTGATAGACAGCCAGCTCCTCAATCGGGATATGCAGCCGGAAGCACTTTTCCTCGACACGGTGAATCAGAGCGCCCCTCTTGGTACAGATGGAACAGTCGCACACCCTGACATGATCGAGATCCGCGTCGATCTCAAATCGAATCTTCCCGCAGTGGCATGAACCCTGGTAAGTCTGGATCATGGCCCATAACGTCGTGCGGCTAAGCGGTCGCGGCTTTCAAGCGGTCCGCTTGAGCCGCTGGTTCGGCGTGCCGCTCCGATGCCGGGTCCGTCGGGTCGACGCCGCCGCGGTGTCGGCCAGAAGCCGCAGCGCTCGGTTCACAGACTGGGTGTCGGGAAAGAGATCTGCAAGCTCTGGCTCGATCAGCACCAGGTTGGTGCCAGCAGTAGCCTCCTTGTAGTACTTTCCACGCACGCCGCCCTTGAGCCGCGAGAGGTCGTACTCGGGGCGGAGGTCATCCATTCTTTTTGCCGGTGCTTTCTTCATGCTGTTTGCGCTCCCTTCGAGTCGCCTTCCGTGCGCTGATGATTCGCATGCGATCACCCCGCTGGCAGTGGGAGACGAACAACTGTCGCCCTCGTGCGGAATGACCAATTGTGATCTCTCTGTTCTCTTCGTCGGAGTGGTCCGGATCGGGGTACGTCACCGCAAGCGGGTCGAGGAACACGGTGGCCGCCTCCTCAAACGACACTCCGTGCTGCGCAGGTTGGCCTTCGCCTTCTCCGGATTCCCCTCATACTTCACCCCGCAAGCATAGCGCGTCTCACCTGGGAAGCCGAATGCCCCAGCCGGTTGCACCTTCAGCCCGCAGCACGCGTTGGCCGGGCCGAATAGGTGATCCACCGGGCTCTAGACGCCCTGCCCCCGCGGTTAGCTGATGGTTGTAGATCATCGTCAGATGGCGAACGAACGGCCCGACCACCGCTGCGCACGACGCCGCTATTTCGGGCAACAAACCGCTTGACTCACCTGGCCACCTGTGTTACCTTATAGTCATGGACAAGCACAGCACATGGCCGAAGACCTTGGTGGCGGCCGTCCGGTACTTCTCCAATCCCGACAACTGCCAGGATTTCTTGGTTGCGCTCCGCTGGCCGGACGGCGTGACCTGCCCGACTTGCGGCAGCACGGAACACAGCTTCCTGACCACACGCCGCTTGTGGAAGTGCAAGAATAAGCACCCACAGCAGATGTTCTCGATCAAGAAAGGCTCGATCTTCGAGGATAGCCCGCTCGGTTTGGACAAGTGGCTTGTGGCCATGTGGCTGGTGATCAACTGCAAGAACGGGATCAGCAGCTATGAGGTGGCCCGTGATCTGAAGGTCCGTCAGGAAACCGCGTGGTTCATGTTGCACCGTATCCGCAAGGCGATTCAGCGCGGCACCTTTGATAAGCCGATGGGCGCGGACGGTGGCGAAGTCGAGGCCGACGAAACCCTGATCGGCGGTAAGGCGCGCAACATGCACGCGCACGTCCGGGCGCGGAAGATCACCGGCACTGGCGGCGTCGGCAAAGAGCTGGTGGTCGGGCTGCTCGACCGTGAGACCGGCAAGGTGCACGTGCGGCACGTAGCCGATCGCAAGAAGAAAACCCTGCAGGCCGAAGTGAAGGCGCACGTTGCCGCTGGCGCGCAGCTGATGACCGATGAACTGGCGAGTTATACCGGGCTTGACAAAGAGTACGTGCACCAGTTCGTGAACCACGCCGAGAGCTATGTGCGTGGCAACGTGCACACCAACGGCCTCGAAAACTTCTGGTCGTTGCTCAAGCGGTCGATCAAGGGCACCTACGTGTCCGTCGAGCCGTTCCACTTGCATCGCTATCTCGACGAACAGGCGTTCCGCTACAACGAGCGCAAGAACGAAGACGGCGACGGCGGGCGGTTCGTGGAAGCGGCGCGCAACATCTTCGGCAAGCGCCTCACCTACGCGCAGTTGACCGGTGAGACCGCGGCCCCGGCTACGACGCAAGGCTAAGCAAGGCCGGGGCAGGCGGAAGCGATAGATGGTCGAGGACACGCGACTCATCCGTATCGCAACGGATGACCGAACCTTCCTGTCTGACCTGCAAGCGGCGCGCATTGAGGGCCTTAATGTCTCGCGAAGGTTACAGGCGAGCGGAACGGAACAAGGGCTTCCGTTTTTGCTTGCCGTGGAAATCGCCAAGGTGCTGGTTCCGACGGTGCTTCCACTGTTGGTAGCGTGGCTTCACAACCGCAGTACCAAAAAGCCAAACTGTGAAACACAGATAGATGGCGTTCGCGTAACGAATGACATCAAGCAGATCACCGTGATAGTCATGGGCGACCAAATAATACAGCAAGACAAAGGGAGCCCAGCCGAAGAGAAGAAACAGGAACGCGTAGACAGTGGTCATATTGCAGCCTCCAAGACAATCGCATCGCCTACAGGTCGAAAGCGAGGTGACCAATGACGGCTCATCGAATGCAGTTTCCCGAGGTACCCGGCAAGACGCCGCGTGAGAAATTCGAGAACCTGGCGCGCATGATGTTTGCCGTACCCAAAGCGGACATTGAAGAGAAGAAGCGCCCGAAGAAACGCCGCAAGAGAGCGGCGGCCGTTGCCGGTGTGATCGTCATCATCGGTGCGGCGCTGACACTCACCAGCTGCTACACGCCGAAGAAGCCCACGATTCGACCGGCCGCCGTCGGCATGCCCACAACCGCAGAAGGCAAGGCGTGCTGGCGTGGCTGTATGCAGACCGAGGAAGTGTGTCGCCTCAGTTGCCCGCATTCCTACACGTACCTGAACGCGCACGAAGTCGAGAGAGAGGCACAAGCCTGTGTGGACCGCTGCGCCGACAAGCGCGACGTCTGTCTGTCGACCTGCAACTGATCGGTGCGAAGGGGTTGGACGATGAAGTTTCCCGCGATACCCGAGAGACGCCGGAAGAAAGCTGCAGCGATTACCGGCGCTATGCTTCTCCTGCTGTTCAGCGGCTGCCTCACTGCGGCACGCAAGCACGTCGCGCCAGACTCCTGGGTGCACGCGGACGGCGCAAGCGCAACGCAATCGGACGTTAACCGTTGCAAGGACATTGCCGGTTTGAAGTGGGCTTCTCTCGACACCCTGGACGCCAAGCTCGTGCAGTTTGATGGGTGCATGCGGGATCACGGGTTCAAGATGAAGTGACCTTCCCGTCATGCCGACAGCATACGCCGAACTCTCAACAGGCAAGAAGGCCGCGCATACCAAGAAGTGGCGGGCCGCTGCCGACAAGGCGCACGCGACCGGCCGCAATGCCAAGACCTTCGCGAAGTACGCGCTGGGAAAGGCCGGCTGGCGTGTGGTGTCGTTCGATACCCGCAGCGGGTATGAGTACAAGGGCATTGTCGATCTAGTCGCCATCAAGCGGAACAACCGCGCCCCCGATGAATTGACGGTCATGCTGGTGCAGGTGAAGGGCGGTACGGCTCGCGTGACCCCGCTTGAGTTGAAGAGATTGCGTGCCGCAACCAAGCTGGTGGACGTCGATTGGAATGTCGTGCATAAGCCGGCGCGGCACGTCCGGTTCAAACGCTCTATCAGCTGAAGATCATGCGGGATCATGGGTTCAAGATGAAGTGAGGTTCATGGCTCGTCCCATGGGAGAATCACCGTCCGATCTTCGATTAGTTCGTAGAATCGTTCCGTCGACGTCTTGCCCATTAGATGCCGTTTGACCAAAAAGTTGCAGAAGTCGGCCAACTGTATCCCGCGTGATTCGTGGGAATTTCCGAAGTAAACGGTGTCGACGATGTGCTCGAAGCGCCGGACATCTGCCTGTGGATTGATGGCCTTCTTCTGATACCAACCGAGGCTTGCCTTCATAGGGATCTTCGCGCGTGTTTCATCGGCGATCCACAGCGCTTTTTCCTTGGGGAAGATGCGCTTGAATATCTCTTCGACCACTCTGGCGCAGGCCATGAACGCCACTTGTTGTACCTCTGTTGCCGAAAGGGTCTTCCGAAGTTCGCGCCGCGCCCATCCCCTCAGCGCCGCCCGATCAACAGCCCCCACTGCAACCGGTAGCTTATAATCACCGATGATGCGCAAGAAGCGCCGCACGAGTTTTTCATTTTTCACGATCCGACTAAACAAGCGGCCAGCTTTGAATTCAAATGTCGCGTGCTTCTCCGCCGGCACCAAGTCGTGCAAGATTTGTTCGATCGCTTCTGAAATCCCGCTCCATTGATCGTCGGGGTGAACAATAACGGCCGCGACAACGGTTATGGGTTCAACCCTCTCGTCGCCGATGCCGGCTTCATCGGAGTAAATAACGCGCATTGTCTTTAACGCCGGTGCGTCCGGCGCACCTCGTGGGGGAGGTTCGTCATCGCCCCCGGTATCGCACAGTCCACTAGGTGAGTCAACCGGTTTGTTGCCCTATTTCGGCTGACCTGACCTTTGTCATCGCGGGCCGCAACGATCGTCATTTCGAGCCGTCCGACCGTTCGGTAGGCCTGTTCGACGGACAAAGGAGGCGTGATGAAAGCTATTCCTAATGTTGGTCTGAAAGACGTCACGGCGGTCTACAACGGCCAAGAAGGAGATTTGTGGGAACTCCTCATGGGCCAGCAGATTCACATCGGCGGATTCAAGTCGTCCATGGATTTGGCGGAGCGGGCCGGCATCGGCGCGGGACACCACGGGGTTGACCTCTGCTGCTGTAACGGCGCGGGCATGCGCTGCCTGGTGCGTTTCCGCAACGTCGCCTCGATGACCGGCGTCGATGCAACCGAAACGGTCGTCGACCGCGGCCGTAAACGCTGCACCGAGGAAGGGTTCGGTGACCGCGTCCGCTTCGTGCTCGCCGACGTCTGCAATAGCGGCCTTCCCGCTGCGAGCGCGGATTTTGTGTGGGGTGAGGACGCCTGGTGCTATGTCACCGACAAGGCCAAGCTCATTGCCGAGGCGGCGCGCCTGCTCAAGCCTGGGGGGACCATTGCCTTCACCGACTGGATCGAGGGACCGGCCGGGCTGTCCGATGCGGAGGCCGCGCGGTTTTTGGCCTTCATGAAGTTTGCCAACGTGCAGGACGTCCCAGGGTACTCCCGCCTGCTGAAAGAGAACGGCTGCACCGTCGTGGAAGCGGAAGACACGGGACGCTTCCCGTCCTATGTCGATCTGTATCTCAGCATGGTCGATATGCAGCTCACCTACGACGCCATGCGGATCATCGGCTTCAACATTGACGTCATGAACGCGATTGCGGGCGAGTTTGCCTTCCTGCGAGAGCTCGCCCACGCCGGCAAGATCGCCCAGGGACGCTTCATCGCTCGCCGGAAATAGCCGACGCATCCACTCACTCGACCAGCCGGCGCCGCTCCACAGCGCCGGCTGGTCGGGCCATATCGGCCACAAACTCCGCGCCACACGCAGCCAGAATCAGCCCGGCGCCCGCCAGTTCATGCAAGCCCAAGGGCTCATCGGTGAGCAGCGCCGCCGACGCCAGACTGATCACGACCTCGAGCATGAGCAGAATGGCCACACGCCCCGGATCGATGCGGCTGCCACCGTACATCGTCAGCCACACGACCGCGGGCATCCACACGAACCCGAGCAGCAACAGCCAGCTGGCGGACTGCAGCAAGACGCCGGCGCTCGGCAACGCCCATGTCCTGCCGCCGGGAATCAGGCTGAAGAGGAAGAACAGCACTCCCAGAAAGAGAAACTGGACGAACACCTTGTCGAACTCGGACACGCGTTCCGTGCGGATCACATAGACGATCGACCAGCCCCAGCAAAATCCGGACAGCAGGCCCATCCATTCGGCCACCGTGCGCGGCACGGGGACGCCCGCGGCGCCACCAAACACCACGAACATGCCGAGCAACCCGAGGATGATGGTGGCGATGCGTGCGTTGGTGATCGGCTGACCCACCATGAATCGACCAAGGAGCGTGCTCCAGACGGGCGTGAGGTAGAACAGCAGCACCACCCGCGCCACATAGCCTCGCAACAGCCCCTCGGCGTACAGCGCAATGGCGGTGGCCATGAGGAAGCCCGCGGCCAGCAGCGGCCAGCCGCCGCTGGCGATCCGGCGCCAGCGCATGAGGCCGAACGGCAGCAGGCAGAGCAACGGCAGCGTGAACCCGCCCGTCGTCGCCCAGGCTCCGCCCAGTCCGGCGCGGTCGAGTTGCCGCAGCGGAATCCACAGTGTTCCCCAGAAGAATGTCGAGACGACGATCGCCAGACTCGGCGCCAGGGCGTTACGCTCTGCGTACTTCTCACTCTCGGTCGCCGAGGATTGTGTACGTGACATGTCCATGAACGTCGCGATGGATCGTACACCGAGATTCATCCTCCATGCGAACGCTCAGCGGGAGGCGGCACGACCCACACGGAAAAGCCCCACCGAGATCATCAACTGCGAGCCCACCGGAGCACGGCGGTTTCAAGAGCAGCAGCCGCATTGACCGTCAGCCGGGACGGAGGCGGCTGCAGAGGTCCCCTCTGCAGCTTCGTCCATCTTCTCCGTCGCCTTCCCCCGGATCATCTGACCGATACGAACCACCAGACGGATTTCGTCGTCACCCACCCCAACGGCGCGCCCGCCCTGAACCTGCTGGTGGAAGAGAGGCGGGCAGTTCGCCGCCACCGCTGCGGCAATCGCCGCCAGCGCCGTCATCCGATCAGTGGGTTCCTCAAAGCAGGAGGGCTCGGTTTCGCCAGGCAGGCCGAGCGCCTCCGACGCGACCCGCACCATCATCCGGTTCGCACCGGCCTTGACATTCCGGGCGGTATTCACGACTTCCGTGATCTCCTCGGTGTCGGCCCCCGCGGCCTGGACCGCCTTCATGTGGTATTGAGTGCACGGGATACATCCTGCGGCTACCGAGGCGCTCAGCATAACCAGTTCCCTGTCCTTCTGAGAGAGCCGTGACTCCATGATCAGTGTCCTCCTCCCGTACCGACGGTTTTGGGCAGCAGAAGGTTACGGCAGCTGCTTGGCGGGTCGGAACGTGCGCGTTCGATGCCATAGTACCGATCCCACGACTCCGAACCGGTCTTTGTAGTCGGCCTTACGAACCCTTCTTCGCCTGTTTCGCACGCTTGCATGGGCAGTCTGGGGCCCCGCTTTCACCGGCCTGACCCTGCGCCGCCTTCTCTTGGCAGGAAGCGCAGCACGCCTCGTTCGCACCCGCGCAACCTTGCGTACACGCGTCGGCGGATTTGCCGGCCGGCGCTTGTTGAGTGGTGTTCTTTTGCTTCCGTGCGGCATCTTTGGCTGCCACTTCCGCCGGAACGACGGTCAGAAGCGTTGCCGTGCAGACGGCGGCCAACAGCCACGTACGAAATGAAGTTCGCATGATTCCTCCTTCTCCACTGGGATACACCTCTCAGGGCGCTCCCTGGGTTGTAGACGGTTCTTGGCAGCAGAAGGTTACCGGCGGCTGCTTGGCGGCCGGTTCGGGTGTAAGTGTGAAGGTCTGGCCTGGCGTCCGAAGGGATGGCTACTTCATCGCCAGGGCTGACATCAAGTCGCTCAGCTTCTTCTCCAAATCCGCGGGCATCTTCTCTCGCTTGCAGCAAGCCTTCATCGTGGAGAGCCAGCTCTCGGTTTCCGTCAACTCGCACCGACACTTCTCGCAGCTTTCCACGTGGGCGCGGCAACGCGCCATCAGATCGGAACTCAGCTCCCAACGACGGAACTCGAACAGCGACTGGACAAACTCCCGGCACTTCATGACACTGGCCTCCTCACCGATCTTTTGGGGAGGCAAATAACGTCGCCACCCCGATCATCAGCAGATACCTCGCAATGTTCGACGGCTAGTTCCTTGAACAACTGACGGGCACGGTGGAGACGGACCTTGACGGCACCTTTACTGCAGCCGAGGATAGCGGCACTCTCCTCGACGGTCTTGCCCTCGACGGCATACAGCAGGAGTGCGGCCCGGTAGGGCGCGGGGAGTATGCCGATGCAATCCCGCACACACTGTGTGACGGCGTGGCGCTCCACAAGTTCCGGCGGAAGTGGGCGAGAATCGGGCAGCGCTGAGACCGCGTCCTCGTCCGCCTCGGTGTCTTCGGTCTCTTCCCACAGTGGTCGTTCTGCATTCGCGCGCTTGCGCACGTGATCCCGAAAGAGGTTGGTGGCGATGCGATAGAGCCAATTCGACACTTTCCCATCGCCCCGGAAGGTACCCAATGCTTCCGCCGCACGCAGAAAAGTTTCTTGGGTGAGATCTTCGGCGAGCAGGTCGTCCTGGGTGAGCCGCCGCAGAAAGCCGTAGATCCGAGAGCCAAACCGCGGATAGAGAGACGACAAGACCTCCGCTTTCTGCATGACCACTACTTATCATGACGAACAGGCGTGGGCGAAGGTTACGCGACCAACCGTGGTTGCCGGTGTCTTCGTTCATTTCCCTGCTTGCGGTCGCAAGCCATTCAGAGTAAACGGGCTCGCCGATCTCGTGTCGGGATGTTCAAACGCATTCGGCAGGTCTACCTCGACAACAACGCCACGACGCCCGTTGCCCGGCCGGTACGACGTCGCATGGCGGAGGTGCTGGACAAGCACCCCGGCAACCCATCGTCTACCTACCATCTCGGCCGCGACGCGGCGTCGGTGATCGTGCGGGCGCGATCGGAAGTCGCAGCCGCGATTAACGCCCAGCCTGAGGAAATCGTCTTCACGTCGGGCGCCAGCGAGGGCAACAACCATGTCCTCCGGATGCTTGCCGCTCGGATGACGCCAGCGCGCAACCGCTTGTTGACCACACCGGTCGAGCACTCGTCGGTGCGCGCGGTCGCCGAGGAGCTGGCGGGCATGGGCGTCGAGGTGACCTGGCTGCCGGTGGACCGTCACGGGCGGGTGCATGTGGCCGATCTCGCCGCGGTACTCGACCAGCGTGTGTTCCTGGTCAGCTGTATGCTGGCAAACAACGAGCTGGGCACCCTCAATCCCGTAGCCGAGCTCGCCGCGGTAGCCCGCGAGCGGGGTGCCCTGTTCCACGCCGATTGCGTGCAGGCGCTGGGCAAGGTCCCCGTCGACGTGCGTGCGCTGGGCGTCGACTATGCCACGTTTTCCGCGCACAAGGCCTTCGGCCCTAAAGGGGTCGGTGTGCTGTATGTTCGAGAGGGCGCACCGTGCCATCCGTTCATCAGCGGTGGGCACCAGGAGAACGACCGGCGCGCCGGCACCGAGAGCACGCACAACATCGCCGGCTGCGGTGCCGCGTTCGCCCGGGTCCCGCAGTTGCTGGCGAGCGCGGCGGCCGTAGCGGCACGGCGAGACACCTTGTTAGCGCGGCTCGCAGCGCTCAAACCCGACTTGGTGGAGAACTCGCCCCGCGGTGATGGCGTAGCCAACACGCTGAACGTGCGTTTTCCCGGCGTGCGCAATGCCGACCTGCTCGCATTCCTCGACGTGCACGGCGTCTCCGTGTCGGCCGGCTCGGCATGCAGCGCGGAGGGCGGGAAGCCTTCGCACGTGCTCATCGCCATCGGGCTGACGGAAACCGAAGCGCAGGAAAGCCTGCGGCTGAGCCTGTCGGCCGATACGACCTCCGATGACGTCGAGTATGCAGCGGACCTCATCGGGCGCTTCGTCCGCGGGGAGGCCCCGGCGGTGTGGTTGGTGTCGCCCGCACAGGTCGACGTGGCGTTCCTCGAAGACCAGCGCAACTACATCCTCGACGTGCGCCTCGGCATCGAGCGGCGGCTGATGCGGGGCATGCCGCACTCACACGAGATACCCTTCCTCGGTTTCGGCCGCTGGATCAACCGCCTGCCGCGCGACCGCAACGTCCTCATCGTTTGCAGTACCGGCGTCGACGCCAGCCTCGTCGCCTACGCCATGAAGGCGCGCGGCTTTCCGCAAGTGGGTGTCCTACTCGGTGGGCTCATCGCCTGGCGCGTGACGCACCCGGCGCTCTACCGGGAACGTGCCGGCTCGCAGATCGTCACGGTCTCCTGATCGCGCTCACCGCTGTGGTCACCCGCCTCGTGCCGGTGATGCCGGGCTCCGCAATGCCTTCGTCAATCATCGAAGTGGGTGAGCTCAGCCTCCATGCGAGCCCTGAGCGCATCGGTTGCAGTCTCGGGTGGTACGGCACTCGGCTCGACGCCCCGTGGCCGGCGGCGGGGCAACGTTAAAGCGATGACGACCAGTCCGAGCGCAAGCGCCACGAACGGCAGGACGTAGGCAAGCAGGTTGAAACCCTGCGGCTTGGGCGCAGCGAGGATGCGCTCACCGTACTTGGCGACGAACGCGTCGACGACCTGCGTCTCCGTGGCGCCGCCGGCAAGCATCGTACGAAGTTCCTGGCGCAGTTGCTCGGCAACGGGACTGCGGTGTTCCGCCAACGTGTTTATGAAGCAGCACGGCGCGATGAACATGCCATCCAGGCGCCGGGCAATCGCCTCCTGCTCCGGCGTGAGAGGAGGCGGCGCCTGCGCGACGGCCGCGTTGCCGGAGACGAAGGCGAAGAGAAGCGCGGCTGTAGCCGTGCGCAGCAGCCGCCCGAAGTGATCGGGGCGATTAACGTCGCACTGCTCTGGCCATCTCGCTGCGCGCCGAGTTGGGCACGCAGAAAAAAGAGAGGCTCTTGGTGTTTCAATCATTGCCGGGCCGCCTTCCCCTCTCGCTGTTGGAGCGCTGCTGGCGCTCGCTTTGAGCGCGAAATCGCGATTGCCTTCTGATTCAGGAACTCGAAGTACTCGAAGGTGCCGCAGCCGATACACGCCGCTTCGTTCATCGTCGGATGCCAATCGATTTGTTCTCTTGGAATCCCGTGCCAGGGTTTTGCGGACTTTGGATCAGTCATTGGCCACTCTCCTCCCCTGCACGCTAGCGCCGAGCAGCACCTTTGCGGCCTCTTCGGCCAGGAGACGGGCGGCCTCGTCACTGCCTAATCCGGTTTCGAACGGCGCGCGATTCATCGGGCCGTTATCCGCGGTCGCGGAACGCCTGTGCGCTGGACAGGATCACTTCGATCTCTTCGACGATTCGTTCCTGGCGCAGGGCGTTACGCTTGAGGCCGAGGCGGGCGATGGTTTCGTCGAGGCGGTCGAGGGC
>JBIOJG010000067.1:0-28551 GCA_044450645.1 Binatia bacterium
CTCACTGCGTCAATCAGTGAAGCCGTCGCCTTACATGGCTGCACCCTCATCTATACTGGTGCACCAAGGCTATTGACTCCCATCTATCGCGCTGCCAGTAACGCGAACATCCCCATCGTGTTACATCTTGAGCAGATGTACCGAAACCGTCTGTGGGAGTGGTACCTGCGCTACTACGCAGGAAGGCGTAACGTCAGCAGGATAATCCTGCTCTCCGATACATGCCGGCTGTGGTTTGAACGGCGGGTCGGCTGCTTCAAGAAGACAGTGGTGATCAACAATTGGCTCGCCCGTAACAACAGACTCGCGAGCCAAGATCCACCGGCGGTACTTCCGTCATCGATACCTGGATCCTTCAAGTACGGGGCAATTGGAAGGGTACTGCCGATCAAGGGCCAAGAGACATTCTTGAAGGCCGCACTCATTCAATGCCGGAAGGAACGTGCCACGGAGTACTACGTGGTCGGGGATACGGCCTTCGGGAAGCCCGACTACCGAACCAGAATTCAGAGGACCGTACACGAATCACCGTTCAAGGACCGGTTTCACTTCGTGGACCATACGGACACGGTGGACAGCGTCTATCGCGAACTGGACTGTATTGTCGTGCCGTCGGTGTGGGATGAGCCATTTGGCCTAGTCTCCATCGAAGCCATGCATTTTGAAAGAGCGTTGATTGTCTCGGACAGAGGGGAGCTTGTCACCTTGGCGGGAAACGGCGACTACGCATACATGTTCAGCGCCGGTGATGAACTGGCGCTCCTGGATGCGATGGACAACGTACTCCATGACCACGCTGCGACGGCAAGAAAGATCAGGCTGGCAAAGAGCCGCGTCGATCATGACTACAATGAATCTGCACAGCTCTCTAAGGTGTTCGATCAGCTCATGGCCTGTGTGACTGACTGGCCGACCACTGCTGAGCTACCCCATCAGATGGACACCTGACCGCTGGCTTTCGAGGGTGCGCGCCGCACTCGACAGGAGCGACCGCTACCTCACCCTGTCCCGACAATCTGATGCACACGGTATCGGGTTCTCCGGCAAAGTGGCGCGATGTGTCACCGGCTGGTGAGCTGCCCCCACAGGGCACTGCCGCCCGTGTCCTGCGCCCAGATTGCACGCTGACTTCACGCTCCCAGTGTAGGTAGTTACGCCGGGCCCGCGACACGTCCAGGGCGTTGTCAGAACTGAAAATAGATGAACGGGCTCTGCGTAGCGAAGCGCAGTAAGCACACCACAAAGAGTGCTGCCAGGCCGATTCCGGCCGCTACCGTGCGTGGGTATCGGATCTGCCAAGTATTGGGCAAGGCGAAGACAACGGCCAAGCCGGCAGCCAGAAACAGGAGATGGGGCGTGCCCCAAGCACGCCATGCGGCAGTCGCGGGCTCGAAACCCCGGGAACCCGCCATCGCGCCAATGATCCCTACGGCGGTCTCTAGCGACTCGGCCCGAAACAGCACCCAGCCTACCATCACGGACAGGAACGTCGCAGCCACAGCGACTGTATGCGATCTCGGAACCAGGCCCCTACGTTTAAGGGAGGCATGCCCAGACAGAAGCACCCCGTGGTACAGTCCCCATACCACGAACGTCCACGATGCTCCGTGCCACAGTCCGCCCAGGAACATCGTAATACCGATGTTCCTGGCCGTCTTCCGCAATGAGCCCCTCGACCCACCGAGCGGTATGAACAAGTAGTCGCGTAGCCAGAACGACAACGACATGTGCCACCGCCGCCAGAACTCCGATGGATTCGCAGACTTGTATGGAGAATTGAAGTTCTGCGGGAAACGCAGCCCAAGGAGTAGCGCAAGCCCGACTGCCATGTCGCTGTATCCGGAGAAATCGAAGTATATCTGGAGCGTGTACCCAACCACGGCGAGCCACGCGCCAAGAAAGCGCAGGGCTGCTGCAGAGGCAAACAGTGGCGTGACAAAATGCGCGGCAATGATGTCGGCCACGAGCACCTTCTTTGCCATTCCCAGCACCAGAAGCCAGAGACCGACAGCCGTCTCGTCTCCTCGCGGCTTCCGGCGCAGTTCCCTGAACTGCTCGCCCATGTCGGAGTACCGCACGATCGGCCCGGCGATCAAGTGCGGGAACATGGCAACGAAGGCGGCGAACTCCACAAAGCTCCGGCTCGGCACGAGGCGACCGCGATAGATGTCGATCGTGTAGCTGATCGAGTTGAACGTGTAGAACGAGATGCCGATTGGGAGTACAACGTGCATGAGCGGCAGTAGCGGCGCGTTGAGAGGGCCAAGCACGGCATTCCACGTGCTCGCAACGAAATCGAAATACTTGAAGATGCCGAGCAAGCCTAGATTGAATATCAACAGGCCAACGAGCCACGCCGTCCTCTTCCGTCTAGACACTGTTCGGTGAATCTGCCATCCCGCGACAAAGTCGGCAGAGGTAGACAGGATCATCAGCGGGACGAAGCGGTAATTCCACCACCCGTAGAACCAGTAGCTTGCCAGGGTCAGCAGAATCAGACGGGTCCTATGGCCAGGAACGAGCCACCACGCCGCTAGCATCAGCGGCAGGAAGCCGAGTACGAAGATGTAGCTATTGAACAGCACAGGTGCCGCTGCGGTACACCTCGTTCATGAGGCGAACAGCATTCGCCTCCATCATATGCACGCCATCGAAATAGAGCGTTGAGTCACCACCGAAACGCATCAGCGTGGGGAGTGGCACATAGTGGAGCAGTCCTCGCCTCTCGTAGTCGGACAGCAAGGCCTCTGTCTCACGCGTCCGCGCAAGTAGTGTGGTCTGTGCCAATTCAGACACCAACGTAGGATGCGGCGGTGGGATGAACGCATCGACGCGCGTGCCTGCGACGTTGGCAATACGAAGAAACTCATCGAATGCAGCTACTCGCCATGAGGACAGTGCGGTATACCCTTCATAGCGTCTGCGGTAATCGGCTACGCTCAGGTTGATGTGCGGCCTTAGCTCGTAGCGCCCCGCTCGTACGAGGCGCTCCACCTCGGGGTAACGAACGAACCCGGTGGAATCGAATTCGTAGACTGGTTCCGGCCGTCGGCCAGCTATCAGGAATTCGATAGAGCGCAGGCTCGAGACGAATGACTCCCACTTCAGCGCCTCGACTGCCCCGAGCGTAACGCGGACAGGCCAGCGGGGCCGCCATCCCCTATCCACGAATGGCGCGAGACTGCTAGACGAGAGGAGTCGCTCTTCCGTAGGCACGACGTTGTGAAATGCCTCAGGGTCAATTCCCAGCAATATCCGGCGGACCGGACCCTGTGCCTGCGCGAATCGCAGCACCGCGAGGTAGTCCTCCGAACGTGCCGAATTCAGCCCGAAGTTGAATGCCGGCACGCCCAGGAGTTGCTCCAGGCACCTGGGCGGGAACTTGTTCACCCGCGACGAACCCAGGATAATCGCCAAGGGCTTTGTTGAGAGATGTCGGTAGGCAGTTGCCTTCTCATCCCGATCGTTCAGCACGAGGGGCGGCATCAGCCTTGTGCCGTAGGACGAAAGCGGATCGACAACGAGCGAAAGAAGCAGGACGATCGCGCAGCACGCGAACCACGCGACAACGAATGAAACGACAAAACGGCGGCTGCCAGGTGTCGTGTCAACACGGATATGGCGGACCTCGTCCGGCCGCTCGTCGGCGGCCGGAGGAATGCTCGCCGTCGGAGACCTACGCGTCACGACGCGAAGGAGTCGGTCTTCGGGGGCCTGCTTCGCGCTTTGGCCTGAGGGGACCCTGCACAACGGTATCGGGGTGGGTGCTTTCTGACGAAACCATCCATCAAGATCAGTCGACGAAATACCTGACGTCAAGCCCCACCGGTACCATTCCCCCAAGTGCGCACGGGTGTACTTGCACATGTTACGCTCCTAGTCGAGATTCGGAGTACTACCGACGGATGGGTGCGTCTACCTCCCCGAATTCCAAGTGCTCGGCGAGGTCCGCAAGCGATCTGTGGGTCGGTCGAGAGGCACAGCTCCGCGACTGCTCGAGCCGCGCTTGCTGCCGATTCATGCAGGCCGGCCTCTCGGCCTGAGTGCGGCCGAATTCGCCCAGGCAAGACCGCGCCCCAGCTGACAGGATGAGACTACCAGACTTGGTGTGTGTATCATGTCAAGACCGTTGGTTTCTGTAATCACGGCAGCTCGGAATGCGGAGCGCTACCTTGCGGAGGCAATAAGTAGCGTTCAGCATCAGACTTTTGAGAACTGGGAGTACATAGTAGCCGATAACGCTTCCTCAGATGCGACAGCCGACGTTGCTCGAGAGTTTCTTGGCGATCCGCGAATCCGCTTGATTACAGTTCCCAGAAAGGGTAAGGCCGTTGCGCGCAACGCTGCGGTCGTCGCGACTAGCGGACGATACATCGCGAATCTGGATTCAGACGACTTCTGGCGGGAGGACAAACTACAAAGGCAGTTAGAGTTGCTTGAGCATGACACTGGAATCTCACTGGCGTACACAGGGGTCAACGTTCTGAATCAGCTGGACAGCCGTGTTACAACCAAGCTCCCGGTCGACCTGTCCAAGTGCCGTGATCCACTGCGGTATCTCTTGACTGTGAGTAACCCCATTACACATTCCTCCGTGGTGATTCGCCGAGACGCGCTGACTGGTGGTCATTATCAGGATGAAGCCATCGAGAAGGTGGACGAGCAGATGGTCTATTGGAGGGCGCTGCTGCATTCTGACAGGACCGGGTTCGTTCCGGAGCCGCTAACAACGTATCGCGTCCATGGCGACTCTGAGTTTCGCAGGCTCCGCGTTGAAGAGTTCTGTGCTTGGTATGCAAGAGGCCTGGAAGCCTTCTTCGCGCTGCCGGATCTCCCTGCGAGCGTGCTCCGCTGGAGACGCCAGGCCTACGCAGCTATGTACTGCACTTCAGGCACGGTCGGCCTAGATCAGCGCAGTTCGATAATGCTAAGCCTGACCTACCTATTGAAGAGCATGATCCTGCGCCCATCGAGACTGCACACATCCTTGCTTCCAATACTGAGGTTCCTGGTTGCCGGTCGCCGGCACGGTAGGTGACGCGCCAAGCACGGCTGGCTATGAAGATCAGACCCGCCCGTTCTTGCGGCGCCTGAACAGGCCGCTCTTCAGATCCGCAAGCATATCGCGCCAGATTGCCACGAACTCCAGAAAGTCCTGCGAGCCGCGTTCTTGCGCACTGGTCAGGTTCTCACTGACAAGGGCGAGAGCAACAGCCACAAAGCCCCCCACGAGCAACGCTAGAGTCGTGTTACGGACGGCACCTCGAGACATTGGCTCCACGAACCCTGCAGGCCGATCCACGATAGTGATAACAGCCGTGTTCCGAACCTCCTCAATCTTCGCCGCCTCGTAACTCTGGGCGAGAGTCACATAGAGTTGCTGGCGAAGGCTCACTTGGCGCTGCAACCGTGCCTCCTCGGCCACCAACTCCGGAGAGTCGGCGAAACGTCGGTTTCGCCTGGAAAAATCCGAAAGCGCTGCTTCGCCCGTAGTGAGAGCGCTCTGAGCCAGGGCCAAGCGCTGTTCCACGAACTCGCGCTCTGCTCGGGCCTGCGACTGCCGCCGTCGGAGGTTGTAGTCATTGATCAACTCGAGAAGCCGGTCCGCGATCCCCAGAGACAAGTCGCGGTCCCTCGTGTGAACATCGAAGCGCACCACGCCGGTTACGCGGTCCGTGCGGACCGTCAGGAGCCCGCGGAGGGTCTTGACAGCCAAGGCAATGGCATCATCACGTTCCTGTGACTCAAGCCTGAAGTATTGAACCAGGTTTCTGGTAGGTACCGCACTCCCTGACACGCGATAGCTAGTCATCACTACTTCGCGAAGCACATCTCGAGACTGCAACAAATCAGCGTAGAACTGGGGAGAGCTCGTCAGCGCCCTCGGCGAGGCCAGCCCGAACTGGCTGGCGAGCTGACCCAGCCCCGTTTGGGCCGATCCTGGCTCCTGTGGGACGAAGCTTGCGCTCGCCGTATACTGTCGCGCTGAAAGGAGGGACAGAATGCCTGCCACCAGCCCGAGTGTCAGGGGCAGGCCCAATACGAGACCTCGGCGCCGCAGAAGCAAGTTGGCGTATGACCACAACGAAACCTCACCGCTGCCGGCGTTCGTCTCGCGCAGCGTCGAGTCCCAGGCTGGCTTGCCGGAGCTATTCACGTGCCGCCTCGGCTGACGCCGCCGTCCTCAGCTCCTGCGGTGCCGGCAAATCTCCCGACTCCCTTCGAGCGCACCAAGTGCCGAGCGTGCGGCGCGCAATGCTGCTTCTTGAGTCTTGCGGCGAAAGCACCAGAACCCCTCCAATTCTTGCTTTGCCATCTGCAACGAGGTTGCGCGCACTGAGCACACCGCCAGAGAATCCGTGACATCTGCTTAGGCCCGAAAGGACCTGTCGGTCCCTGTTCGCTCGCCAATCAGGTAGTTGTTCCCCCGAATGTGCTCGATGGGCCAGTCCTGCCAGGCAATCTGGTCGCGGAATTGCTCACGCCACCTCAAGAAGAACTCGACATTGTCCATTTCCCCAAATTGCCGTTGATAGGCAATGAGAAACGCATCAAAGAGAGAAACGAGCGGCAGAAACGCATTCCTGCTCCAGAGTGGTGCCTCCGATACCGCCCAAGTGGAGATGAACATGCGGTCGTACTTACTTGGCAAAGCCAACATCGTAGCCTTCAGATCTTCATAGTCAGAGATGCAGGAAACGCCACTCGCTTCGGACTCTAGCGCATGACTCTCGTGGACGGACATGCCGATCGATTTCAGGTAGTACTCCTGCAGAGCCGAAAATGCCGGCAGGTCGAACACCAAGTATTTCCCCGTGAACCCCAGCCGGTGGCACAACGCGCACATGCAACCATAGCCTCCACCGAATTCAAGCACACACTGCATCCGGTGCACACGCTTGTTGGTTCTTTCTTCAAACTGCGCCAGGTGATATGCATTGTGAATCACATTGCCGCTGCTGGCCGGATGAAAAGGGTACGGCAACGGATGGCCTTGAGTTGATTCCTTGATGGCTGCGCGCCACCGTGTGCCCCAATCGGGCCGTTGCTTCAGATAATCCAGTTCCAACTGTACAAACCTAGGGTGCGTCACGAACATGCTATGTCTTACAACATCCCACCGGAGGAACTCCCTTGGGTCATCACTGAGAACCAACGTCTGGAGACGCCTCATATTCCTGACCCATTCAGCTTGTGACGGCGGAAGGTCATCCTCCTTGGGGAACGAAAGGCCAGTGAACCGCCCCTTCAACTCAGTAAGCAGGCGCACCTCAGTGGTCGTTGGCGGCGACAATGGCGTGTCGAGTGCCCTGGAGAGCAATCCCGCAATCACCCGCTGTAACGTTTCTACCGCGCCAGCCATGGATCCCGCGTAGATGTTGATGTGTGCTTTCTCAAGCCGGTTCCGCATGCGGCGCTTCCTCGTCCCTAGATAACTGAGAGGAGGTGCTCATCCTCGCGCCCCTGACCGAGCGGGACAGCGCCAGCATCCAAATCAGCAACGCCGAAGAGAACCCCACGCTGGCAAGAACGACCCCTCGCAAACCAAACCAGTGAGCTCCCACAACGTTGAGAATCACTCCCAGCACTGCCGTCCCTATCTTGGGCGCCATCAGAATTCTGGTACTTACGCCGCTCATAAGAAGCAGAGCCGTCACTTCACTCGAAGCAAACAAGCCGCCCGATAGTACCATCCACGGCAGCAGCAGCGAGACACCACGGTACTCGGGCGCGACCAGGACGGCGAAGACCTGGGCGTGCAACGCGAGCGCCAACCCCGCTCCCAACATGGTCAGAACCAGAAATGCAACCATCACCAAGAGGTTCAGCCGGCGGGCACGCTCGACCCGAAATGGGTCTGTCCCGTCACCGGCCCTAGCGAACAGAATGGGTTGCAGAAACTGCACTATGATCCCTGTGAGCACGATGATAGGCCCGTACCCCAATTGGTACAGAACTGAATAGTAGCCAACATCCCGGGTTTGGCCAAACGCCTGCAGAGCCCATCGGTCAGATGATTGCTGAATCCAGAGAAATAGCCCCCACGTCGCAAAGGGCCACGCATACTCTCGTATACGTTGGGCCCACTTCCGGGTGTCTGCCGAGAAGGCGCCCGCCTCAGAAAGGACAAGTCTCGAGAACCTACGCCGGAAGAACACGAACTGCGAAAGAAGCACGACGGCAGTCGCCAGGACATACCCCATCATGGCTACGCTACTGAACGCGCCCAGCAAAGCCATCAACCCCAGTGCAAACAGGAAGCGGAGCCACTGCGCCAGAGCTTGATGCCAAGCCGTTACAGCTCGCTGGCGAGCGGCGCTCTGCATGGCGTCTAACGCTCGTTCGTAGCCCGAAATCAGAGCGAGCAGAAACGCCGTTGCCGCCAATCCAATCCAAGCAGTCTGTCCGGTAACCGCCAAGCCCATCACCAGTAAGCCCGCGATCCCCAGGACAAGTACACTAGAGCGCGCTAGCAGACCCCACACACCCGCCAAGCAGGCACGCAGTTCGTTGGCTTCTAGAGCCGGCCCCCAGAAACGTAGAACGCCCATCTGGAGAGGTCCGAACGCCAACTGGTTCGCCAACCCCCCCACTGTCAGCCCCAGCGCCAATTCGCCATATCGGGCTGGGCTCAGCACCTGAGTAAGCAAACGCACAGCCACCATCCCACCCAGTACGGTCAAGACCTGACCAAGTCCAATCCAAGAGAACTCCCTTCCCAAGCGCTGGTAGCGGCGAGATCGAATGACACCCATCATCGACTTGATCATCGTTGCTCAATCACACTACTCCCGCCCAGCGCCGCCAGGACAGCCTTCTTGACCCTGGCTGGATACTCGCTCGCCCGACAGATAGCGCGCGACGCCGGAATACCAAGACGAAGACTGAGCCACTGCACACCGACAAATGGATTACGAAGATACGCGAGATGGAACGGGACCTTCTTGCCCGCTTCTCGGAACGCTCTGTCAGTCGATGCCTTGGCATTGCCTGCCATGACGGCGTAAATGATCAACACCATGTAACGATCGTGGCCACGCGCGTACTCACGGGCGTAGTCCGGGCAATACGCCCGCACCAATTCGTGATCCAGCAACAGGAGGTAGTCGTCCCAGAACTGTGGTATGAGTCCGTCGGTAAGCTCTGCGTACCCGTCGTCGCAACTCACCAGGAACTCATGGTCAATCACGATCTTCTTCGAGAGTGACAGTTGGACCGTCTCAAGAATGACCGCGAGCCACCCATATCCAGTATCCCTAAAACGACCCATATTGGTCAAGGCCGCCCGGAGATTCACCGCTCCGGTCACATACTTGCTCAACTTGCCAAGGTACAGGAGGTTGCGAATGCCCCGACCTAGGGTTTCGACCTCCTCAATCCCGTTCCTGTTACCGTGCCACCTGTTCGCAGAGCCCGGTGGTTGCTCGAACTCAAACGTCAGAACAGCCGGCTCAAAGCGCACCAGAGCTTCGAGAATCCTCTGGAGTGATCCGCGCTTGGGAATATCATCGTCGCTGATTATCCACACATACTTGGCGTTAACAGTCTGGCATAGGCTCCAGATGTTCCTGAGTGCCCCGACATTCTGTGCGTTTCTGCGGACCACGAGGCTGTCCTTCAACGGATGCGTCCTCAACACCTCCTGTGTATTGTCTATGGAGTGATTGTCGGATATCGTTATTCGAATGTCTACGCCAATCGAACTCGCCCTGATCTCGTCATCCAGAACCGTAAGCAGACGCTGGAGCTGAGCACCGCGATTGTAGGTGGGGATGCAGATGTCCAAAAAACAGGCGGATTCCGGATTCGCAATGACGTTTACCATGATCTAGTGTCTTTCGTCCCACGAACTACCTTGACCGTATAAGTGCGCCCTCCGAAGGGGAAGGGAGGATGCCTTTTCCTCGCCGCGCCCATTGCGCGTGCCGCCCGGAAGGAGCCGGTCACCGCTCAGCACAGACGGGTTGCTACCGCGCCACCCAGTCCAGTAACGCGACGCCGCGCGCGGCCAGCGGGAACGTGCAGGAAATCGCGTGTTCAACACTCCACGCCTTGCGCTGTCTTGGGTCCGCGTCCGTGGACGGCCGCACCCGGTGTCATCATGTATGTCCACGATGTCTCCACGACCCGGGTGATACAGGCCGCATCGCCCAAGTTTGTGCGCTGTAAGTTACCTTGTTGCGGAAGCCCGAACTAGAGTGCTTCGGCCGCTCGCGCCGGCCCGGCGCAGAAGTCCTCGCACGCTCAGTCCACTTGACGAGCGAGCTCGGGCCTTCAACAATTCTCTCGGCGCAGCCGAGAAGTGCCTAGATACTTGTTCGCTCCACACACAGGAAAAGGGGGAGATTCGGTGCGTGTAGCTGATTTCGTCGCCGAGTACCTCGAGCAGCGGGGTGTTTCGCACGTCTACGAAGTGATTGGCGGTATGATCACCCGTCTCGTCGATGCGATTCACCGGCGCGGACGCATCGAGCTGATCAGCGTGCACCACGAACAGGCAGCGGCTTTCGCGGCCGATGCGATGGGGCGTCTCACGGGAGTCCCGGGTGTCGCCATGGGAACGAGCGGCCCCGGGGCGACCAACCTCCTGACAGGCATTGGCAGCTGCTACTTCGATTCCGTGCCCGCCGTATTCATCACAGGGCAGGTCAATCGTAGCGAACAGAAGGGCGAACGTCCGACTCGACAGCTCGGGTTTCAGGAGACGGACATCATCGCGATGGTCCGCCCGATCACGAAGGCGGCCTGGCAGATCAGCGACCCGGAGTCCATGCCCTGCATGCTTCAACAGGCATTCGAGGTAGCCACGTCGGGGCGGCCCGGCCCGGTTCTTCTGGATCTTCCTATGGACGTACAGGGCGCGGAGATCAGCGCCACGCCGCTCGCGGCCCCCGCGGCAGCCGCCGCGTGGCCCGCGGCGGACAGGTCGCTTTGCGACGGCGTGCTGCACCAGCTGGCATCCGCCGAACGGCCGCTCATTCTCGCGGGCGGAGGCGTCCGGGCTGCAATGGCGACCCCGCTGTTGCGCCGCTTCGTGGATCTCGCTGGCGTGCCCCTGGTCAATTCCCTTCTGGCCGTGGATGCCCTGCCCTATCGTCACCCGCTGCGCGCAGGCATGATCGGCACGTACGGCAACCGCTGGACGAATCTCGCGATTGGGAGGGCCGACCTGCTTCTGGTGCTCGGTAGCCGGCTCGATATTCGCCAGACCGGTGCTCAAGTGGCGGCATTCAGCGCCGGGCGCATAATCTGTCACGTGGATGTCGACGAAGGAGAGATCAACAATCGCCTGCAAGGCTGCCAGTCGATCGTCTCCCACCTGGAACCCTTCCTCACCGGGCTAGCGGAGGCCGCGGCCACGAGGCGGCGGCCGGATCGTGCTGCGTGGATCGCGGAAATCCGGGACCTGCGGGCACAGTGGCCCGACACGGCAGAGCTGACTGTGCCGGGGATCAACCCGAACGCGTTCATGCACGACCTGGCCCGCGCGTCCGGGCAAGCGGGTGTGTTCGTCGCTGATGTCGGCAATCATCAGATGTGGGCTGCCCAGTCGCTGGAGCTGGAGGACCACCAGAAGTTCATCACCTCGGGCGGCATGGGCGCGATGGGCTTCGGGCTTCCGGCAGCGATAGGCGCCGCGTTCGCGACGCATCAACCCGTCGTGCTGATCGCCGGTGACGGCGGGATGCAGGTCAATATCCAAGAACTGCAGACCGTAACGCATCACCGACTGCCCATCAAGATGGTCATCCTTGATAATGAGTCGCTCGGAATGGTCAGGCAGTTCCAGCAGAGCTACTTTCAGGAACGCTACGTCGGAACCGCGTGGGGCTATTCGGCGCCGGATTTCGCCGCGGTGGCACGGGCCTACAAGATCGAGAGCCTTACCGTGTCGGAGCCGGACTCGCTCCGAGCGGCCTTCGAGCGCACATGGGCGATGCCCGGTGACCCCTTCCTGCTTCACGTCAAGGTCGACGTTTCGGCGAATGCGTATCCGAAGATCGCGTTTGGACGGCCGATGACCGAGATGGAGCCGTTCGCCAAGCCGGTCGAGATGGAGGGGACCTGAAGCGACGCATCTAGAGACTGGCCCGTCCCTCCTTGCTACGCAGAAATCCTACGGTTCGACGAATCGCCTCCTCGAGATCGATTACCTGGTGCAGGCCAAGCTCCGCAGCGGCTCGGCGGGTCGACGGGACGTAGCGTGGCGCCGCCGGCCCCACGACGGCCGGAAGCGCGACCTCGATCCCCGGCACCGGGTCGAATGCCGCCGCAACCAGCTTCGCCAGCGCGAGAATGGTGACTGGATGCTCCGAGCCGACGTTGTACGCTCGCCCCCGGGTACCGCGAACGAGAATGTGCCACAGCCAGATTGCCATGTCGGCTGCGTACAGATACGAGCGGTAGGCGGTGCCGTCTCCAGCTACGCGAATCGGTCCACCACGCAGTCCGTCACGGATGAAGTTGCCCACCGCGAAGCCGCGATCCAGCGGCAGACGCGGGCCAACGAATGCATGACCGCGCGCGATCTTCACGTCGAGCCCATCGCGCTCCGCATGCGCCAGACACAGGGCCTCGGCCGCTCGCTTGCCCTCCGCGTACGCGTCACCCGCGCCGGTCCTCGCCGTGGTGAAGTCCTCCGGCATGTGGGACAGTTCGGGCGGCTGGCGGCCGTACACCGCTCCAGAGCTGACCAACAGGAACTTCTGCGCGCCCGCGTGCCTCGCGAAGTCCAGCGCTCGCGCAGTCCCCTGCACGGCGGTGTCGTACACCGCAGGGCCGTCCCGACCGCCGCCCGATCCCTCAGCGGCGGCGTGGATCACGTGCGACACCGGCCCCTCGGGGAAGGAGAACCTGCGGGCATCGCCCTGTTGCACTGCTATCCCCTTGTGCTGCGCCAGGCCCGGCAGCCGGCGCCGAAAGGTGGCCGGATCCCGTGTCAGCACGACAACAGACACGTTCAACCCGAGCGTGTCGCCTGCTCGGAGCAGGCTCTCCAGAAGCCAGCTCCCGATGAACCCGGTTGCACCTGTGATGAGCACGCGTTGGCCACGGAATTCATCCCACAGGCCGACGGTGTGGCTGAGTATGTGCTGCAGGTCTTCGTCGCGCGCGTCCGCGGGTTCGCCGGGTGCACGAGCCATGACGCCCTCGTGACCGTTACGGCGCCGTGGACTTCAGTGCTGCAGGCAACTGGTGGAGTGCGTCGATCATGTATTCCAGCATCGGCTGCGTGAGGCCTGGGTACAACCCGACCCAGAAAACGCGGTTCATCACGAAGTCCGAGTTCGTGAGGGCTCCGACCACACGGTGCGTCGCCTCACGATAGGCGGGCTGCCGCACGATGTTGCCGCCGAACATCAGGCGCGTGGCGATGCCGTGGGTCTCGAGGAAGTGAATAACTTCATTCCGCGAAAACGGGGCGTCCTCGCGGACGGCGAGCGGAAAGCCGAACCAGCTCGGCTCGCTGTTGGGTGTGGCGGCGGGCAGGACGAAGTGCTCTTCCAAGTCGCGCAACCCCTCATGGAGCATAGCGAAGTTGCGCCGGCGCGACTCGATGAACGCCGGGAGCTTGCGAAGCTGTGCGACCCCCACCGCGGCCTGCATGTCGGTCGCCTTGAGGTTGTAGCCGATATGGCTGTATGTGTACTTGTGATCGTACCCGGCGGGCAGGTCGCCCAGCTGCCAGTTGAAGCGCTTGCCGCACGTGTTGTCGTCGCCCGGCTCGCACCAGCAGTCCCGGCCCCAATCCCGGAAGGACTCGATCAGCGTCTTGAGCACCGGGCTGCCAGTCAACACGCACCCGCCTTCACCCATCGTGATGTGGTGCGCCGGATAGAAGCTGACGGTCGCAAGGTCGCCGAAGGTCCCCACCTTCTGTCCACCAAAGGTCGCGCCCACAGCGTCGCAGCAGTCCTCGACTAGCCACAGGCCGTGCCGCTCCGCAAACGCCTTCACTGCGGCCACGTTGAAGGGATTCCCCAGTGTATGCGCAATGATCACCGCGCGGGTCCGGTCGGAGAGCGCTGCCTCCAGCTGATCGACATCCACGTTGTAGGTCGGGACGACGACGTCCACGAACACGGGCGTGAGTCGGTTCAGGAGTATCGGGTTCACCGTCGTAGGAAAGCCCGCGGCCACCGTGATGACTTCATCGCCCGGCCGGAGCGCGCGCTCGGCCAGCTTGGGCGACGTCAGGCATGATAGGGCCAGCAGATTCGCCGACGAGCCGGAATTGACCAGGATAGCATGGCGCACGCCGAAGAACCGCGCAAACTCCCGCTCAAACTGTGCCGCGAAGCGTCCAGTCGTCAGCCAGAAGTCGAGCGAGGAGTCCACGAGGGACTGGATGTCGGCGGCGTCGAACACCTTGCCGGACACAGGAATCACCGTCTTCCCTGGAACAAAGTTCTTCGGCGCAAACGCGGCGTCGTAGTACTCCGACACCAACGCCCGGATCCGGGCGCGGAGCTCGTCAGCGCCTGTCGGCATGATCGAAGAACTCCCTGTACCAGGCGATCGTGCGCCGGAGCCCTCCGTCCAGATCGAACATCGGCCGCCAGCTCAGCCGCTCGCGCGCCCGCGTCGCATCCAGGTATTGGTGCTGGATCTCGTCACGGGCCTCGTTGCGGACGTCCGGCTCCACCCGGCTCTGCATGAGCGCAAGGACTTTGCGCACCAAGTCCAGCGCCGTCACCTGCATCTCGTTCGAAAAGTTGAATGCCTGGCCCCGCAAATCCGGGCGCTCCGCGAGCTGCTCCGCCAGGAGCATATACGCGGCGGCGCCGTCCTCCACGTAGAAGTAGTCGCGGATGCTCGCTCCGTCCGACCTGATGACCGGTCGCTGACCGCGCAGCGCAGCGCGAATCGTGCCTGGAACGATCCTGTTCCAGTTGAGGTCGCCGCCGCCATAGAAGTTGCCGCAGCGCGTGATGCCGACAGGGAGGCTGTACACTTTGGCGTACGTCTGCGCGATGAGGTCCGCGCAGGACTTGCTAACGTCGTACGGGTTGCGTCCCTGAAGCGGTGTGTCCTCGTCGTATGGGAGCTTCGGCTGGTCTCCGTATGCCTTATCCGAGGACGCCGTGACGATCTGACGCACGATCGGACTGCGGCGACATGCTTCGAGCAGCGACCAGGTACCCTGGATGTTGGATCCGAAGGTACCGACCGGATTGCGGTTGGCGATCGTTACGATGGTCTGCGCCGCCAGGTGTATCACGGTGTCGATCTCGTACTCTCCGAGCACCCGCTCCATGAGCGGCTGATCGCGTACGTCGCCGCGCACGACGCGCACGCGCTCGGCGAGGCCGGTGGCGCCGAATTCCGCTTGCGGCACCCAGTCTCGCATCAGGCACACGACATCCGCGCCGGCGTCCACCAGTCGCTTCACGAGCCAGCCGCCGACGAGTCCGGTGCCGCCGGTCACGAAAGTGGGCCGGTCGCGCCAGAATGACTGATTCACTACCACACCTTCCAGGGGGCCTTGCCGGCGTCCCACAGCGCGTTGAGCTGCACGTACTCGCGGTATGTATCCATCGCGTAGAAGAATCCCGGGTGCCGGAACGCCATGAGCTCGCCTTCCCTGGCCGCGCGCTCCAGCGGCTCACGTTCGAGGACGCAGGCGTCTCCGGTGAGGTAGTCGAGGAATCGCCTGTTGAAGATGAAGAACCCGGCGTTGACCCATCCGTCGACGGTCGGCTTCTCCGCGAACCGCACGACGCGCCCGCTCTCGTCCACCTCCAGCAGCCCGAAACGCGACGTCGGGCGGACGGTGGTGACCGTCGCCATCTTGCCGTGGTGGCGATGAAACGCCAGTGCTTCCCGCAGGTCCAGGTCGGTCAGCCCGTCGCCGTACGTGACGAGGAACGTGTCCCCGTCCACGTACCGGCCCACCCGCGCGACCCGCCCGCCGGTCATGGTATCGGCACCGGTATCCGCGAGCGTCACACGGTAGTCCTGCTCGGCATGGGCCCCGTGGTAGGTCAGCTCGTGCCTGGCGCCGAGATTGATGGTGAAGTCGTTTGTCATCGCCTCGTAG
The DNA here is from genome assembly GCA_044450645.1 of Binatia bacterium. GTDB lineage: Bacteria > Desulfobacterota > Binatia > HRBIN30 > HRBIN30 > JAGDMS01. The sequence continues at coordinate 16,043 of JBIOJG010000067.1, forward strand.
CTCAGGAAGTACTCCTTGATCATCGTACCCCGGTACCCAAGGCAGAGCACGAACTCATGAAGCCCGTAATGGGCATAGAACTTCATGATGTGCCAGAGAATCGGCCGGCCGCCGATGTCCACCATCGGCTTCGGCCTAAACTCCGTCTCCTCGCGAAGGCGCGTCCCCTGCCCTCCGCATAGAATGACGACCTTCATCGGATGGCCGCCCGAGCCAGAGTTCTCATGTTTGACGCTCCATACACAAGCGGCACTGCGTTAAGACCGCCGGGTCCTGCGCACCGTAAAGGAGTGCCGTGCTTCTCGGAGCGCGATGTGAGATCGGTGCCGCCGCCGAGGCTCGCGCGGTAAGCAGTCCTGGCCATGACCACGATGGGCGCACCGAGCGCCGGAAACGAACAGCGGAGTCGACAGCACTCGACGTGTTAGCGGATACACGCGATGAACGGAAGACCCGCCTTCGGGGCGCGGCCGCGCCACCAACACGTTCACTTTCGCCACCGCCGTCTGTAATCCCGCGCGGATCCAGCAGCTGCTTCCGCAGGGAGGTCGCCCCTGAGGTCACGTGAAACCGCGCGCAACGGCGCGAGAGAGCGCGCCGATTTCGAACGAACAACCAGGTGCAGGCACCTAGCGGCTGTCCCTGCGCACCAACAGGGCCCGTCAGGCTCCGTCGGGCCTTCGCTGATGCCTTCATCGGCTGCCTCCTAAAGCTAATCCTGTCGGGGGTTTACTGTCCAGCCGCGTATTGCCGGATGCCGCCTCGCTGCTACATTTCCGCCGTCTCGGAGTCCCGAGTTCTCTGACTTGAAGGAGGATGGCACGTGCGGGTCGCGCTGGTCCACGATGCTCTGGTCAACCGCGGCGGCGCCGAGCGGGTCGCCGCGGTGTTCTGCGAGGCGTTTTCGGGCGCGCCGCTTTATACCTCCGTCTACCTTCCTGAGCGGACCTATCCCGCTTTCAGAGATGTGGACGTTCGGCCCTCCCCTCTCCTCAGCTGGATCAGGACTGAGCGAGCGGCCAAACTGTCGCTGCCGCTCCTTCTATATGCGATGCGCCGCCACGATCTCGGAGACGTGGACCTCGTCCTATCGTCTTCAACGTTCGCCGGCAAGTTCGTGCGCACGCGAGATGGCGCGACCCATGTCTCTTACTGCTACACCCCGTTTCGCCTCGCGTGGGACAGCTCGGCATACACTAGTTCTCACCATGCTCCGAATCGCGCCATGCTGGCGCTCGCTGGCCGTATCCTGAGGCCGATCGACCGCCGGGCGGCAACCGGCGTCGATACCTGGCTCACCATGACAGAGGAGACGCGACGGCGCGTCCACACCGCATACGGGGTCGATGCCGAGATCATTCCGCCACCAGTCGACTGCTCCCGTTACAGGGCGTCGTCGCAGCGGCAGGACCGGTACCTAGTCGTTTCCCGGCTCGAGCCTTACAAGCGAGTGGATGTGGTTGTCGAGGCGTTCAACCAGCTGGGACGGGCGCTGGTCGTAGTGGGTGATGGCACGATGGCTGGGCGCCTGCGGGCACAGGCGCGGACCAACATCACATTCCTGAGCGGGGTTTCGGACGAGGATCTGCGGGAACTCTACTCGACCTCGCGCGCGGTTGTCTTTCCACAGGTCGAGGACTATGGCCTCGTCCCGCTAGAGTCAATCGCGTCAGGCACTCCCGTCATCGCCTATGCCGCGGGTGGGGTGCTCGGGACGATGATTCCTGCAGCAGATCCTGACCAGGCACCACTGTCCACCGCGCTCTTCTTTAGGCAGCAACGGCCGGAGGATGTCTGCTCGGCCGTTCAGGCATTCGAGGGCTACGACTTTGACCCTGTGTTTCTGCGGACCCACGCGCTTCGGTTCGACAAACCGCAGTTCATCGCCCACGTGCGGCAGGCGGTGGAACGTGCGGTCAGTGCGCGCCGCGCCCGCTGACGACGGCCAGCGCAGTCCGCGCGAGAATTCTCAGGTCAAGCCAGAGACTCCAGTCGCGGATATACGCGAAGTCCAGCGCCACCCATTCCTCGAAGTCGCTGATGCTGCTCCGACCAGACGCCTGCCACAGGCAGGTCATCCCGGGCGTGACGGCGAGCTTCGCCCGCTGCGCCGCAGAGCACATGGCGAACTCGTGGGGGAACAATGGCCTCGGACCGACCAGGCTCATGTGTCCCCGCAGCACGCTCCACAGCTGGGGCAGCTCGTCAAACGAGAACCGTCGCAACCACCGGCCGACCGGCGTGACGCGCGGGTCGTCCCGGATCTTGAAGACCGGTCCGGACATCTCGTTCCGGTGCTCCAGATCGACCTTCAGCCGATCTGCATCCTTCACCATCGTCCGAAACTTGTACCCGACAAAGGGACGGCCGCGCCGGCCCACAACGCGCCACTCGTAGAGCACCGGTGAGCCGCTCTCCGCCGCCACAATGATCGCTATGGCCAGAAGCAGCGGGCTGAGAACGACGAGGCCCAGACACGCGCCCCCTAAGTCAAGGGCTCGCTTGACCGATTGCTCAATCCGCCAAGCCATGCTCGTCGCGCGCGGCGGAAGCACCCGATCCCAATCCACCTCCTCGGCGAGCCGAGCCACGTCGTGCCACGCAGCGGTAGCGGCACCGCGCAAGGGCGAAGCGCTCACCGGGCCGGCGACCCGACCGATTCCCACTTGGCCTTGTTGCGCGCTACCGTCGGGTGCGAAACCAGCAGGTGCCACACCACCGCCTGAAACGACTCGGTGAGGGGCGTGACGAGGTCGGCGTCCACCGTTGGCACGATCGCCACCGCGTCACCATTCTGCGCCGTGTAGCCACCATCGCGGCCGACCACGCCTAGGACGGACGCGCCGACTTCGCGAGCCAATTTGACAGCATTCACGATGTTCACGCTGACGCCCTTCTGTTCACTGCCGCCGCCGACCGAGAACACAAAGACACCGTCCTTCGGGCCGAGCCGACTGCCAATGAGCCAGGCGCGAAACGCGCCATCCCAGCCCTCGTCGTTGATGCGCGCGGTCAACTCGGACACGTTGTCCGTGGGCGTATAGCACTCGATCGCCGCCAACTTCCTGAAGTCGTTCACGGCGTGGGAGGAGTGCCCCGCCCCGCCCCCGACCCCGAGAAAGAACAGCCGGCCGCCGCGCGCCCTGATCGCGGCGATCACGGTCGCCATTCGCTCTATGACCCCTGCATCCAGGGCGCCAGCCACACGCGCCGTGTCGGCCAGGAACTTCCTGCTGAAGGAATCAGACCCCTCGGCTTTCGTCATGCGTGGATGTTAGAGGTCTGCGGCGATGTACGCCACCGCCTCCGATAAAACCGACACCGAACGCCAGGGCGAGACGGCACAACCCGTAGAGGCTCCGATCTGAATGGTCCGACATCCTGCGGCCACGCCAGCTCCGATGTCCTTTGGGGTGTCACCAATCATGTACGATGTCCTCAAATCGACACCCCACCGCTCGGCCAACTCGATCAGCATGCCCGGCTTCGGCTTCCGGCAGGTACAGCCGTCGGGATCGTCGTGCGGGCACACCATCACGTCGTCCAGCACGGCTGCGCGGCGCAGCAGCGCAGTCATCGCGTCAAGCTCCTCGCGCGCCAGCATGCCCCGAGAGACGTCCGGCTGATTCGACACCACAAAGACGAGGAATCCCAGGTCCCGGAGGCTCTGGACGGCCTCCCTGACACCAGGGAGCACCCGAAAGTCGACGGCGCGCCGCGGCGACGACTGCTGACCATCGCGATCGACCAGAGCGTTGAGAACTCCGTCCCGGTCGAGAAACACCGCGCGCCGGCCACCAGTCGCCTTCCGGCTCACAACGTGGCGGGTGCGCCGGAGCCCGCCGAGCGATACAGCGCGTCGAGCATGCGCATCGCCACGACGCCATCGCCGGCCGTGCCAAGCATCGGCTTGCCCTCAAGGACCGCCCCGAGGAAATCCGCCCACTCCATACGCCACGACGAGTCTTCGCCCTCGAACACCTTTGTCTCGGTGTCCGGAACACCGCCCTCCGCCTTGCGGCAATGCACCGTCAGCGTCTCCGGTCCGTAACTGCGACCGAGACCTTCGACGAGGAGCGCACCCCGTGCGCCGAAGATCTCGAGCGAGAACAAGTTCTTCCACTGGGTCCAGCTGGTGTGGAGCATCGCCACAGCACCCGAGGGGTAGCGGAACATTCCAAAGGCGTTGTCCTCGAGGTCGCCGATCGGCCACACCGCTGTCTGGAGCCATGCGAAGGCGCTGCTGGGCTGACCAAGAAACCAGTGCAGGAGATCCGCCACGTGCACGCCCTGGTCCGTCAGCTCTCCGCCACCCGCCAGCTCCTTGCTGCCACGCCATTCACGCTCGTACCCGGCACGACCGCCATGGCCATAGCGGCAGCGCGCATTGATCACTGTGCCAACGTCGCCGTGGTCGAATCGGCGCTTCGCCTCGGCGATGGCAGGGTGATAGCGGTGGTTGAATCCGACCTTCAGCACTCGCCCCGCGCGCCGCGCAGCCTCCTGCATGCCCAAGGCCTCGGACAGACTCCGACCCATCGGCTTCTCGACCACCACGTGCTTGCCTGCACCGAGCGCCGCGCACGAGATTTCGGCGAGAAACCCGTTTGGTGTGGCGACAACGACCGCACCGACGTCGGGACGCGACACGGCCGCTCGCCAATCCGCCACGACCTCAGCGCCCACGTCAGCCGCCAGATGTCCCGCGGCTTGTGCGTTCAGATCTGTGACCGCCACGCAGCGACTGCGCGGATCCCGCACGGCCTCCGCTGCACGACGAGCGCCGATCAGTCCGCACCCGATCACCGCAACCCCGAGCTGCGTCACTGCCAGTCCATCCCCCGATCCTTGGGGATGATGCGCCGCAGCGTGAACAGGTCGGACCCTGCGATCTTCTCGATGCGCTCCGGCCACTTGTCCCAGTCGTCGTAGGGCGCGGCGACGAACCGACCGGAGATGCCGGCGGCACGATCCGAGAGCAGGAACGCGCAGGTGAGCGCCGCAACGCTGGCGGGCACGCCGCCCTTGGCGAGTTGCGCCTTCGTGGTCTCGACGAACGCGCCGGCCATCTCAGCCCCAGCCTCGAGCGTCTGCTCGTGCAACCGTGTCGCGACGAACCCGGGCGCGACCGCGTTCACGCGGATCCCGTCGGACGCGACCTCTTGGGCCAGCGTCTCGGCAAATCGCACCACCGCCACCTTCCCGCACGCGTATGCCGTGTAGTTGGGAAACGGCGTTGCCGCACCGCCGCCCGACATCAGAACGATCGAACCCTTTGTGCCGCGTTGCTGCATCAGCCGGCACGCCGACCGCGCCACGAGGAACGTGCCGAACAGGTTCACGCTCACGGCCTCGAGCCACTGTTCGGGATCGACCTTCGTGACCGGCCCGATCGGGCCGTAGACCCCTGCCGCATGAATGACGCCGTCCAGGCCGCCCAGCTCGACCGCGGTCGCCAGGACGCGGTCCACGTCCGCGGCCACCGTCACGTCGGCTCGAACCGCACGCACCCGGGCGTCCGGGATCCTGCCGATGGTCTCCGTCGCAGCGGCGAGGTCCGCCTCGCCTCGCGCGCAGATCACGACCGCCGCACCAGCGCGCGCACACTCCTCCGCACAGGCGAGGCCGATCCCCATGCTCCCGCCCGTGACGACGACCGTGCGTCCCGCAAGAAGAAATCCGCTCATCGGTCGGGGGCCCCGATCACGATCCGTCGCATGCCCGCAGCCGCCAGCGCATCGCGATGCGGCCTCAGGAAGTCCTTGGTGTCGAACAACAGCCGCTGCCGCATGCCGGACGCCAGGCGCGCAAAATCCAACTCGCGGTACTCCGGCCACTCGGTGAGCAGCACGACCAGGTCCGCTCCTTCGGCGGCCGCGTAGGGCGAGTCGGCCACTAGAAGCCCCGCAGGCGGCCTCGTCTCGCTCCAATCCGCGCGTGGATCGTGTGCGGACACGCTGGCCCCTTTCGCCAGCATGTCGCGCGCGACCGCGAGCGGGAGGCTGCGCCGCAGCGTACTCGTACCCGGCTTGTACGTCATTCCGAGGAGCGCGAGCCGGCGCTTTGCGAGCCCGCCGAGCAGGCTCGCTGCGCGTCGCGCCACGACTTCGACGCGCCGCTGGTTGTACTCCCACACCTGCCCGAACAGCGGTGCCGACCCGCCCAGGACGTCGCGGTTCACCGCATCCAGCACCCGGAGGTCGCGCCCGAGCGTTCCGCCCGAGAACCCGATGCCGGGTGTGACGTACGCCCGCTCGCCGATCCGGGGATCCGCGCGCAGCACGGCGGCGACGTCGCCGAAGTCCGCTCCGGTCGCCGTGGCGACATCTGCCCACTGGTTCGCCATCGTCACCGAGGTCGCCAGAAACGAATTGATACAGTGCTTCGTCAGCTCCGCGCTCGGCAGGTTCATGCGGAAGATCCGCGCCCCCATCGGAGCAAACAGGGCCTCGACACGATCGCCGGCGGACGCCGACTCCGCGCCGATCACGATGTGCCCCGGCCTGAGGTAGCAATTGATCGCCTCGCCGAGCCGGAGGTTCTCGGGCGAATAGACCAGCTCAGCCGTCGGCGCCAGGGCACGCAGCCGCTCCCGAAGCCGCCGCGCCTCGCCGACTGGCAGCTGGGCACTTACGATGACCACGGCGTCTGCCGGAAGGTGGGGGCCCACGCGCTCGATGGACGAGTGGATTGGAGTCAGGTCGCTGCTGTCGTCCTCGCGAACAGGCGTGTCGTAGGCGACGAAGACGAAGGCCGCATCGTGGACGGCCGCCGGTTCGTCCGTCAACGTCAGACTGCCGAGGCGCAAGCCCTCAGAGATGGCGTCGTCCACCCCGGGCTCGAAGACGGGCGCGCGGCCGCCGCGGAGCCCCGCTACGACACGGCCGTCGAACTCGACGGCCGTGACGCGGTTCCCCAGACGGAGCCAGCTGGCAGTGAGGCTGCAGCCGAGGTGCCACAGCCCCACCACAGCGACGCGCTCACTCATCTCTTAACGGTCTCAAGACGCGGCGGGACGCCCTTCGGATGCAACGTCATCGATTGCGTCGAGGCGACGTTGGCCACCACCTTCGCGCCCTCACGCTCCAGATAGTAATAGAGACGGGGCATGCCGCGGCTCATCATGAAGTCTTCCAGCCGCGCATCATCGTTGGGGCTGAACAGCATCAGGAAGCCACCCCCGCCGGCGCCGATGATCTTGCCGCCGAGCACGCCGAACCTGGAACGCACTTCCTCGTACAAGTTGTCGATCGCCGAGTGGCTCACGTCCGGCGACATGCGCTTCTTCCGCTCCCAGTGCTCGTGCAGCAGGAGCCCCCACTCGTCGAACTGCTCACGCTCTACGGCCTCCAGGATCCGGTAGCCGAGTTCCTTGATGCTGACCAGCGAGCCTTCGACGCGCTCCCGGTGAGCCCCGTTCCCGCACATGGCACTGTTCTGGAGGGACAGCATCTCCAGCGTGTCGCGCACCAAGCCCGTGTAGTAGATGTGCGTGTGGTTGATGAGAGTGGCAACGGCCGACTCGCGCAGCGTTACAGGACGTACATAGACCCGGCCATCAGGCTCGATCTCGAGCACCGTCAGACCGCCGAAAGCGGCCATATACTGGTCCTGCTTTCCAATGCCCCTCTTGAGGACGTTCAGCTCGATGTGGCAGGCCTCCTCCGCCAGGTCCTGGAGCGGGACGTACTCGCGGCGGTACGAATGGAGGGCGCACAACAGGCCAACGAGGTAAGCGCTGGACGAGCCCAGACCCGTGCCTGCAGGAAGGTCAGCCATGGAGTTGACCTCCATGCGATCCTCTATCCCGTGCATCCGCAACGCCTCGCGCGCCAGTCCGTGCTTCAGCTCCGAGATGTTCTGCACGATCTCCGTCTGGGAGTATCGGACCCGAACCATTCGGTCCACACCTGGCGGGTTGGTCATGACGTACATGTACTTGTCGATGCCCATGGCGAAGATGAACCCGCCATGCTTCTCGTAGAACGAAGGCAGATCCGTGCCGCCCCCACCGAGCGTCACGCGGAATGGCGTGCGAGTGATGATCATGCGCGGCCTGCCGCCGTAGCGGGAGACATCACGTGCTCTCTAATGAACTCGATCGAACGCCGAAGACCGGTCTCCAGGTCCACGCGAGGGGCCCACCCAAGAGACCGCGCCAGCGCAATGTCGGCGAGCGTTTGCTCCGCCTCGCCCGGGAGGTCCGCTCGCAACTCCGGCTTGACCTCACTTCCGAGAAGACGAGCGACCGTGTCGTAGATCTCGCGCACCGAGTGACTCGCGCCCGAGCCCAAGTTGAAGACCTGACCGTCGGTGCGCGGGTCGGTGATGCACTGCACATGGAAGTCGTTCACATCATCCACGTACACGAAGTCCCGGCGCTTTTGTCCGCTCCCGTAGATCGCAGGTCGCTCACCCTTGAGCAACTTGATAATGAAGGCGCTCATCACCGGCGGGATGGTGCGGCGATAGTCCTGCCGTGGCCCGTACACGCAGAAGTAGCGCAGAGCGGTCGTTACCAGCCCCGCAAATCGCTCGTAGCCGCGGGCGAACAGGCGCTCGGCCGATTTGCTGAGCGCGTAGAAGCTCTCGGGACTCTCTTCACTCTCCGGTGTCGGCAGGCGCTTGCTGCCCTCGTAGACCGCCGAAGACTCCGCATAGATCACCTTGCGCACCGGCGCGCGCCGCGCCGCCTCGAACACGTTGACGGATCCCAGCACATTGATGCTGGCGGTTTCCATTGGGTCCGCCTGGCAGTCGGCGATGCAGTTCTTGGCGGCGAGATGAAAGACGACCTCCGCGCCCTTGAGCACCGGGTAGATGGCGGGCGATCGGATGTCTAACCTGTGGAATTCAGTGCCCGATGGAACCTGCTCGAGTACGCCGTAAGCGAGGTTGTCTATCCCTACGACTTCGAAGCCCTCGGCGAGCAGGCGGTCAGCGAGGTTGCTGCCGATAAAACCGGCAACCCCCGTGATCACGGCGCGACGACGGACGGCCATCCTCAGCCTTGATCAAAGAGTGTAGCCGGCGCGCCGAGCGTCGTCGTAGAACATCTGGACGGTCGCGCGCGACAGCTCGTGCAGGTCCTTGCCACGAAGTTTGAGCTTATCGAGGACCGGCTTGGTTGCCGTGATGATGTGGCAGCCGCATTCCTCGGCCTGGTACACGTTGAGAACTTCGCGAGGGCTCGCCCAGAGGATCTGGACCAGCGGACGACGCTGGGCGACCTGCACAGCCTCCCGCATGATCGGAACCGGGTCACGCCCCGTGTCGGCGATACGGCCGGCGAACACCGAGACGATCGCGGGCACGTCCGGGCTCAACGCCTCACACGCATCCCGCACCTGATCCACAGCGAGCAGCGCGGTCACGTTGAGCTTGATTCCAGACCTCGACAGCGCGCTGACAACAGAGAGCGACGACTCACCGCGTGTGTTGGTGATCGGGATCTTCACGACGACGTTCGGGCCCCAGCTCGCTATGATACGCGCCTGCCGCTCCATCTCGCTGAACTCGTCCGCGAACACCTCGAACGAGATCGGAAGGTCACAGATCTCCGCCAGTACCTCACGCGCGAAACCGACGTAGTCCGTGACGCCCGACTGGCGCATCAGCGTGGGGTTGGTGGTGAAGCCCTGAACCTGGCCGGACCTGTACTCGGCCAACATCTCCGCTGCGTTGGCACCGTCCGCAAACAGGGCGATGCGCAAAGCACCGTCCCGGCGGATACGATTCTCTCCAGAAGGACGCGAGCGCGTGAGTGTCGCGGTCATGTCGGCTGGGTGACCCTCATGTGGAGTATCCGAGCTCCAGCTCCGCCTGTCGGGCTGGTCTGATAGACTTCGCACGCGAACCAGTTTCAGGCTGCAAGTCGAACCGACAAAGCTACTTGCGCCGGCGACCGACCGCTAGTCTCAGCGTTCCAACTGGCTTCAGCTGGTCAGCCCCTTGGCCCCCAGGGCGTTGCGTCCCTTGAGCCATGTCTCAGCACGAGTTAGGCGATCGGGAGACCCGATGTCGCAAAATGTCGCATTGGATCGGTAGGCGCACATCTTCAGACCGTCCTGCAGCATCGAGGGGACCACATCGTGCCCGAAGTCCAACGGCACCCTCCGACCCACGTAGTCGAGGACGCGCTCCGAGCAGAGATATACCGCCGCGTTCTCCCACTCGGAGAACACCTCGCCAGGTTTCGGCTTCTCAACGAACCTCTCGACGCGCCCGTTGGCGTCGAATCCTACGATTCCGGAGCTCGTCGGGTCGGTTGAGCGTGTCACCGCCATCGTGAGATCCGCTGAGCGCTCCTGGTGCAATCGGAGCATCGGCCCCATCGCCAGATCCGTGAGCACGTCACCATACAAGACGAGAAACACGCCCGACCCGGTGAAGAACTCTCGCAGTGGCCCGAGCGCGCCCGCGGTTCCCAGAATGCCCGACTCTATCGAATACCGAACCGCAACCCCGAATCGCTTCCCGTCGCCGACGAAATCCATCAGGACCTCGGGCTTGTGACTGAGGTTGATCGCCACCTCCGTCACGCCCTCGCGGCACAGCCACGCCAGCTCATGGGCCACGGCCGGCACACCGCCCACCTCGACCATCGCCTTCGGCCGATCGTTCGTGAGCGGGCGGAGCCGCAAGCCCTCTCCCGCCGCCAGCAACAGTGCCTTCACAACCATCTCCATGATCGTGGCCGAGACCCCCGGCCGCAACCTGTCATCAGTGACAGGGATATCACGGCGGCGCCGCCACCAACCGCCCCGCCAGATCGTTAAGGCCTGTACCATTTACCGCACTCACCAGCACCGCCTCCCAACCCCGCTCCTCCGCCGCCCTTAGCCGATGGATCCGATCGGGTTCATCCAACCGGTCCGCCTTGTTCAACGCGACCACCACCCGCCTCCCGTTAAGTCCTGCCTGGTCCAGCGCTTCGCCCACAACAGCCGCCTGCTCCTCCCAGTCCGGATGCGAGGCGTCCACCACGTGCAGCAGCACGCCGGCATCCAACGCTTCCTCCAGCGTAGCACGGAAGCTGGCGACCAGTCCGTGAGGCAGCTTACGGATAAACCCCACGGTGTCCGTGAACCGGACCTTTCGACCTGAAACGACGGTCTCGCGACTCTGCGTGTCCAACGTCGCGAACAGCCGGTCCTCGACGTGCGCCGGCGCCCGCGTGAGCGCCTTGAGCAGGCTCGACTTGCCGGCGTTGGTGTAGCCGACGATCGCCACGCTCAGGATGCCGCGCTCTTTGGTGCGCGTGCGCCCCCGCGCCCGGTGCTCCGCGACCTCGTCCAGCTTCTTCTTCAGCGCCCCGATCTTCTGACGAATCATCCGGCGGTCCGTTTCCAGCTGGGTCTCGCCCGGTCCCCTGAGGCCGATACCGCCCCGGATGCGCGATAGGTGCACCCACATCCGCGTCAGCCTGGGTAGGGTATACTCGAGCTGCGCCAGCTCGACCTGCATCTTCGCCTCGTGGCTCTTCGCCCGGATCGCGAAGATGTCCAGAATCAGCTCGGTGCGGTCCATGATCCGCACCTTCAGCTCGTTCTCGAGGTTCTTGCCCTGCGCCGGCGACAGCTCCTCGTCGAACACGACGATGGTCGCGCCCTGCTCAGCGATGAGCGCGGCGATCTCCGTGACCTTGCCCTTGCCCACGTAGAACTCGCCCGACGGCTTCTCGACGACCTGCACGAGGCGCCCCGCCACTCTCGCACCCGCTGTGTCCAGCAGCCGCGCCAGCTCGTCCAGGTGCTCGTTGACGGCCTTGGCCTCGCTCGTGCCCTTCCTCGGCGCGCCAATGATCAGTGCCTTCTCCACGGCCGGCGCAACGTCATGCATCCCCTTGGGACTCACGCCTCACTCACCTCGATACCCGCGCTTCGGCCGCTCTGCAACGCGACTGCCAGCACCTGGCCGGCGGCGCGATGCGACCTCCTTCGCCAGCCGGTCCGCGAGGAACACCTTCAGAAGCGACTGGTACGGCACGTCCCTGGCGTTCGCCAGCGACTTCAACTCCTCGAGCATCGTAATCGGCAGCCGTAGCGAGATGGCCGTCGTGGAGGGCTTGAGCTTGGGAAACGACGGCTCTACGGCCCGGCTCCAGTCGAAGTAGTCAATCACGTCGTGCGTGGCCCAGAACTCCCGCTCCTCGTCCTCGGACGCGAAGTGCGGAATCGGCTTCGGCGCCGGCCTCTTAACTTTCCTCATACTTCCTCCGCTCCGGTCTGTATTTCTGATGTATATACACACTGTATATACGACCGACAAGGGCTGCGCGGCCCTTCAGGGCCCGCCATTCGCCGAGCGCGGACTTCAGTCCCGCGTCCCCACGTGCCCTACGCGTCCTTACGCGTCTTCTCCTTCAGCTTCGCCCACCACTCGAGCCGCTCGGCGACCGTCTTCTCGAACCCGAACGCCGTCGGCTCGTAGAACTTCGACCCGCGCAGCTTCTCCGGCAGGTACTCCTGCGGCAGATAGCCCTCCGGCACCGCGTGCCCGTACTGATA
>JBIOJG010000068.1:0-28395 GCA_044450645.1 Binatia bacterium
CGGCTTGGAGTGGCCATGAACCAGCGTATTTCGTCATTCCCGCAGTCTTCAAGCGGGAATCCATCCTGTCCGACCCCCGCCCCTGGATGCCCGCCAAAAGATTGCGGGCATGACGGATCGGAACGGGAGGTTCATGGGCAGAACCTGACCGGCGAGGACACCGGCTTGGAGTGGCCATGAACCGTTCTTACGCCCGGCGCCACAGCCCGGGGCGATGCCCCGGGCTGATGAATAGCCGCCCCGTTGGGGCTGCTGTCCTTCAGGATTTTAATCCGTGTGGTCTCAGCCCCGAAGGGGCGGCAACCCATGAGCCCAGGGCAACACCCTGGGCGACGGACGGCGCATGTTCATGGGTAGCCTGTCGAAGGGTCGGTCTCGCGTTTACCCACAGTCCCAACGGGCGAGGCAGCGGAGAGTAACCGTGCGTGAGATTCCTCTCGATACCGCGCTTCGCGTTTTTGCCCGGGAGCGCAAGTACAACTCGGCGACGATCGAGCGCTGGCTGGCCCTCGATCCGGATGACGGCCGGGCACTGCTGGAGCTGGCCCGGGAGCTGCGACTGGGTGAGAACCAACTGCGCGACCTGTGGGAATGGACCGAGGAGATCGCCCTCCGTGACGGTGTCTCGCTGGCGCAGGTGCTGGCGCTTGCACCGGTAGCCACGGCCCGGCGCAACCGCAATGTCGGGCGGAATGACAAGCTGAAGCTGGTCAAAGGCGCGCTGCGTTGCCTGCGTTTCCCACAGCTGGCGTCGACTGAAGATCGACTGGCCGCCCTGGTGCGGACATTGGATCTGCCGCGCAGTGTGCGGGTGACGTTTCCGGAGTTTCTCGAAGGTGATGAGGTGCGGATCGAGATCGTTGCCGACAGTCGTACATCATTAGCAGCGGCTGCTGAGCGCCTGCAGGCCGCCGTACAGAAGCCGGAGTGCCAGGCCATCTTCCAGCTCTTGGCGGAAGCACCGTGACCCGCTGGATTCCCGAGACGCTGTGGATCGAGCGCGGCGCGGAAGATTCCTCGCTGGCGCGCCGAGTCCGGGCGCGCCTGCCCGAGACGCCTGTCCACGTCATCGACGACACCGGCGCGGCGGAGCCGGGTGAGAATTTTGATGAAGGCAAGCGCCGACTGATCATCAAGCGTAACCGCGGCACCTTCATGCAGTACTGCCCCGCCGGCACCACCGGGCTGGTGTGCTGCAATTACCTCGTCGTCAACCTCGCTTCGAACTGTCCGTTCGATTGCAGCTACTGCTTCCTGCAGGATTACCTGGCCAACAACGCCGCCGTGAAGGCGTTCACCAACGTCGGCGACGGGCTGGCGGAGATTGATGCGGTACTGCGTGCGCATCCGGCCCGCACGTTCAGGATCGGGACCGGCGAGTTGGGGGACAGTCTGGCCCTTGATCACCTCACCGATCTCTCCTGCGAGCTGGTGCCGTTTTTTGCCGAGAAATCGAACGCGGTGTTGGAGTTGAAGACGAAGAGCGATTGCATCGAGAACCTGCTCGGTCTTGATCCGAAGGACCGGACGGTCATTTCTTGGTCGCTCAACGCCACTGCCATCATGGCCAGCGAGGAAGACCGCACCGCTGGCCTGGAGGAGCGGATCCGCGCGGCGCTGCGCGTGCAAGCCGCCGGGTACAAGGTCGGATTTCATTTCGATCCGATCATCGCGCACGGCGGTTGGGAGGAAGGGTATCGCCAGGTGATCGACCAAGTGTTCCCGCGGCTCGACACGCGCCGCATCGCCTGGGTGAGCCTGGGTAGCTTGCGCATGACGCCGCGATTGAAGGCTGCGATCAAGGCGCGGCCGCAGCCGAGCTTGGTACTGACCGGCGAGCTGGTTCCGGGGCCGGACGGTAAGGATCGAGCCTGGCGCGGTCTGCGAGTGAAAATGTATCGTCGGATGCTAGAATGGCTGCGGCAAATCGATCATCTTATGCCGGTGTACATCTGCATGGAGCCCCCGGGCGTCTGGGACAAAGTCTTCGGCGAATCGCCGTCCGACCGCGAGGTCGCAGAGCGACTGGTAGCACCGCTACGAGTCGCACAGCGATGAGTCGCCCAGCGACGCGTCGTGGCACACTGATGCGCTCCCCTCGCAAGCTTGCCAACGGCCCGCGCCGGCAGGCGCACGGGCCGAACGGATCGGAATCGGCCGCACGGTCGTCCGCCGCACGCGATGGAGCGCCGCGGAAGGCAGAGGCCGCCATCGGTGTGTTTGATTCAGGCGTGGGCGGCGTCACCGTGCTGCAAAAGATCATGGAGTTGCTGCCGCACGAGCACCTGATCTACCTCGGTGATACCGGGCGCTTCCCCTATGGCAACAAGTCGGCGGATGCGGTGCGGCGCTACTCACTGGAGAACACCGAGTTCCTGGTCGACAAAGGCATCAAGATGCTGGTCGTGGCGTGTAACAGTGCGGCGGCGGTTGCCTTGGACACGCTCGGCGAGCGCTTTGATATTCCGGTCATCGGGGTGATCGAGCCCGGGGCGGGCCAGGCGGTAAAGCAGACGCGTAATCGCAAGATCGGTGTGATCGGCACCGAAGCCACGATTGCCAGCGGCGCCTACACCCGGGCGCTGAAGCGGCTGGATGGGGACCTGGAAATCTATACCCGTGCCTGCCCACTGTTCGTTCCACTGGCGGAGGAAGGCTGGGTAGACAATGCGGTGACGCGTGCGGCGGCGGCGCTGTACCTGCCGAGCCTGAGGCGCAGCGGTATCGACACCCTGGTCCTGGGTTGCACGCATTACCCGCTGCTCGAGCACGTCATCGGGGAGACCATGGGGCCCAACGTGGCGTTGGTGGACTCGGCGCGGACGACCGCCGCTACGGTGCGGGAGACGCTCATCCGCTACGGCCTCATGCGCCGGTCGGGAGACGGGTCGGTCAGCTTCTTCGTTACCGACGTACCGGAGCGGTTCATCAAAGTCGCCGGCCGTTTCATGGGCCAACGGGTCGACTCGGCCGTCCGCATCGAGCGGTAAGCGCGCAAGATGCATCCCGTTTTGTAACCTGCTAATGTTTTTGGGTTCAAGGGTCCAAGGGCTCTAGAGTTCAGGGGAAAACCCTCGGACCCTTGAACCCTGGAGCTTCGAACCCTTAGGAAAATGCTGAACATCGTCAAGAAGATCATCGGAACCAAGAACGAGCGCGAGCTGAAGCGCATGCGGCCGCTGGGAGAGCGCGTCAATGCGTTCGAACCCACGATTTCGGCCCTGAGCGACGCCGAACTGCGCGCCAAGACTGACGAATTCCGTGCCCGCATTGGCGAGCAGACCGCAGCCGCACGGGCGCATCTGGAGGAACTCAAGACCCGCGAGCGGCAACAAGCGGAGAACCCTGCCGAGGCCGACGGTGAGGACGGGAAATCCTTGCGGACGGAGATCGAAGAGCAGGAGAAGGCGTTGCGTGAGGCGGAAAACGAAGTCCTGCACGAGATCCTTCCCGAGGCCTTTGCCGTGGTGCGCGAGGCGTCGAAGCGGGCCACCGGCCTGCGCCATTTCGATGTCCAACTGATCGGCGGCGTCGTGCTGCATGAAGGCAAGATCGCCGAGATGAAGACCGGCGAGGGCAAGACGCTGGTGGCCACGGCGCCGCTCTACCTCAACGCCCTGACCGGCCGCGGCGCACATCTGGTGACGGTCAACGACTACCTCGCCCGGCGCGACGTCCAGTGGATGGGACCCATCTACCATCTGCTCGGCGTGTCGCTGGCGTCGATCGTACATGAGGCGAGTTTTCTCTACGACCCGACGTACGTGGTGAAGGATTACCGCATGCTCAACCTGCGGCCGATCGACCGCAAGGACGCCTACCTGGCGGACATCACCTATGGGACCAATCACGAGTTCGGCTTCGACTACCTGCGCGACAATATGAAGTTCACGCTGGAGGAGTATGTCCAGCGCGAACTCAACTATGGTATCGTCGACGAGGTCGACAACATCCTGATCGACGAGGCGCGCACACCGCTGATCATTTCCGGACCGGCGGAGGAATCCACCGACAAGTATTACGTCATCGACCGCATCATCCCGCGCCTGCGCAAGGGCGAGCGCAAGGAGCGTCAAGGGGACGCGCCGGCGGAGGAATCCGGTGACTACTGGGTCGACGAGAAGTCACGGTCGGCCGTGCTCACCGAGCAGGGCGTCTCCAAGGTCGAGCGCATGCTCGGCGTCACCAACCTCTACGACCCCAACCATATCGACACGCTCCACCACGTCAATCAGGCGCTGAAAGCGCACGCCATCTTCCAACGCGACGTCGATTACATCGTCAAGGACGGCCAGGTGATCATCGTCGACGAGTTCACCGGCCGCCTGATGCCCGGCCGGCGCTGGTCGGACGGCTTGCACCAGGCCGTGGAGGCGAAAGAGGGCGTGCGCATCGAGCGCGAGAACCAGACGCTCGCGACCATCACCATCCAGAACTACTTCCGCATGTACAAGAAGCTGGCCGGCATGACCGGTACGGCCGACACGGAATCGGTCGAGTTCAAGAACATCTACAAGCTCGACGTCGTGGTGGTGCCGCCGAACAAGAAGATGACCCGGACCGATCATCCGGACACGGTCTACAAGACCGAACGCGAGAAGTTCGACGCCGTGGTTGAGGAGATCGTCGACTGCCACGAGCGCGGCCAGCCGGTCCTTGTCGGTACCGTGTCGGTGGAGAAGTCGGAACGCCTCGCCAAGATGCTGAAGAAGAAGGGCGCGAAGCATAACGTCCTGAACGCCGTCAACCATGAGGCCGAGGCCAACATCATCGCCCAGGCCGGGCGCTACCAACAGGTGACCATCGCCACCAACATGGCCGGCCGTGGAACCGACATCCTGCTCGGCGGCAACCCCGAGTTCCTGGCCCGCTCCGACATGGAGAACGAATGGATTCAGCGTTCCGATGCACTGCCGGAAGGGGGCCAGCGCTACGAGGAGGTCCTGCAGAAGCTCCGCGAACGGTATGACGAGGCCATCCAGCAAGCCCGGCGCAAATTTGAGCCCAAGTGGCAACCCTTCGAGGAGAGCCAGGCTGAAGCACTGAACCGGTTGACCGATGCGCACCGCGCGTACTTGGAGGCCACCTTCTGGAAGTGGCGCACCGAGTACGAGGAGAAAATAGATCAGGTTAGCGCTGGCGCTGCAGCTGGTACCGGCATGGCCGAGCCGTGCGCTGTGGCGGCGGCGAATTACAGCGAGGCCCTGCAGGCAGTGGATCGGGTCACCGGCCCGTACTTCGGCGATGAAGGACAGCAGCGGTTCCTGAACTCGCTGGCCGAGCTGCGGGAGGCGCTCAACGGCGGCGGCGACTCCAACCGGCTGGCGACGGCTCGGGCCGCGTTCGAGCGAGCGCGTAACGACTACGAACGTGCGGTCCAAAAGGCGTTGACGGCATCGGACGGCGACGCGGTCGACTACGAGGCTGCCAAGCGCGTGTACGAAGACACCGAACGGGAGTACAAACAGGCGGAGGCCGCCTACCTGGAGCAGCGCAAACCGTTCGAAGAGGCGGTGGCGGCGGCGCAGCACGAATACGAAGAGACACGGCGGAAATACACCAAAGCGGTAGAGGATGTGCGCGAGGAAATGGAGAAGGCGCCACTCGAGTTCCGCACGCGTTACGACGAAATCCTGGCCGGCTACAAAGAGCTGTGCGCCCAGGAGCGCGAGAAGGTCATTGCGGCTGGCGGCTTGCATATCATCGGCACGGAGCGACACGAGAGCCGCCGCATCGACAACCAGCTGCGCGGGCGTTCCGGCCGGCAAGGCGATCCGGGTTCATCCCGATTCTATCTGTCGCTCGAAGATGACCTCATGCGCATCTTCGGCGCCGAGCGCATCCAGGGGTTGATGACCCGCCTGGGGATGGAGGAAGGCGTCCCCATCGAGCACCGCCTGATCACGCGCGCCGTGGCCAACGCGCAGAGCAAGGTCGAAGGCCATAACTTCGATATCCGGAAACACCTGCTGGAATACGACGACGTCATGAACCAGCAGCGCGAGATCATCTACGGGCGCCGCCGGGAGATCCTCGGCAGCAACAACCTGAAGGCCGACGTGCTGGCAATGGCCGAGAACGTCGCCGCTGGCATCGTTGCGCAGTACGCCAATCGCGAGACGCACGCCGACGAGTGGGACTGGAAAGCGCTGAGCGACGTCCTCCACAAAAACTTCACTCTGCGCTTCGCCGTCACCGACGCCGATAAGGATGGCCTCACCCCCGACCGCCTCGAACAGATGGTGATCGATCAGATCCATGCGGTGTACGAAGAAAAGGAGCGCGCCTTCACGCCGCCGGTATTGCGCCATCTCGAGAAGCTGGTGCTGCTGCAGACGGTGGACACCCTGTGGAAGGACCACCTCCTGTCGATGGATCACCTGAAGGAGGGCATCAGCCTGCGCGGCTACGGGCAGCGCGACCCGCTGCAGGAGTATAAGAAGGAAGGCTTCACGGCCTTCGAGTCCATGATGGATGAACTCGAGGCCGACGTGGTGGAGAAAGTCTTCACGGTCCAGATCGCCCGGCAAGAGGACGTGGAGCGCATGGAGGCGCGGCGGCGGCCGCAGCCGGCACAGCTGGTGGTGAGCGGCGGCGGCATGCCTCAGCGCCAGCCAGGCAAAGTCGAAACCGTGCGTCGTGACAGCGAGAAAGTCGGCCGCAACGATCCCTGCCCATGCGGGAGCGGCAAGAAGTACAAGAAATGTCACGGCACGTGAGGTGGCTTTTCGAAAGTGATGAGCACTGACCAATCGCGGCTCACCTGGGCACTGATTCTTTCGGTTTTGCTGCACGGCTTGATTCTGAGCCTTTTGCCCTTGGCCCGCGGCGCACGCCTGTCGATTCCTCCAATTCCTCCGGCGCTGGACGTCGACGTTGTGTCACTGCCGCAGGCCAAGCCGCCTGCAGTGGCTCCGCCTGCACCGCAAGCAGCACCGGCACCGCCCGCGATGCCGGTCCCCAAGCAACAGATCGTCAGTCCGTCCGATGCGGGAGAAGAGAAAGAGCCGGAAAACCCCCGTTTCCTCAGCGACCGCAACAACACGGTCAAGGAGGAGAAAATCCATCGCGGCGACCCCGTACCGGGTGATCCCGAATCGAAGCGCCTAGCGGAGACGAAACCGCAAGCCGCCGAGCAAAGGGTTGAAGCGAAGAGTGCGCGGGAGGAGGTTGCGCGCAAGACGGCGCAAGAGTCTCGCGGGGCCAAGACGCAAGTGGCAGCTTTGCCGAAGCTGGATCAGCTCTTGCCATCGTCGGAAGAAATGATCCGCGAAGGCGTCGTGCGGCCGCAGGAGCCCGAGTCGTCCGCCCCGGCACCCGAACAGCATGCCAGCGCAGAGCGAACGGATCTGCTGCGTCATGGCGACCCGTGGCGTACGCAGGGCCTGGGCGGGTCCAGAGACTTCCTGCCAGCCGTGCGCGATGGTGATATCACCATGCTCAACACCAAAGCCGACCAGTTTGCGCCGTTTGTGCGCCGCGTCGCCGTGCGTGTCTTCGAGAACTTCGTGATGCTGGTTCGCCGCAGTCACGACAACGGCCAGGAGGCAGCGGAGGAGTATGCCACGGTGGAAGCCGTGATGGACAAGCAGGGGCAGGTTGTCGCCATTGACATCCAGAGACGCTCCGGGAGCAGCGCCTTTGCGACCGATCGGAGCTTGCAGGCCGCCTGCCGTGAAGGGTTTTTCGACCGCAACCCGCCATCCGGCGCCGAAGCCAGCGATGGAAAGATCCACTTCGTCTTCGATGCCCGCGTCACCCTGGTTATGGATAGAACCGGGCGCCGTGTGCCTGCCTGGGTGATGATGGGGGCAGGACTGCTGTAGCTGTGTGGGAGTGTGAGAGCGAGCGCATCGAACGCTCACCGATCTCAGGACCCAGCACTCAGGACTCAGGGCTTCTCTCCGGGGTCCACCGCAGCACCGGACGCCGTGCGGCGCGGGCTTCGTCGAGGCGGCCGACGGGTGTCAGCGTCGGTGCGTTGCGCACGAGATCGGGCTGCTCGTGCGCTTCCCGTGCGATCGTCAGCATCGCATCGATGAATTCATCCAGGGTTTCTTTGCTCTCGGTTTCCGTGGGCTCGATCATGATTGCCCCGCTGACCACGAGCGGAAAGTAGATCGTCGGTGCGTGGAACCCGTAATCGAGCAGGCGCTTGGCAATGTCGAGCGTCTTGACCCCGCTGGCTTCAAAGCCCTTGTCGGTGAAGACGCACTCGTGCATGCAGACGCCGGGATAGGCGATCTGATACGCCCCTTGCAGACGGCGGCGGATGTAGTTGGCACTGAGCACCGCCATGCGCGTGGCTTCCGTCAGCCCATCACCGCCCATGGCGAGGATGTAGGCGAACGCACGCACCAGCATGCCGAAGTTGCCGTGGAACGAGCGCACGCGGCCGATGGACTTGGGAAAGTCCTCGCTCCACCGGAGCTGACCGTCCTCTCGAACCAATCGTGGCGTCGGCAAGTACGGCACCAGCGCTTCCGCGACACCGACCGGGCCGGCGCCCGGACCACCGCCGCCGTGCGGGGTCGAGAAGGTCTTGTGAAGGTTGAACTGTAAAACGTCGGCGCCCATGTGCGCCGGCTTGGCCACACCCATCAGGGCGTTGAGGTTGGCGCCATCCAGATACACCAGACCGCCGCGCTCATGGACCACCTGCGCCACGTGTACGATGTCGCGCTCGAAGAGACCGAGGGTGTTGGGATTCGTGACCATCAGCGCGGCGACGTCCTCGTCCATGACCTGCCGGACGGCGGCCGCGTCCAGTAAGCCGTCACGGCTGCGCTCGATCTGTACCGTCCCGTACCCACACAACGCCGCACTGGCAGGGTTGGTGCCGTGCGCGCTCGCCGGAATGAGTACTTTGCTCCGCGGCCGGCCACGGTCGACGTGGTAGGCGCGGATCATCTTCATCCCGGTGAGTTCACCCTGTGCACCGGCGGCCGGCTGCAGGCTGACCGCCGCCATGCCGCTGACCTCCGCCAACAGACACTCGAGTTCCGCAATCAGCTCCAGCGCCCCTTGTGCTGCATCGTCCGGCGCGAACGGATGGAGGCCGGCGAAGCCCGGCAGACGCGCCATCACCTCGTCGGTGACCGGATTGTATTTCATCGTGCAAGATCCGAGCGGGTAAAAGGTCGTGGCGGCGCCGAGGTTCCACTGCGATAGGCGCAGAAAGTGGCGCAGCACCTCGGGCTCACTGACCTCGGGAAAGCCCTCGATGGGCTCGCGGATCAGGTCGGCCGGCAGGAACGCCGCCGGATCGGCGTCACTCCCAGCGAGGTCGAAGCCGCGACGCCCGGGTCGACTGCGTTGGAAGATCAGCGGCTCGTCCAGCAGCAAGCCCGCTTGTTTGTTCGTGCCGCGCGACATTGTCAGCTCAACACCTCCACCAGTCGATCTACGGCGGCGGCGTCGTGGAGCTCGGTGACGCACAGCAGCAACGCGTCGGGGAGTTCCGGGTACCAGCGGCGCAACGGAACGCCAGCGAGCACCTCCTGCTTGCGGGCCGACTGCCACTGCGCTTCGGCCCTCACTCCGGTGAGGACGAACTCATTGAAGAACGGCGCCCGGAATTGGAGCTGCCACCTGCCGGTGTGCGTCAATCGCGATGCGGCGCGATGCGCCGCCGCGGTATTGGCGATCGCTAAGCCGTGAAAGCCGGCCTTGCCCAGGATGGAGAGATACACGGTGACGGCGAGGGCCATCAGCCCATGATTGGTGCAGATGTTGGAGGTGGCCTTCTCGCGGCGGATGTGTTGCTCGCGGGTTGCCAACGTGAGTACGTAGCCACGCCGCCCGGCCCCGTCTGCCGCCTCGCCGACCAAACGGCCGGGCATCATGCGCACATGGGCAGTTCGGGTTGCGAATAAGCCCACTCCCGGACCGCCGTACGACATGGGGATTCCCAAACTTTGTCCTTCCGCCACGGCGATATCCGCGCCGTACGCACCCGGCGCCTGCAGTACGCCGAGCGCAACGGGTTCGGTGGTCGCGGTGACCAGGAGGGCACCGCGACCGTGCGTCAGTGCGGCGACAGCGGCCAGATCCTCGACGACGCCGAAGAAGTTCGGGTGGCCGACGACGACGGCGGCGGTGCGGTCATTCACGTTGTCGGCTAGCCAGTTACAGTCCGTCCGCCCGTCGGTGCCGAAGGGGGCCTCTACCAACTCGATCTCGCCAGCGCCGGTGGTGTAGGTGCGCACGACGTCACGGTACTGTGGGTGCAAGGCGCGGGAGAGGATGACGCACGGCCGCCTTGGGCCAATGCGCAGCGCCATCAACACCGCCTCGGCGGTGGCGGACGCGCCGTCGTACATGCTGGCGTTGGCGACCTCCATTTGGAGGAGCATCGCTGCCAGTGATTGGAATTCGAAGATCGCCTGCAGCGTGCCTTGGCTGACCTCCGGCTGATACGGGGTGTAGCTCGAGTAGAACTCCGCCCGTTGCAGGATCTGATCGATCACCGCGGGAACAAAATGTGGATAGGCCCCCGCGCCGGCGAAGCACAGTTGCTGCGCCGCTTGGTTGCGTGCGGCGATCGCCTCCAAACGCGCGCGGAGCTCCAGCTCGGGCAGCCCGGGCGCAATATTCAGGGCCGCGCGCGATCGCAGCTCGTGCGGCACGTCGGCGAAGAGGTCGCCAACCTCGGCGGCCCCCACCGCCTCGAGCATGGAACGGATATCTGCGTTGGTGTGGGGTAAGAAGCGCACAGAGGCAGCTTTCAGCGTTCAGCTGTCAGCTCGTTCTGGTAGCGTGGCGTAGTTCTTTGCTGAACGCTGACTGCTGAAGGCTTCGAAGACTATTCTTTTTCCTCAGCGACGTACTCCTCGTACTCCGCCGCGGTCATCAACTCCTGTAGTTCCTCGGGATCGTTCATCTCGATCTTGATGATCCAGCCGTCGCCGTAGGCATCCTCGTTGACCATCTCAGGGTTGTCCGGAAGATCATCGTTGACCTCGAGGACCTTGCCGCTGACCGGAGCGAAGATGTCAGAGACCGCCTTGACGGATTCGACCACTCCGAAGGCGTCTTCTTTGCTGACCTTGTCGCCGATCGCCGGTAATTCCACAAAGACGATGTCGCCGAGCTGATCTTGCGCGTAGTCGGTGATTCCCACCGTCGCAACATTACCCTCGACCAACACCCATTCGTGTTCCTTCGAGTATTTCAGGTCTTCGGGGAACTCCATGCATGCCTCCTTACACGGCGCGCTTATAGAAGGGCAGAGGAACTACCTCGGCTGCCACCAAATGGCTACGAATTTCGATGCCGAGCTGAGTGCCGAGCTCCTTCCAAGTGCTCGCCACATAGCCTAACGCAATCGCCTTGCCAAGAGTGGGTGACTTCGTTCCACTGGTGACCATTCCCACATCTCGGCCGTCGCGAAAAATACGGTAGCCCTGCCGCGGAATACCAGGTTCGGTCATCACCAAACCGACGAGATGGCGGGCCACGCCCACCTCACGTTGCCGCAGCAGGGCGGCGCGGCCGACGAAATCGTCGGTATTGAAGCGTACGACCCAACCGAGTCCCGCTTCCAGAGGGGTCGTCTCTTCCGTCAACTCGTGACCGTACAGCGGCAGCGCGCGCTCGAGCCGCAAGGTGTCGCGTGCTCCCAGACCGACGGGTGCGATGCCGGAGGCTCGGCCCGCATCCAGCAGCCCATTCCACACTGCGAGCACATTCTCGGCAGGGGAGTAAATCTCCCATCCGTCTTCACCGGTATAGCCGGTGTGGGCGACCAGGGACCGGCAGCCCGCGACTAGCCCTTCCCGAAAACAAAAGGAAGGAATCTCGCGCAGCGGCAGGTCCGTTACCTGAATGAGGATATCCGTTGCCCGTGGACCTTGCAGTGCCAGTTGGCCGAACTCGGCGCTCCGGTTGACCACCTCGGCACCGTTCCGATGCTCGACGATCCAGGCAAAGTCTTTCTCCGTGTTGGCGGCGTTGACACAAAGGAGGAACCGTTCGTTCGTGATCCGATGGACGATGATGTCATCGACGACGCCACCGCTAGGCAGGCACAACAGCGAGTACTGCGCCTGGCCGTCGCGCAGCCGGCCGACGTCGTTCGTCGTCAATTCCTGACACACGGCACAGGCGCGCGAGCCGCGCAGCTCGATCTCGCCCATGTGGCTGACGTCAAAGAGACCAGCGCGCTGGCGGACGGCCCGATGCTCGTCGATGATGCCGGTATACTGCACCGGCATCTCCCACCCGCCGAAGTCGACGAAACGTGCCCCGAGCGCCGCATGGGCCGGGAATACCGGCGTGCGGTTCATGAACCAAGCCGGGCTTCGCGTCGATTCTTCCCGAGCTGCCGCCTTGCCGCCGTCACCGTGTTCTTCATCAACATGGCCACGGTCATTGGTCCCACGCCGCCGGGCACGGGTGTAATGAATCCCGCTCGCTCACGCGCGGCAGCGAATTCGACATCCCCAACCAGGCGCTTGTCGGGCAAGCGGTTGATACCGACGTCAATGACCACGCTCCCCGGCCGAATCCATTCTCCGCGAATCATCTCGGCGCGGCCGATGGCCGCGACCAGGATATCGGCGCGACTGACCTCCTCGGCCAGGTTGCGGGTGCGTGAATGGCAGATGGTGAGTGTGGCATGTCGTTCCAGCAGCATAAAGGCGACCGGCTTGCCGACCAGGATGCTGCGCCCGGTGACCACTGCGCGTGCGCCTTTGATCTCGACGCCGGTACCGTCGATGAGATGCATGATCCCGAGCGGCGTGCAGGGGCGCAGGCCTTCCCGGCCGGCGAACAGACGTGCCTGGTTTATCGGGTGCAGTCCGTCGACGTCCTTGTCGGGATCGATTGCATCGATGACGGCGTCGGCGTCCAAATGCGCCGGCACCGGCAGCTGCACCAAGATGCCGCTGATGTGGGGCTGCTGATTCAGTGACTGCACGAGGTGCACGAGTTCTGCCTGCGTGGTGTCAGCCGCCAGCTCGTGACCCTCCGAAGTAATGCCGAGCTCGGCGCACGCCTTGCGCTTGCTGCGCACGTAGCTGGCAGAACCGGCATTGTCTCCGACCAGCACCGTCGCCAACCCCGGTACGCAGCCAAACTCGCGTTGAAAGGCCGCTACTTCTTCCTTTACCGCAGCCCGGACGGCGCGCGCCGCCGCGGTACCATCGATAATCTCACCCATGCCTGCGGCCATAGACAAAGGTTGCTGGATTGTAAACCCCTCGGTGGAGTTCAATGCTCCGGCTCTGCTCCCTCTCCCTCGGGAGAAGGAGCCACAAGACGATTGCCGAGCCTGCGAGACGACGGAATGTAGGGGGTTGATCCCTTACGCTTTGGACTTTAGACCCTGGACTTTGGACGTCATGTCCGACTGCTGCTCGAGCGCCCGTTTCACATTGGCGAGATACGTTTGCACGCCCTCCGCCGCTTCACGCTCGACGAAGGAACGGACGAGACCCTGCAAGAGGCGCGGGATGGGGGTGTCGGGCGCGATCATCTGCCGCAGCATGATGCGCGTCGCTTCGGCCCCACTCGGCTGCAGCCGGATGAGGCCACTGACGTCGGTGTTGTCGCCTTTTGCGCCCGTGCTCTCGAAGGTGATCCGATCGACGCCGTTGCCTCCGTACCGTGCCGTGTACTGGACGATCATGCTCACCGGCCCGGTCGAACGCTCTTGGTAAATGAACCGGTACGTGTCCTTGCTGGCCCGCTTGCAGCTGTCGATGCCGGGGACGCAACAAGATGAGCCTAGCACATCCCACAGGTAGTCGTACGCGCGGGCCAAGGGTACACGTGCTGTGACACTGCGCTCTACCTCAGTTGGAAACTTCGCCAAGCAACCCTCCGGAGACGTGACGTCGTACGCTCTGAAGGTACACGAACTCGTCAGATATGGTCAAGTACGGTCGAATGTGAACCGGCGCCCGCGAGCGCGGCTTGCGCCTTAGGGATCTTCCGATTACTGTCGCACCATGATCATCGGCATCCCCAAAGAAATCAAGGCTGAAGAAAACCGGGTGGCGATCACGCCGGCCGGTGTCAGTGCTTTGGTAGCGCATGGCCACCGCGTCTTGATCCAACGCGGTGCCGGGCTGGGCAGCGGTCTCACCGATGCGCAGTACCGGGCGGCGGGGGCACGGTTGGTGACGGCGCGTCAGGTGTGGCACGACGCCGAGATGATCGTCAAGGTCAAGGAGCCGGTGGCCTCGGAATTCCGCTACCTGCGCGAAGGGCTGATTGTTTTCACGTATCTCCACTTGGCGGCGTGCCCAGAGCTCACGGAAATCCTGCGCGCGAAGAAGGTGAGTGCCATCGGATACGAAACCATCCAATTGGATGACGGGTCGCTGCCGCTGCTGGCGCCGATGAGCGAAGTCGCCGGCCGCTTGTCGATTCAGGTCGGAAGCTGGTGCCTGCAGAAGCAGAACGGCGGCTTGGGCATCCTCTTGGGTGGCGCATCGGGGGTGCGTCCGGCCAACGTGGTCATTCTGGGCGCTGGCATTGCCGGGGCAAATGCCTGCCAGATAGCGGCTGGGGTCGGCGCGCACGTGAGCATCGTCGACCGCAATCCGGCCAAGCTCCGCTACATGCACGATATTCTCGGTGGTCACGTCACCACGGTCATGTCCAATCGCGCCAACATCGAGGAGGAGGTGGCGGCCGCCGACTTGATCGTCGGCGCCGTGCTGGTGGCAGGGGCCAAGGCGCCGCATCTGGTGACGCGCAAAATGGTGCGCACCATGAAACCGGGTGCCGCCATCGTGGACATCTCGATCGATCAGGGCGGATGCATCGAGACCGCGCGGCCGACCACTCTCGATGCGCCGATCTATATTGCCGAGCGCGTCGTCCACTATTGCGTGACCAACATGCCAGCTATCGTGCCGCGCACCTCGACCTTTGCCTTGACCAACGTGACGCTCTCCTACGCAGTCGAGCTGGCAGAGAAGGGACTGCGACGCGCCCTGCGCGAGAACCCGGCACTGCAACGCGGAGCCAACGTGCTGGACGGCCACGTGACGCACGCCGGTGTGGCGGAAGCCTTCGGCCTGGAACACACGCCCGTCGAACAACTGATTTAGTTTTATGACGGGGCGCGTGTCGCAGATCGCAGGACTCCGACGATAAGCGATTCGCCAGAGGCGATACGCGCCTCAGCGAGCCTTCGCTGGCGCTTTTTTCAGCGGCTTCCGTTGTTTCGTTCCCGTGCCGCGTACCGTGAGTACGGGGCAGGAGGCCGTGCGCACCACCTTCTCCGCGACGCTGCCCATGAACATGTGTGCCAGACCGGTCCGCCCGTGGGTGGCCATGATGACCAGATCGGCACGCTCGCGGTTGACGCTGTCGACGATCACCTGTGAGGCCGAACCGGTTTTGATCATTGTCCGGAAGCGCTGCCCCTTTTTCTGCAGCCCGGCAGCGATGCGCGCGAATTGCTGTTCTCCCAGACGGCGTTGCTCGTCCAACAGCATCGCCACATTCGCGTTCACGGCGTACATGTCCGTCGGCGTGGCGTAGTAGATCGGCTCGACGACGTAGAGCAGCAAGAGTTGGGCGCCGAAAGTCTTGGCGAAGTCGCCTGCGTACGTCAGCGCATTGAGGGAGTCCGTGGAAAAGTCAACGGGAACGAGTATCCGCTTGATCAACATAGACCGGCTCCTCCTCCAAAGCCGCTGTCGATACTATGCGATCGGTACGCGCAAGGCAAAAAGACGGCCGCGCCCGCGTTGCCGAGTCGCAGCTAGACCAACGTCAGCAGCTTACGCAGATCGCCAATGCGGTGCGCAGGGTCGGTTGCTTGGGACTGGCGATCGATCAGGATGGCGCGCAGACCGGCGGCGTGCGCGCCTTGGACGTCGAGGGTCTGGCTATCTCCAACGTGCAGAGCTTCTGCGCGGTTGGCGCCCATGCGTTCGAGCGCGATCAGAAAGATCCTGGGATCAGGTTTGGCGCAACCGACCCGGCCGGACATGACCACCGCGTCGAAAAAGTGCGCGATCTCGAGTCCCTCGCAAATCGTGGTGAGCCGGCTGTCGAAATTGGACACGATCCCGAGCCGGAGGCCGCGGCTGCGCAACCCGCTGAGCGTTGGGATCACGTCGGAGAACAGCTCCCAGCTCTCCGCGTGGGCGAAGGAATCGAACAGGTCGTTGAAGAACTGTTCGAAATCAGCGAAGGGCAAACCGGCAAACGCTGTGGTGACCACATGTCTCCACCAAGCTCGTTCATGCCGTGGTGTCTCGGCCTCTGCGACGCCGGGGAAACACATCGGGGGCATACGCTGAAAGGCGGCGCGAAAGCGGCTCGCGATGACTTCAGCAGTGACGACCACGCCGTGGCGTGCGGCGATCGTCGCGTACGCCTGACCTACCGAACCGCGCACGCGAAACAAGGTCCCGGCCGCATCAAAGAATATGACCTTCAACCTGAACCCTTGAACCTTGACCTAATCCTCCATATGCGGCGTCTGCCAGAACTGGATCAAGACGCCGTGCGCACTGCGGGGCGAGATGAAGGCGGTCTTGATCTCGTCGCTGAAATCGGTCCGGTCCACGATTCGTACACCGTCCGCTTCGAACTGCGCCAGCAGCGGATCGAGCCGATCGACGTCCACCGAAATGTGATGCAGGCCTTCACCGCGCCGATCGAGAAAGCGCGTCACGAAGCCCGGCGACCGGCTCTCGTCCTGCGCGATCAGTTCGATCTTGTAGTTGTTGAGCAGGAAGCTGGTGAGCAGGAAGGTGCCGTCGTAGCCCGGATGTGGGTCGCGTACGACGCGGATCGGGAAGTAGCGGCGGAAAAAGCCAAGGGTGGTCTCGATGTTGCGCACCGCCATGGAGATGTGATCGACGCGTACGCGGATGACCTCGCCGGAGCGCAGGCGGAACGGCACACTGCGCGGCCGCTCCGGTTCCGTAATGTGTCCGACCTGCCAGAACTGCACGAGGACGCCATGCGCGCTACGCGGCGAGATGAACGCGGTCATATTGCCGTCCTCGGTGGTGTGCCGATCGACGATGCGGAGGCCGTCGGCCTGCAGCCGATCGAGCAGTGGTTCCAGCTGCCCCACTTCGAACGAAACGTGATGCATGCCCTCGCCGCGCTTGTCGATGAACCGGCGCACGAAGCTGTCGGGCCGGGTCGCCTCGATCAGCTCCAACTTGAATTGTCCGATGTAGAAGTCGCACCAGTTGAAGTCATCGGTGTAGCCGGGACACTTCTCGACCCGCATTTCAATCGGCAAGGCGCTGCGGAAGAATCCGAGGGCGGTGTCGATGTCGTTGACGGCAATTGAAACGTGGTCAACTCGCATATCATTCCGTGAGCCACTCATAAGTCACCAGCTAGCAGCGATCGCCAAATTATTAAAGGCGTTTCAGTTCGGCGCCCAAGCCGCCGGGGCGAAGAGAAACGACGATATAGCCGCCGTCGCGAAAGGCACCGGCGTTCACCACGGTGGTGCCGCCGATGCGGTCGATGCCGGCAGATTCATGGACGTGCCCGGTGATGCACACCTCGGGTTGATGCTGCTCGATGAAGGCGCGTACCTGCGGGGCGTGTGGAAGGGCGTCAGGTTCGAGCCGCCGCACCCGAAGATGCCGAGATTACCGACGTGCCGCGACTCGTCGTGCAGGCTGATGCCGCGCGCACGCAAGACATCAATCACCTCCGGCCGATCGAGATTGCCGGACACCGCCAGCACTGCGCGTGCATGCCGCTGCGTGGCCGCCAACACCTGCTCCGCGTCCTCGCGCCCGCCGAAGTTGGTCAGATCGCCCGAAAGAATGACTAGGTCGGCCTTCTCCAGCTCTGGCGCCAAGTGTTCGATGGTCTGCAACGACATGTGGATGTCGCCGAAGGACACGATCCGCATGGAGGAATGCATACCCAGGGAACGGTGAGACGGTCAACATGGGCTGGGCGGATGGCATATGGTCAGAGGAAGCAAGACAGCCCGGGAAGAAGAGGCCATTCGCCATCTGCCGAGAGCCATAAGCGTTTTCTTCGTCTTCTTGGGAATGCTAGCATCCGTAGCGATGCCCTTGCGTAACATTCGCATCGTCCTGGTGCAGCCTCGGGGCGGCGCCAACGTCGGCGCCGTGGCGCGCGCCATGAAGAACATGGGCCTGGACGATCTGGTGCTGGTTCGCCCGGCCATCGTCCGCACCTTCTGGTCGAAAACCATGGCGGTGCACGCGGAGGACGTCCTGAACCGGGCACGCCGGTGCGACTCGCTGGCGGAGGCGGTGGCGGATTGCGGCTTGGTGGTCGGTACGACGTGCCGCAACGGCTTGTATCGGGAGG
This sequence comes from Binatia bacterium, assembly GCA_044450645.1. Classification (GTDB taxonomy): domain Bacteria; phylum Desulfobacterota; class Binatia; order HRBIN30; family HRBIN30; genus JAGDMS01. Next base: position 18,289 of record JBIOJG010000068.1, read on the forward strand.
CGGCCGAGCCGCCCCGTGATGTTGCCATCCGCATGGTGACGGTGGCCCGGTCGAACCCGGTCGCCCTCATGTTCGGTCCGGAGGACCACGGGCTCAGCAACGACGATCTCAAGCTCTGCCAGCAGTTGATCAGCATTCCAACCGATTCGGGTTATGCTTCTCTCAATCTGGCCCAAGCCGTGATGGTGTGCTGCTACGAGCTCTTCCTGGCAGCTCGGAAGACGGGAAGCACGGCGCAGGTGCTGGCGACGGCGGAGCGGGTCGAGTTCATGTTTCAGCGCTTGCAAGCGGCCTTTCTGTCGATCGGCTTTCTCCACGCCGACAATCCCGACCACATCATGTTCGCCTTCCGGCGGTTCCTCGGCCGCGCCCAGATGGAAGAGCGCGACGTCAGTATCTTGCTCGGACTAGCACGGCAGATCGAATGGTTCGGACGCGGCGGCTGGCAAACGATGGCGGCGAAGCGCCCTCACCCCAACTCTCTCCCCGAGGGGAGTGTCGATTTTCTCGCAAACAGTGCTTCGACAAGCTCAGCACGAGCGGTTGGGTATTCAATTTCAAAGAAGAATTCCGCTCACCCTGAGCTTGTCGAAGGGTCTGTCTCCCGTTTATCGACAGTCCCCGAGGGAGAGGGGGAGAAGAGTGCTGAGGCAGCGGGAGCGGAATCTGTCCGGGACAGTAGCTGATGGCCGTCGTCATCCCATTTCAGGACATCGTGCGCGCGCGCCGGCGGCAGCAGGAGCGCGTCTGCACCGAACGCTGCATCGAGATCATCGAATCCACGTTGCACCTGGCTTTGCACAGGTTGGATGCCGCCGAGCCTGAGGACCGTCCGCTGTATGCGCGTCGCATCCGGAAGCTGAGCGAACTGCTCGAGTACGCGGTGCAGACCTTGTGACCCTCACGATCGTCCTCAGTAGTGTGCTGGCTGCGGTCGTCGTTTTGCTGGTGGTCGTTGTGCTCCAGCAGCGGCGTGCCGCTGCCGGTCTGGAAGCCCTGAGCGCTGCCCGTGAGGCGGACCGCTCGCCGCTCATGCTGCAGCAACAGATCGATGGCTTGCGTACCGAGCTCGGCCGCTCCCTCGATGCCAGCACCCAGAACCTCAATCAGCAGCTCGCCCAGGTGGCGGCGGCGGTTGGTCAACGGCTGCACGAAAGCGCCGAACTCATGCAGCAGACGCATCGGGCACTGGGCGAACGCTTGGATAGTACGGCGCAAGTGGTGGGAGCCGTGCACCGTAGCCTGGGTGGTCTCGAGGAAGCCAACCGCAAGATCTACGAGGTCGGGAAGGATATCGCCTCCTTGCAGCAAATCCTGCGTGCGCCGAAGCTGCGGGGTGGGCTCGGGGAGCTGCTGCTCGAAGACCTGCTCGCACAGATCCTGCCCGCCGACCACTTCGTGGCGCAGTACACGTTCCGCAACGGACAGAAGGTGGATGCGGTGATCAAGCTGGGGAATGGCTTAGTGCCGGTCGATTCCAAGTTCCCGTTGGAGAACTTCCGCCGCCTGTTGGACGCAGGCACTGACGACGAGCGGACACGGATGCGGCGCGCATTCGTCAATGATGTGAAGCGTCACATCGACGCCGTCGCAGCCAAGTACATCGTTCCCGACGAGGGCACGTTCGATTTCGCGCTGATGTATATCCCCGCCGAGAACGTCTACTACGAGATCGTGGTGAAGGATGAACAGACCGGCGAGGCGCACATTGGCGAGTATGCCCTGGCCCGCAAGGTCATCCCCGTGTCTCCCGGGTGTTTCTATGCCTACCTGCAGGCCATCGTTCTCGGGCTGCGCGGACTGCGGATCGAGGAGCGTTCGCACGAGATCCTGCAACAACTGGGGCGATTGCGGGGCGATTTCGACCGTTTTCGAGAAGACTTCCGTCTAGTCGGCCGCCATTTGAACAATGCGGCGTCAAGCTTTGCCGGGGCCGACCGGCGGCTGGAGCGTCTCGACTCGCGCTTCGCCAGCATCGCTGACAGCGATGGTGCTGCCGCCGGTGAAGGTAGCGGGGATGTCGTGAGTGAACTCACGGGCAAGCAGACGGCCTCCCTGTTTGCTGCCGCCTCTGCCGCGTCGGCGAAGAAACCGTAAACATCACTGCGAAATCAATGTGGGGCCACACGCGCGTTGGAATCCTCTGGTGGTCACTTGCCGGCGTTGTGGTGGGGGTCCAAGTCGCCGCCGCTGGCTCGCTCACTGCCGAGCAGGAGCTGGGAAAGAAGTTCTCCATGGAGGCCCGCCGGCAGCTCCCGCTGATCGATGACGTGGAGGTCAATGCGTACGTCGCTCACCTCGGCCAGAAGATCGTTGCGGCGCTTGGCGAGCAGCCATTCAGTTATCACTTTTATGTCGTCCGTGACGCGCGCATCAACGCGTTCGCGGTGCCGGGCGGTTACGTCTACGTCCACGCCGGCCTGCTGACGGCGGCGAGCAACGACGACGAGGTCGCGGGCGTGCTCGGGCATGAGATTGCCCACGTCAACGCCCACCACCTGGTGCGCCAGCAAGAAGCCACGCGGTTGGTCAACTATGCTACGCTGCTCGGCGTGCTGCTGTCTGTTTTGAATCCGGCGGCCGGTGCGGGCACGGTGGCGGTGAACGAGGCCGTCCAGCTGAAATACCGGCGCGAGTTCGAGCAGGAAGCCGACTATCTCGGGGTCACATACGTGCGGCAGGCGGGATACGATCCGGGCGGCACGCTGGATTTCTTCAAGAAGATGTTGGACCAGCAACGGCTCACACCAACCTCGGCACCGCCGTATCTGCTCTCGCATCCCTTGACCGAAGCGCGCCTCACCAATTTGGAAGCCGTGCTGCGCACGCATCAGTGGGATAAGCGATCGCGGCAACCGACGAGCCTCGATCTGGCACGGGTACAGCTGCTGGCCCGCGCCCGCATGGAGACCGCAAAGGATCTGGTGGAATCGTACTGGCAGCAGGTAGCGGCACACCCGGAGGATGCCCATGCCCGCTATCTCCTGGGTGTGGCCTACTTCGAAACCGGATCGTTCGACGCGGCTCGCCAAGCCTTCGAAACGGTGCCGCCGTCAAAAGTCGTGGACCTCTCCCGCGAGACCGGTCGGACCTTGCTGCGTTTGCGTCAGCTGGAAAAGGCGCGCGAGCTGCTCAGCCGTGCCGCCGAGATCACGCCCGACGACCCGCTGGCCCATCACGAGCTCGCCAAGGCGCTCGAAGCGCTCAATGACAACGACGGCGCGATGCGTGAATACGAGCGGGCGCTGCAACTGGCGCCCGATCTTGAGGAAGCCCACTACAATCTGGGTATCCTTGCGGGCCGCGCCGGCCGGCCGGGCGAAGGCTTCTATCATCTTGGTGCCGCCTTCGAGCTGCGCGGTGAGTTCGACAAGGCGCTCAGCCAATTCAAAAGGGCCGAGCCGTTGCTGCCGCCGGGCAGCGATCGCGCGCAAGCGGTGCACGCGGAGGTGACGGACCTGTCCGAGTATTTGAAACACGGGCGCTGGCGCTGACCCCCGTTGACTGAAACCTGACACGCTGTAAGCTGACCTGCAGTTCTGACTTCGGGCCTCCGTTCCACCATCCGAATTCAGAGTCTCAATCCGTAGTTGAAAGGGACAACCATGAGCGAAGCGTACATCATCGATGCCTGCCGCACCCCGCGGGGCCGCCGCAAAGGAAGCTTGGCCGGCGTCCATCCGATTGACCTGCTCGGCGTTCCGCTGACCGCCGTCATGAGGCGGACCGGCATTGATCCTCGAGAGGTGGAGGACGTGGTGGTGGGGTGTGTTACCGAGACCGGCGAACAGGGCACCAACATCGCCCGTGGCGCCGTGCTGGCGGCGGGCTGGCCCATCGAGGTGCCGGGCGTGACCTTGAACCGGTTCTGCGGTTCGGGCCAACAGTCGGTGAACTTCGCGGCACAGGCCATCAAGGCGGGAGCGCAGGACATGGTGGTTGCGGGCGGCGTGGAGAGCATGACGCGTGTGCCCATGGGCGCCGACATGGGCCCGGTTCCTCCTAGTTTGCTGGAGAGGTACAACCTGGTGCCGCAAGGCCTGTCGGCCGAGATGATTGCGGAGCAGTGGAACCTCAGCCGCGAGCAGATCGACGAGTTCGCGCTGGCCAGCCAGCAGAAAGCCTGGCGCGCCATTCAGGAAGGACGATTCAAGAAGAGCCTCATCCCGGTGGAGGTGACCCAGAACGGTGAGAGGCGGATCTTTGATACCGACGAGCACGTGCGGCCGCAGTCGTCGATGGATGGCCTTCTGGCGTTGCAGCCGTCGTTCAAGCCGGGCGGGAAAGTCACCGCCGGCAATTCGAGCGGCATTGTCGATGGAGCCGGTGTAGTGCTGCTGGCGTCGGAGCACAAGGTGAAAGAGTTGAAGCTGACTCCCCGGGCGCGTGTCGTTGATCAGGTGATTGTCGGGTCCGAGCCGGTGATCATGCTGACGGGGCCGATTCCCGCGACGCAGAAGGTGCTCAAGCGCAGTGGCTTGAAGATCGACGACATCGACTTGATCGAGATCAACGAGGCCTTTGCCACGGTGCCGCTGTGTGTGATGCGGGAGACCGGGATGGATCCGGAGAAGGTGAATGTCAACGGCGGGGCCATCGCCCTGGGCCACCCCTTGGGCGCTACCGGCGCCATGTTGATCGGCACCTTGATCGACGAGCTGGAGCGCCGGAACAAACGTTACGGACTGTCGACGATGTGCATCGGCTTCGGCATGGGCATCGCCACGATCATTGAGCGGATATCGTCGTGATTGGTGACGCGTGATTCGTGATCCGAGTCACGCGTCACGCCTCATGCGTCACGCCACGCTGAGGTTGCGGCGCGGGACGTCGTGCGTCAGGACCCTTGAGGTCTCTTCCGAGTCTTCTTCGCGGAAGCGCTCGACGCCCTCGCGCACCTGCCGCCGCGTCATCAGGATTCCGTAACTTTCCATGATTTGCCTGATCAGCTCGTAGTTCTGCGTGATCGATTCAGTGACCGAGATGTACCCGTATTGCGCCGCGCGCAACCGCTGCCAGTACGCCAGGGCGTTCAGTTGGAAGAAATGCGCGTCGCTTTCCTTGGGTTCGATGACGATGATGTCCCCGCGGAAATTGGGATCATCCTGGTACTGCCGCAGTCCGTATTGCAGCCGTGAATGCAGCAGGGTGCGGAAGACCTGATTGACCACCGTCAGCAAACCGGTCTCCGCCAGCGGTCGGCCCTCAATGACGTAGCTGCCGTTCTTTTGCGCCCGCCGTACGCGATTGGAGAAGGGGCGAAACGGGTTGTAGCAGATGACCAGGTCAGCGCCGTGCTCGATTGCCACATCGATGTTGGCGGTGCGGCGCACGCCGCCGTCCACGTAGTCGATTCCGTGGATCCGTGCCGGCTTGTAGAAGCCCGGCAACGCCGTCGATGCTTGTACCGCCTGCGACACGGTCACCGACGTGTCCTCGTCGTGGCCGAAGATGACGCGCTCCGCCGTGTCGAGATTCATGGCGCCGATATACAACTCGCGTTTCGTCACGCGGTACAGGTCGCGAAACTCGTTGGGAAGGCCCGCGTCTTCGAAGTTGCTACGCAGATACTGCTCGATGGTGCAGTTGTCGAAGAAGCCTGACGGCAGGTAGTCGAGCGGGGACGGAAACCCACGTCGCTTGGCCAGCGCCTCGGCGATGGGTTCCAAGATGTCCTGGACTGCGGTGATGCCCGGCTTACGCACTGCGTTAGCGAGCGGCTCTTGAATCTTGCGGGCGATATCGGGCATCTGTCCCAAGAGATCACCGACGGTTCCCGGCAAAAAGGACAGCAGGTCGAGCGCGAACTGTGCCGGCCGCGTCACCAGATCGCGCACATTCAAATTGTAGAAGTCCGCAAGTCGAAAACGACTAAACTCCTTGGACTTGCCCTCCAGACTCTTCAGCATCTCAGCCGGAGACACGCCGGCCGCCAGCGGCGCAGCAAGCATTGCGCCGGCGCTCAAACCGACATACGTATCGAATTCCGTGGTCTTTCGATTGACGAGGAGATCGTCGAGGGCCTTGAGGCCACCGAGCTTGAAAGCGCCGCCGGTGACGGCACCGCCGGAGAGTACTAGGGCGACCTTTACGTTCTTCTTGCGGACCGACAGGTCACTTTTTTGAACGATGGTAATCCCCATCGCCACCTCGCAATCAACTGTCAGTTCTATAGATACCCATGACGCAGTTTGTCAAGAAGATCGTTGTTCAGGGCTTTTCACGGCAATCGGCCAGTTCGCGACGCCCGGCGGCAAGATCGCCCGGCGTGTCGAGTACGCGCCAGTAGCCGCGGTGAACGTAGCCATAGACCGGCTCGCCGGCGGCGAGCAGACGTGGGTAGACGTCACGCGTGACGCTGTAGACGCCCGCTTGCATGTAGTCGAACAGACGCTGGTCGAACACGTGCACGCTGGCGAACAGGTAGCGGTCCCCGGTGCTCGGAGGCCCCGCGTCGTAAGACCGGCCAAGAAGGCGCCGGATGCGCAGTGCCACATCGATGCCGATGTCATCCTTGCGTTCGGCCCGGGGGTCATGGCGCAGGACCATGGTTGCCGTTGCGCCGTGCCGGCGATGGAAATCGATCACATCTCTGAGCTGCAGATCAATGACGACGTCGGCATTGACGACGACAAACGTATCATCGCAAAGGAATTCACGTGCTGCCGCGATGGCGCCACCCGTGTCCAGGATCGGGTTCTCTTCGGAATAGGTGATGTGCACACCATAGGCGCTACCGTCGCCCAGTGTGGTACGGATCTGGTCGCCCAGATGGTGCAAGTTGATGACCACTTCGTCGATCCCCGCCCGCCGCAGCAGCTGCAGCGCGAAGGCAATCATCGGCCGGCCGGCGACCTCAACCAGGGGTTTGGGTACCGAATCGGTGAGCGGCCGCAAGCGGCTGCCTTTCCCTGCAGCCAGGATCATGGCGCGCATCAGCTCACCTTGGGAAGATAGCGCCCCAAGATCGCGGACATCTCTGTCAACTCCGGAAACCGCGGCAGGATGCGCTTGATCTGTTTCACCGTGGACGGAATGTAGCGCAAGTATCCCGGTTTCTTCTTCACCAACTCGATGAAGTAGAAACGTCCGACCACTTTGAGCGCCTTCTGGAGGGCGCAGAGAAAATAGATTTCGTTGAAATCCTTCGCATCGAGTTCGCCACCGGACAGTTGGCGCCAGTGTCGGCGGTAGTATTCCAGCAGTGTGTGCTCCATCGCCGGCTGAACGACTCGCGGCGTGTCGCGGTCTCCGAGCAGCGTCGCCAAGTCGTAAGGTGCCGGTGCCAGCAAGGCGTCCTGGAAGTCGATGACGCGAATCCTGTCGTCCTGGACGAAAAGGTTCCAGCTATGAAAATCGCGATGATTGAAGTAGCGCGGTTGTGCGTCGAGGCGGCGGGCGATGTCGAGGAAGTGGGTGCGCAACACGTCCGCGTCACGGCTCGGTAAGGGTTGCCCGAGACGCCGCTCGATGCCGTATTCAATGAAATGCTCGAATTCCCACAGGAACAACCGTTCGTCGAAGGCCTGCTGAAAGGCAATGCAATCGGGGTCACGTCGGCGTGTGCCCTCGATTTGAATGAGGAGGAGCTGATCGACAGCTTGCGCATACAGATGCTGGACGCGGTCGTCAGGTTGCTGCTGCACTGCGTCCCACAGGGACGTGTCGCCGATGTCTTCCAGCAACAGCACCCCGCGTGGAGAAGCGTCAACGTAGAGTTCGGGAACGGCGACGCCGAGGCTGGCAAGAAACCGGTGCAGGTTCAGATACGGCAGTTCGCGCAGCGGTTCCTTGAAGACGGCCAGCTCATCCGAAGAGAGGGCGATGCCGCGGTCGGCAAGGATCATCGCGACGACGGTGGCCGGCGCGCCGATCCCGCCCAACCACAGGCGGACATAGCGCCGGGTCGAAGCATCGCCCGCCAGTGGGGCAAGGCGCCGCACCCATACGGTCGTTCCAAAAGTGGTGCGTACCACCTCTTCCAACAGCGGCGCGAGATCTTCCACGTCGCGCGAGTAGCAGCGAGGGTTGCCGTTGTCAAAACGAAGCCGCCCTGTCCCCTGCTTTCTGTGGCTTGCACGGTAGCCCGTAGTACATCCCCGGGGCGGAGCCCGCAGCCGTCAACCGACGGTGAGCGGGATCTCGATGAAATCACGCGCTGACGCGTCCCAGGCGAACGCCTTGATCGCGTGTACCTCACGGTTGCGTACCGACATCACGATCTGGGCCGCGTCGGGGTAGCTCGGCTCGTCCCATCCGCCTAGCGCCTGCTTGCGGTCCTCGGCGGAAAAGTAGGCGTCGTGTTCCGGGTGGGAGTGGTAGAAGGCGCGCAGGCCCAGCTCGCCGCGCTCGGCGGCAATGAGAATTGGGGCGGCTTGGGCGCCCATGGTGTATGCGATTCGCGCCGTGCGCGGGAATTGGGACGGGTCTTTCGCATGCAACTCGTTTTGAATGTTCGTAACCGGCACTACCTCCTCACGCCCGTTCCGATCGACGATCATGCCGCAACACTCGTCCGGGTAGGTCGCGCAGGCGTGCGTCTGGAGGGCCTCGACGGTCGTCTTGCGGATGACTAGTGGCATGGGTTACCTGCTTCCTAGAGTCTGGCGCGCGTGCACGAGGCGGGTCAACACTTCGTTGACCCGCGTGGTGACGCCGTGGACGGTCCCACGCCGCCACACCTCGCCATTGATCGCGTCGATTTCGGTCGGTCGCCCGCGTTCTAGGTCCTGCAGCATCGACGAGCGATGGTGGAAGGTCGAAGGAATCAGCCGCCCATAAAACTCGGTGCGGTAATCGGCTGCCGAGGCGAACGGCAAGGCCACCCCTTCAGCGGCAGCCACCGCGTAGACCTCGTCGAACACGGCATCCATGATGGCCCGCGTATTCGGCTCTTCGCTCAAGGCGCCGTAATGTACGCCCAGCAACGCGCTGAGCGGATTCAAGGCCGCGTTGTACAGCACTTTGCCCCAGAGCGCTGCCTTGATGTCATCGCAGGAAGCGGCCGGGATGCCGGCGTCCGCCAGGCGCCCCGCCCACAGGCGCGCCAGGGTTTCCAGATGCGGGTCGCGCTCGTCCTGCCACACGCCAATCAGTACGGGATCGGCATAGACGGTTACCCGCACCCGTCCGGGGGCAATTACCTGGGCGCCGAAAATCACGCGTCCGGCCAGGAGGCGCTGCCATCCGACTTCTTTGGCAATCTGCTCGACATTGCCCAAGCCGTTTTGCAGCGAGATCACGACACCATCGTGCGCCAGCAGCGGTGCGACGGATCGAGCAATGCTCCGGGTGTCGTACGACTTGGCGGAGAGCAGAATCGCGTCGAATGTCGTTGCGGCCTTCCGCGCGTCGGTGATGAGGTGAAAACCGCTGGCGTGGTGCTCGCCCCACAGGCCTTCGAGGTGCACCCCATCCGCGGCAATGGCCTCGATGTGCGCGGCCCGTCCGAGCAAAGTGACCGCATAGCCTGCTCGGCGCAAGAAACAGCCATAGACTGATCCCAGCGCTCCGGCACCCGCTACGAGGATACGTCCTGCTGTTGGCGGATTCCCTTTATGCATTGTGGCGGCGCGATGTCGAGCCACCACTCGGCCGACCAGCCGGTGCAACAACCCCAGTGTTCGCTGCCGCCGTCACTTCGGGGAACTCTGAGATGCGCAGGTTGGTGCTGCCGTACGGGATCAACTCGACTTCTTCCGGCGGTTCGCTTGTAGGCGCTGGACTCTCGGGCACTGGACCGGCTGAGTTTTGTTGCAGTGCCCACTGGGGAACGCGCCGGGCCTTGCACGTGAGCCTCACCGGTGCCGCATCCTGGGCGAATGGAAGAGCGCCAATCGGACTCTCGGCAATGGAAAACAATTCGTGCGGAGATCTTCCATCCAGAACCAGGCCGAAGTTCCAGGGCGTGGTCGGATGCACCGCCCAGTCTGCCCGAGGTGGCTCGCCCTTCAGCAAGCGGAATTCCTCACCCACCTTCAAAGAGAACACCAGGGGCCCGCGCAACACCGCCAGAGCGTTGTGGTGGCGGCGCTCCAGGCGAACATCCATGGGCAAGTTCAAGATGATGCGGTCGCCTGGATGCCAAGTCCGTTCAATGGTGTGAAA
>JBIOJG010000069.1:0-28336 GCA_044450645.1 Binatia bacterium
CGGAGATGTCAGAGGACCGATTGCCTTGGTCGCTGATGTCACGGGGACACTGACGAACAGTTCGGCTGCACCGATCACGATCGACGCGGCTGGTGCGCCGAGCGCAATTGCGCTTTCGGGCATACCGGAGGGATCGGCGGTGATCATCGATGGCTTGACCCTGCGAGGAGGGGTGACGGCAGGCCTCTCGGTGGACAGCAGTCCCGGGACGACCGTGCAAAACTGCGTGATTGCGCACAACCAGGGTGACGGGGTGCTGCTGACAGCATCCGGCGGGGGAGGGGTGTTCAATAACCTGATCTTCGGCAACTCCGGTGCCGGGATACGTGCGTTGGGCTCGGACCAGACCCGGCTGATCAACAACACGGTGTACGGCAATACCGACGTCGGGATTGTCATCGGCGACGCCCAGAGACCGTCACCCAATGCGGAGGTCGAGAACAATATCGTCAATATGAACAGACCGGTAGGCATCGCCGTCGATCCGAACTCGATTACGGGGTACCGAGCCGACTACAACCTCAATACCGACGGGTACGCGGCGGGTGTTCCTCTCGGAGCACACGACCGCATGACCGACCCGCAGTTCATGCTTCCGACCGGTCTCGCCCCGGACTTTCACCTGGCAGCCGGTAGTCGCGCTATTTACGCAGGTGATCCGGCGACTGCTGCGAACCTTGCTGGCTTGCTGCAACCGGGAACGACCCAAGAGAGTGGCGTGCCTGATTGCTATTTCGTCGACCTCGGGTATCACTATCCGGCGAGCATCAAGTGCGCCGCGCCGACACCGACACCGCCAACAACACCAATCGCCAAGAAGACACCAAAGCCAAAACCACCAAAGCCAACAAAGAAACCCAAGAAACCCAAGCCAACAAAGATACCCAAGCACTGATGATGACGGCCGTGTTGGCGCATCGCGGTGATGCTGAGAAGACGCCACGGGGGTCATCGCGGCTGGCTGCAAACCTCTGACACGCTGGGGTCAGAAACGGCGGCGACCCGGCCGGGCCGCCGCGTAGGCAGGTGAGCTTAAAAGTGTTTCTGGAACGCTGACCTAGAGGACTGTAGAGCGATCGCCGACCGGCTGCGAAACTTCTTCGCTTTCTTCCCCATCCTGCTTCTTGGCCTCACGGCGCTCCATCTTCTTCTTCAACTTTTCTTCCTGCTTCAGTTTACGGGCCATCTCCTTGCGACGCTTTTGATCCCGCTTGAACGTTTTGCCGCCAGCCATCTCGACGCTCCTTTCTGCTGCTCCAGCGAAGGATATACCCTCGGTGGCAACAGGCGCTGATCGCAATGCCCGAGCCTGGCGCAACCCTACCAAAGTCGATCTGAGGTGGCAATTGCTCGGTGACGTTGGCGCCGAGGCGCCGATCTATTGACCCTTGCGGTTGTCCTTCTACGCGGGGCTTCCTATAAGCTGAGGCAATTTCGTTGCGGAGATGCCAGGAGGGAATATGAACACGGACGAGAAATTGAAATTGGCCGTGAGCGTCGCCCGCGCTGCGGCGCACTCGGGAGAGTATCGGCGCCTCGATAAGCTCATCGAAATTGTCTTTCGTAAACTGAATGAGTTGGCGCCCTCGGAGGCTGGGGAGTTGCACGTCCATGACCGGGAGTTCAAGCTCTAGCCGCGTTTCGAAAGCGCCGAATGGCGCCGGCACGGTGCCGCCTGCCGTTCCCTTCCGACGCGTCCTCAATACGATTCTCAAGCTGTTCCTCACCGGTGGAGCGTTCTGCTCACGCACGAGTATCGGCCGGTGGTCGAGGTCCGGACGCTGGGGACGTAAGCCCGCCGGCCCGCGCCGCTACTCTTTGCGTTTCCTCGGCCGTTCTACCTGGCGCAGGATTTTCTTGCGCAGGCGGATCGACTGCGGGGTGACCTCGACCAGTTCCTCATCACCGATCCATTCGATGCCGGTTTCCAGGCCCATTTCGCGGTGGGGTGTGAGGCGCACGGCCTCATCGTGGCCGGTGGCGCGCATGTTGGAGAGTTTCTTCTCGCGGCAGATATTCACATCGAGGTCGGATTCACGCGAGTACTCGCCGACGACCATGCCCTCGTAGACACGTGTCCCCGGCGGGATGAAGATGACGCCGCGCTCCTGCAGATGGAAGATCGCGTACGGTGTCGCCGGACCTTCGCGGTCGGCAATCATGGCGCCGTTGGTACGCGCTTGGATCGGACCCTGCCACGGTGCGTAGCCGTTGAACAGGGCGTTCATGATGCCGGTGCCGCGCGTATCGGTGAGAAAGTACGAGCGAAACCCGATCAGGCCGCGCGACGGGATGACGAACTCCAGACGCACCCGCCCGGAGCCCGGGTGGTTCATCTTGGTCATCTTGCCTCGGCGCACGGCGAGCAGCTGCGAGACCACGCCGATGTGCTCTTCCGGGACATCCACCAGCAGCAGTTCCATGGGCTCGTGCGCCGCGCCGTCGATCTCCTTGGTGATGATGGTCGGTTTCGACACCAGCAGCTCGTAGCCCTCGCGGCGCATGGTTTCGACCAGGATCGCCAACTGCAACTCGCCCCGACCCATGACCCGCCACGAATCGGGTGAGGCCGTGTCCTCGATGCGCAAGCTCACGTTCTTGCGCAGCTCGTACACCAAGCGCTCACGCAGCTTGCGCGAAGTGACGTATTCTCCCTCGCGTCCGGCCCAGGGGGAGTTGTTGACGCTGAAGATCATCGCGATCGTCGGTTCGTCGATGCGGATGGCCGGCAGCGCGCGCGGGTTGAGGCGGTCCGCGATGGTTTCACCGATATGGATGTCCTCAATGCCTGCCACGGCGACAATGTCGCCCGCCTTTGCCTGCTGCAGCTCGATGCGCTTGAGTCCATGCCAGCCGTAGATTTGGTTGATCTTGGCATCCACATGCGAGCCATCCAGGCGACAGACGGTGTAGATGGTGCCGCTGTGCAGCTCGCCGCTGACGATACGGCCGATGGCGAGACGGCCGACGTAGTCGTTGTAGTCGAGATTGTTGGCTTGAAATTGGGTCGGGGCGTCGGGGTCGAAGCAGGGCGGCGGCAGGGCGGCTACGATCAGGTCGAACAGCGGTCGCAGGTCGGCGTCGTTGTCCGTCAGGGTGCGCTTGGCGATCCCGGCCCGGGCGTTGGTGTACACCACCGGGAAATCCAGCTGAGCGTCGGTTGCGTCGAGGTCGATGAAGAGATCGTAGATTTCATCCAGTACCTCGGTGACGCGGGCGTCAGGCCGATCGATCTTGTTGATGCACACCACCGGCGGCAGGCCGGCTTCCAGCGCCTTCTTCAGGACGAAGCGCGTTTGCGGCAGTGGTCCCTCCGAGGCATCGACCAGGAGCATGACGCCGTCGACCATCGCCAGGGTCCGTTCCACCTCGCCGCCGAAATCGGCGTGCCCCGGGGTATCAACGATGTTGATTTTGACGCCCTGATAACTAACGGCAGTGTTCTTGGCGAGAATCGTGATGCCACGCTCGCGTTCGAGGACGAACGAGTCCATGACGCGTTCCACAACCTGCTCGTTGCTACGGAAGATGCCGCTTTGGTGCAGCATGGCGTCGAGCAAGGTTGTCTTACCGTGGTCGACGTGGGCGATGATGGCGATGTTGCGGATGTCGTCGCGGCTGGCGCGTAATGGATGCATGATGCTCTTGAATGGGTTTGGGCCGAACGCTGTCGGCTGACTGGAGTTGTTGGCCTTGCTTTCCGAGGTGCGGCGACTATAGCATTCGCGCCGATTACAGCAATGGCAGGCGTACTGCCAGTGATGACGGTGACGCGACTCGTGGTCAATGACATCGCAGCGGGGGCACGGGATGGCAGGCGCATCGCAATCGGACATTCATAATCTGGCACGATTTCGCTACGCAATCCGCAAGTTTATGCGGTTCAGCGAAGAGGCGGCACGGGGTGCCGGTATGACGCCACAGCACCACCAGCTCTTGCTCGGCGTCGCGGGAATCACCGGAAAGGGCTGGGCGACCATCAGCGAGCTGGCGGACTTCCTACAGGTGCGGCATCACAGTGTCGTCGGTCTGATCGACCGGGCCGTGGCCTTGGGCTTGGTCCGCCGCGAGACCAACCCGGAGGATCGCCGTGAAGTGCACGTCTCGCTCACCAGCGAGGGCGCGAAAAAACTGCGCGCCTTGGCTACTCTCCACCGCAAGGAACTGTACGGAATGCGGCGCAGCTTCGACCTCTTGTCCCTCGAGGGCGACAGCGCTCCCAAGAAGATGGCGAGACCACAAACCACCAAGGGGAGAAAACGGGGCTGAAGCAGCCTATGGCCTATGGTCAAGAGCTTTGGTCAAGAACTATAAGCCATACGCCAGGGCGTGAGCTCTCTAGCTGCGCCCCAACTCCTCGGAGCGCCGCGTGGCAGTGACGACGGCTGCGGCAACGGCGTCCTTGAATCCGCGCGTCGCCAACTCGCCGAGACCGGCCAGGGTGGTTCCGCCGGGCGAGGTGACCATGGCCCGCAGCGCTTCCGGGCTCTCGCCCGTTTCCTGGAGCATTGCCGCCGCGCCGGTGATCGTCTGTAACGCCAGCTGGCTTGCCAGAGGTGCCGGCAACCCGGCGTTGATGCCGCCGGCGATCAACCCTTCAGCGAAGAGATACACGTAGGCCGGGCCGCTGCCACTGAGACCGGTGACGGCATCGAGCAGCCGCTCCTCTTGCACCGCTACGGCCGTGCCGACCGCGCGCAGCAGGCGCAGGCCCAGGCGTTCGTCGTCGGCAGTCGCATAGCGGCCACGCATCAACACGGAGATTCCCTTGCCGACGAGCGCTGGCGTGTTGGGCATGACGCGCAGGACGCGTGCCGGGGTGCCGAGCCCCGCTTCCAGGCGGGCCGTCGTTACGCCGGCCGCAATGGAGAGAAAGATCTTCATCGGCGTGACAGCAGCGCGCAACCCTGCCACTACTTCGTCGATGTTTTGCGGTTTCACGGCGAGAACGATGACCTTGGAGCCGCGCACCAGTGCTGCATTATCGGCCGTTACGCCGATCCCGAATCGCCGGCGCAGCGAGGCACGCTTCCGCGCCTCGACATCACTGGCCCACACCTCATCGGCCCGATACAGTCCCGCCGCGAGCAATCCGCGGATCAAAGCGCTTGCCATGTTGCCGCCGCCGACGAAGCCGATGACACGCTGTCCTTGTTTGCCGGTAGCCTGCGTTCTTCTTCGCTCTTTCTTCATTACGATCCTCTCATTGGTGGGATTCTCGCCGCCGATGCAGCGTAGCGGCGCAGCATGCTGCGCCCCTGCTTCACGTCCGCTCTCCGAAGATCGCTCTGCCGATCCGTACGAGCGTTGCGCCCTCCTCGATCGCAACGACGAAGTCGTCGGACATGCCCATCGACAGCTCACGCAACGGCGCGTTGGAAGGCGCATGGCGGCGCAGCTGGTCACGCAGCTGGCGCAGGCCGCGGAAATGTGGCCGCGCCGCTTCCACTGACTCCACCAGCGGGGGAATGGTCATCAATCCATCGATCACCAGCCAGCGGCGATCGGCCAGCGCCGCCAACAGGCCTTCGACTTGCTCCGCGCGGACGCCGTGTTTGGTCGCCTCGGCGCCGATGTTCACCTCGATGAGGACACGCACGGGTTGCCCACGGTGTTCGCCATAACGCGCCAAGACGTCGCCGAGGGCGACGCTATCCAGGGTGTGAATGACGTGGAAGAGTTCGACCGCGCGCGCGGCTTTGTTGCGCTGCAGATGTCCGATCATGTGCCAGGTGACCGGCGTCGAGATCCGCGGTATCTTGGCAACCGCTTCCTGGACGTAATTCTCTCCGATATCCGTTGCCCCTGCCCGAATCGCTTGTTCAATCAACTCGACGGATGTGGTCTTCGCGACCGCGATGATGCGCACCGATTGGGGATCGCGCCCGACCTTCCGTGCCGCCTGCGCCACCTGCTGTCGCACGCGTTCCCAATTGGCGGCCACGTCGATCATGGCATCGCTGGGGCCGTGTCGGCCGCGGAGGGGAGATGGCGTTGCAGAAGATCGGTGACCGCCTCCATCGGCAAGCCCACGACATTCGAGTGGGAGCCGCGAACGCGCACGACAAATTTCCTCGCCAGCCCCTGCACTGCGTACGCACCGGCTTTGTCGAAGGGCTCGCCGGATTCGAGATATTCCTCGATCTCAGCCGCAGTGAGCGGTCGGAATTCGACCTGGCTTTCGACGAGGAGTTCCTCGACGGCTCCGTTCGGCTCCACCAGTGCGACCGCGGTGAGCACGCGATGGGTGCGGCCCGACAGCGCCTGCAGCATGCGCCGCGCATCGCCGCGATCAGCGGGCTTTCCGAACAAGGTGCCGTCTACGACCACGACGGTGTCGGCGGCCAGCACGCACGTGTCCGAATGGCGTCGCGCGACGTCACCCGCCTTTTCCGCCGCGATCCGCTGCGCAAAGACGTCCGGGGGCTCCCCTGGCCGCGGGGTTTCCGTGAGGTTGCTGGGGTCCACCTCGAATCGGAAGCCTCTCGCGGCGAGCAACTCACGCCGTCGCGGCGAAGCCGAGGCGAGGATCAGCTGCGTTTCCATTGAGCCAGCACCCATATGTGCTTGTTGGCCGATGCTGGCTGTGTTGTCAACGTGGCTGGCACACGCCGGTGGATATGCTAGCTGAGACGCATGCTGCGGCTGATTCTCGTGCTCGTTATGTTGCTGGGTACGGTTGGATGCGGCGCACGGGTGCTGGCACCTCCGTCCGTCATGCCGCAGGTTCAGGTGCGGCTTGACACTGTCGCCGACAAGCGCGCCGCCTTTGCCCGCGCATACGACTTGTTCCGTCACGGAGAAGATGAGCAGGCCTTGCGGATCTTCAGTGCGTTGACGGAGCGGTACCCCGAACTGGCCGACTATGCGCTCTATTTTGCCGGCGCGATTACGATGCGACGCGGCAGCGAGGCGGCGGCCGAGGCGGCATTCTCCCGTCTGCTGCGCGACTATCCGCAGAGTGTCAAAGCGCCTGCGTCGGCACTGGAAGTCGGGCGACTGCTGTTGCTAGCCGGACGTGTTGATCAGGCGCAGCCGCTGCTGCGCAGTGCGCTGGCCGCGCCGGATGCCACCACGGTCCAAGGTGCGCACCTGGCCCTCGCTGAGGCGAATGAGCGCATGGGGAACGTTGATGGGGCGTACGCCGGATACATGGACGTGCGACGCAAGATGGTGGGCTCGGCGTTGGGGCGAGCCGCGAAGCAACAGGTGCTTGTCTTGCGCGCCCAGCATCCCGAACGCGAACCCGTGGGCAGTGACCTGCTGGATGAAGCTCAGCTCCTGCTTGCCGAGCACGACTACGGTTCCGCGCTCAGCGCCGCGGAACGGCTCCTGCAGTCGCCGGACGATGTCGAGCCGGCCGCGGTGTTGCGGGTGCAAGCTGATGCACTGTACGGACGCGGCGAGGTCGATGCGGCCCTCGCGCAGCTGCAGGCGCTGGCTGATCGTTTTCCGTGGAGTCTCGCGGCCCGTGGGGCATTGTTTCGCCTTGCCTCCGTTCTTTGGAATCGCGATCAGGATAGCGCTGCACTGAGCGCCTTCCAGGACTTTCAGCACCGCTATCCCAACGATCATCGCGCTGCCGAGACGCTCTACGCCATCGGCCGCATTCATCAGAGCGCGGAACGGAACAAGCTTGCCCTAGACAGTTTTGCGGCCCTGGTCATGCGCTATCCACGGAGCAAGCTGGCTGGCGAAGCACGATGGCGGATCGGTTGGATACACTACCTGTCCCGGGACTGGCGGGCGGCCGTATCGGCGTTTGCGCGACTGGCGGACGAGACGTTGTCGTCGCCGCAACGCAACGGCGCGATGTACTGGGAAGCACGGGCGCTTGAGCATGCTGGTCGGACGGGCGCGGCGCGCGAGCTGTATCAAGATATCGTCGAGCGGGACCCCACTGACTACTACGCCATGTGGGCGGAGCGGCGTCTGGGGACATCGTCGGGGTCGCTGCTCGCAGCACAAGTCGAGTCGGTGCTGACGCGGTCGTCGCATGCCGGGCCGGCAGAAGACCCTGCGGCGTTGGAGCCGGCGCCGAGCGTCGAAGCCTTTCATTTCAACCGTTGGAGCGAGCTGAAAGCGGCGGGTGTTTACATGCTGGCGCGCCAGGAGTTGAAGGCGGTCGAGCACGGTCGCAGCGACGACCTCGGCACGATGCGCTACCTGCTGCGTGCGTATGAGGCCGTTGACGGCTTCGCTGCGGCCCAGCGTCTTCTGCAGCGCTTGGGCGACAGCGCCGGGCTGTCAGCCTTCGAGCGCCAGCAGCTTCTGTACCCGCTGGCGTTCTGGTCCATCGTGGACCGCGAAGCCCGCGACAATTCCGTCGATCCGCTTCTGATCGAGGCGCTTATGCGCCAAGAGAGTCTGTTCGATCCGGAGGCGCGATCGCCGGCCAACGCGTACGGGCTCATGCAGCTGCTGCCCAAGACCGCCACGCAGGTGGCGTCGGCAGACGGCCGTGCCGTTGACCCACTCGCGTTACTCGAACCGGATGTCAACATCGAACTCGGCACGCGATATCTCAACGGACTACTGGCTCGTTTCCGCGGGGACGTCTTGAAGGCGGTGGCGGCGTACAACGGCGGTGAGGCGGCAGTGGAGAAATGGGAGCGGCGCTTCGCCGACCTGGAGCCCGATGAGTTTGCCGAAAGCATCAGCTACCGGGAGACGCGGGACTACGTCAAACGAGTGATGACGAATTACCGCAAGTACCGGCAGCTATATGTTGGGCACGCCAGCTAAGGTTGTCAAAGCCGGGGAACGATCGGCGAGTGCGGGAAGTCGTAGCGGTGCGTGGCGATCTGCGTCGCATCAGCCCGTCGCCGTGGGTCGAAGAAATTGGCGGCGAACAAGACGCCCGCCGGCAGATAGATCATGATGGCGATGATGCCAAGCAGGGTTTCGCCGATGGCAAACGTCAGCACGACATTGAACAGGAGAACGCCGGCGTACAAGAGCGGTTCGATGAGTCCCGCATACGGGAGATGGCGCACGCCGGCCGGCCGCGTCAAGTCGGAGCTGAACCACTGCCGCCTCTCGAACCATTGGAAGAGGGCGATCGTGGCTGCGCCGACCAAAGCCCAGCCGATGAAGTTGCTGATCGGCACACCGAAGTAGATGCCACCGTTCGGGTAGTAATAGATCTTCCCCAGGAACCAGCGATCGCCGTGTACGGTGAGGGGGTCGATCACCACGTCGAGCATGGTCATGAGCACGGTTGCGGTGATGAGGACGCGCCGTGATTGTCGGATCTCACAGGTGTCGACGACCTGGACATCTCCCGGTCGAATCTGCAGGGGCGAGTACACCAGGACCGCCAGGCTGAGCCCCAGATAGCAGAGAAAGGCGAACGAGAGGGAGTCCCAAAACGGGACATTGGAGATCCACAACTCGCGGTCACGGGTCGTGTCGATGTAGTGATAGAGTCCGAACGGGAAGCCGGTTCGCGTCGAGCAGAACTCGGCGGCAAAGGCGACGGTGTAGGCGATGAGGGTGAAGACTAGGGTTTTCCTCCAGCCCATCTTGCTGACCGCCGCTACCAGGTAAACGGCGAAGAACACGAACACATAGGGCCGGAGCACGACCATGCCAAGGAGGCGATGCAACACGTCCAACATCAGGGGGGAGACCTTACCTGTCGGTGCGGGAGAACTCAACGTTCAGGAGAGTTCTCCTTGTACAAGGCGAAGCAAAGTACTATATGCCCGAAACTCTGGGATTTTCCTCGGAAGCGTAGCACCTGATGGAACGGTACATACGGTTCATCGTCCGGCACCGCGTGGCGGTGGTGGTTGCGGTCCTGTTGGCTACGGCCGCGCTTGCGACGCAGCTCCGGCATGTGCATTTGGAGATTGGACGGCGCGCGCAGTTTCCCGAACACCACCCCTATGTCCAGATTCAGAATCGCATCTCTGACCTGTTTGGGGGTGAGGCGGTCGCAATCATTGGTGTGATTGCCAACCGGGGTGATATCTTCACGCCACCGATCCTCGGAAAGATCTACCGCATTACACGCGGTTTGCGTGACACGCCCGGCGTCATTGAAACCAGCATCCTCAGTATCGCCTCACCCTACGCTAGAGAGGTGATCGCAGGCAACGACGGCATGATGGACGTCCGTCCTCTTATGGACGAAGTTCCAGCGAGCCCCGAGGAGATTCGCCAACTGCGGAAAGCGGTACAACAGGACAAACTGTTCCAGGGCAACCTGGTCTCAGCGGATGGGACCGCCGCCGTGATTGTGGCTGACTTCGATGACCGGCTCAATGACGTCGCGATCACGCAAAGAATTGATGACCTCGTGACTCCAGAACGGGACGGTGCCGTGACCATCGCACTGGCTGGCGCACCGATTCTCAAGGCTGCGCTCACTCGGTACACCGCCATGATTGGGATCCTTTTCCCGGTTGCGGTGCTCGTGATTGGGCTCATCCACTATGAGGCTTTTCGTACTTTGCAGGCGATGTTTCTTCCTCTGGTGACTGCGCTACTGAGTGTCATCTGGGCGTTAGGAATCATGGGCCTGGTGGGCCAGCCGATGGACACCTGGAGTGCGATTACCCCGGTAGTCATCCTCGCCGTTGCTGCTGGGCACGCCGTGCAGATTTTGAAGAGGTATTACGAAGAATACGCGCTTGTCGGTGATAGCGAGGAGGCGGTCGTCCGTTCGGTCTGCGCTGTCGGACCGGTGATGCTTACTGCCGGCCTCATCGCGTCGGCGGGTTTTGGGTCACTGATGACGTTTGGGATCACGAGCGTCCGCGTGTTCGGATTACTATTGGCGTCGGGAATCCTGAGCGCACTGGTGATCGAAATGACCTTCACGCCTGCCTGCCGGTGTCTCTTGCCGCCACCGAAAGATCGGGAGTTGCGCCGCGAGGGGCAGTCCCTGTGGCTCGACCGCGCACTGGACGGTCTGGCGGAGTTGGTCATCAGGCACCCGCGCGCGGTGCTGGCTGCCGCTCTGGGGGTCGTGGCAGTTGCGGCGATCGGTGCATTCGAAATTCAGGTCGACAATAGCTTCCGCCTCTACTTCTCGCCTTCGACCCAGGTACGCAAGGATGACGCCCTGCTGAATGAGAAGCTTCCGGGTACCGCATCGCTCCGTATTCTGGTGGAGGGCGAACGCGAGAATGTGATGCAAGACCCGGCGGTCCTCAAAGCGATCAGCGATCTGGAGACGTTCATGGAAGCTGATCGCAATATCGGCAGTGTGGTGTCTATAGCTGACTACGTCAAGCGCATGAATCAGGCGATGAACAACGGCGATCCGGCTTTCTATGCCATTCCCGACAACCAGCGCCTAATCGGCCAGTACCTGTTTCTGTACGGCCTGTCGGCAGGTCCGGAAGGGTTGAGCGCGTTCGTTGATGCCAACTACCAACGGGCGGTGATTCGAGGACTGAGCAAGACCGATACAGCCCTGTTCTCTCGCGACTTCATAACTCGCATCCAACACTACGTTGAGCAGCGTTTTCACGGGCTGCCGGTTGTCGTCGGCGTTGCCGGAGGCACCCTCGGAGTGCAGACTGCGATGAATGACGTCGTTGTGCACGAGAAAATCGTCAATGTGGTCCAGGTTGGCAGCATCATTTTCTTGCTTTCGGCATTTGTCCTGCGCTCGTTCACCGGGGGCATCTTGGTGTTGCTCCCATTGGCGTGCGCAGTCCTGCTCAATCTCGGCATCATGGGTTGGTCGCACACGTGGTTGGATATGACGACGGCTGCAATCACCGCGATGGGGGTCAGCATCGGCGCCGATTTCGCCATCTATCTGATCTTTCGGATCCGTGAAGAAGTGGCTGCTACCGGGTCAGCTGAGCCAGCGATACGCGCCAGCTTGCGAACCTCGGGAAAGGCGGTCTTCTTTGTTTCCTCGGCCGTCACCCTGGGCTATATGGTGCTTCCGCTTTCAGGATTCAGCCTGTGGATTCGTCTCGGTGTCCTGACTGCCGTCATCATCTCTGCCAGCGCGATGGCGACATTGACGGTTATTCCTGCCCTAGTGCTGACGGTCAGACCCGCATTCCTGGGATGCGAGCGCGACTTAGAAGGTGAACTGCGCGAACGGCGTACGGCGGCGGGCGCCGTCCAGTGAACACTCTTTACTGCTTTTGGTTATCTGAAACCGGCGGCGACATAGCACCTAGGACGAGGTAGCAGTTCGTTCCACCGTATCCGTAGCTCGTGACCAAAACCCTGCGAATCTGAGATGACCGTGCTACATGCGGCACGTAGTCCAAGTCACATTCAGGGTCTGAAACCTCTAGGTTGCCGGTTGGCGGAATGAGCTGCTCCTGAATAGCGAGGGCGGCGGCTGCTACTTGGAAAGACCCGGCAGCACCGAACGGGTGGCCTATCACTCCCTTGATCGAACTGACGGGTAGTCGTCCGGCGCATTCACCGAAGGCTTTCTTGATTACGAGGGTTTCCTTGCGATCGAATGCCGGCGAGGAGTTCGCGTGGGCGCAGACGTAGTCGATATCGATGGCGCTCAGGCCGGCGCGGCTCAGCAAGCGATGAATGGCGCGTGCTCCCACTGCGCCGGAGGCATCAAAGCCATAGAGTCCGTTCGCATCGCATGAAGAAGCGTAGCCCAGCACTTCACAGTAGATACGGGCTCCCCGGCTTGCAGCTTGCTCGGCCGACTCCAGTACCAAGATGCAGCTCCCCTCACTGAGCACCAATCCGTTGTGCCTCCGGTCGAATGGCCGCGAGGCGTGTTCTGGGTCATCGTTCAGGCTAGAAAGTTCCTGGGTTCGGCCCATGCCCGCAACAACCATAGGAATGAGCGGGCTCTCGGTCCCACCAGCCAGGCAAACGTCAAGTTCGCCGCTGGCTACGAGGGTTGCCGCGTGCCCGATCGCTTGGAGGCTTGCCGGGCACCCGCTCGAAAAAGTGGCGTGCGCACCTTGTGCCCCCGCGGCAGTGGCCACTTCGGCAGCTGACGTGTGGTTCGGTGTGGAATTGGCGATAAAGGGGTTCACTTTTCTTGCCCCTCGTTCCATCAAGATGCTGTGCTGCTGCTCCGCCTCACGCCAGCCCCCAAGTGCAGTCCCGATGCTTACGCCAACAACGTGAGGTTCGCACTGGTCCAGTGGCAAACGGGCGTCGCGGACGGACAACTCCGTTGCCGCCAAAGCCAGCTGAGTTGCATGCGTAGTGGTTCGTAACTTGCCGGGATCAAGCAGCTCTTCGTAGCTTCGATCCCGCACCTCACCGCCTATCCGGCAGGCGTATGAAGCCGAATCGAAGCGAGTAATAGGCCCAATCCCTGAACGGCATTCCAACAGCGACTGCCAAAAGGCCTGAGGCCCGATCCCCGTTGGACCGATGAGGCCAATACCGGTGATTACCACCCGCCGCACGTTCGACTCTCCCAACCCAGCCGCAGCGTCCATCGCTACGGGCGGAACTTGTCACCAACGCTGCAACTGTTAACTTCCGCTGAGAGGATGCGCCTATGTACGTAGTTGACTATGGCTCCAAATTCGTTCAATTCCACAATCCGGAGAGGATCGATCTCGATATCGTACTCATCCTCAATAGCGATCTGCAACTCGACAAAAGCCACCGATTCCATCCTAAGCTCGTTGTCGACGGTCGCGGTGTCGGCAATCCGGTCCCTCGGAATCCGGGCGATTTCATTGATCAAATAGCTCAGTTGGTCCCTGATTTCCTGTTGAGTCACAGTTCGACTAGCTTGCCTCATTGTTGGCTGCCCCATCATCGGATGCCCCGATGGTCTGTGACCGTATAGTCCCCTCGCCAGGCTGGTTCTCCGTAACGCATTTGACTAGTAGCCCGTACATCAGGGAAGATACGTAGGGGACGATGCCAAAGTCAAGCCGCAATGAGGACTTACCGGAAACTGGGCAGGTGTTCGAGCGCAAGCCCGCCGTTGCGACTACGACCTCGTTTGACGGCCTGACCTTCAAGGTGGCCGACCCTCAAGAGACACTGCGTGCCTTGGACCTACGCCGGCAACTCTACACCGAAGAACTGGGGCATCACGGAATCGATGAATTTGACCAGTTCGCACACCAGCTGGTTGCCCGCGGTGCTGATGGCGAAATTGTCGCGGCGCTGCGGATAGTTGGGCCAGATCACCGGCCGTTCGATCTTGAGTGCCTCGTGCCGCTTTCGGACTTCCTCACCCCGGACAGATTGCCGGCTGAAATTGCACGCTTTTGCGTCCGGCGTGATAGCCGGCGTGTGCAAAAGGACCACCTCATCCATATCGGTATGCTGAAGCTCACTGTTGCCTTTGCGCGCAAGCACAGGTTGACCGATTTCGTCACTTTGGGTCTCCCCCACCTTCTAAACCTTTACCGCGTCGCGTTTTTCCGGCCCCTGCGAACAAGCTGCGAACATCCGATTTGGGGAACTGTAGTTCCCATGCGTCTCGACCTGCTTGAGTTGGAGGCCTGGTGCTTAGGATCTGATGAACCACTGGCTCGACTGCTGACAGAAGCAGACTCTCCCAACATTATCGTGTAGTCCTACGATCGTGAGTTACGCTTGGTTGATTCCACTTGTGGCCGCCATCGCCACCCTTGCTCTGGCGATCCTCGTCAACCGGATTGGGGCGCGGACGGAGACTGGCGAGGTATTCAGCTTTTTCGCGATCACACTTGTATTCTGGAACCTCAATTTTTTCGTCCTTTACTACGTGTCAGATCACAACCTCGCGCTAAACCTGACACGAGTCGTGCGCGTTGGAGCGTTGTTTGCACCACCAGCGGTTCTTCACCTAGTCATCGCTCTCCGACCAAGGCGATCGGAACTCTGGTGGAAGGTGCTACTGGCGGACTACTGCCTGACCTTCCTGATCGTCATACTCAACGCATTCGACCTGATTGTAGCCGACGTGCGCAGTTTTGCCTGGGGATATTCGTCGGTTGGCACGCGATTATATAACTTGTTTACGTTATCGGTTCTCGGAAACGTCTTGGTTTCCATCATCTTGCTCGCCTATGAGTACAGAACGAGTATCGAGCCGCGGATAAGGCTACAACTAAAATTCTGGCTGCTGGCAGCAGTCATTGCGCTGCCGCTGGCGCTGACTAACTTGCTTCCAGCTTATGGCATACGTTTCTACCCGCTCGGGAGCCTCGGTCAGGTAACGTTTATCGCCATTGTGGGCTATGCGATTGCGCGCCACCGTCTGATGGATATTGATCTCGTCGTTACCAAAGGCATGGCGTATGCGGCGGTAGCGATTGTTCTGATAGCCCCCTCTTTCATGCTCACGCTGTGGCTGCAGCGGGTTGCTTTCGGCCAGATCCACGCTGAGTTTTCTTCCGCGATTCTACTCCTGTTCGTGGCCGTTGCCGTGCTGTTCCCTACGTTGCGAGCGCGTGCCGAGACGCGGATAGAGCGCTCGTTTTTTCGGGCGAAGCACGAGTATCGCGTTGCGCTCATTGCCTTCACCCGTTCAATCGTGCGCATTCTCGATCGCGAGAAGCTTGTCCGCGAACTCGCTACGACGCTCAGTGAGACCCTTCAGCTCGATTCTATCGCCATCGCACTGGGGACCGATACTGGGGATCACCTTGCAGTCAAGTACGCACTCGGTGCTGCGATTTGTCCGGACAGGTTTCCATTGGCCGGCGAGCTAGCAGACTGTCTGTCTCGCCGGCAGCAAGCTGTGCTGCGTTATGAGTTAGAGACCAGCGATCGTGCCGAAGAGCGGACCATCGTTGCGGATATTTTTCGGGGCAGTGGTTGGGAACTGTGCGTTCCCCTGACTGTGGGTGCCAAGATTACCGGCTTTATCGGACTTGGCCGTAAACGGAACCTGGACGCGTTCTATGCCGAAGATCTGGAGTTGCTTGAGACACTAGCGGCCGAAGCTTCGGTTGCCCTTGAGAATGCCCGGCTGTATGAGGAGCTGAAGAAGTCACAAGACATCATCCGACGTGCCGATCGGTCGTCTGCTCTGGGAACCTTGGCTGCCGGTATTGCCCACGAGGTGCGTAACCCCCTTGTCTCGATTCAGACCTTCTTTCAACTGGCTCCGGAGCGGTTGCATGACGAGGAATTCTTCACGACGTTTCTTGGCATGGCCGCTGGTGAGGTCAAACGCATCTCCGATCTGATCACCGAACTGCTGTCCTTTGCCCGTTCGCCCACCCCTTCGCTAGGCCCTGTGAATCTCAATGAAGTGGCGGAGCGCGTAACGACACTGCTGGAACCCGAAGCCCGAAAACATCGGCTCACACTTAGCCGCACACTTTCTCAGAATGTTCCGCTCGTGCGCGCGGACAGCGATCAGATCAAACAGGTGTTAATCAACTTGATCCTGAACGCCATCCAAGCCACCGAGCCCGGGGGCGCGGTTTCGATCACCAGCCGAACTCTTGATCATCGGACTGGCGCGTTCGGTCAATTGGAGATCCAGGACACCGGAGTCGGCATTCCGCCGGAGCGACTCGACCACATCTTCGATCCGTTCTTCACTACGAAAGATAAGGGGACGGGTCTCGGCCTGGCGATTGCCCATCAAATCATTACCGAGCACGGCGGCTCCATCACCGTGGAAAGCCGCCTCGGTGGCGGAACCAGCTTTTGTGTCAATCTGCCGCGTTACGAAGTGAGCGACGCGTCTACTCCGCCCGAAGAAGGCGCCGCGATTGAGCCACTTCCGCTCCCCTACGTACGTCCCCGGAAGATCGCATCGACTTGATGGCGTCAACTTGAGGTTCGTCCTGCTTGACAATCGGTCAGGGCGCTGACAGCATCCATTGCTGAAATCCCATAGATGCTGGCTTGAAGGATGTGCTACGTCCGTCGTCGGCCGAGGAGTGTGCGGTGCGAGTTCTCTTGGTGAGCCCGGGGCAGCCGCCGTCCCTCTACTCTATGAGCGAGACGGCCGACATCACTGGTTGTGCCGCTTTCATGCCCAACATCGCGCTGCCGACCCTGGCGGCCTTGGCCCCCGACTGGGTCGATGTCACCATGGTCGACGATCACATCGACGCGATCGATTCGTACTTGGAGCAGCGATGGGATGTGGTGGGGATCACCGGCTACATGACGCAACGCGTCCGTATGTTCGAGCTGGCGCAGGCGTTCCGTTGCCGCGGCCAGCTGGTCGCTATTGGTGGCCCGTACGCCACCCTGTCTTCCTCTACCGTGCGTTCCCATGCCGACATTCTTTTCACTGGCGAGGCAGAACAAACATGGCCGGAGTTTCTGGCCGATTTTCGCGCCGGCTCCTGGAAGACGGAGTACCGTGCAAGCAACGCGGTCGACCTCAATACCTCACCGATTCCTGCGATGGGCGGGCTCAGGAACGAGGCGTACCTCGCAGGCATCGTGCAGACCAGTCGCGGTTGTCCCTTCGAATGCGAGTTCTGTGACGTGATCGTCTACCTCGGCCGCCGCCAGCGCTACAAGACACCCGAGCGCGTGATCGAGGAGTTGGAGCAACTGTATCAGTTGGGATATCGCGACATCCTGCTGGCTGATGACAACTTCACCGCCCACCGCAAGCAGGCGAAGAGCATCCTGGAGGCCATTCGTCAGTGGAATCGCTGCAAGCCTGAACGCGTTGTGCTTGCAACCCAACTGTCAATCGACGCCGCGGGCGATCCCGAGCTGCTGGACCTAGCGGAGGAGGCCGGTCTCAGACAGGCCTTCATCGGGATCGAGACGCCCAGCCACGAGGCATTGCGCGAGGCGAAGAAGCGCCAGAACGTACGGGCAAATCTGATTCCCGATATCCGCATGTTCCAGAGACGGGGCATCGCTGTGCAAGCGGGCATCGTCACCGGTTTTGACGCGGACACCAAAGACTCCTTTCGCGTCCTGCTGGAGTTCCTTCAGGAGGCCGGTGTTCCATCGGTACTGGCGAACATGTTGATGGCCCCGGAGGGCACCCCGCTCGAACGGCGTCTGCGTGCCGAGCACCGGCTGCGTACGCCAGATCTGCAGGACGGATATACGGGCACGAACATCATCCCGAAGCAAATGACCGCTCGGCAACTGCACTACGGAACGCAATGGCTGTTGAACAAACTCTACGCGCCCAGAGGCTTCCTGGAGCGTGTGGCCGTGCTAGCAGAGCATTCCCCAAAAGCCGCTGGTCCTGTTCCCTGGCGCTCAAGTCGGTCGGTGACGATATGGCAGAACCTCCTCCGAGCATATGAAGCTCTGGGGCCGGAGCTACGCCGCGTACCGCGCGAGGCGGTGAGGCTCTTTCACGGCAAAGATGGCACTGTGTTGGCGACCGCGTTGGTCTTCCATATACACAACGTCCGGATTCTGCAGAAGCAAGGCCTGTGGGATGTTGCGCTCGCTGAGCTCGAAGCGCCGGATTTCGAATCGCTTGGGGAGGCGGACGGGTTGGTTGTGTGAGATAGCCTGCGGCGCTGCCCCGGTGGATTGTGGAAGATCGGCTGGGATATGTGCCGCCGCCGAGTGTCTTCGGTCGCCCTCGAAGCTCACGCTTGATCGCACGCTCTTTGCGAATCTCCAACTCGTGCATGCGGACGGCGATCAGATTAAGCAGTGCTGATTACAGTAACCCGCGTTGCGTAACCACACGCAAGGTTGTGTCGTAGTTTTCTTTCGCTTCAACCCACAGTGGGTGAGCCACTTCCGTTTGACAGGGGAGGGCACTTTTTCGGAGAATCGGCCCCATGATCTCGCCACGAGTCTTCTCGGTCGGGCTGCCACTAACGGCCGCTGTTGTGGATCTGGTTGCGGTCGTTGTGGTGCTTGCCGGGGGGAGGGATCGACACGTGGCCCGGTCCTTTGCGTCCCTGGCCTTTTGGATGGCGGTGTGGACCACGGCTTTGGGTATCGAATCTATCCCAGATTTCACAACGGGGCACGCGGACATTGTTGAACTCCTCAGTTCCGCGATGCTGATCTTACCGGCAATGGGTTTAAGCACCGCGGTCGTGTGGTCCGAGACCAGCGATCGCCGAATTGTACGGCTGAAGTTGCTGGGATACGGCATTGCGCTGCTGCTTTGCCTGCTCCACTTTAGAGGCTTCGTAATTGCCGGCTTCCTGACCTATTCTTGGGGCAGCGTAGCGCGCCCAGGTCCGCTGCATCCGTTGGTGGTGACCTTCGCAGTCGTATGCGCAGGTCTCGGGATCTTCGTCTGCGTACAGGCGCTTAAGCAATCACCTGATGCGTCGGTTCGTATTCGCGCCAAGTACTGGCTCTTAGGCATCGCAGTTTTCTTCCCAACTGTGTTGATCAATTTTCTCGCAAATTATGGACTATCGGTTTTTCCCACGGGCAGCATCGGCAACATCGTCATGGTGGGCATCCTGGCCTACGCGGCGGTGCGGCACCGGCTGATGGATATCGATCTGTTCATCATGCGGGCGGCGGCGACGTTGTTGGCGAGCGTGGCGGTGGTGTTGCCGATCGCGGGGGCGGCGATCTGGGCGGAGCATCTGCCGGCGGGGGGCAGCAGTGCGTTGGTGATCGGCTGCCTAGTGTTGGCGGCGCTGCTGAGCCTGCTGGTGTTCTCGCGGGTGCGGGCGTACTTGGAGCAGGAAGTGGAGAGCGCGCTGTTCCGCAGCCGACACGCGGCGCGCAAAGCCATCCGCCAGCTGAGCGCGGAGTTGGTGAAGCTGCCGGTACTCGGCGACGGCGGCAGACATTTGACCCAGACGCTGATGGACGGGCTCGGGCTGCAGGGGGTGGCGCTGTACCTGCAGAAGAAGACAGGGGTGTACCGGTTGGGGTGTGCGTGCGGGAGTATTGCGGCACCCAAGCTGCTCAATCGCCACGCGTTCGAGGGGACCGATGGTGGGGGAGGGGAGGTGCGGTCGGGATGCTGGGAGGCGTGTGTGCCGGTACGGACGAACGGGGCGGAGCTGGGATTCATTGCGCTGGGGCCGAAGGGGTCCGGGGCGGCGATCGATGACTCCGACCTGGCGCTGTTGACGTTGGTGGCCAGCCAGCTGGCGGTTGGGCTGAAGAACGCGGAGTACGTGCGCGAGATCCGGCGCCAGCAGGCGCAGATCGAGGAGCTGCGCACGCGGCTGGAGGCGGAGAACGTCGTGCTGCGCAGCGAGGTGCGGGCGGCCTCGCAGTTCGGCGAGATCATCGGGTCGAGCGGGGCGCTGCAGCGGGCGCTGGCGCTGGTGGAGAAGGTGGCGCCGACAAATGCCTCGGTGCTGGTCACGGGGGAGACGGGGACCGGCAAGGAGCTGATCGCACGCGCTATCCACGAGATCAGCCCGCGACGCGCGGGGCCGCTGATCAGTGTGAATTGTCCCGCTATTCCCCCGGAGTTGGCGGAGAGCGAGCTGTTTGGGCACGAGCGCGGAGCGTTCACCGGAGCGCTGGCGGCCCGGCCGGGGAAGTTCGAGCTGGCACACGGGGGAACGATTTTCTTGGACGAGGTGGCGGATCTGCCGATGCGCGTACAGGTGAAACTGCTGCGGGTCCTCCAGGAGCACGAGACGCAGCGGGTGGGGGGCTGCCAGGTACACAAGCTGGACCTCCGGGTGGTGGCGGCCAGCAACCGGGACCTGGAGCAGGAGATGCGGGCGCAGCGGTTTCGCGAGGACCTGTACTACCGGTTGGCAGCGGTGCGGGTGGAGATGCCGGCGTTGCGCGAGCGGCTAGAGGACGTGCCAATGCTGGCGAGCTTCTTCTTGGAGCGGGCGGCGCGCACGCATCGGCGCGCGATCACGGGGTTCACGCCAGAGGCGCTGGCGGCGCTGGGGCGGTACAGCTGGCCGGGAAACGTTCGAGAGCTGCAGAATGTGATCGAGCGGGCGGTGTTGCTGTGTACGGGGGAGGTGATTCGGCCGGAGTACCTGTCGGACCTGGCGGCGGCAGGGGTGGCGTCGTCGTCGGCGTCGTTGCAGGCCAGTCTGCGTGACGAAAAGCGCCGGCGTATTGAACAGGCGCTGGCCCAGACCGGAGGCAATCAGGCGGCGGCCGCCCGCCTGCTCGGCCTCTCGCCCAGTAACCTGGCTCGCCTGATGAAGAGACTGGGCACGAAGCTGCCGACGTCAATTCAGTGAGCATGCTCGATTGCATCCTGCGCGTGCCCCTCTTTCGGAACAAGAAAGAAAAATGTGATTTCGGAACGCATTTGTTGCGAGACTGCTCAGATATGTAGTGCCCGCTGGTGGACGGCGAGGGCGGCTTCTTTGATCGCTTCGGGCAGGGTCGGGTGCGCGTGGACGGAACGCGCGATGTCTTCCGCGCTGGCACCGAACTCCATTGCCACTGCGGCCTCCGCAATGATGTCCGAGGCGCGCGGCCCGAGGATGTGGACGCCGAGCACGCGATCGCTCTTGGCGTCGGCGAGGATTTTCACCAAGCCCTCGGTCTCGTTCATGCACCGGGCACGTCCGTTGGCGAGAAACGGGAACGTCCCCACGCGAAACGAAATGCCCTGACTCTGTGCTTGCTCCTCCGACATGCCGACGCTGGCCAACTCGGGCCAAGTATACACGACATTGGGGATCGCATCATAGTTGACGTGAGAGGCTTGTCCCGCCATCCCTTCGACAGCAGCAACCCCTTCCTCCGAAGCTTTGTGCGCCAACATTGGGCCGGTGATGACGTCGCCGACGGCATAAATGCCCGGCACGCTGGTGGCGTACTGGACATCGACCTTGATCCGCCCTCGCTCGTCGAAGTCCACGCCCACTTCACGCGCCCCTAAGCCCTCGCTGAACGGCTGCCGCCCGACCGCGACCAGCATGACATCGCAGTCTTCGTCGCCCGATTTCCCTTCCGACTCCAGCGTGACCCGGACCGTACCATCACGCACCACCGCGTGGCGCGCCGTTGTCCGCAAACGGAAGGTCATCCCTTGCTTCTCCAACGTCTTCTGCAGTTGCTCGCCCATGGCGCGGTCCGTGCCGGGCACGATGCGGTCCATGAATTCCGCCACGGTGACCTGCGAACCAAGCCGGTTCCACACCGAACCGAGCTCGAGCCCTATCGCTCCGGCTCCAACCACCACCAGACGCTTCGGGACCTGCTCGAAGCGCAACGCTTCGGTTGACGAGACGATATGCTTGCCGTCGAACGGTAAGCCGGGCAGCTCGATGGGGACACTCCCGGTTGCAATTAGGATGCGGCGTGCCTGTAGGGTCTGGCGGTCGGTGCCGGCTGAGACCTCAACCGTATCTGTTGCAGCGATGCGCGCGGTGCCGCTGAATCGCTCGACCTTGTTCTTCCGAAACAGCCCAGCAATCCCCTGGGTCAACACCTTCACCACCTTCTCCTTGCGGGCCATCATGACCGCAAGATCCAGTTCCACGCTGCCAACCTTGACGCCGTGAGCGGCGAGGCCGTTGCCGGCGTTGTGGTACTGTTCGCTCGAGTCGAGCAACGCCTTACTTGGGATGCATCCGACATTGAGACAGGTGCCGCCCAGTGAGCGATGCTTGTCGATGCAGGCCACACGCATGCCGAGCTGTGCCGCCCGAATGGCGGCGACGTAACCGCCCGGCCCGGCGCCGATGACGATCAGGTCGAAATCAGTCCTGAGCCCTGGATCCTGAGCCCTCAGTGCTCGGTTCCTAGTCTGTGGTCTCTCGTTTGTGGTTCCCATCCGACCCCCAGTCTCTTCTACCCACCAGTCCCTGGTTTCTAGCTCTTCAGAGCTCGAACATCATCCGCGTCGGATCTTCGATGCGATCTTTGACACGGATCAGAAAGGTCACTGCCTGCTCGCCGTCGATCAGTCGGTGATCGTACGACAACGCCAGGTACATCATCGGGCGGATGACCACCTGGTCGTTGATGGCCACCGGCCGCTTCTCGATCTTGTGCATGCCGAGGATGGCGCTCTGCGGTGGATTCAAGATCGGGGTCGAAAGCAGCGATCCATAGACGCCGCCGTTGGAAATCGTGAATGTGCCGCCGCTGAGATCATGAATGCTCAGCTTGTTTTGCCGCGCCAATCCGGCGAGGCGCTCGATCTCCTTTTCGATGTCCGCAAATGACATCCGGTCGGCATAGTGGATGACGGGTACGACGAGACCGCGCTCCGTGCCAACGGCGATGCCGAGATGCACGTGCTTCTTGTACACGATGTCGCTGCCGTCGATCTGGGCGTTGACGGTGGGGAGGTCCTTCAGCGCATCGGCGCAGGCACGGGCGAAGAACGACATGAAGCCGAGCGAAACGCCGTGCGTCTCGGTGAACCGCGTCTTGTACCGCGCCCGCAGCTCTATCACCGCGCTCATGTCGACTTCGTTGAAGGTGGTCAGGATGGCGGCGGTGCGCTGCGCTGCCACCAGGCGTTCTGCAATACGCTGGCGCAGGTGCGTCATCGGTACGCGTTCTTCCTCGTCGGCCGCGGCGGCGGCAAGGCCCTGAGTCTTGAGTGCTGCGCCCGGAGTAGGTGGGTGCTCCTCTTCCGGTGGCTGCTGAGCGGCGTCCAGGTGTGCGAGCACGTCCCCTTTTGTCAGCCGCCCGCCGCGTCCCGACGCGGTGATGGTGCGCGGATCGAGGTGGTGCTCTTCGACCAGGCGGCGTACCGCCGGGCTGAGGACAGCGCTGGTGGGCGGTGGCTTCTCGACGCTTGCCTTCTCAGGTTCCATCGCCCCCGGCGGGGGTGGAGCCGCTGGCGTGCGCTGTCCCGGTGCGCCTTCCTCGATCCGCCCGACGAGATCACCGACCTGCACTTTCTCGCCCTGCGCTTTGAGAATCCTGAGAACACCGGCGCGCTCCGCGGGGATCTCGACGCTGGCTTTGTCCGTTTCGAGCTCCAAGAGCGGTTCATCGGCCCGCACCACGTCGCCGGCCGCTTTCATCCAGCGAACAATCACCCCCTCGCTCACGGACTCGCCCAGTGTCGGAATGCGTACCTCAACGGACATGAGATCTCCTCATTGCGTTGTTGATGAGATCGGTGACTTCACTCTGATGCACCTTGTAGGAGCCGGTGGCCGGGCTGGCAGCCGCCGGACGGCCGGCATATCCCAGCAGGCGGTCTTCGGGGAGAAGTCGCCGTAGACGGCGATGCATGTCGTGCCACGCCCCCATGTTCCACGGTTCCTCTTGCACCCAGAGGACCTCACGTGCCGCCGCGTACGGCTCCAGCGCCGAGCTGATCTCGGCCCCGGGGAACGGGTAGAGCTGCTCGACGCGGATGATCGCGATGTCATCGATATCTCGGTCGCGCCGAGCCACGAGCAGGTCGTAATACACTTTGCCGCTGCACAACAGGACGCGTCGGACGTGTCCAGGATCGATCGGCTCGGACTCGCCGAGAACGGGGTGAAAGGTGCCATCGGTGAGAGCGCGCGGAGACGACACCGCCAGCTTATGCCGCAGCAGGCTCTTCGGACTCATGATGATGAGCGGCTTGCGGAAACGGCGATGCATCTGCCGCCGCAACGCATGGAAGTACTGCGCCGGCGTGGTCAGATTGCAGACCTGCAGATTGTCTTCGGCGCAGAGCTGTAGGTATCGTTCTAGACGGGCGCTGGAATGCTCCGGTCCCTGACCTTCGTAGCCGTGTGGCAGCAGGAGGACGATGCCGCTCATGCGTTGCCACTTCGATTCCGCCGGGGCGATGAACTGATCGATGATGACCTGGGCGCCGTTGGCAAAGTCGCCGAACTGCGCTTCCCAGATCACCAGGTTGCGCGGATCGGCGGTGCTGAAGCCATACTCGAAGCCGAGGACCGCAGCTTCTGACAGCATGCTGTCGATGACGACGAAACGCCCCTGATCCGGGCTGAGGTGATCCAGGGGTACGTAGCGTTCGTTGGTGTTGGTATCGAACAACGTCGAATGGCGCTGGCTGAAGGTTCCCCGCCCACTGTCTTGTCCGCTCAAGCGGATTTTCGTGCCCTCGAGCAACGCGGTGCCGAAGGCGAGCATCTCGGCGCACGACCAATCGATCTGGCCGTCAGGCCGCAGCATCTCGACGCGCTGCTCCAAGAGACGCTTGACCTTGGGATGGATCGCGAATCCCTCCGGCAATTGCTGTACACCATCGATGACCCGCCGGAGCGTCTCCAGCGGGACGGCGGTTTGCGCGCTCCAATCATCCCCGGCCCATTGCATGCCCGTCCACACGCCGCCCAAGGCAAATACCTGCAGCCGTGGCATGAAGTCGCGGGCATAGTCGATGGCGTCGTCGAAAATGTCGCGGATGGCAGCGGCAGCCGCGGTCACCTCGTCGGCCGTGACCACGCCCGCAACCTGCAAGCGTTCGGCGTACAGCTCGCGCACGCTCCGGTGGGCCACGATTTCCCGATACATTGCCGGCTGCGTGAACGTCGGATCGTCGGTCTCGTTGTGCCCGTGCTTGCGGTAGCAGACCAGATCTATGACGACATCTTTCTTGAATCTCTGCCGAAAGGCCATCGCCAACCGTGCCGCCTGGATCGCCGCCTCCGGATCATCGCCGTTGATGTGAAAGACCGGGGCCTGGATGACCTTGGTGATGTCGCTCGGATACCGCGTGAAGCGGTAGTCCGGCGGCGAGGTGGTGAAGCCGATCTGGTTGTTGATGATGATGTGGACGGTGCCGCCGGTGCGGCACGCCTCCAATTCCGATAGCGCCAGGGTCTCGGAGACGATGCCTTGCCCGGTGAAGGCCGCATCGCCGTGAATGAGCACCGGTACCACCCGACTGCGCTCGCGATCCTGTAAGTAGTACTGCTTAGCGCGCACGATCCCTTCGACGACCGGATCGATGGCTTCGAGGTGACTCGGATTCGAGCACAGGGACAGGTGCAGTGTGCGGCCGCTGCGAGTGGTGTGGTCGTAGGCGTAGCCCAGATGGTACTTGACGTCGCCGTCTCCTTGGACGTTCGGTGGCAAGAAGGTGCCTTCGAATTCCGCGAAGACCATCTCGTACGGTTTATGAAGGATGTTGGCGAGGACATTGAGACGCCCCCGGTGGGCCATCCCCATGATGATCTGTTGCACTCCGCTGTCGCCGGCCTCTTCAACCAGCGTATCGAGCAGCGGGATCAAGGACTCTCCCCCCTCGAGCGAAAAGCGCTTCTGCCCGACGTACTTCGTATGCAGGAAGTGCTCAAAGCCCTCCGCGGCGGTCAGCCGGGAGAGGATGTGCTTGCGGTCCTCGTCCGTCAGTTCCGGCTTGTTGAGCGTGGGCTCCATCCGCTCTTGGAGCCAATCGCGCTGACCCTTGTCGGCGATGTCCATGTACTCGACGGCGAAGGTCTCGCAATAGGTGGCGTGTAGCAGGGCGACGAGTTCGCGGATCGTCGACCGGGTGCATCCTCTGAAATTGGTGCACTCGACCCGCCGATCGAGGTCCGTTTCGCTGAAGCCGAACTCCGCGGGTTCCAGGAAGGGATGACGGGTCTGGTTGTGGCCGAGGGGATCAAGGTCGGCGATCAGATGACCAGACTCACGATATGAGTGAATGATGTCGAGCACGCCGAGGTTCCACTGCGCCTCGGCTGCCGGTGTGGCGGTGCGCCCGCCGTTTCCCCGCGCGATTTCGAAACCGGCAAAGAAGAGCGCCCACTGTTCGTCGACCGAGTTGCGGTCGCGCAGAAACTGCCGGTAGAGGCTGTCCACATAGTCGGGGTTCGCCCGAGTGATGAAATCCAGGTCGATCACGGTCTTACCTCATGTGGTGCGAGCCCAGCATAGCAGCAGAGCGCCCCCACGGCAGTCTCAGCATACCGAGCCCGGCGGAGGAATTACAGCAGCGCCGGGTCGGCCCGCGGGCCTGGGTATCGGCTGTCGATCCGTGTCATTCCGGCCGTATCTCTTGCCGTGGTGCGTGCCGCCCGGTTTTTTGCTATCGTCGGCTCCGCCGCATGGATGCCATCGAGGAAACGCTACGCAAGGTGCCGCCGCAAAGCATCGAGGCGGAAGAGTCAGTCCTGGGCGGCGTGCTGCTCGACAACAACAGCCTGGACCGGGCACTGGAGATTCTTGCTCCGGACGACTTCTACCGTGAAGTGCACCGCAAAATCATGCGCGCCATGCTCGATCTGAATCAGCGCAGCGAGCCGGTCGATCTGATCACGCTGGCCGAGGCGCTGAAGGAGCGGGGCGAACTGCAGGACGTCGGCGGCGCGGCCTACTTGGCCGAGTTGGCCGACAAAGTGCCCACCGCCGCCAACGTCGCCTACTATGCGCGCATCGTGCACCAGAAGGCGGTCCTTCGCAGCCTGATCGACACCGCCACGAACATTGCCAGGCAGGCGTTCGAATCGGGCGGCAACGTCGACGAGTTCCTGGACGAAGCCGAGCACATGATCTTTGCGATCTCGGAGCGCAAGGTGCGGCCGAGCTTTTTCCACCTGCGCGACATCATGCTCACGACGATGGACTCGATCGAGCGGATGTACGAGCGCAAGGAGCTGGTCACCGGTGTGTCCACCGGCTTTGTCGACCTCGACCGGTTGACCGCCGGGCTGCAGCCCTCCGACCTGATCATCGTGGCCGGACGGCCCAGCATGGGGAAGACGGCATTCGCCCTCAACATCGCGCAGTACGTCGGCATCACCAACAAGCTTGGGGTCGCCATCTTCTCGCTCGAAATGTCGAAAGAGCAGCTCGGCCTGCGTCTGCTCTGTTCCGAGGCTCGTGTCGACCAGTCGAAGGTACGTACGGGATACATTCCGGCGAGCGCCTTTCCCGAATTGGCGAAGGCGGCCAGCCGGCTCTCCGAGTCGCGCATCTTCATCGACGACACGCCGGCGTTGAG
The DNA here is from genome assembly GCA_044450645.1 of Binatia bacterium. Classification (GTDB taxonomy): domain Bacteria; phylum Desulfobacterota; class Binatia; order HRBIN30; family HRBIN30; genus JAGDMS01. Next base: position 27,653 of record JBIOJG010000069.1, read on the forward strand.
CGTCCTCGAGTTGCGCGCCAAGGCTCGGCGGTTGAAACGCGAGCAGGAATCCAAGCTCGGCCTGATCGTTGTCGACTATCTCCAGCTCATGCGCGGCCACGACGCCGACAATCGCGAGCAGGAGATCTCGGGCATCTCCCGTTCGTTGAAGGCGCTGGCGAAGGAGCTCAATGTGCCGGTGGTGGCCTTGTCGCAGTTGAACCGGCAAGTCGAAGCGCGCGCCGACAAGCGGCCCATGATGGCCGATCTGCGCGAGTCCGGCGCCATCGAACAGGATGCCGACGTCATCGCGTTTCTGTACCGCCCCATCGTCTACGACAAGAATGCGGAACCGGGGGTGGCGGAAGTCATCTTGGCCAAGCAGCGCAATGGTCCCATCGGCATGGTGCCCCTGACTTTCTTGTCGGAGTACACTCGCTTTGAGAATCGCGCGCCGGACGACGTCAGCTTCGGCGAAATCGAAGACGCGTGAGAAAATCAGCAGTCAGCAATCAGCCGTCAACTTTCAGGGGCTCGAAGCTACTGAATCTTGCATAATACGGCAACATCTTCCGTTCGTCCCGAGTAGGCGCCCTTCCTCTGGGCGCCGTATCGAGGGATGCTTGCGAGGCACGTCCGCCGCGGTCGCCCCTCGATACGCGCCCGGAAAGGACGGGCGCTACTCGGGGAGATCGGTATGCAAGC
>JBIOJG010000070.1:0-28192 GCA_044450645.1 Binatia bacterium
CAAAGAGACCTACACCATCGTCATCGTGACCCACAACATGCAGCAGGCGGCGCGGGTGTCCGACTCGACGGCTTTCCTCTATCTCGGCCGCCTTATAGAATTCGGTCCGACGGACAGGATCTTCACCGCGCCGGAGAAGAAAGAGACCGAGGACTACATTACTGGCCGCTTCGGTTAGGAGGTTGTGTGGAAACCCGTTTGCATACCGACCGGCACTACGAAGCCGAGCTCAAGCAGCTGCACGTCAAGATCCTTGAAATGGGAGGCTTGGTCGAGAAGCAGATCGCTGGCGCCGTTGCGGCGCTGATCAGCCGTGACGACGAGCAAGCCCGCCTGATCATCGAACGCGACCATAGCGTCAACCGTATGGACGTGGAAATCGATGATCTCTGCCTGCGCTTGCTGGCGTTGCACCAGCCCGCCGCCAAGGATCTGCGTCTGATTACCACCGCCTTGAAGATCACCACCGATCTCGAGCGCATCGGCGACATGGCGGTGAACCTGTGTGAGCGCGTGTTGGAGCTGAATCGGGAGCCGCAGCTGAAACCGTTCATCGACATCCCGCGCATGGCGGAGGTGGCCCAGCAGATGCTCCGCGAGAGCCTCGACAGTTTCGTGCGAGAGGACATCGAGCTGGCGCTGAGTGTGTGCCGCGAAGACGATATCATCGACGGTCTCACGTCGCAGCTGTTCCACGAGCTGCTTGCGTACATGGTCGAGGATCCGCGAACGATTAGCCGCGCCATTCCGCTGCTGTTCGTTGCCAAGTACCTGGAACGCATCGGCGACCACGCCACCAACATTGCCGAGATGGTCGTCTTCATGGCCAAGGGCAAGAGCATCCGGCACATGGACCAGGTGCCGCCCTCGGTATGACATCTCCCATCCCGCCCGCGATGACCGTGGCTCGACCTGCTGCTGGCGAGAAGCGGTTGATCCTCGTTGTCGAAGACGAAAAGGACATCGCGGAGCTCGTCCGCTTTAATCTGGAGCAGGAAGGCTTTGCGGTGGTCACCGCCGCCGACGGCGAACAAGGACTCGATGCCGTGCGTCAGCGGCGGCCGGCATTGGTGATCCTCGATCTGATGCTGCCCGTGATGTCGGGGCTCGAAGTGTGTCGCCGGTTGCGTGGCGATGCGGCTAGCGCACGATTGCCGATAGTGATGCTGACCGCCAAGGCCGCCGAGGTGGATCGCATTCTCGGCTTAGAAATGGGTGCGGACGATTACGTGACCAAACCGTTCAGTCCGCGGGAGCTGGTGGCCCGAGTGCGCGCGGTGTTACGACGGGCGTATGGCGAGGAGATCGAACGGCCGCAGGATGTGTACGAAAAGGGACGTCTGCGGATGAACTTCGACACCTACGAAGTCGTGCTCGACAACAAACCGCTCGAGCTGTCCCTCCGGGAGTTCGAGCTGCTGCGCTTCTTCGTCCGCTCGCCCAACCGTGTTTTCGACCGCCTGCAAATCCTTGATCTGGTGTGGGGACAGGATACCTATGTCGAGCCGCGCACGGTGGACGTGCATGTGCGCCGCTTGCGCGCGCACATCGAGCGGGATGACGCTCACCCCGAACTGATTGTGACCGTGCGGGGCGTAGGGTACAAGTTCAACGAACGTGCGCTGGAACTCTAGCGGGCTGCGCCCAGCGTCTCTTCGGCGGGGCCGCTCCCCGTTGGGTCGCTGTGGGCGGCTACGAACGAAACGTGACTCAAATGCGTCGACTTCCGTCCCTCAAACCGTCTGGCCTCCTGACGCGTCTCCTCGCACCGTATCTGTTCACGCTGCTAGCGGTTGCGGTCAGCTTATATGCATACAGCGATCGTGCGGTCGAACACCTGTACGTCAACACGCTGGCGGACACGGTGCTGCGCCAGGCCCGGCTCGTCGGGGAGTTGCTCCCGTGGGACCTGCGGGGCGAGGCCATGGACCGGCGCTGTGCGGTCGTGGCTGCGGCGGTTGGTGCGCGGGTGACGGTGATCGCGTCCGACGGCACCGTTCTGGGCGACTCGGAAGCCGCATCGGCAACGCTCGAAAACCACCGTGACCGCGCTGAAGTTCGCGCCGCGCTTGCAAAAGGGGAAGGGCGCAGTGTGCGTGTCAGTGCCAGCGTGAGCCGCCGCCTCTTCTATCGCGCCTGGCGGCAGACGCGCCGTGACGATGGCCAGACCGAGCAGCGCGTGGTCCGCCTGTCAGTGTCGATGAGCACCATCGATGCGACCCGCGGCCGTATTCGTGCGGCCATTTGGGGCGGACTCGGTCTGGCGGCGCTGGCGGCCCTGTGGCCCGCCCTGGTGCTCTCCCGCCGCCTGTCGCGCCGTGTGTCTCGCCTGACGGAATTCTCCAACGCGGTTGCCGCCGGAGCGCCTCCCCCACCGCTGCTCCCCGAAGGCGAGGACATCATCGGTCGACTGGAGACGAATCTGGTCGCCATGGCCGACAGCCTCAGTGCCCGGCTCCAGACCGCACGCGAAGAGCAGGGGAAACTGGAAGCCGTCCTCAGCGGCATGCTCGAAGGCGTGCTCGTGATCGACCGCGTCGGGACCATTCGGCTCGCCAATCAGCGCGCCGAAAGGTTATTCGGGGGATGGCCGACTGGGGGCTTGGTCGGCCAACCGTTGATCAATGTGTCGCGTGATCCCGATTTGCAGGAGCTCGTGCGTGAGGTAACACGCGGCGAACGCGGGCGCCGCCTGGTGCGGGAGATCGGCAGTCGAGATGAAAGCCTGCAGGCGACGGCAACTCCGATCGCCGAACCGGCGGGCGAGCCTCGACTTTTCATCTTGGTCTTTCACGACGTCACCGAACTGAAGAAACTCGAATCGGCGCGGCGCGATTTCGTGGCCAATGTCTCGCACGAGTTGCGCACGCCGTTGACCGCCATCCGTGGGTACGCGGAGACACTGCGGGAACGGGCGTTGAACGACCCAGAACAGGGACGCAAGTTTCTCAGCATCATCGAGCGGCACGCCGAGCGCTTGACGCGCTTGACCGATGACTTGCTGACGTTGTCCGACCTTGAGCTGGGCCGCGCAGCGCTACGGCGCTTGCCGACGGCGCTGGTACAGACGGTTGATGCCGCGGTCGATGTGCTTCGAGAAAAGGCGGAGCAGGGACGGGTCGAGATCCGTTCCGACCTGGCGCCAGATCTTCCTCCGATCTGGGGCGACCCTGACCGCATCGAGCAGGTGCTGGTGAATCTCATCGACAACGCCGTGAAGTTCACCCCTGCCGGCGGCCAGGTGACGATCAGTGCACACGTTGCCGAGGCGCTACGGACCGACGGTGCTGAGCGGGCAAGCGGCGAAACGCAAGGGCGATGGATCGCCTTCTGCGTCGCCGATACCGGTGTCGGCGTGCCGAGACAGCATCTCCACCGCTTGACCGAACGCTTCTACCGCGTCGACCAGGCACGCTCCCGCGAACTCGGCGGCACGGGTTTGGGACTAGCCATCGTCAAGCATATCGTCCAGGTCCACGGCGGGAGCCTACGCATCGAGAGCGAAGTCGGCCACGGTACCCAGGTCTACGTGTACCTGCCGGTGGCTGATGCCAAGCCGTAGCGTTGATGTCGATCAGAACATCGCGCCGGCGATGATGAACATCCCTGACGCGATGTGTGAGAGTGCATACGCCTTCAGGCAGCCGTACGGATCGTCTCTGAGCCGAAATAGCATCACGCCTAAGGTGATGTCGAGGAAGGTTCCCACGGTGATCCCGACCACAAGCGCTGGCAGTCCGATCGGCTTTCCGTTCCAGCCCAGGAGCACGTTCATGATGCAGAAGAACGCGCCGAAGGCCATCAACCATGCGATCACAGAATCATTCCGGTGAAAGCCGAACAGTCCGTTCACGACCCGGTGTAAGGAGACGAACAAGTAGACGCCCAGCACCGCGTCCAACCCCTTCAGCCCGGCGGATGCGATATGCGCGTTACCGCCGACGGTAGTGAGCGCGATTTCAAGGATGAGTCGTGGACCACTCGTCGCCACGGCCAGGATGGAGACCCAGCTGACAAAGTTGGAATCCACCGTCGCCAGTTTCCGATCCACGACGTCGCGCTGATCGATACCCTCCGAACCCCATCTTTCCACAGTGAGAATCTCCATGGCGCTTTCCTTACGAGAAGGGATGCGCAGGAGCGCGGTTTTGCTGCACGTCTTCACGCCCAGCGCGGATGAGATGGGCTGCCTGCCGGTGCGGCAATTGCGTCGCCCGCAGGCTCGGTGTTCTCACGGTGTCATCTCCTCTCGACAAGAGAGGTGCACGAGCGCGGTGTTTTGCTGCGCGACCCTATGATCGCGTAGGGCAGCCGTCCAGCGCCGCGGTCACGGCTGTGAGGATTTCATCCACGGTGACGCGCCCGTCGTGATTGGGATCGGCAGCCAAGCAGGCGGAAACGGGCTCATAACCCAGGGCGATGTTCACAGCCAGGATGATATCAGCAACAGTTACGGTGCCGTTGCCATTGCAGTCCCCGACACACGACGGGGTGGGAGATGGTGAGCTTGTGGATGTGGGAACAGGCGTTGAGGTGAACGATGGCGTGCCGGTGGCCGACTGGGTCGGCGTCGGAGAGAACGACGGAATTGGAGAGGATGTACCTGTAGCCGTGGGGACGGGCGACGGGGTACTCGACGTTGGCGTGCTGGTCGCCGACGGGGTGAACGACCGGGTCGGCGAAGGAGTGCCCGTGGCCGTGGGGACAGGCGATGGCGTACTCGAGGTCGGCGTCGGCGAAAACGACGGGACAGGAGAGGATGTGCTGGTCAAGGTGGGCACAGGCGTGCGGGTCGCCGACCGCGTCGGCGTTGGAGAGGGTGTGGCGGTAAAGAACACGAATGTGGCAGTTGGCGATGCGGTGGATGTGGGCGTCGGTGTTGGTTGCACCGAGTCGGAACTTATCTGAATGTGATACTGTACCGAAGTCGCGCCGGAACAGGTATTCACGAGGACGGTTTGCACCCCCGGACTGACCACCTCCAGCTCCACCTCCGGCTGCGAATCGCATATGTCATCCAGCGGCATTCCGGTTGGACTGTAGACCCGGATCTCCAACTTTGTGTTTTCAGGCGTGTCCACGGTCGCGTTGACGTTCAATTGTCCTTTACCCGTGGTGATCTGGTACGCGTCAACTGCTCCCGGCTCCAGCTGAGTGGTCGTGTGCGACACGTCCGACCCACAATTCGGGCCTCCGTCGAATCCCGTGCTTACGCTGTTGAGTCTGATGGCGTAGTCTCCGGAACTTTGCCCGGAACAGTCGGAGACCTTTAGGAGGTAGGAGCCACCTGCGAGATTGAGCGCAATTCCCCCAGAGCATGTGCCATCGCCATTGACCGGGGTGTCGGGATTGTCGGGGCCGAGCAACTGCATCTTGATCTGCCCGATCGTTCCCGAGATGTCGGTGACGTCGATGGCGACGGCGTCACCGGTAGCCACCGTAAATTCGTACTGGTCGGTCTCACCGACTGCCAAGGACTGGGTGAGGGTCGTTCCACAAGGGAGGGGGACTTGCGCATGGGCTACGTTGCCAAGATCCCACGCGACGAAAAGCAGCAACACAACTACGCCTGCCTCGAAAGAGGACCAAGCGCGAAGGCGGGAACCGCCCGGTTGCCTCGCCAGATCGCGGCGAACGCCGGATGTTCGGATGCCAAAACATTGCTTTCTCATTCGAACGCGTGGCGCTCCATCCATCCTTCTTTGCCGTCCGGCAAGACGACCTGATACCATTGGTCCTTCTCGCCGACGACATCGACTCTCGCCCCGCGTTTCAGGGTCGCGATGATATCTGCTTCCTCAGACCCCTGGCTTCTGGCCCCTGGTTGCTGCCAGACGCGTGCCTCGGACGCCGTAACTCGCAGCGTCTCGCGCATCGCGATGGATCGGCTCCTTTCCTGCTGTGGTTCCGGGTTCATCCAGTTTGACTGTGTTACTACCACGAGCAGCGCCACAGCGGCTACCGCGACGGGGGCCAGCAGTGGGAAACGCGATACGGTGGAGAGGCGGTCGAGCATGGCGGAGAGCCATGCAGGGGGCCAGGGAGTGGGGGGCGAGGGTCGGGAGACCGACGCCTCGGGCTCCCGCGTTAGGGGCCGGGGGACAGGCGAGGTGTCGACAGACGGACCTAAAGCGGCGACACGCTCTAACAGAGATGCTGGTACGGGCGTTGAAACGTCAGGGGCGATGCTCAGCCGGCGCTGCATCATGGACAAGGTCTCGACACAGAGATCGCAGCCTTGAAGATGGGCATCGAGCCCACGCCGTTCCTGGTCCGACAATCCCGATGTCAGGTAGGCAACGAGCCGCTCGTCGTTGGGATGGGAGGATCGAAGTTCATTCATTTTTTTCACTAGCCCCTAATCCTTGATCCCTGGCCCCTTTCTCCCCGGCGGCTGCCTTTTCAAGCAGTTCTTGGCGCAAGCGCGAGATCTGCGATCCGACGTTACCGACCGTGGTGTTCAGGATCGCCGCGATCTCTTTGTACGGCGCGGTCACCTTGCGGCGCTTGTGGCGGGCCAACAAGTTCGCGCGTTGTTCCTGGCGTCGCTGGGTCTTTCTTTCCAATTCCGCCTGCTCCTCTCGCAGCCGCGCCGCTGCCATCGAACTCGGCGGCAGAGCGGCAAAATCCTCGGCGATACGTCGGAGGCGTCGCTCATAGAGCTGAATCCATGCCTGGACAGCGTCCAGTTTATCCTCGATGCCCTTAGCCGCAGCCTCGCGCTCACGCACCGTGGCACGCAACTGCTCGACGGCCTGCACTGTCTCGCCCAAGCTGCGACCGGAAGTCTCGGCGACATGACGGATCTCAGCCGGGCTCAAGTCGTAGTCCTCGACATGCAGTAACTTGAGGATCACCGCTTTAGCCGGATCAACAGTTTGCAGGAAGTGGCTCAACGAACTGTGGTCCATTGGCGGTTGGTCTCCGTCGCTTGGGGACTGGGGGCAGGGTTCAAGAGTCGGAGGGGCGGGAGTGCTGGGGGTGAGGGCTGGGTCCGTCTCCGATTCGGTCGCGTCGAGCAACCCGCCGACATCTTCGAGCGACACGGTTTCGATCTCATGCTGGCTGCGCTTCCACTCCAGCACCAGGTGGTCAAGGACGGATCCGAGGAGGTAGGCGCGAAATGGCGCGCGACCTTCGAAGGTGCGCAGGCGGCGAAAGATGCGACCGTCCTCGAAAGCGAAGACGTAAAAGTCACCTGCGTCTCCCGGCGGTATGCGGTAAACGCGCATGGGGAAGCCGTAGATGAGCTCACCGTAAGCTTCCTGGAATCGCGTGCTAGCCTCACGGTCTCCCGCGAGGCATCGCCGGATGAGTTCTCGGACCTGTTGCGTCTCGCGCAAGGTTTCCAACGCCGGTCCTCCAGATGATCCCCTGTGCGCAAGGTCTTCCTCGCTCTGTTGCCTTCCTGAACACAGGGGTACAGCAACGTTGCGATTTATTGCATCCGGCGTGCTACGGTTCAAGGCAAGAGGATTGCTCTACGCGTCGTGATCGAGGTAGCGTCCTCAAACGTATTGCCGGCCTCGGTCCCGGACCACCCGCGTGCGAGCAGCTTCTCAGCCACCTTCAAGCACTTTGTTGCCAACGCGTGCCTTGCAACAAGGGTCCGTTCACGCAAGAATCCAGACCGGAAAGCGGCACCGGAGTTGTGAGGACTGTCTTGATGACCCGCAGTGACGGCAGAACATGGCAGTGCAGGGCCGTCCTTGGCGGTCCATCCTGAGTGGTTTTCACGTCACATGAGTAACCGCATGCGGCTCGCGGTGATCGGTGGATTGGTATCGGTGGCGATAGCGATCTCCGCAGGGGCCTACTATTCCCTGCAATACCTGCGGCCCCTGCAGCGCTCGGCTACTCATTCGCCGGCACCCGCAGCTCAGTTCTCGTTTAGCGCCACTCCCAGCGTGGCCCGTCCCACCCTGTGGGTGTTGTCAATAGGCGTCAGTCGCTACAAGGAAGCTGGCATCGCCTTGCAGTTTGCCGATGCTGATGCGCGCGTGGTCGAAGAAACCTTCCAAAATCAAAAGGATGGGCTTATCTATCGGGAGGTCAAGGCGCTCGTGCTGACCAATGAGCAGGTCACCCGGGAGAGCGTCATGAACGGTATCCAGCGCTTTCTTGGTCAGGCAGGGCCGGACGATGTCGCGGTCATTTTCATGGCCGGCCACGGCGTACAGGACCACGCGACCGGCAGCTACTATTTTCTGCCGTATCCCGCCTCGGGCGATAATCTCCTGACCGAAGGCCTGCGGATGTCGGATTTCGACGAGATGATGCGCGTGTTGCGCCGTAACGTCCATCGGGTCGTGGTGATGCTCGATACGTGTCATGCCGGGGCTCTGCAACTCTCTGCGCGTGCCGTGATGTCCGGCGATAGCTTGGCTGCGCGAGTCGAAGCGGGCGAAGGGTTGTTTCTACTGGCCGCAGCGAAGCCGGGTGAGGAGTCGAAGGAGGAGCCGGAGTTGGGCCACGGCGCTTTCACCTATGCCCTGGTGGAAGGACTGCTGGGCGCCGCTGATACGAGCGGTGAAGGCTTCGTGTCCGTCTCCGATCTCTTCGGCTACGTCGCCCGGCGCGTGCCACGCCTTACCGCGGGCACGCAGCACCCGTACCACAAGATCGAAGGCACGGATCTGATGCTCGCCGCCGTTCCAAAAGGGAGAGAAGCAAGGTCCACCCCGGCCATGGAGGAAGTCGCGCAAAGTATGCGACAGCCTTCCAGCACGCCCGCGCCAAACGCCATCGAGGTCACCGATTTTCGCAACCTGCGCAACGATCCAGAGAACGATTGGAGAGGCAGTATGCTCCGCGTCGCGCTCTGTACTGAGCTGAGCAAGATCCGGGCGCTGCGTGTGTTTTCGTCGGAGTTCATCGCCCCGGCAGGAAAAGCGGACGGATTTGAGGAGCTGCGGGCGGCCCGCCAGCTAGGCATCAGCAAAGTCGTGCGTGGCTCATTCGTCGTCCAGGGAAACATCATTCGGATCGATGCCGGCATCTGGGATGCCGGTACTGGAGTCAATCAGGGTTCGGAATCGGTAGAGGGCAAGGTCGACGCGTTCTTCGATCTGGAGAAAGAACTCGTCATGAAAATTCTGCGTCGCTTGCCCGTCGAGGTGTCGGCAGCGGAAGGGAAGTCGATCAAGGAAGAGACCAACACCAGTGTGGACGCGTATAAGTTGTTGCTGGAAGCGGAGGGCGTCTCCAAGCAACAGACGCCACCGGTGCGGCAGGTAACGCCTCCAGGATCGCGGGAGCCACAGTCGACGCTCGACGTACCAACATCGGGGATCGCGGGCCGGAGGCCGGGTGCTGACAACGCCGGCGCAGTCGTTCTTTCTCGATCTCGGGCCCTTGAGCCCTGGGCCCTGCTGTCCGGCGTTGCCTATGCTGTCGAGGCGGAATCCGACACCAAAACGGAAATCCTCAAGTCCTTGGAGGAATACCGCCAAGCCCTCGAACACAAAGACCTCGATACACTGGCTGCACTGTACGCTGTATTTCCAGATCGCCAGCGCGAGGCGCTACGTGCCTACCTGGCGAACGCGGTGGATCTCAAGGTGGATATTGCCGACGTCGAAATCACGCCTCGCGGAAACGAGGTGGCCGTCTCTTTCACACGCCGCGACCAGTTCATTGATCAAGAGAGCGGTAAGCCCACGCGACTGGAAGTCCGACTCACCAAGATCTTCGTCCGCGAGGGCGGGAAGTGGAAGATAGCCGGAGGGGCATGACGGGCGGCACGACTTGGCCTCGCATCCTGGCCGTGGGAGTCATTGCGACATCCCTCTGTTTGTCGGGGCGGCGTCTATATGGGGCGCCGTTGGACCAGCGCATCCCGGGGCTGTTCGGTGGGGGTCTTCGCACCACGATCTGTCCCAGATGCGCGACGGAAGCCCAGCAGAACCCGGCTGGTCAGGTCTTCAGTTCCCTGAGCGCCGAGATCGCCAGCGTGCTTTCCGAAACCCCGGTTCCCTCCGCCAGCGGCTCGTTCCGCTTTGCGTGGGATCCCGACCTCGACACGTTCGTTCGGTTTGATCAGAGTCTCGGGACTGTTCTGGCAGAACGCGCACAAACGCTCGGGCGACACACCGGCGTGCTCAGCGTCTCCTACACCCACGCCGATTTCGACACCTTGGAAGGCATGCCGTTGGATCATATGGTTTTCACGCAACCCGCGCTCTCCAGTTCATACAAGTTTGCCACCGAGTTCGACCGGCAGCACGCGCAGAACGACATCTTGCAGACAACCCTGAACCTCGGTCTGTCTCTGGATCAGTTCTTCTTCGCCGGCGCCTTCGGATTGACCGATGCTGTTGACGTCAGCGTGGCCCTCTCCGTCACTCGCATCCATATGCGCGCGGCGGCCCAGGCGCTGATCCAGCACACGGGCGTCGGTGGCGCAGCGTTCGCTCCGGGTCAACCGGGCGTTTGTGGGACCAGCTTTCCTGTCCGGTGCGCCAGAGACAGCTTTGATGATTCAAAGTTCGGAACGGGCGATATTTTTCTTCGCGGCAAGTGGCATGTCTACGATACGGAGTACGCAGACCTGGCGGTCGCCGGCGTACTGACCGTACCGACCGGAAATGCCGACGACTTTCTCGGCTTTCACGACCCGACGTTCACACCGTGGTTCGTTGCTTCGAAAAGCTTCGGCCGGATCTCGCCGCACCTCGACGTTGGGTATGCGTTCCGCAGCGGCAAAGATGTCAGCCAGGCGGAGTGGATCGCCGGCGCGGATCTGCTCGCGCGCAAATGGCTCACGTTGAACGCCGACTTTCTCGGCTTTCACGACGACAAGCGCCACGGGATCAATGACAACGTGCTGCAATCCGCCGTCGGCTTCAAGATCAATCCGATCGGACACTTGGTCATCGGCGGTGCATTTCAGTTCCCGCTGAACCGCGACGGTTTACGGGCGGACGTGATCTACACCGGCCAGGCAGAGTACACGTTTTGAAAGCTGGGTTGGAGGCCAGAAGGAACGGTTGACGGTCTCCGAGTGGCGTGGCAGGAGCGGTGTAGGGACCGGAGCTGAAAGATGAAATGAACCTACGGTTGTTGCGTCACCGCGCAAGCCTCCGGTACGTGCGCATAGCCGTTCTCGTCGCTTTGCTTGTATCGTTCGGCGTATGGTTTCAACCCAACGCCAGGCAATGGCTGGTGGATGGTTGCTGGCTCCTGGCTGTCGGTCTATGGGTGTTTGAAGTCAGACAGATCAGCGGCGCGCCGCTTCTCGATGCTCAGGTGTCGAGACGAGAGGTCGTGCCAATTGCCGTGTTGATTGTGATCTTTACGGCTGCATGGTTGCCATTTTACGACAATTGGCGGTGGGCCTACACCGGTGATTCACTCGCCGATTTCGGGGGCGCGATTCAGTTTCGCAATAGTCTACAGAATATCTTGAGCATCCATGGCATTGATGACACGGTTACATGGTTGCATATATTGACGTACAATTTCCTGATGTTGATCATCGAACCGACGATGTTCTGGCACCGCGTCGGCAAGCTCCTGATCTCGTGCCTGTCTCTGGTGGCAATCTATGCCTATTTCGCGGTCGTCTTGGATCGCTGGTGGGCGCTGACCGTGGTGTTCTGCACGGCGACGAACTATGTGTGGTTATGGTTCTCGCACGTCAGTTACGAGTTTATTGACAGTTACATATTCTACTTTACCAGCCTGAGCCTGGCGCAATTGATCTGGTGGCGACCTGATCGTCTGGGCTTGTGGATGCTCTGTGGTGTGGTTGGTGGATTGTCGCTCTTCTTTTCGCAACCAGCGTGGTCGGCGGTGGCGGCGGTGGGGTTGGTTCTGGGAACGCTTGCCCTCAGGACGCGCCGCCTCACCGCTCTCAGCATTTATGCGATCTCGTTCCTGATCGCTGGCGCGCCGATCCTCTTGCAGCCGATCCCTGGCGCACGCGCCGCTCGGGTGATCTATGACTGGGACTATTTCAGCAGCGTGTTCATGCAAGTCCTGCGTCTGCCATACACGTCGGGGTTCAGGCACATTGGTGTGCTGGGTGGCTTCCTGCGCTCGCCGCTGAGCGAATCGTACGTGATTGGTGTGGTGTTGGCGGGAGCGGGAATTGCTCCCGTCGTGCGACGTGTGCTGCGGGTCCCGACCATCGCTCCGGTGTTGCTGGCATTGTTGCTCTGGGATGCTGCGCTTCTGACTCTGACGAACAACGGGTATGGAATGCCATCGAGCAAACGCGCCTACAATCTGATTCCCCTGCAGGTCTTCTTCGCGCTCCTTCCCTGTTACGTGATCTATGCGTGGTGTGCGGGAGGCCGCGTGCTGCGGAGGGCTGCCGCCACCGCTATCGCCATTGCGATCGGTGTCTACGTCGTAGGGAGTGTCGCGGTGATCATGTACCCGACCCCCGGTCTGTACGGGAGCAATTCGTTCGATGGACTGATTGAGTTGCGGCAGCGATTCCCTGAGCGCAGAGTTGTGTTTCTCACCTCGCGCGATGTCTACCGGACCGCGCTCGTACCCCAGGGTTTCTTCGACGACGCGTATCGGCTCCTGGATCAGGTGACCGTCGAATCCGACTTCAGCGAGCCGACGATCGATCACGTCTGTCATGAGCGCAGCATAGTGTGTACGGAGCTCGAGTCCGAGCACGAGCGCTTCGATCGATTGTTGCAGAACCACGCTGCGGCACTTACGCGCTTCCCGATACTGAACTCCACCTCATTGAGTTGCTATCAGTGTGGCGCGCAGTGAACGCCGAAGACGGGCCAGTGCGGAGATCACGGGGCGGCCCTTGATCGCCATCGCGGCCACAGGCTAACGTTGCGGAGCAAAAGCGATCAGGCACCCGCGGTTCAGCCGCTGTGTCGCATGAGGCGGGGGTGCGGTCGCGGCCGATGGAGGAGAACGAGTAGAGATGCCAGAACGCTCCCGGAGTACGGCGCAGTTGCTTGGGTATCCGGACGATGCCCGCCTGTTGATCATCAACGCCGACGATTTCGGCATGTGTCATGCGGAAAACGTGGCGACGATTGTCGGGTTGGAGCAAGGCGCCTTCTGCTCGTCGACGATCATGGTCCCGTGTCCGTGGTTTGAAGAAGCCGCCGCCTTCGCTCGGCGAATGCCGGCGGCGGACCTCGGCGTGCACATCACGCACACCAGCGAATGGGAGACATACAAATGGGGCCCGGTGTCGGGTGCGAGCGCGGTCCCCAGCCTGGTCGACAGTCGCGGGAGCTTCTATCCCGATGTGCCCACTCTGTACGCTCACGCCCGGCTCGATCAGGTCGAGCGCGAAACCCGCGCACAGATCCAGAAGGCATTGGCCGCTGGTATCGACGTGAGCCATCTCGATTCCCACATGGGCACCGTGCAGCTTGACGTCAACTATCACGACCTGTACTTGCGGTTGGCGGCCGAGTTTCGGTTGCCGATTCGCATGGCGGGACGCTTGTGGATGCACGATATGGGAATGGGACAAATCGTCGACCAGGCGGATCGCCTCGGCGTGTTCGCGCCTGACCATTTCTGGTACGGCGGGCCGAAGAGCCCGGAGGACACCGCCGGGTACTGGACGAACGTGCTGCGCAATCTCCAGCCCGGCGTGAGCGAATTGTATGTGCATGCGGCTGTAGACGAGCCTGAGATGCGGGCGATCTGCGACTCCTACGCGCAACGGGTGGCCGATTACCGGTTCTTCACCGCCCCATCGACGCGCGCGCTGATTCGCGACCTCGGCATCACCCTGGTGGGTTACCGTGTCTTGCGTGATCTGCAACGCCGTCTCGAAACATGCTGAACGCCCTCTTAGCGACCCTTGTCGTTCTCGCTTCCATCGGCTTGCTGCTCTACCTGGTCGGCTTGCTCTTCACTGCGGCGAGCCTGCCCTTGGGTGGGTGGTTGGAGCGGCGCCGTTTCGCCCGCTACGCGGCGCGCGCCCGCCGCTGCGACGCGTTCATACAACAGGGGCGCACCGATCTTGCACTGCGGCAGCTGCGTGCGGCGTTTTATCTGTACGCGGTGAGCAACCGGTCCTTGGCGATGTCTGTGGCCAATCACCATACGGGCTTGCTGAGCCGGCTCATTTCCATGACCTCCGAACTGCACGACGGTACGGTGCGCCTGTTGTCCCTCGCGAAGACGGACCGACTCCTCACCGAACGCAGCGAGCTGCAGCGCCGCTATTTCGCGGTCCGGCAAAGCGCGCGCAAGGACAGGCTACGAGAGATCCAGATGCAACTGCGTGCCAACAGCCGGGATCTGGAGGCGGCGTTGGAACAGCTGCTCACCGAAGCCCGCGCCGTGCGCCAGCCGGCGCAGTATCACTGAAGGGAATGTCTGAGCCGGATGTTGGGGTACAGGGCCGCCGGCCCTCAAGCCCCCACGCCCCAGTCCCCGCTGTCCAATTGATTCCTTGGTATCCGACAGATAGGGATGAACGGTGAAGAAGTGAATTGGCGGAAGGAGATTGTTCGTGGCGGGATCCACACCTCGGCTCCACAAGCACCCACGCATTGAACCACGGCCGATCGACCAGCACATTACGCTGACCGAGCTGGTGGATCGGACCTTTTTGGCTTACAACGCCGCCCGGTTACGTGAGGCCTGCCACCTGTTTGCCCGTCGCATGCTGGCCGACGACGTCACTGTCGGCGTCAGCTTGACTGGCGCCATGACCCCAGCCGGCCTGGGTATGGCGGTCATCATCCCGCTCATCGAGCACGGCTTCATCGATTGGATGGTGAGCACCGGCGCAAACCTGTACCACGATACGCATTTCGGCATCGGCCTGGAGATGCACATCGGCACCCCCTTCGCCAACGATATCGAGTTGCGCCAGCAGGGCATCGTGCGCATCTACGACATCTTCTTCGACTACGAAGTCCTGCTGGCAACCGACGCGTTCTTCCGCAAGGTCATCGCGGCGCCGGAATTCCAGAAGCCGATGAGCACCGCCGAGTTTCATTACCGCGTCGGCGCCTACGTGCGTGAGCGCGAGCGGGTGCTCGGCCTGCCGCACCGCTCGGTTCTGGCGGCAGCGCACGAATACGGCGTGCCGATTTATACATCCTCTCCAGGTGACAGCTCAATCGGCATGAACGTGGCCGCCATGGCGCTGCAGGGCAACCAGCTCGCATTCGACGTCTCCCGCGATGTGAACGAAACCGCAGCCATCGTGCTGGGGGCGAAGGCGTCGGGCGGGAAGAGCGGGCTCTTGATGATCGGCGGAGGTTCTCCGAAGAACTTCGCGCTGCAAACCGAGCCGCAGATCCAGGAAGTCTTGGGCATCGAGGAGAAGGGGCACGACTACTACTTGCAGATCACCGACGCCCGCGCTGATACCGGCGGGCTCTCCGGCGCGACGCCCGGTGAGGCGGTGAGTTGGGGGAAGGTCGATCCGGCCGGTCTACCGGATACCGTGGTGTGTTACCTGGACGGTACCGTTGGCCTCCCCATATTGACGGCCTATGCCATGGCCAATCATCCGGTCCGCAAACCCAAGCGGTTGTACGACCGGTTGGATGAAATGATGGCGGCGCTGGTGCGCCGATACCAGGAAGTCTCACGCCATGAGTGAGCCGCTGATGTACGGGCGGGAGTTGGCGGTGGCGGTGGACGCGGCTCGCGCCGCAGGAAAGATCGTGCGTGCCTGGTACGAGGGCGACTACACGATACGCCAGAAGGCGCACGACAGCCCGGTTACCGAAGCGGATACGGAAGCGAACCACTGTATCCAGACGATCATCAGCGAGAACTTTCCGGAAGACGGCTGGCTGTCCGAGGAAACGCGCGACTCCGCCGAGCGCCTGGACAAGAGGCGCGTGTGGGTCGTCGATCCACTCGACGGCACCAAAGAGTTCATCAACCACATTCCCGAGTTCTGCGTCTGCGTCGCGCTGGTCGATGACGGGGTGCCGGTGGTGGGTGTGAGTTACAATCCGGCACGCGAGGAGATGTTCACCGCCGCGCTTGGTTGCGGCGCCACGCTCAATGATGCCCCCGTGCGTGTGAGTCCGGTGGCTGACATCACGGCCGCGCGTTTCCTCGCCAGTCGTTCAGAGTCGGCGCGCGGCGAATGGGACGAATTCCAGCCGAGTTTGCACGTGGAGCTGACCGGCAGCGTCGCG
Organism: Binatia bacterium; assembly: GCA_044450645.1. Lineage (GTDB taxonomy): Bacteria > Desulfobacterota > Binatia > HRBIN30 > HRBIN30 > JAGDMS01. Next base: position 16,110 of record JBIOJG010000070.1, read on the forward strand.
TACAAGCTGGCGCTGATCGCCGCAGGGCAGGCAGATGCGACGTTCAGCTTGACACCGAAGAACGAGTGGGACATCTGCGCCGGCACGGCGCTGATCACGGAAGCGGGCGGCCGCATTACCGACCGGTACGGAAAGCCTCTGCGCTTCAACCAGCGGCGCGAAACGCTGCTGCCGGGCCTCATCGCCAGCAATGCGAATCTGTACGCGCCTATTGTACAACTGCTGCGCCAGCGCGGTCACATGAAGTCCTGAGTGCCGAGTTCTGAGCGGAGCCAGCTACGCTGGGTAAGCGGTCCGGCGCATGATCGCGTCCAGCAGCGGTCCCGGTACGGACTGGCTGACGTTCTCGATCGTCAAGTGTTCCGGCCGGCCGCCGAAGATCTCGCAGCCGCGGCGTAACACCCGACATGCCCACGGCGAGTCGAGTCGGGGTCCGTTGACGGATTCCACTTCCATGAAGTTCCCCGCGCCCCAGATGTACGAGACGAAGGTGCGGTTGATGAAGCTGGACAGGCCGGGGTAGGGATCGAACGCCAACGCGCTCCACGGCGTGGCCCGCTCGCTCACTTCCAACAGGTAAGCGAAGCTCGCCAGGTCGTGGTCAATCACGTTTTCCGAGGCGATCACCAGCCCGACCTCAGGCGTGGCGACGTGCCCGCTGTCGGGACCGAACGACGTCTGCACCTGCGTGCCGACGGACAGCACGAGACGCAGCCGCTCGCGGATTTCGCGGCAACCGTTGATATCGGCGACCTTCTCCGCGAAAGTGGCGCCGCCACGGTGCAGTTCGTGCCGGCTGTCCTCGCGCAGCCAGCCGACCGCGACCTTCAGGCCGAGTGTGGAGCCCGCCAGGATATGCTTGCTGACGCGTGGCAGGTAGATGATGTGGTCGACCTCGGTCACCAGGTTGGGAAGAAAGATCTCGTTCTTGAAGTGACTTCCCGCCGGCGGTCCGGCAACGAAGTAACCCTGGTACCCCGCTTCTTCGAAGCACACCACCTGAGCATTTCCCGCGAGGCCCGCTTGCTCCAGTCCGTTGTTGCGCATGCAGGCGCGGGTGGAACCGCGCTGACTGTGTGGCGTATGGTAGACGAACTGTACACCGGACTGTTCGCCCATGTACACCGTTGCGCCGCGTTCGCGCAGCAGACTTGCCATGACGGTCACCGCCGCCGGGTGTGTCGTTGCCGGATACGGGTTCGGCGAGTTGGACACCGGCTTGAGCAGCACCCGGTCGCCGGGTTTCAGCCAGGAGAAGTCCGTGGCGCTGAGTGCTGCCTCACGAATGGCACGCTCCAAAACGCCGGGGGCACCTTGTCGCGGGACACCCACCATGGCAACACGCACGCCGGGCCGCACGGGCAGCGGTGCGAGCGTCTCGATCGCCGCCGCTGCGCTGACAGTCGAGAGCGGTCGGACCATCGTGCTGGCGGCCACGGCCGCGCCAACACGCAAGAACTGGCGCCGGTTATATCCCGCCGGCGAACAAATCCGGCCGGGGTCGTGTGCGTCGCTGCTCTGGGCCATGGTCGTTCTCCTCGTCGATTCTGAGACAAAGCCGCGCTAGTGCTCGGTGACCCCTTCGACTTCGAAGCCCATTTCCACGATCATGCGACGTGCCGCCTCCGCAGCCTGTCCCGGGGTGGTGAGATACCCTTCGACGAAAATCGAGTTGGCGGGGTAAAGGGCCAGTGCCTGAAACCAACCGAGGTTGAATTCCCGTCCACCCGCCACGCGGATCTCGCTGGCGGGATTGGTGAAGCGGAACAAACAGAGCGCGCGCAAGCAGTACCCAGGCGTCAGCTCGCGACGTGTTGCCATCGGCGTCCCGTCGATCGGGTGCAAGAAGTTGACCGGCAGCGAGTCGACCTGCAGATCCCGAAGCGCACAGGCGAGGTCGATGACGTCCTCGTCTGTCTCCCCCATGCCGATGATGCCGCCGCAGCAGGTGGCGAGGCCGGCACGGCGCACGGCACGCATGGTTTCGATGCGATCCTCGTACGAGTGGGTGGAGCAGATCTCCGGATAGAATCGGCGGCTGGTGTTCAAATTGTGATTCACCCAGCCTACGCCCGCGGCTTTGAGTGTGCGGGCGGTTTCCTCCCCCATCAAGCCGAGGGAGACGCACAGTTCGAGATCCGGAAACTCGGCCTTGATCGCGTGTGCCGCTGTCGTGAAGCGGGCGACATCCGTCTGACTGGGACCGCGGCCGCTTGTCGCCATGCAGTAGCGGCGGGCTCCCGTCGCTACGGCTCGGCGAGCACCCGTCAGCAGCTCCGCAACCGAATCGAGGCGGTAGCGCGGAATGGCAGCCTCAGAAATGGCGGATTGCGAACAGTAGTGACAATCCTCCGGACACAAACCGCTGCGGGCGTTTCGCAGCAAGCAGATCTTCACCCGCCGCCCCCAGTAGCGCTCCCGAACGCGGAACGCGGCATGCAGCACTTCCGGCAAATCCTCATCCGGTGCATTGAGAATGGCGAAAGCTTGCTCGCGGCCGATCTCGTTGCCGGCGAGGACGGCGTCGGCCAACGGGTTCAGTGGCGTCTCTCGATACACCGTGGAAACAACTGATTGCATGATCTGAGCAGCTACCAGCATGCACTGCGACCCGCAAGGGATTGCGCCCCACCGGACCGAGGATACTGGGAAGAACTAAGACGACTCGCACAAGGGCGGTCTCGAGATCGTGTTTCACGCTTCCACAAGCTACCGATGAACCTTTAGTCTCCAATCCGTCATGCCCACAATCTTTCGGCGGGCATCCATGGCGACGGGCCGGGTGACCGGATGGATTCCCGGCCAAAAGCTGCGGGAATGACGGCGCGGGGGGCGCGGGAATGACAGAGAGGAAACGTGGGCGTGACAGAGATGAGCGCGGACCTCCATCTTCACGCACACAGGTGCTCATACAAATCCCGCCACGTCGGGTTACGTTCTTCGATGAGCCGGATCTTCCAGGCACGGTTCCACTTCTTGAGCTGCTTCTCTCGCCGAATGGCAGCCTCCGCCGAATTGTGCAGCTCATAATGAACCAGACGATCGAGACCGTACCGTGCCGTGAAACCGCCTGTGATTTTCTCTTTGTGCTCCCACACTCTCTTCACGAGGGCGGACGTTACTCCAACGTAGAGCGTGCCGTTTCGCTTGTTTGCGAGAATGTAAACGCAGAACTGCTTTTCCATGTGGTCGTTCATACACCGCGCGGGGCACCGACGTACAACAGATTCGGCAAATTGCCATGGCGCGTGGCCATGGCGCTTGCCTCCTTTGTCAGGCCCTCAATCCGTACGTACTCACAACGGTGCGGAGTCACTTTCCGTCATGCCCGCAATCTTTCGGCGGGCATCCACGATGGCGGGCCGGGCGACCGGATGGATTCCCGCTTAAAGACTGCGGGAATGACGGAGGGTGCGGGTTCATGGACGCCGATCCGAATCTCAGGGTGCGCGGGCGGAAATGCGTCGCTATAGTTGTGTCCCTGACGTATTCTCAGCTGTGTGAGTGTCGGCATGTGGAGATTCCACATTGATCATCCCGTGACGGTCCTGCTGTCGGCAACGGTGGCGTTGCTTGCGTCGTGCGCGCCACCGGTCGCGCCCCTGCCGCCCCCGCCAATGGTGCCCACGCCGGCGGTATCAGAGGAAGAAATCAGGCCGGTGGTAAGGCCCAACCTCGCGATCACCGACGTCAACGAACTCCCGAGTCCTGACGGCAAATCGGTGACCGTTACGGGCACGCTGGTGAACCGCGGCACGGGGCCGAGCCGTGAGGTGTACGTGCACGTGGAAGCGATCAATCGGGACGGCGCCGTGATTGTCAGCGCGGATTCCGAACCCACCAGTGAGGTAATCGGACCTGGATCGACCGCGCGCTTCTCTGTCCTGCTGGAGAACCGATCCGACGTCGATCGCTACCACGTGGAAGCGGTCAGCCGGTGACTAGCGTATGGCATATGGCTTATGGCGTATAGTTTACTAGGATCTGATAAGCTCATGAGCCATCCGCCATATGCGATTCATTCGGAGCATCCTGCGCGAGTTCCTCGGCATCACGCCCACCCTGGATCTCCATGGCTTGGGCGTGCGCGACGCGTTGGCAGAGACGGCGCGCTTCTTGCGACACGCACAAGCACTCGACGAACACGTGGTTCGCATCGTGTACGGGAAAGGGCACGGCAGCCCCGGCGGGCGCGGGGTGCTGCGCGAAGTGGTTCCTCGCTGGCTCGAACACGAAGGAATGGCACTGGTCAGCCGCTATGAACGTGTGCCGGACGCATCCGGTGCTGACGGTGCGGTCAAGGTGTGGCTGCGACGGCGCGCCCCGCAGTGAGCGCCGCACGGTGGCTTCTCGGTTTACGGCAACTCGGTTTCGCTGAAGTCGCCCAGAATCAGCCGTAGACCTTCGGATCCACCGGTCTTCGCCGTCAGCTGCACCTTGCGGCCGAGCAGACTTCGGACCACGGGCTGCCGGACATCCCGGATGACGCAGTCATCCATCACCACGCTGTCTTCCACGCGGCTCCCGGTGATGTGCACGCGGTCGCCAATCGATGCGAACGGACCGATCTGTGCGTTGATGATGCGGGCCTCCTCGCCGATGATCACCGGCCCCCTGATCTGACTTCCGCTGATCTCCGTGTCGCGGCCGATGCTGACGGCACCTTCAATCGTCGAGCTGCTGTTGACCCTGCCGTGTATCGCGGTGGCCAGCTTTTGCAACATGACGCGGTTCGCGTCGAGGATGTCGTCAGGCTTGCCGGCGTCTTTCCACCATCCGGTGACGACGTATGGCGCCACTTTCAATCCGCGGTCGATGAGGTCCTGAATCGCGTCGGTGATCTCGTACTCGTTGCGCCAGGAGGGCTTGATACGCTCGATGGATTCGAAGATGTGGTGATCGAAGAAATAGCCCCCGACGATGGCGAGGTTCGAGGGTGGGTTCTTCGGTTTCTCGATCAACCGCACGATGCGGTCGCCCTCGAGCTGAGCGATGCCGAACTGACTCGGATCGTCGACCGCCTTGAGCATGACGACGGCGTTGGCGCCACTACGCTGGAACTGTGCCGCGGCTGCGGTCAACCCCTCGGGAATGAGGTTGTCGCCCAGGTACATCACGAAGGGGTCAGAGCCGATGAACGGCCGAGCGCATTGCGCCGCGTGCGCCAGGCCCCGCGGCTGCGGCTGCTCGATGTAGGTCACGCGCGCCCCCCAACGCTGGCCGTCGTCGACAGCATTCTGGATCACGCTGCGGCTCTCCTTGCTGACGATGATGCCGATGTCTCGTGCCCCGACCTCCACCAGGCTTTCGATTCCGAAAAACAGCACCGGCTTGTTCGCCACCGGGATCAGGTGTTTCGCGGTGCTGAACGTCAACGGCCGTAACCGGGTTCCCAAACCCGCGCACAACACAATGGCTTTCATACCGGCTCACCCCCGCTCTTCAAGGCCTGCGAGGATACGCGAGTCACGAGCGATAGACCAGGGGAGCCCGCAGGGTGCTGTCTCATCTTACCCAAGGCCCCGGGTAGGCGCGTTGCGCCAAGCCGGGGCTATGTCACATAACGCTTTCAGCGTAACCTGACCTGCTACAATAATCTGTGTTAGAGTAGTTGCTTTACGCCGAAGGCGTTAGTGTGCCGTGCAAAGACGGCGGTTTCCAGTGGGTGTGAATCCCACCCGGCAAAGGGTCGCTCCAGCCGGAAGCAGTCGGAGCGGGGAGAGGAGGTAACGACTTTCGCTGAAACACTCCGATGAAGAAGGGTCGCGTAAGGCGACTCAGCACGCATGCAGGCCGTAACGTGAGTGAACGTCGAGCAGGCCTCGAAAAGGCGAATGTGGGAGCCGACCCGTCTAACGCTCGGGGAAGGCCGCAGTCGGCCGGGCACGGAGAGCGAGTGCGCCCGGTCGGTCCCACCGGGGTAGTGGCGATGGCATGCAGGACAGGGAAATCGACCGGAACACGGGAAGCCCATGCGGTGAGGGGCGTGCCCCTCAACCGGCAGCCCGCGAGGGACAGGTTGGGCCGTGGTGGGTGACGGATAGGTCCGTAGTAGCAAGGAAGCGGGTAACGACCGTGGAGCGAAGGGGCCTTAGTTCAGGACCAACGCCAGAAGGGGAAAGAGAGCCGAGGGATTGGCGATGAGCCTACCAACTCTATTGAAGGTTCAGAAACTCCAGGCAGCGTTGCACGCCAAAGCGAAGGGATCGCCTGGGTACCGATTCTATGCGCTGTACGACAAGGTGTATCGGGCTGACGTGTTGAGCGAGGCCTACGAGCAATGCCGCAAGAACGGCGGAGCCGCAGGAGTCGACGGACAGAAGTTCGAGGACATCGAGGCGTACGGGCGGGAGGAGTGGCTAGGTGAACTGGCGCAAGAGCTCCGAGAGAAGAGATATCGTCCCCAAGCCGTGCGGCGAGTGTACATTCCCAAGCCCAACGGCAAGCAACGACCGCTGGGGATACCAACGGTCAGAGATCGCGTCGTGCAGACGGCGGCGGTGCTGGTCTTGGAGCCGATCTTCGAGGCCGATCTGCAACCTGAGCAATACGCGTATCGAGCCCACCGCAACGTCCTGGAAGCGGTGGGCAAAGTGCACAGTCTGGTGAACACGGGACATGCAGAGGTGGTAGACGCAGACCTGAGCGGATACTTCGACGGCATTCCCCACGCCGAGCTGATGAAATCGGTGGCCCGTCGAGTGAGCGACAGGCACCTGCTGCATCTGATCAAGATGTGGCTGGAAGCGCCGGTGGAAGAGATCGACGAACGGGGGCGGCACCATCGAACGACCCGCAACAAAGACGAGAGACGTGGCACCCCGCAAGGGGCACCGATCTCACCGCTGCTAAGCAACCTTTACATGCGACGGTTTGTGCTGGGGGTGGAAACTGCTCGGGCACGAACAGCGACTGCGAGCATACATCGTCAACTACGCCGACGACTTCGTGATCTGCTGTCGCGGAACGGCCAAGCAAGCCATGGCCGCGATGCGGCAAATGATGCGAACACTGAGGCTGACGGTGAACGAGGAGAAGACGCGGCAGTGTAGCGTCGGGGACGAAGCGATCGACTTTCTGGGTTACACCATCGGGCGCTGTTACTCGCCGAAGACCGGCAAGGTGTATATTGGAACCAAGCCGTCGAAGAAGAAGATCGAACGACTCTGTCGCGAGATCAGCGAGCTGACCGAGCCGCGATGGCTGCTCATCGACACCGAGAAGCAAGTAGGGCGAATCAACCGCCGGTTATGGGGATGGTCGAACTACTTCCGCTTGGGGCCTGTGAGCAACGCCTATCGTGCCGTGGATCGACATACGGCTAGTAGGCTGCGCCGGTGGTTGCGCAGGAAGCACAAGGTGCAGGGGCGGGGGACAGCACGCTACCCCGATGCGTACTTGTACCAGAAGCTGAAGCTCGTTCGGCTTCAGGAGCGGACGCGCAATTTCGCGTGGGCGCAAGCGTGAGCACCTGTCCGAAAGCCGGATGCGGGAAAACCGCACGTCCGGTTTGATGAGCGGGATGTGGAAACGGAGCACGGCTGAAATGCTGGGACACTCGCAGACGAAAGAGCGAGCAACAGGGAATCCAAATCTCGGCCTAAACCACCGCGCCACATCTCGACTCTACTGGTGCATAGCCCTGGCTTGCCGCATTTGCGGCTACCCAGGGCGCCGCCGGCGGATTCGGTTGCCACGCCTCGAGGATCCCCGTTGCGCTCGAGGTTACGGGAAGATCCCCGTGGGTAGCTGCATCGGGGGTGTCGCCGCCGGCATCGTTTCCAGGCCCAGGCTCTTGATGTCGTCCGATCTGACATACACCTCGACCCAGCGATCACGATACGCGAGTTGCCAGTCCGCAAGCGTGCGGACCGGGCATGGCGAGTCGGCGGGCACCAGCGCCGCCTGCGTTGGGTAGTGATCGAGAAGCTGCCGCCATCCGGGTGCGCCGCTGAAAAAATTGAAGTTGTCTTCCACCATGCGTTCCGGAAAGACGGTGGCAAAGCGGCCATCCAAGGACACCTTGACTTGCGGCGCCAGAAACCACAGCACGTATTCGCCCCAGTCCAACGGAACGGCGATATTGCCGCGCGCGCCGGCATCCCGCAACGCCTGGACCGCCGCGACCGGGTACTCGAACGCGCTGAAGGCGATCTGGAATCCGGAGGACCAACACCGTACCCCCGTCAGCGCGAACTGCAGTATCGCCAAAGAGACGATTGCCGCGCCGATCAGCCGGCGGGAAGCGAGGCTGAGAGCGAAGGCGGAGCGCTGCCCGAGCCGGCGCACGGCGCTGTCCACTTGTATGGCCAACGGTGCCGCCGCGCACAGGGCGAAGACCGGTGTGTGCCGCTGGTGGTGCAGCGCGAGAAAGCCGATGCCGAGGGTAAGAGCGGCCTGCCAGCCATCGCGGCGCCAGTCACGCACGAATACCAGCGTCGCCAAGAAGAGTCCCAGCATGATGAAGAAAGCGAACTGCGCGACTTCCACCGATGCGGGTTGCCATTCGCTGATCGGATGGGCGCGGCTGAGCTCGTTCCACACATAGACAAACAAACGGGGACCGTAAGGGTTGAGCGCTGTCACAGCTGCGGAGGCGATGAGGACGATCCAGGGCCTGAGCGATCGGCTCCGGCCACCGAGCAGGTCGGCGCAGGCGAACAGGCCGACGATCCCCAAACCGAGCACAAAGCCACCGTGCAGGTTCACCCAGAACAGGAAAATGCCGGGCACAAGCCACAGCACGCGCTGGCGGCCCCGCCCGCACTCGTCGAGCAACAGCAGTGTGAGGGCGACGAAGAAGTAGGTGAACACCTGCGGGCGGATACCGAAGCCCCGCGCCAGTACCGCAATGGCCAGCAGGCCGATGACCCCGCGGATGTGGGGCGACTGCGTACGGCGGCGTACGTGTGCAAGCAGAAGCAAGAACGTGATTGCCGTGATCGCGAATTTCGAAACCATTAGGCCGGCGGACCCGGCCCAGCCGTACACTGCGGCCATCAGCACCTGCGACAGCCATTCGTGGTTCACCCACGGCTGCCCAACGGTGGTGTACGCGTAAGTGTCCAGGCGCGGGATCGTACGGGAGGCGAGAATGTCGCGGCCGAACAGGAGATGCCCCCACAGATCGTTGTCGGCCTCGTTGGTCCAGAAGAAGTAGAGGACGCTGCTGGTGAGCAGCAGCGTCCAGACCAGTTTCCAGCCGTCGGGCGCGGTCCCGGAGCGGGCTTCACTCGACATTCGGCAGCCACATGTACAAGAACTGCGGCCCGGCCTGGCGCCATCCGCCGAAGTCGAAGTTGATCAGATTCATCTGCGCCGGCGCCACCCCCGCGCCGGAATAAATGTTCTCGGCAAATTCATCCGGGCGCCGGTACGTGATGACCCGCGCTCGCGTGGTGCCGGCCCGCCGTTCTGCCTCTTCAATCGTCTCCTGCAGGTACCCGATGCGGTCGATCAGGCCGAGGTGAAGCGCCTGATCGGCCGTCAGGACGCGGCCGTCGGCGATGGTTTTGATGGCGTCGTCGCTCAGTCCGGCGCGCCGTTCGTGTACCAGCGCGAGGAAATGGTCCTGCATCTGGTTGATCACGTCTTGCAGGATGCGCTCCTCTTCCGGCGTCATCTTGCGTAACGGGGAACCGATGTCCTTGTGTGCGCCCGCCCGGATCGTCTGGTTGGCCACCCCGATCTTCTCCATGAGACCGCTCAGGTTGACGTTGTACATGACCACGCCGACGCTGCCGGTCACGCTCATGGGACTGGCGACGATCTCATCCGCAGCCAAGGCGACGTAGTACGCTCCGGAGGTCGCCATATCGAGGAACTGGGCGACGACCGGCACGTGCCGCTTCGCTTTGAAGTCCATGAGCTGGTGAAACACCACGTCGCTGGCGGTGACCGTGCCCCCGGGGCTGTTGATGCGCAGGACCACGGCACGAACATGGTCGTCCTTGGCCGCCTGATCCAGCTCCTCTCGCACACGCGCTGTCGTGCTCTCGCGGTGCTTGACGCCCAGGGTGCCCTCGTCTTCCTGACTGCCGATGGTTCGGGAGATGTCCATCAGCAGCACCTTGGCGCTCCCTTCACCGGAGATCACGTGCTCCTCCAGCGGCTCGGGCTTGGAGGTGAAGGGGTTGAAATTGCCGGTGACGAACACGCATCCCGACAAGGACAGCGACAGCAGACCGGCAAGGCAACAGCGGCGCAGCGCGCGCGGAAATGACGGCATCACGGTCTCTCCTCAGTTCGACGGCGACAACTATAGTCGTGAAGAAACGAACGAGGCAAACCTGTGGATTACGTCCCTGGACCTGTGGAAGGGGGTTCACGGGCAGGGGATGCCGTCCACTCAGGCGGCCGTGGCTTCGCTCCACTTGAGTTGCGGCCCGTCGAGCACGATCGAGATCGCGTTCAAGACATTGCGGCCAATGACACCAGGCCCCTGTTCAACCAGCAAGAACTGACCGTTGAAAGTACGGTCAAGGAATACCAGCTTCAACCGCACTGCGGGCGCCGGGCGAATGGTGCCATCATATGCCATCAACTCGTACTCGGGCGCACCGGCCAGGGATATGCCAAGGCGATCAGCAACACTTGCAGGGACTACGGTCACGTCAGCGCCGCTATCGAGGAGCATTGGCACACGCGACCACCTTGCACCGGTGTCCGGATGGATGAGATCTACATATGCGACCGGCGCAGGCGGATTGAATCCCTTCGTGTCGTAGTCGGGCATCGCATTACGCTTTGGTCACGTCCATGTGGAAGTCAGCGGCTTGCTCTGGGTGTGCGAGACGGGGACTCCGCATGTGAGCCAGCGCCGCGGGCATCGAATCGGGAACCACAACATAAACCTTGGTGCCCTGCGGTAAGGTCACTGCACTCGTGAGACGTACTACCCCGCGATCAACAACGCCTTCTACTGCAATCACGCTCATTGGGTTACCTCGCTAAAGATGCCGAACTCAGTATAGGTCGATGCGCGCGGACGCGCAAAGCGAAGGAATGCTTGCTGCGCACGGAGGAATGGTTGTCCTGCATGCTGAGCGTCGGAGTGCGGCCGGTATGTCCAGCAGATCACGGTCGTTGGGACACTCGTGCCTGCGGCGAGTGACGCCGCCGGCTCAGGTGGAAGCCAACGATGACGTTGGTGCTCAGGACAACCGGGATGCGCGCCTTACGAGGCGGCACGCCGCGCTCGCGGTTCATTGCGGACGCGCCGCACGATCGCGACCGCTTCGCGTTCGGAATACGGGCTGTCGCGCAGATCGCACCGGATGTCGGCGTCGAGGGCCTGGTCGTCCCACGCCTCCAGCCGCTCGCGCATATACGTGGTCAACAAACGCAGCGGATCACGCCGCCGCGCACGGGCCGTCCGCTCGAACCGTTCCCACAGCGGCAATGTCGAGAGAGAACGCGCTGCCATGAGGATAGCTCCTACCAATCAGTTCACTTTGGCGCAAGGCAAGGTCGATGCGGCAGAGGCGGCGCTGCATACGGCGCAGGCGAAGGTGGCGCCACGCGATCGCGAGCAGGATGAGGCGGTCGACGCATTGGCGCGGGCGTTAATGACGGCGAGCCGTATCTGTACACCACGCTGTTCGAGCAAGCGGCGGAACAGCGGCCGCAACGGCAAACACGCGCCGGACAATCCGCCGCCGCCGGCACCGCCAGTGCCGCCGGTCTCCAGCGCAGCGTGAGCGTAGCAGTGCAGTGATCCTCGCGGCCCCGGGTGCAAGCGTGCAACCCGGCTTGCATTCGGAGGCGTGCGAGCCCTCGATGATCGACCGCCCAACCTGTTGATTCCTGAGCCGTGTTTGCAGTATAGCCGCCATGCTTCGAGAGGGTACCATTCCACGTTATCCGCACCACAGAAGGGTTCATGGATCTCTTCCAATTGCTCCGTGAACAGTGGGGCGGAATCTCCGCCGCGCCCTGGGCTTTCGGAGCCTGTCAATGAAAGTGAGACAGTCGGCATCCGAATTTAGTGTAGCGCCGGCAGCGGCGAGAGCATGAACGACGCGACGGAGACGCTGGTGTTTGGGGTACCCATGTCCTCACCGGGGTCGAGATCGTGGCGCTGA
>JBIOJG010000071.1:0-26326 GCA_044450645.1 Binatia bacterium
CGGCGGTTCTGCCCCTTCCCGGCCTTCATGGGGGTTCCGCGCCTTCATGAGGGTTCTCGGCCTTTGATGCGATCGAAGGCATAGAGGCAACCGCCGAGGCAACCGGGAGAGACTGTTTCGCATCAGCCTGCGACCTCCGCTGCCCAGTCCGCGGTGCTTCGGACCTTCCGGAGAATCGATCAAGATCCCCGCGTGGTGGCGGCGCCTCGCGCGAGGTGGCAGAACCAGAGAACACCTGTCCGGCGACGACCACCGGGCCAAAGTCGCAGGAAGTCTCCGTTCGCCATTTCGGTGGTTCACTATCGCGCACCCGGCGGCGCACCCTGACCCCCCAAACAACAGCGGTTTGTGGAGGAGTAGCTGGTCGACCTGAACGCCGCCCGGGCCGCACGCGCCGCCGGTTACAGTGCCAAGAACGCGGACAAGATCGGCTCGCGGTTGGTAGGGAAAAGTAGAGTTCAGACGGCGATTCAGGCAGGCCGCGCGCAGCTGGCCACACGCACCGGGTGGACCCGGGAGCGCATCGTCGCCCAATTGGAGCTGATCGCGGAGTTCGCCTTCGCCGAGGTGCTCGTGATAGACCCGAGGCGGCAAGAGAGGAAGGCGACAATGAGGAAGACAGCATTACGCTCCAGCGGCGTAGGGCTGGCTCTGCTCCTGCCATGTCTCACTCTGCCCTCACGCGCCCTGGCGTGCGTCGTCGGCACCGGCACGGGTGCGAGCTGCACCGAGTCCGCGCTGACTGCCTGCCTCCCAGGTGGCGGGAGTTTCGACGGCACCGTGACCTTCAACTGCGGGGGCACCGCCACGATTACCGTCACCAGCACCAAGAGCGTTAGCGCCGACACCACCATTGACGGCGGGAGTCTGATCACGATCAGCGGCGGGAACAGCGTGGGCGTCTTCTCCGTGAACAGTGGCGTCAACCTCACGGTCCAGAACCTCACCATCGCCAGCGGCAGCGCGGACTTTGGCGGCGGCATCTTCAGTAACGGCGGCACGTTGACGGTCACCAACAGTACCTTCTCCGGCAATAGCGCGGGTTACGTCGGCGGCGGCATCTACAACGACGGCGGCACGCTGACGGTCACCAACAGCACCTTCTCCGGCAACAGCGCAGGCTACGACGGCTTGGGCGGCGGAGCCGGCATCTCCAGCGGCCGCATCTACATCTTCGAGGGCACGGTCACCGTTACCAACACGATCATCGCCAATAGCACGTGGGGCGGCAATTGCGCCGGCAGCGTTACAGATGGCGGCCACAACATCGACGACGGCACGACGTGCGGCTTCACGGGCAGCGGCTGCACCAGTACCAGCGGCAGCTCGTTCTGTAACACGAACCCCGTTCTCGACCCCACCGGGCTTCAGAACAACGGCGGACCGACCCAAACCATCGCGCTCCAAGCGGGCAGCCCGGCGGTCAACGCTGGCAATGAGTCCGTCTGCGCGGCACCGCCCGTGAACAACCTCGACCAGCGCGGCTACGTCCGGCCGGGTAATGGCGCCACAAGCTGCTCCATCGGCGCGTACGAGTACAACTCGGTCCCAGTTTCACCCACGACGTGTACCGGCGACTGCAACGGCTCGGACACGGTCACCATCGGCCCTGAGCGCCCGCTAGCAGAGCTGATCGCCCACGCACTGGCACAGCGGCCGGAAGTCCACGAATCCGATTTCCGCATCCGTGCCGCCTGGAACACGCGCAGCGGCGTGCTGGCGAAGGCGCTCGGCCCGACCGTCTACGGAGCATTCGAGGAAAGCGGCATCGGCCGCAGCTTCGATGTCGGCAATCGACAGATTTACGGCGGCTTCGTCGGCTGGACCTTCACCCCCTCGTCGATTGGCGATCTCCAAGTGGCAAGCGCGCGACTGGAGCAAACGCACCTGCAGCGCACCCAGATCGAACAGGCCGTCAAGGCCGACGTAGTGCAGGCACACACGTCGATGCTGACTGCCAAGGCACGCGTCGGCGCCGCGCAGGGTGGCCTGGTCGCCGCTGAGGAATCCCTCTCGCTCAGTCAGGATCGTTTCAAGAACGGTGCGGGATTGGAGCTCGAAGTCATCGAAGCCCAGGGGGCGCTCACCGCTGCACGGACCGCGCTTGTCGATGCCATCGTCGACTACGACGCCGCGCAGGTGGAGTTGCTGCGCGCCATCGGAGACGTATCGGTGCCAACCCTCGCTGCCACGCCGTGAATCTTTCGGTGTCGGCCGTTATCACGAGGACATAGTGAGTGGATGGTTCGTCGACATCAGCAGCAGGAAGGACAAGACAGACGCGCCACCTTTCTTCGTCGTCGTTCCCGAACGCTCCCCCGCTTCGGCTCCGGCTGCCGGCGCCCCACGGCCGCGCCAGCAAGACGACGCTGTCACGTCCCTGAAGCCGGTGCCCCGCGACGTTGCGACACGTACGTCAACGACACGGCGATCACAGCCGGAACAACGCCTGCAGCGATGAACACGATGTCGCCCGGCAAACGACACCATTCAATGGTGCGCGTCAGGTGCAGGTTGAGGAACCCCGGCCCGCGTGCGTGCCAGTAGCCGTTCTGCAAGACGTCCCACAGCTGCAACACCCCGCCAGGGAAGAGGTTGCTTAGCACCATGAGCGTCAAGCCCACATTCAATCCCCAGAACGATATCCGGACGTACCGTTCAATGCGCCCCCACTGCGCGTCCGCCAGTACTTGGCGAGACGCGAACACCAGCAGCGCCATCGCCAGCATTCCGAACACACCCATCATCGCGGTGTGCCCGTGATTGGGCGTGAGGATGGTGCCGACTTCGAAGTAGCTAACGATCGGCAGGTTGATGAGAAACCCGAAGACGCCAGCGCCAATGAAGTTCCACACACCGACGGCCATCAAGAAGTAGAACGTCCACTTGTGCGGGACGGCCACCTGTTTGCCGCAGACATCGCAGTGCGCTCGCGAGAGTTTCACGAAGTCCCACGCGTCGAGCGTCAGCAACGTCAGCGGTACCACCTCCATTGCCGAGAACGTCGCCGCTACCGCCATGGTCGCCACACCTTGCCCGGTCCAGTACCAGTGATGCCCGGTGCCGAGAATCCCGGCGCCGAGATAGAGGACGGCATCGAGATAGACGACGCGCGCCGCGGTCACCGGCGTGATGATACCCAACTGGTGGAAGATGATCGCCACCATCACCGTGACGAACAGTTCGAAGAACCCTTCCACCCACAGGTGAATGATCCAGAAGCGCCACATATCGACCACCGAAAAGTTGCTGGTACTGCCGAAAAACATCGCGGGCAGATAGAAAACCGGAATCGCCGCGGCGGAATACAGAAACAGCGACGCGATCTCGCGACGCTCCGGATCGCGTCGTGCCGGCGCGACGGCCCTGAACAGCAAGACGAGCCAAAGCAGCAAACCGATGGCCAGCAACACCTGCCAGGCACGGCCGAGATCGAGATACTCCCACCCCTGATGACCGATCCAGAACCAGAGATCACCGAGGAGCTGATTGATGCCGAGAAGCTCGCCCAGCAGACTGCCGCTGACAACGGCGACGAGCGCGACGAATAAGATATTGACGCCGGCGACTTGTCCGCGCGGATCACCGCCCCCGAGGGACGGTGCCAGCAACAAACCGCCGGCGACGTACGCGGTGGCGATCCAGAAGATCGCCAGCTGCAGATGCCACGTGCGGACGATGTTGCTGGGCAGCAGGCGCGCCAAGTCGATGCCGTAAAAGCCGCCGGGCTCGGCACGGTAGTGCGCGGTGGCGCCACCCACTAACACCTGCGCGAAAAACAGCAGGGCGACGACAACGAAGTATTTGATCGTGGCTTGTTGGCTGGCCGTGGTGATGCCGGGCAGCAGTTGCGGGTGGACGTGTGCGCCCTTGCTCTTCCAGCCCAGATAGTCGAATCGCCCGAAGGCCAGCAGCACGAGCGCTGTCCCCCCGAGCAGCGTGATCAAACTGAGCGCACTCCAAAGCAGCGCGTCGCTGCTCGGTACATTTCCAACCCTGGGATCGTAAGGAAAGTTGTTCGTATACGAGTAGCCGCATGCCGGACGCCGGGCGACCGATGCCCACGCCGTCCAGGCAAAGAAGGCGGTCAGTTGCCGCAACTCGTCAGGATCATGAATGTAGCGGGGCGGTAAGCCGGCACTCGTCGTGGGTTCACCGAAGTACGTCGTCCACTTCGCGATCTGCTGCCGATACGAAAGGACCTCGGGTTCCGTAAACGTCAGGGTGTTGGCTCTCGGATCGTGCCGGTTCGTCTGCAACAGTTGGGCAACTTCCGCATCCACGCCGCTGCGCTGTGCCGGATTGAGCCCACGCGGATCCTCGCCGTAACGTTGCTGGGCGATCGTCTGCTCGACGTCGCCCGCCAGCGTGTGCAGATACTCAGCCGAGAAGTCCGGCCCGAGGTAGGCGCCGTGGCCCCATATGGTCCCGTTCTCCATCAAGCCGTAGCGCAGGAAGACCTGCTGCCCGCCGAGGATATCCCCTCCGGTGAAGAGCACTGTTCCGGAGGAAGTCACCACCTTGTTAGGGATGGGTGGCGCGTCTGTATACGTTTTCGCAGCGAGCCAGATGAGAATAGCCAAGCCCGACACGACGATGAGGACAACGCCGCGCCTCCACCACGAAGAGAGCGTCTGATCACTCGCTGTTCCACCGGCCATGCTCACCTCCTTCACAAGCAGCTCCTGCCGTGGCGTAAATTGGTTCATCGCCACAACAGGTCTTTGATAAACTTAATCGTTGTTTGCCGGCCTAACTCGCCGATCGCTCGTGTGAGCGGGATCCCTTTCGGGCAGACCCGTTCGCAGTTCTGCGCATTGCCACAGTCGGTGACGCCGCCCAGTCCCATCACAGCCTCGAGGCGCTCGTCCTTGTTCAGTGCCGCCGTCGGGTGCAGCGTGAACAGGACCGCCTGCCCCATGGCCGCAGGACCCATGAACGGAGAGTGGTCATTGACCTGCGGGCACGCTTCCAGACAGCAGCCGCACGTCATACACGTCGAGAGAATGTACGCGAACTCCTGCGTCTGGGACGAGACCCGCGGCCCGGGACCAAGATCGTAGGTTCCATCGATCGGGACCCACGCTTTGATGCGCGTGAGGTGCTCGAACATCCGGCTCCGATCCACGATCAGATCACGCACGACAGGGAACTTGGTCATCGGCTCAAGGACAATCGGCTGGTCGAGCTGATCGACCAATGCCGTGCAGGCCTGGCGCACCCAGCCGTTGATGAGCATCGTGCATGAGCCGCAGACGTTCTCTAGACAACTCGATTCCCACACCACTGGCGGCGTGGGCTGCCCGTCACGTGTCACCGGATTACGCCGGATCTCCATCAGGACAGAGATGACGTTGTGCTGCGGCTTGTACGGAATCTCAAACTCTTGCCAGTACGGCTGGCTCTGAGCGGTATCTTGCCGTTTCACGCGCAGCTGGATTGTCTGCGGCTTGCTGCCGCTCTGCGCCGTGCGTGAGGGTGGATGGTAGTCACGCTTCATGCCTATTCTTTTCCTCCTGCAGCCTCCTCGAACCTCGCTGAGGCTGAGACGATGGCATGGTGCTGGCGACGCATTCCGTCCTCAGTTTGTCGGTCATCCCTTCCGCTCCCCATGTGCGAAGTTTATCGGTGCACCGCCGCCCGCTTCCCTCCCATGTGGCGTCCCAGGTACTCCTTCAACGCGACGGCGTTGTTGTGTTCGCCGTCGTGTGCGCTGAAGACCAACGTGACCATGCCGTGGTGGCTGGCCTGTAGGATGGGCTCCCATGCTGCGGCCTGTCCATCCAGTTCCTTGAAGTAGCGACGCCGAAACTCCGCCCACTTCGCCGGGTCATGTCCGAACCAGCGCCGCAAGCCGTCGCTCGGCGCTACCTCTTTGAGCCACGCATCGAGCTGCAACTCCGTCTTCCTTTTCCCGCGTGGCCACAACCGTTCGACGAGATAACGCGTGCCGTCGTCGGGAGTAGCCGGGTCGTACGCGCGTTTCAGTTTGATCATCTTGAACCACTCTGTGTTTTCTCAAGCCCACACCGCGTGAGGGAGTCAGCCTCGGCCGCGTCACCATCGGGCAAGGGATAGCCCAGCCAGCCAACCCGTTCGTACGTGAGTCCCGCATATGCAGGCACGCTCATGGCGATTTCTTCCAACACAGATCTCGGATCGAAGCTCCAGCGCCGTTCACTGAGTTGGCTCAGCAACCGGCTGAAAAATCTCGCCGTCACTCGGGTTGCTCATTTCGTGGCTCGATGGCGCGATGCAGCCGCTGCACGCGCCTGCAGAGGCCGCGGGAGTCACGACCGCCACCCAAGTCGCTGCTTGGCCGCGTCGGACATCATGCTAGGACTCCACGGGGGGTCCCATACCATATCAACCTGCACCACTCCGATGTCAGGAGCGAATTGCCGGATGGCCGTCTCGGCTGCCTCCCTCAGGTACGCGTGGAGGGGACAGGCTTGTGAGGTCATCGTCATGGCGACGCGGACTCGGCTGTTTGATACCTCGACGGTGTATACCAACCCGAGATCGACCACGTTGATCCCGATCTCGGGGTCGAGCACGGTGCGCAAGGCATTCCAGATCTGTTCGTCGTTCGTCATCACCCTACTCGTTTACGCTCGCGCAACGGCTGTGTTGCGTAGCCGGGTGGCGCGCGGCCCGGCGCTGAGTCAGGATCGAGCGTATCGTGTTTGCGAGGAAGAACAAGATCGCCAGGGCGTTCATCAATCCACTCCACTGGCGCAGGGGAACGATGAAGAGCGCATCACCGAGGAGGCGCAACGCGACCGAGAGGTGCAGCAGCGCCAAGTGGGCATAGAAGATCGGACGGAACGGGACCGCGAAGCCGAACACTGCCGGGAAAATGATGGGCGCGTGTCCGAAGATCATCGAGAACACGAACCCCAGAAGCACCGCGTGGAGCACGGCATCGTAATGCGGCCCGGCGACCACGCTGCCGTAGCCGATGGCGAGCAGACCACCCATGCCGAGCCACACATAACCCGACAACAGGCAGACTGCGATGAAACGCGGCAAGCCGGTTTGACGTACCGTGCGTCGCGCGACGTCGTGACACGCCAACCACATGGTGAGGCCGAACATCCCCACACCGGTCACAGACGCTCCGATGTCGACCGCGATGCCGCCACCAGCGAACCCGAACAGCAGCAGACCCACCACGGCGAGGAACATCCACTCGCTGCACCGCGTCAACTGCACCATGCGGCTGAGTTCCAAGCGCTCGCCAGCGATGGTCAGCACCAGGAACCCCACCCACCATGACACCGACTCTGGAATGTCGCCGCCGCCAAGCCACACGCCATTGCCGACGAACCACGTCACTGCGCCCAATCCCATGGTGATCGTGAACAGCGCGGGCTGCTGCCAGATCACGACCGCAAAGACCGCGATCAGAACGGCACTCGCGCTCGTCATCAGCAGCGGCGCCACCCAATGCGATGCGCCTGCGAGCAACGCTATTGCGCCTAGCGCCGTGAAGAGTGGAGCCGCGTAGGCCCAGCGGCGTTTCAACGCCACGGCGCGCTCGAGCCCGATCAGCGTGCCCACGAAGCCGGAGATCATCAGGGGCCCGTGCACCAGCCCGAAGGTCGGCCGCGGCGTGGGCCAGTTCCACCCCAGCCGCACCAGGCCGGCCCACATGCCGGCAAGCAGGGCAAACATGCCCATCGCCATGAGCGGGAAGCGGGCAACGGGTCGCATCACTGCCTTTGCTCACTGCGCCCGATCTGAGTGGGCGTGGCGGCTGGAGCTAGACCACTTCTGCAATCGGTACGCGCCATGTTCCGGTCTATGTCCTACCTGCGGCTCACAGCTGCAGCGCGTCCGGATCGAACCCGGCCCGGGCCACCGCACGGCGCGTGGCGTCGCGGACGAGTGGACTATCGACGTGCGGGTTCACCCGCACATCCGGCGCGGCTCGCAGGCGTGCTAGCAGCGTGTCGGCTTCCGGACCCACCAATTGCTCGCAGACCTCGTACACGCCACCAAGGCCTTCTTCGACTGCGTTGTGCGCCGTGAGGATAGTACGAATGGCGCCGGTGATCGCCGGCGTCGGCGTGGGCACGAGCAGGGCAGCGAGCGCGCCGTGATCCAGTCGCAGCTTGGCGGCAGTCGGAAGCGGCTCGCCGCCCCGGGCGCGTTGTGCCGCCGGCAACAGGAGCTTCTCCTCAATGCCGATGTGTTTCAGCAGACCGGCGCGGAACTCGGCGTAGGCCACCGGATCAATCGTGCTGGGTTCAGCATCGGCACGTTGGAGCAGCGCATCCAAGCGCGCGTGGTCGGCAGTGAGAAATCTTGCGACGGGTCCAGGCGTATGATGGGAGTGGGGCCTCTTGACCTTTGTCATGGCTACGGCCTTTCCTCTGCGTTGGTTGTGGCCTGCGACTCGTTAGCTTTGTTTCACCGAGCCGGCCCAACCCCCGAAGACGGTCTGCGCGATGGTGCTGAGTTCCGGCAGGAAGCGGCATCCCTGAGCGGCAAGTTGCGGACCCTGCACCCCGGCCTCACGCAGTTCGCCGGCGAAATGGGCGACCATTCCAGCGATCATCGCTTCGGTCACTTCCAGATGAAACAGAATCCCCAAAGCCGCACGCCCGAAGGCGAAGGCTTGGTGGGCGGTCAACTCTGACGAGGCCAACGGCATGGCGCCGGAGGGCAGCGCGAAGACATCGCCATGCCAGTGCCAGGCGGTGAAACGGGACGGCACCGCACGCCACGAAGGCAGTTGCGCCGCCGCAGGGGTGAGCGTAACCGGGAACCATCCGATTTCCTTGCGCGGCCCGCCTGTGACGGGCGCGCCGAGCGCCGCGGCGAGCAGTTGACTGCCCAGGCAAACCCCGAGCACCGGCTTGTCGGACCCGAGCGCCTGCTCGATCAGGCGAATTTCGTCTCTCAGGAATGGATACTCATCTTGTTCGTACACTCCCATCGGTCCGCCCATCACCACGAGGCCGGCGCACCGACTGAGCGAGCGCGGCACCGCCTGCTGCTGGAACGGGCGGACGTACTCGATGGCGATGCCCTGCGCTTCGAGCACCTCGGCAATCAAGCCTGGCGTTTCACAAGCGACGTGTTGGATGGCGCAGACAGTCTTTTCGGACATCATAGTCGTTAAGTTTGACGTTGCGGGAAATGGGTCTTGGGCCGGTTCGCGTTGCGTCCCCGGCGGCCTCTAAAGGTCAGCCGCACCCAACCACCTCCAGCCCGCGAGCAAGATCCTCCAGCAGATCCTCGATGTCCTCGACTCCCACCGACATGCGCACCAAGCCATTGCTAATCCCAGCGCGCTGCCGTTCCTCGTCGCTCATCTTGCGATGCGACGTGCGGCTGGGGATGCACACGAGGCTCTCCACACCGCCCAAGCTCAGTGCCGGCATGACGAGGCGGAAGCCGGCGAGCACGTCATCCACCCGTGTGGCCGCCCGCAATTCGAACGCGAGCATCCCGCCGAAGCCGCGCATCTGTCGGGCGGCGATGGCATGGTCGGGATGGCACGGCAACCCCGGATAATGGACCGCCTCCACGGCGGGATGGTGCAGGAGGAACTCGGCCAAGGCGGCAGCGTTCTCGTTATGCTGTTTAACCCGCAACGCCAGGGTCTTCAAACCGCGCTCCAGCAAAAAACAGGCGTGCGCGTCCAACAGACCGCCGTGATTGACGGCGTATTCGGTCACGCGCTGGATGACTTCGCGGGAGGAAACCACGACGCCCGCGTTCAGATCGCTGTGGCCGTTGAGGTACTTGGTGCCGCTGTGGACGACCGCATTGATGCCCAGATCGAGGGGGTTTTGATTGATCGGCGTGGCGAACGTGTTGCCAGCAATCGTGAGCACGCCCCGCTCGCGACCGAGCTGGCCGATGGCTGCAAGGTCCACCACGCGCAACAGCGGGTTGGACGGGGACTCGACGTAGATCACTTTGGTTTCCGGCTGCAGCTTGGCGGCGAATTCCTCAGCGGTGCGGGCGAACGAGACGGCGATGCCGATCTGTGCCAGTTCCCGAGCGAAGAGAAAGGTGCCGCCGTACAGGTCGGCTTGGAAGACCGCGTGATTGCCGGGCTTGAGGTACGCGAAAAGCACGGTCGAGATCGCCGCCATGCCCGAGCCGAACACGAGCGCGGCCTCGCCTCTTTCCAGCGCCGCCATCTTCTGCTCGATGACCCGCTGGTTGGGTGTGTTGAAGTAGCGCGGGTAGAAGTTCTCGTTGGCCGAATTCGGGAAGGCGCAAGCGGTGGACGAAAAGATCGGACTGCACGCTCCACCCGTGCGTTCGTCGTGATAAGTGCCGGCGTGGATGCAAAGCGTGGACGGACGCAGCGAGCGGTCGAACGGAGTCATAACAGGTGCGTTTTACGCACGGCTACGCATGATTGGGGGTGCTCTTTCGGAACAGCAGACATCGTCTTCATCTCGTGCCTTCCTTGCCTTCAGGCGGGCGCCGCGCCGCTCCGGTAATGCCGTTCCAGCTCGACGAGCCGGCCGATCAACTCGGAATGTCCTTGCACGTGAAAGATGTAGCGAGGGATCTGCCGGCCCGTCGACCGTGACATGAACGGCTCACCCCAAAAGCTCAAGTGCGCTTCCATGACACCTTCGGGCTCGATCTCGGCGAGGATGAACGAAACGCTTTCTTTCAGCTCGCACCAACGCGGCTCCCTGACCTTCTCACCCCCAAGACACGCCACAAGCTTTGGAGCGACCTGCGTGACCCACATCTCCTTCTCGCTCGCATCCAGAATAAACTGGATCCCGGTGACGCGGGGATTCTCGACTGCCGGCCGCAGCAGCGCATCGAACAGCGACTGCGGCACGAACATGAGAAGGCAAACGTTGAACCACGTCATGTCCCCGCACGCGCGCCGTGCGAACTGCTCGCTTTCGGCGCGCAGACGCGATGGGCCGATCAGAATCGTATCGGGGAAAGTGAGCGCGGATTGCAACTTCAGCACCGCGGCCTGCGTGCGTTCCGCAACCTCCAGGGCGTGCTCCTCGCGACCCTCGCGACGGAGATCACGGATCAGGATGAGCGCGAGAATCACCAACGTGATGGCGAGTAGGACGGGCTGCTCGACCACATGTAGGAAGTGCAGCACCAAGGCGACCACGGCGGCCGTAACTCCCGCCATGGCCTCCCAGTCCAGTGTCCGAAGCCGACGCAGCGTTCGAGATTTCTTCATTGCTTCGTGCAGAGAGTGTCGCGACCTCACTCCACGGGGTGAGGCGTCTCAGTGGCAATTGTCAGGAGAAACGCGCATTCGCCTTTAGCCTCAAGATCATGAGGAATTCCGGGCTGGAGCGTCAGCAACTGCGCTGGGGCAAGCGTCACGTTCTTGGATCCCGCACTGAACACCAGTTGGCCCTCAAGAAGCTGCACCGCAATCGGTCCCTCCGCTCGGTGAGACGGGATCATCGTACCCGCATGCATGGCCACGAGCACCACCCGCAACCCCTGCGTCTTCAGCAAAGTGATCGCATTGCGGCTTCCGGTCCGCCAGGTGCTCTCCTGCTTCACTTGGGTCAATAGCGCGGGGATGTCGAAGGTGAGCAGCGGGGCATCGAGCGGACGCTCTGCACTACCCGTCAAACGTTCGAGTGTCATCGTCATACCTTTCTAGTCGGCGTGCGCCGCCGACCCTTGCGCCTCGTGAAAATGCCCGTGCGCAGCGGTCTCCGTCGCCTCGTAGATGCGCTCCACGTAGTGCACGAACGGAACGTACGCTTCCACGTACTTCCTGCCTGCCTCGACGTCGTTCTTGTCGTAGGTCTTCTTGCCGTTGGCCGCGGCGAAATGCTTCCGCACGCCATGCTCCACGGCTTCGGTGACCAGCTTCACCAGCGGTTCAACTGATCCCGTCTGCAGTGCCTTATCTGCAGCCGGGATTGCCGGTCCGAGATCACGGCCGGCAGGCTTGAGGCCAGTATAGGGTGCACCTTCGCCGGCGCGATGAATGCGCACCAGCGTCTCGAAGAAGTACATGTCGGCGAGCTCTTTCGCCTGCGAGTTCAACTGCCGCACCGCAGCCGTGCGCTCGAAGGCCTTCGTGATTTCCGCTTCGTCCGCTTTCTGGACCCAGATGAGCACAAGGTTCACGTTACCGGTATCAAGGGCCTTTTGCGCGGCGATGACGACCGGACCATCCATACCGTCGCAGTGGGCCCAAACGCGGGCAGGAGCCAGTGCGACCAGTACGAGCAGGCTCGCGGCGAGTGATCGTTTCATATGATCCTGTCCTCTCTTACGTCGGGCTTGTGTACCAGCGGCCGACCCCTCGGTTGCCTTCCGTTGGTACCCAATCCATGCGGATGGCATCGTCCCCACATGGCGCGATACAGTGTTCTTCGCTGCCGCACTGGTCAGGGCGGACGAGCACCGCAACGTTGTCCACGATTTCGAGGCAGGCGGGCCCGCAGGCCTCCACGCAAAGGCCGCAGCCAGTACGGCGGTCCGCCGCGATGACCGGAACCCACTTCTGCATCGCCGACGGCGCTGAGCGTTGTACTGGGGGTTGCGAGTGCATCTCTATTTCGACTTCGCCTCCAGGGCTGCAAGGCGCTCGGTAGTCTCCTTCTCCTTGCGCCAGCGGTCAGTGACGTCGCGCATCACGGCGGCCACGCCCCGCAATGTCCGATCCGTGTCGTGCAGCAGCGCAACGCTAAATTCCACGGAGACCCGCTCGCCGTCCTTGCGCATGGCCGGCACGGCGAGCAATCGCCTCCCGCTGTACTGTGTCACCCCGGTTTGCATCACACGGCGGTACCCTTCGTCGTGTCGCGCGCGCAGCCGCTCGGGAATGATCAACGCGAGCGGCTGTCCGATCGCTTCCTGCGCGGAATATCCAAACATCGCCTCGGCGCCCGCATTCCAGAAACGAATCGTGCCGGCCCGGTCCGCGAAGATCACTCCATCTGGTGTGCACGCGACGATCTGCTCGGCCAGCCCCTCGACCATCGACGCTGAGGCAGTCATCGTCGCCAGCAGCTACGCAACCCGCCCGATCCGTACGCGCCACACCTCGGGTCCTTGCTCCAAATACTCCCAGTCGAATTGCCCGTCACGCTCGGCCTTGAAGGTGTAGTATAACGGCTTAGGGTCGTGATCGTTGACCAGCAGGAAGGCCTGGCCGGCCTGCAGACCTTCGAATGTCTGGAAGATCAGCGGATGCCGTTGCGGCGGCGGGATCCGCCTCACGTCGATCATCGTGGTGAAATCCATAGCTGCTCCTGTCTATGTGCGCCTTGACCCGGGGCGGCGATCTCCCGGCCCGGTAATCAACCGCACCGAACGTTCAAAGGGAATTACATGTGATTTCGGTCTCGTAGCCGTGGCAACGCTCGCCTTGTTTTGATGTGCCGGTGGCTGAGCAGCTCACAGGGGCGACCATTAAACCCGAGCTCAGTTGAGCAGCTGATGCGGAGTCAAGGCGTCGAGCCGATGCGTAGCTGTTGCCACACCGACACGGCCTTCTGACCGTTACGATCCTGCTCCGCCCCATTCCAGACCGCAAAGGCCACGGGCACCTGCTGACCCGCGGCAAACTGCCGGTCGCGCGGGCTGGTGGTCTTGAGAGAACGAACGATCACGACATGCCACTTCCCATCGCGCCACGCACCGCGTCCGCGGATCTGCTGGTCGTCCGCCGGTTGCGGGGTCAGTGTGCCGAAACCCTCGGCGTTCAACTCGGTCACGCTGGCCGGAGCTTTGATGGCGGCGACGGCATTCCCGACCGCGCGGGCGGTCTGGAAGGTTGGATCTGCGTCGAGAGGATACATGTCGACGGTCTGATCTGGATACGTCTTGGCCAAGGCGTAGCTGGCGGCTTCCAGCTCGCGGTTCGCACGCCAGTGCCAAATATTCACCGCGCCCGCCGTCTCCCCCATCGTGAAGCTCGGCGCCTTGTTTGCGAGCGGAAACTGAACCGCCACGGCGTCGGAAAAATCCTGCGGACGGGCGGCCGCGAAGTTGGCGCTGGCGTCTTCCCACTCGACCAGCAATCCCAGGTCACGGTCGTCATACAGGGCACGCACGGTAATCTCCGGCACCACCGCTGGCCGCTTCCAGAGGGTCATGAGTCGGACGGCAACCGGCGTGACCGTCTCCCAGGCCTTGGCGAAGGGGTCTTGCGGATCGATCCGCGAAGCGGCGTGCTGCGCAACAATGAGTGCGGGCGCGCTCGGCGGCAAGGTTTCCTGGCCCTCGTGCGCGAGCGACCGTACATACGCGACCAGCTGCCACGCCTGTTCGTCCGTCAACGCTCCAGCAAATGTGGGCATCGGGGTGCCTCCGATGCCCACCATGATCACCCGGTAGATGCTTTCCGGGGTCCCGCCTTCCTTGAACGTGCTCGGGCGAGTCAGATCGCGCGGCGTGATCGGGAAGCCCCACTCGTCCTTCAGCTGGCCCGCCGATCCTCCGTCACCACGGCCCCCGAGGCCGTGGCACGTGTCGCACCCGGCGTCGAGATAGAGTTGCTTGCCGGCGGTGACCAGCTCTGGCGTCAATTCCGGCGGTTTCGGGATATCGAGGGGAATGGCCGGCTTCGCAAACCGATCGGAGAGACTCTTGATGTAGGTGATGACCGCTTGCCGGTCATCCGCGCTCAGATTGGACCAACCCGGCATGGCCGTGCCGGGCACCCCCTGGGTGACGGTTCGGAGCAAGTCCGCATCGGTCGGAATCGTCGGGGTCGAGCGGAACTTGAACACGCCGCGGGTGAAGTCGCGTGGTTTCGGAAAGAGGAGGTACGCCGCAGGTCCCTTCCCATCGCCATTCGGCCCGTGACAGACGGCGCAGTGCTGGAGGTACACCGCCTTGCCTTTCACCGGGGCCTTGTGCGCCTGCTTCACCGCCCCCGCTGCCGGAGGCAACCCTACCAATAGCGTCAGCGATGCGCCTACCAGCCATCCGACGGGTTTGCTGCTCATCCCACTTCCTCCTTCAGGGGAAAGCCGTGCGACGTGACGCCGTCCGCATCTCCCTCCGCCGCACACGAAAAATTGGATCCGGCCGGATCGAGCGTGACCTCGCTGAGTTCGAGATCGTCGGAAGGCGCTGACACGCCGAGCGACAGCAGGTCGGCAGCCAGGCAGGCCGCGGTCACCTCGGCGACCTTCTCGAAGAGCCCACGGCTCGCCGCTTCGGCCAGGCGGCGCAAGAAGCTGGGTGCCCAGCGGGCGAGGTGCTGTTGCATGAAATCGCGGCGCGCTTCCACACACAGCGCGGCCCGCTCGCTCCAGTGGTTTTCGAGTGCGTAGGCCTCCTTGACCCCGAGAACGTGCACGAACTCGAGCTCGACGGCGATGTGATCGGGGCGCTCCCGACAGGCTTGCGCGGTCTCGAGACCAAACGCCCCGTAGAAGCCGGCGATATCGGCGAGACACTCGGTTTCCTGGAAGAGGTGCCTCGGACCGTACCTGGCCTCGTAGGGGGGAACGCGCCCCGCCGCGGTATGCCCGAAGATCGAGACGTACTCCGCCTCGAACAACTCGCGAGATGACTCGAGAAGCGTGGACCGCAGGGGTTCGAAGCCGCTTACAGACCACCCCAGGGACGCCCAGGAGTTCGCTGCATGGTCCGTCACCTCCCCGTGCAGGGCCGCCCACACGTCAGGGTCGGGGTACACGAACAGATTGGAGAGAAACCGGTAGACGGCGCCGCGAGCGAGCGCCGCTTCGAAACGTTCCGACGAATGCGTCATCGATATCGGCCTCCAGTGCGATCGCGTCAGATCGAGTTCAAGTGCTCCTTCGAACGCTCGAACACAGGCTCCTCGACGGCCGTTCGCACCACTTCGCGTCCGTGCTGGTCGAAGCCGATGACGGTGTCGTTGTACATCGCCCACTGCCGGCCCGCGATCTCGGTCTCGAACACCTTCTTGCCTTCCTGGATCTCGTACTTGAAGATGATTTGCCGCGCAGCGCGGAACAGCTGCAGCACTGCCAGCAGCTCTCGGCTGGGGGCGACGTACTTCTCGATCGCCACGTCGACACCCGGACCGAACATCTGGTGCAGGTACGTGCGCGGCACCCAGCGGGGCGGGATGTAGTAGATGTTCGGCTGCGTACCGAACTGCGGATAGAGCGGCAGCGCGATCTTCTCGTGCTTCACCAGAAAGTAGACCGGGTTGTACCGATCTTCCTTCCAGATGCCTTTGTCGCCGACCTGCACCAGGGATTGGAGGCGGATCTTCCCGACGCAGGCGCTCATGCACCGGGTCTCGAGCGGCGCCTCGTTGGGCGTCAGGACCGGATCACGCCCTTCGAGGCGCGGGTAGCAGGCGAAGCACTTCTCCGACACGCCGGTTGTCGCCCTGAACATCGGTTTCTTGTAGGGGCACGCCTCGACGCACTTGCGATAGCCCCGGCAGCGCTCCTGGTCGATGAGCACGACGCCATCCTCGTCCCGCTTGTAGATCGCATGCCGCGGGCACGCCGCCAGGCACGCCGGATAAGAGCAGTGGTTGCAGATGCGCTGTAAGTAGAAGAACCACGTCGTGTGCTCGGGCAGCGCGACGCCCTCCGGATACCAACCGTCCGCTTTCGCCGGGAGGCCGCGCGCCGTATCTTCGTAGATGTTGGGGGCGCGCCATTCGCTGTCAGCCGGCAGGTAGCCCAGCGCCCGCTGCGACGCGTCGCTCGGCTGCTTGTCGGCCGCCTCGAAGATCGTCATCCCCTCGTAGGTCCCGTACGGTCCGCCGGCAGCGCTCTGCGGCGAGCGTTTCCACACCGCGTGCCGCTCTCGCCGCTTGTGCGCGTCGTCGAGCTTCTCCAGCAGCTTGACGTCCCAGCCCTGCGGATAGCCACCATACGGCTTGGTCTCGACGTTGTTCCACCACATGTACTCCTGCCCGCGTGAGAACGTCCACGTGGACTTGCAGGCCATCGTGCAGGTTTGGCAGCCGATGCAGCGGTTGATGTTGAAGACGGCGGCGAACTGCGAGTGCGGATGGCGCTCCTCGTACGGGTACTCCATCTCGCGGCCGAGTTGCCAGTTGTAGACCTCAGGCATGCGTGCCTCCCGTGCTCCCGGTCGTCCATCGCCCGCGGACGCGCTCGACGATACTACGGACATACGCTTCGCCCTGTCGGCGATAGATGGCGTGCGCACCAGCGTAGAAAGGATTCCGGAAGAGCCCGAGCAACGCCTCGGCGTCGTAACCCATCCGGGCGAACTCGTCGACGAGGCACTCGGCCATCAGGTCGGCGTCGCCGTCCGGCACCGCGAGGCCCATCAGCGCCATCGGGTCCTCTTCATCATAGGCTTTGCCCATCACTCGTCCCTCCGCGCGCCGCGAGCGCCGCCTAGGTTTCCTCCACGCTGGTCAACGCGCCGCCCAGATAGCGTTGCATGATGTCGCCCTCGGCCCCCGGGGTCCGGCCGCTTTGCGCCGGCTCCCAGATACCCTTGCCTCCCATCCCGCCGTCTTCGGCCTTGGTAATCTTGATGAGCGTCTCCTTGGGCACCGTGTTGACCGCATGGTTGTCCACATCGAAGCCGAAGACGAAGCCCACCGCGCCGGTCTTCTTGTGGAACAGCGAGTCCGTCTGATGCATCGGCGGCAACCAGCCGCGGGTGATCGACTGCTGCGAGCCGTACCGATACGAGGCCTGGTACCCGGTGTCGGCCGCGAGCGCACGACCGTCGGGCCGGCTCTCGTGGGCGCGCACGCTGCGCTCCGTGGCGATCCACCCGGTGTGCTTGAGTATCGTGAAATGGTACGGCAGACCCGGGCTGAACTTGACCCGCACCATGCAGCGGAACGCACGATACCGCGCATCCGTCGGCTTCCATCCGACGTACGGCCGGTCCGCGGGGTTGGCGTCGATGTAGACATAGTCGCCGTCGTGCAGGCCGAGATCCATCCCGGCTTGCGGATTCATCTGGATCTGCCGATCCGCCACACCGGGCGCACGCTTGTCGGTCCGATACGGGTCGCCGAAGTTGCACGACCAGATCCAGTTCCAGTCGACCGTGGACCAAGAGGAGTGCGTGGAATGGCGGCTCTTCGGGGTCGAGCAGAAGAAGCGGTGCCCTTGCGCCCACAGCGGGTTGACCGTCTTGCGCACCTCCGACCACGGCATCTTGATGTTGCGGGCCGCCCGCAGGTCGGCGTCCATCGCATCCAGCGCAATGCCGTAGTCCTGCGGGCGAACGAAGGGGCTGGTGGACACGATGACGTTCGGCAGGTAGGGCGTTGCTTCCGGACCCTCCCGGTGGACGATGAGGTTCTCGCCGTACTCGATGGCTTCGGGGAGATCGCAATACGCGTTCAACCGGCCGGTGTCAGTATAGAAGGGCACGTGATCGTGGACCTGCTCCCAGAAGGCCACGCGCGGGTAGGTACGGAACAGCATCAACGCCGTCCCGGGAACGCCGTAGTCACCCTTGAGGAGCTTGTCCACCTGATACGACTCGGTCTGATTGCGCGTCGTCGTGCAACTGTCGAAGATCCGCTGCAGATAGACCGCCGGCTTCTTGTCCAGAATGAACTTCCAATAGTCCCGGAAGCGCGCGTCATTGTGCTTCTGGCTCAGGGCAACCGCGACGCCCGCGAAGATCTCCGCGTCGTCTTTGGAGTCATACAGCGGTTTGATTCCTTCGCCGCCCCACATCTGGATGAACGGGTTCGAGCAGGAGCCGGCGCACTCGATGTTCTCGAACTCCATCCACGAGTTGGCCGGCAGGATCAGGTCCGCATACTCCGCCGAGCCCGTCCATTCGACCTGCTGGTCGACAATCATGTCGATCTTCGGAAAAATGTTCTGGATGAGGTTGTAGATCCACTTGGCCTGGTTGATGAAGTTCGCGTTGTTGTACCACATGAACTTCGTCGGACAGGGCAAGTGCGTCGTGCCGGTGAAGACCTTCCGCCCCTTCGGGGTGTCGACGGCGAGAATGCGCTCGCCATAGCCCCAGTACGCGGGCTCCTCGCCAAGCGTGGAGTCTCGCAAATGCTCGTGGGTGATACGCGTGTGCTCGTCGAGGACTGGATGGAAGGGGTCCTCGTGAATGTACACCCCCACTCCCGGCCCCGTCCACGATGACGCCTGCAGCAGTGCGCCCTTGTAGTTGCCGGCCCAGGTGAACGCACCGGCACCGTGCTGGCCGATGTTCCCGGTCAGCAACAGGGGCAGGTACGTCGCCCGGTTATGCAGGGTGGCATGGAAATAATGATTGATCCCCTCACCGTAGTGGATGGCGACGGGCTTGATGGTCGCGATGTCCTTGGCGAGTTGATGAACGATATCCTTCTTCGCCCCGCAGATCTGCTCGACCGTATCCAAATCGTAGTCTTTGAGGTGGATACGGTACATCGACCACACGGTCATGGCCTCGACCTCGGTACCGTCCACCAGCCGGATCTTGCCCTGCCAATCCAACTCCGGGTCGATGCCCTTGGCAGTGAGTGTCTCGCCGACATCGTCGCGAGTGACGGCCTTCGGGCTCTTGCTGTGCGCGTCAAAGACGAGAAAGTCTCCGAGCTTTTCGTATTGCTCGCGTTTCAGACCATGGATCTTGAAGCTCGGACCATTCGCGTCGAGCCCCAGGCGGTAGTCTGGCACCACATCGGCAGCGCGCAGGCGCCGCAGTGTGTCGGTCCGCACCAGATACGGGAGGTCGGTGAACTGCTTGACGAACCCTGCGTCGTACCAACCCTCGTCCATCAGGACCTTGCTGACTCCGAGGAAGATGGCGGTGTCGGACAGACCCGGGCGTACTGGAATCCACACGTCGCACTTGGTGGCGGGAGCGTTGTACTCCGGAGAAATGACGACCACTTTGCCGCCGCGCTCCAGGGTTTCGGTCATCCAGTGCGAGTCGGGCATCTTGTTCTCGATGAGATTCTTACCCACCTGGATGTGCAGCTTGGTGAAGCGCAGGTCATTGAAGTCGCAATCCGCCGTCTGCAGGCCGTGCACGAACGGTTGGCCCGGCGCCTGATCGCCGCGCCATGTGTACTCATTCCAGTCGCGCGCCCCGAGCGACTGGTCCTCGGGCACGCCCCGGATGTGATGGTCCAAGAGCGACAGCATGGTGTTGAACCGGTAGATCCCGAACTTGCCGATGACGCCGTGAATGGGCAGGTTCGACCCAAACTTCATCACCCGCGTCCCGGCACCTTGCCAGTGGGTCAACATCAGCGGGTCGTAGCCGTCGCTGAGTAGGCGGCGCTTGCCGTCATCGCCGCTGTAGGTGCGGCAGATGGCGGTGAGCCCGTCGGCCGCATAACGAAACGCCTCTTCCCACGAGATGCGAACAAACTGATCGTTCCCCCGATCGTCGAAGCGGTACTTCGTGCGTAGCTCGGGGCGGTCCGAGAGCGACGGGAAGTCGGCATCCGCCCATTCCTTCCAGCCCTTACGCACGACGGGGCCCTTCAGGCGGTAGGGACCGTACACGCGGCGTTGGAAGGTGTAGCCTTTCGGGCAGCCCCGCGGGTTCCAATTGACCGAGGCTTTGTTGCCGTACAGGTCTCCGTATTGGCCGTACGTGTATTCCTGCTCGCTGCGGATGACGATCCCGTTGCGGACGAAGGCCCGGAGCCGGCACATATGCGTATCGTTCGGACCGCAGACCCAAGCGAAGCTGCGGTCGTAGTGGTATTGATCCCGATAAACCTTTTCCCATCCTCGATTGGGGTAATGCGCCAGCGGGTTTTCCACGCCGGCGGCAGGGTCGAGCAGCCGCAGCGCGAACGCCGACTTGCTGAGCAGTAATCCAGCCCCCGCCGCCGCCCCGGTCTTCAACACGTTCCGTCTCGTCAGATCCATACGCTGGTTTCCTCCAAACGTAATTGTGGGTTCGACCCGCCTCCTTCGCTTTCCAATGTGAGTCTACCTCTTTGCTCCTTCGGTGTGCTCTAGTCGGAGCGAGCGGTTGGCAGTCTTGCCCGGCAGAACAGGACACACGCCCACGCGCACCGGATCGACGCCACGCCGCGCCGCCATCTCACGGCCCAACGTGGCGGTGTCCGCCGCATCGAGAATGCGGCGAGCCAGCGGCAGCAGCTCACCATCCTCCACGGGAATGTGCCGCCGGTAGAGCGCTGCGAGGGCGTCGAGGTGCGCGCGGAGTTGGCGCGCCGCAGCGGCGGAAAGGCGACCGTCGGCCAACCAGCGACGTGCAAGGTTGCCAACCTGCTCATGGTGGACCTGCGCCACTTCGTGGTCGTGCGCCAGTACGTCGACGAGGGCCAGCGCCTCGGGGGCGCTGGGATGTCGCGACGCGCGCAGCCGCGGGAACAGCGACTCCTCCTCATCGGCGGTGTGCTTGGGTTCCGCTTCTTCGAAGTAGCGCAACGCGACTTCCATGGCGTCACGCTGCTCCGCGCTGAGCGCCCCGCCCCGCGCCTGCGCGGTCACCGTGATCAGCAGGTGGAGGAAGTGTTCGATACGGCGGTGGCAGTCACTCATGACACCGAGCGGGTTGCTGAAGTCGTGTGCCAGTGGTGCGCCGATCTGGATCATGCGCACGACCCCATCGACACGGGTAACGCCCCCACCGCTGTGCTGACGTTGACGACACGGGGGCCTGCGGCAAGGATGTTCTCTACGCGCTGCAGCCACAGGCGCCGGAAGCGGGCGACATCGTCGATCGACGGCGCTTCGGCGAGGGCCGGAGCGATCGAGCTTGCCAACTCACTGGGGGCCGGAATGACGCTCGGGTCGTAGATCACGCGCACCCGCCGCCCCGTATCGAGGCGCTCGAAGTCAAACTCATTGCGGCGGATGTCGTCGCGCTTGAAGAGAAACAGGTCGCGCCGGCGAAAACGGCCCCGTGCCATGCCACCGAAGCCGGTGTCGGGCGCTGCGGCGATGACGAAGTTGACCAGCTGGGAGATCGGCCCGTAGCCGAAGTCGGCCGGCCCACCGTATGCCGTCACGCGCACCGCGCCGCGTACCGCCGGTTCGCTCTCGTAGAGTGCGCCGAGCCCGTGGCGCAGGATCAGATACGCCCCGGCGACAGTGGGGCAGACGTGCCCCGCTGCTTTCACCAACTCAGGGAAAGTGATCGCGATCGGCTCACCCGCAGGCACGAGTCCCAGGAACTCGAGAAACGGGTCGCGCACGATGATGGGCTCGGCCTGCAAGGTCGCGGGCAATTCGAGTCTCTCATGAGCAAGCGAACTCATGGGTGTGGGATCCTCCTTCACGCCGCCCGCTTGGCGTTGGCGAGCGCGCGCAACTCGGCGATCAGCGGCTCGACATCGATGCCGTGAATCCGGCAGGCCTGTCCGAGGGTGACGGTGCCTGCCATGGCCGCGCGCATCGCCGGGTTACTGAGCGCGCGGAAGCCGCGTGCCACCAGCAGGTCGAGCGCGCCGGGGATGATGAGCACATCCGCGACTAGGTTGTCGGCGTTGGGCGCAGCACCGGCGGCGGGAGCTGTCGCCCTCGGCGCCAGCGGTGTACGCGAGCGGAGCGTCATGAACACATTGAGCGCGAAGGCGACGAATGCGGCGAGACCGAACGCCCCCGAGAGGGAGATGTAAGGCCAAACGGCGTCGCTCCCGGCGAGCTCGACGACAACCTGTAGCGCGCGGGTCGCCACTGCTGCGTTGAGGAGCCCGAACGTAACATCCCGGGCCTTGGAGCTCCACAGCGGTGTACCCGTGACCACTGGAACGATGCGCGTAGCGACGCCGATGATCATTTGCGTCAAGAACCCCAACGTGAACGCGTGGCGCCCGAAGTCGTAGAGCAGCGCCGGCGCACCGGCACCAGCGAGCGCCGCTGCGGCACTCCAAGCAGGTGCGAAGACCAGGGCGAGCAGCAACCACAGATAGGCGGCGACGATGAACTTGGCGTAGCCACCATCGTCGGCGACGCTCCGCTCTCGCGGTCCAAGCACACCGAGCTGCAGCACGAGTCCGAAGGCGGTGACTGCGAGCGCTGCACCCGCGCACGCGCGCGCGGCGGGCACCAGGGTCGACGCTTCGATAAGTGCGACGGTGACCCATGCGGCGACGGCTGCCTCGTAGCCGAAGAAGAGTTTTCTGATGGCCCGCGGGCTCGCTGGCGCTACCCCCATGAAGACGGGCAGGATGCGCAGGCTCATGCCAAACAACCATGAGCCCACGAAACCCCAGAGCGCGCTCTCCCACATCACAGATTGCAGGGTGCTTTTCCCCGTGACGGCCGTCGCGACACCGAGCCCGGTTGCAACCACGAGCCACACACATCCGGCGCGCAGGTAGGATTCGTACGGCTCGCGGGGCATCGTGCTGGCGGCGAGCGTGCGGTGGATGTTCCAGCCAAGCGCAAGCGCCGCGCCGAGCAGCGCACCCGTGCCGACAAGCTGTGCCGGCGCGCCGATCGGTGCACCGGCAAGCGTCCCGAGGGCGACAGCGAGCACGCCACCGACCTGCAACCAAAAGGATGCTGCGGCGAGCTGTGGAGCGGCTAGCGGCGCGCCTGTGAAGCGTGCAACGACGTGGTAGGCAACGCCCATGATGAACATGGTCGCAAAGCCGTAGACCTGGGCGTACCCGTGTGCCGTCTTAACTGCTGCCAACGGTAGGCCGTGTAGGAGGTTCCACGGTAGGCTCATGCTGGCAAGCATACAGGCACCGAGCCCCGCCCCGAAGGTGAGTGCGAACAACAAGCTGACGACAATGAAGCGCAGGTAGCGGGTCGGTGACGGCAAGCCCGCCGCCCGCCGTGACGCCGGTGGCGACTGCGGCTCCACTGCGCGCGAGGTTGCGGGTGCATCCAACGCGACGAGAATCTCGTCGAGCCGGACGCCGTTCGCCTCCGCGGCCTCGGCGAGGGTGAGGGCGCCGCCGCAACAGGCGTCGATGCCGTGCGTGTTGAGAACGCGATTGAGAGTCGCATCGATGCGGATGACTTCGTCGACCGTCGTGGTTCCGCTGAAACGTCGCGTGCTCATTGTTCACTCCACTGTGCAGGCGCCGTACCAGCGCGACCCGTGGACCGCAGGTTGGAGCAAACCTGCACGGAAGGGAGCGTCGCCTCTGCGCACGGAACGCTTTTCGAGAGTCTCAAGGCGAACGCCAAGCGGTTGAAATAATTGGCTTTTGGCGCTCGTGCCCAGGTTCTGGAACCACGCCTCCGCGCGACGCCTGGAGGAGGAGCGTACCTGCGACGGAGTGGGAAGGGCGACGTTGACCAGTGTGTCCCGAGACACTCGGGTGGGCAGACGATTACATCCGCAAGCCCCCGAATGGTGGTCACATTCGACTGTCCCAAGGGGTCTGAGACAGTCTGGCTGTCTCGGTCAGCGCTTGGTGGGGATCTCGATGCCGAACTCGGCGACCTTGCGATAGAAGGTGGCGCGGCCAACCCCGAGGGCGCGAGCCGCACGCAGACGGTTACCGCCCGTCTTCTGCAACGCGGCTTCGATGGTGTCGCGGGACAGTGTGCCGGCGCCGTCACGCGCGGTGCGCGGGGCCGAGCGGATCTCTGGCGGGAGGTGGTCCGTGCCGATGCGCAGAGCGCGGCACTTGATGACCGCGAAGGCAATGGCGTTTTCCAGCTCGCGCACGTTGCCGGGCCAGCGGTACTTGAGGAGGCTGTCGACGGCATCCGGCGTGAAGCCCTCGATGGACTTCCCTTCCTGCGTGGCGATGCGGGTGAGGAAGTGCTCGGCGAGCAGCGGGATGTCGGCGCGGCGGTCGCGCAGCCGCGGCACGTGGATCGGGATGACGCTGAGCCGGTAGAAGAGGTCCTCGCGGAACGCGCCGCGATCGACCAGTGCACGCAAGTCGCGGTTGGTGGCGGCGATGACCCGACAGTCGACGGGAATCACGCGCGCCTCACCCACACGCTCGATCTCCTTCTCCTGCAGGACCCGCAGCAGCTTGACCTGCAGGCTGGGCGACAGCTCGCCGATCTCGTCGAGGAAGATAATGCCACCGTTGGCCAGCTCGAAGCGGCCCACCTTGTCGCGCAGCGCGCCGGTGAAAGCGCCGCGCACGTGCCCAAACAGCTCTGATTCCAGCAGCCCCTCGCTCAGCGCCGAGCAGTTCACTTTGATCAGCGGTCCACCGGCCCGGCGGCTGGCACGGTGGAGGGCTTCGGCCACCATCTCCTTGCCGACGCCCGTTTCGCCGAGCAGGAGCACGCTAGCCTCCGACGCCGCCACGTCCTCGATCTGTTCGTAAAGCGCGCGCATCGCCGGGCTGCGGCCGACGAGATTCGGGAAGCCGGCACGGCCATGCAACTCGGTGCGCAGGCGTGCCAGTTCGGTGATGTCGCGGAACACCGCAACGACACCAAGCGAGCCACCCTGGGCAGCTTGGATGGGTGACGTCGTGAGGACGATCAACCGCTGTTCACCATTGCGATGCTTGATCATCACCTCGTGGTCGCGCACGCCGCCGTTGCCTGCGGCCGTGCGCTCCATGACGCAGCCGTGACCACAGAGATATCCGTGGAAGATATCGGGACAGGGAGCGCCGATGGCGTCGGTGCGGTTCCACCCGGTGATCTGTTCCGCAGCAGTATTGAATTTGATCACACGCATCGCGCTGTCGCAGACCAGAACGCCGTCGGACATGATGTCGAGCACGGCGTCCAAGTACTGCTTCTCAGCAGCGAGCCCCTCAGTCTCCTGCCCCATGCAGTGGACGATAGCCGAACGGGATGCGGTGCGCCAGAACGTACGAGGGCAGCCATGACCGCGCTCGCGCTGCGCCACCTTTCTTCATCGTCGTTCCTGAACGCTCCCCTGTTTCGGCTCCGGCCGCCGGCGCCCCAGGGCCGCGCCAGCGAGAGGATGCTGTCACGCCCCTGAAATCGGCGCCCTTTGGCGGCTTCCACCTCACTCCGCCGCTGCCTTTCTCCTCGAAAGATCGGGTCGCTCTCCAGCCCCGGTGAGAGAGCGAACACCGACTTTCAGAAAAGGAGAAAGGAAGATGACGACAACGAAGAAACTCAAGGCGCAAGGCATCACCGGCGGCCCGCAGCTCACGATCTGGGAAGGCGCCACCACGTACCCCGCCGGCGCCGCAGCCTGGGACCCCGCAACCGCATCCACCACCGAGATCCTCGCCAAGCTCCTCGGCCCCGCAACCGAGCGTGTCTGCGAGAACCTGACCGGCGCCTACGCCGACCTCCGCCACCTCGCGAGCGCCCACCCGGCCGACCTCTACGCCATCGGCTTCTCACGCGCCGCAATCGAACGCCTCTCCGCCCTCATGGAATTCGCCAAATGTGAATCGGCGTCGAAATTTGACCCCGATCGGCGTCCAATCGTGACCCGGGTGGACGGTGTGAAAGTTCAATTTCTGCAGCCGGTTAGGTGATCTGAGGTAAGGGTCAATTTTCGACGCCGATCGGGGGCAAATGGCACG
>JBIOJG010000072.1:0-25874 GCA_044450645.1 Binatia bacterium
CCCCCCGACCCCTGGCCCCAAACCGCCGGCAAGATTGCGAGCCAAACGTGGAGATCATTGACGAACCCTCTCGCCGTACCCCGGTGCTTGCCACCACGCAGGTTCTGGTCGTCGGGGGCGGATCGGCCGGCACTGCGGCAGCCGTTGCCGCTGCCAGAAATGGCGCCGCGACGATGCTCGTCGAACGCTACGGATCACTCGGCGGGCTCGCCACCGGTGGGTTGGTGATCCTCTTGCTCACCCTCGATGATGGCGATGGGCATCAGGTCATCGGCGGTCTGTGTCAGGAAGTCACTGACCGCGTCGCCGCACGTAGCGCCGCCTGTTTCCCGCCGCGACATGAATGGGGCTCGACGGACGAGCAGCTCGTCGAACAGTACCGGCGCTGGGGATTGGTATGGGGCTCGGGGCCGCACAAAGTGCGCTATTCCGTCGCCTACGATCCGGAAGAGTTTCGCTTCGCGCTCAACGCCATGTGCGAAGCCAGCGGCGTGCGGCTCCTCTTCCACTCCTGGGCCTGCGAGGGTCTGCGTGAGGGCGATCGGCTGCGCGGCGTAACCTTCCAGAGCAAATCGGGCCGTTTCGCTATTCTGGCCGACATCATCATCGACGCCACCGGTGATGGCGACATTTTCGCTTCCGTCGGCGTGCCCTTTGAGTTGGAAAAAGTCCTCCCGTGGCTCTGGTTCCGCATGGGAGGGGTGAGCGACGTCGACGGCGCGATCACGGAAGGCGGCTGGTTCTTTCGTACCATCGGCCGCGGTCAGGTGCTGCTGCCGTGGGGCGCCACCGACCGTGTCATTCGCAAGATCGACGCCACCGATCCCGCGGAGCTGACCCTCGCTGAAGTCGAATGCCGCAAGCGGGTGATGGAAACCGTCGATCAGCTTCGCCGTGATCTGCCGCAATTCAAGCACGCACACATCTGCGACATCGCGACCCAGATCGGCATCACCGAGAGCCGGCGTATGCTCGGCGAGTACGTCCTCACGCGTGACGATATGGATCAGCCGATGCCGGATGCCATCGCCCTTTCGGGGCACTGGACCAAGTACGGGGCACTGTATGGCATCCCGTATCGGTCACTGCTGCCAAGAGAATACTCCAACCTGCTGGTCGCCGGCCGGTGCATCTCCGTCGATCATCGCACGCACCACGCCACCAAAGAAATCCCGTCATGTATGGCCACCGGAGAAGCCGCCGGTACAGCGGCGGCCATGGCGGTGCAGGCGCGGAGCAGTCTGAAGACCCTTGACGTCGCGGCACTCCAAACCCGACTGCGCCAGCGCGGCGCCATCTTGAACCTCGACAGATAAGGCAGGACCCATGCGCAGCATCTCCCGCAAGGCCGAGCGCTTCACCGAGTCGGTGATCCGCGGCATGACCCGATTGTGCCAGCAGCACAACGGCATCAATCTGGCTCAAGGGTTTCCGGATTTCCCCGCGCCCGTGGAGCTGAAGGAGGCCGCGAAGCAGGCAATTGATGCGGACCACAATCAGTACGCCATCACCTGGGGCACGACGGAATTCCGCCAAGCCATTGCCGCCAAGATGGCGACATACAACGGCGTCCCTTGCGATCCAGAAACGGAGGTGACCGTAACCTGCGGCTCGACCGAAGCCATGATCGCCACGCTGTTGGCCGTGGTCAATCTCGGAGACGAGATCGTCATCTTCGAGCCGTTCTACGAGAACTATGGGCCCGACGCCATCATCAGCGGCGCCTCGGCGGCATACGTGCCGCTGCGTCCGCCGCATTTCACCTTCGACCCGGACGAGCTGCGCGCCGCGTGCAACACCCACACCAAAGCCATCATCATCAACACCCCGCACAACCCGAGCGGGCACGTCTTCACACGCACCGAGCTCGAATGCATCGCCGCCGTGTGCCAGGAGTTCGACTGCCTCGCCATCACCGATGAGATCTACGAGCACATCCTCTATGACGGTCGCGCTCACATTTCACCCGCGAGCCTTCCCGGCATGCGTGAACGCACCATCACTATTGGCGGTTTATCGAAGACCTACTCGGTGACCGGCTGGCGTCTGGCATGCGCCGTAGCCCCGCCGCCACTCACGAGTGCCATTCGCAAGATGCACGATTTCCTCACCGTCGGTGCGCCGCATCCGCTGCAGATCGCCGGCGCCCGCGCCTTGGAGATGCCGCAGTCGTATTACGGCCGGCTCGCCGCCGAGTATGCGGAGCGGCGCGACCTTCTCAGCGCCGGTTTAAACGCCGCCGGCTTCCGCATCTTCGTCCCCGAAGGCGCGTATTACATCCTCGCCGACATCGGCCAGTTCGGCATGGGCGATGTCGAGTTCTGCGACTGGTTAGTGCGTGAGGTCGGCGTCGCCGCCGTCCCCGGCTCCAGCTTTTACCGTCATCCGGAGCTCGGCCGCGGCCTGATCCGCTTTACCTTCTGCAAACGTGAGGAGACGTTGCGCGAAGCGGTCCGCCGCCTCGCGCGCATCCCCGAGCTGTTGGCGTCGACGCACCGGCGCCGCTAAGCCGGCCAGGCACCGCCCCTCTTCTTGGTAGCGGCGACCAAGGCAACGCCCACAACGCGAGTTTGAAAGTTCCGGAGCGGAGCGACCGGGCACCTTCCCGGTGGCACAATGCTTTCAAGGGTCGGCACATTTGACTATGGTTGATGACGATGGTGAGATGCAAACGTATGGAAGAGATGGCGATCTCGGAGTTCAAAGCCAAGTGTCTCGCCGTGATCGAGCGCGTGCGGCGGACGCGTAAGCCCGTGCTGGTGACCCGCTTCGGCAAGCCGGTCGCGGAAGTTGTCCCGCTGTCGCCGCCGGCGCGACCGCAGCATTGGATAGGTTCCATGCGGTCCAGCGGCCGCATCGTCGGCGACATTGTGTCTCCGGTGGTTTTCGCTCTTCCTAACGACCTTCCGACAGATTCCTCGCCGCCACAGCGCGCCTGCTCGATCTGACCCTGGTGACAGCAGACGAACGCTTGCTGAGCTCGCGCGAGTTTGCAGCGCTGCCGAATCGCTAGCGACCGGCTGGGAAACAATCGCCTCGACCGGCTTACCCGTCGAACTCCCATTTCAATGGCTGACCCTCGCTAGCCTGCTCGAAGCGGTCCGCCGCCTGGCGCGCATCCCCGAGCTGTTGGCGTCGACGCACCGGCGTCGCTAAGCCGGCCAGGCACAGCCCCTCTTCTTGGTAGCGGCATCAAGCGGGCACCGCCTACAGCGCGAGCTTGCAAGTTCCAGAGCGGAGCGACCGCGCGCCTTCCCGGCGGCACAACGCTTTCAAGGGTCACCACATTTGACTATGGTTGATGGCCATGGTGAGATGCAAACGTATGGAAGAGATGGCGATCTCGGAGTTCAAAGCCAAGTGTCTCGCCGTGATCGAGCGCGTGCGGCGGACGCGTAAGCCCGTGCTGGTGACCCGCTTCGGCAAGCCGGTCGCGGAGGTTGTCCCGACATCGCCGCCGGCGCGACCGGAGGATTGGATGGGTTCCATGCGGTCCAGCGGCCACATCGTCGGCGACATTGTGTCTCCCGAGAGCCATTCGACCCCGCCGACAGATTCCTCGCCGCCACAGCACGTCTGCTCGATCTGACCCTGGTGACAGCAGACGAGCGCTTGCTGGGCTCGCGCGAGTTTGCAGCGCTGCCGAATCGCTAGCGACCGGCTAGACCGGCACAGCCGACGCAATCTTGGACACCTCCATTACCTCAAGGCCGAAAGTGCGGAACAAGCCCGGGCGTGGACCTGAGCCGACGTCCGCCCTTTCAGCTCCAGCGCACTAAGAGTTAGCCCGCCCTCGACTTGAGCGCCCGTTCAAGAACCGACTGGATCTGGTCTAGGTCCTTCAAGAGGGGCCGCAACTGCGCGTCAGTGGGTACCGAAACACCATGAACAGCAGCGTTCCGCGCTCGGGCCACTTTGTCGACTCTTGGCCGAATTGGTCCTTCGACGACGCCTTTCGCGATGAGCCCGTCGACAATTCCGAGCACGGGGCCCCACTCGTGCTTGCGCTTCGGAAGGTAGTCCTTTGCCAGTTGTCGCAGCGTCTGCTCGAACGCGCCCCACTTAAGTACCAGCAGGCCCAATGAAGAGTGAGGCGGAGGCGTGCCTGGTTCATCGATCGAAATATCCAAGAGGTTCCGCAGCAGAACCCTTGCAATCTGCACGTAGCTGTCGACGTGGACTGGATCGACGGTGACACCATTTCCGTCATGGTAGAGCGTGTTTCTGATGCGATGATACCCCTCAAGATCTCCAAGGCTCACGCCATCGAGCCGCCCCGCACCAAACTCTTCGAGCAAGTCGAGAAGGTCAGGAAACCCCTTGCCCTTTTCGTCGAGGTGTCGACGCGAGGGCCCGTCAGAACCTCGAACACGCTTCGGAAGTCCGAGGTAAGTGCGGATGCCGAGTTCTACGGCATTATCGACGCTGATCATTGCGATGCGGTAGTCGAACGCCGTGCCTTGGGAGAGATGGCCGACCGCATGCTCCAAGAGCTCCTTCGGTCCGGATGTCCATGGTCTGCCAGTCATGGTTGTCTTGTCAGGCTAGGGATCATTCCCCCGTTCGCCACAAATGGAACTCCACAGCCAGAGGTGCGGAATACGGAAACTTCTCGCGGATCCAGTGCTGAAAACCCAAATACTCATCGTAGTGGCGAAGCCGACTCCAAGCCCCGGACGACAATCGCGGAGAACCCAATGAGGCGAGTCGATCCAAGATGATGTTGTCAAGCGGGACGTGGCCGAGGCGATACAGATAGAAAAACCCCGGTAGCCGCTCTTCACCGAACACGTAAACGTACTTGAGCGCCATGTTGAGCCACTTCTGAGATTGGCCGACTGCGAACGAGTCGAACCCATGCCGTCCATACAACGCACAAAGTTGCTCGCATAGGCTTCGGTGCGAAGCATCGAAGATGTCCTGGTTCGGGTCTGGAGTCAGGGCGGGCATCTTGGCGAGCCACGATTGAACCAACTCGCCTGCCTCAGTACGGACTGCGGCAGCATCGGCAAGCTGATTGATCCCGTGGAGCGTCCGACTGAAATCCAGATACGCGCGATCCACGCAGGCACGGAGGGGCGACGCCATGCCGAAGTACAGCCGCAAAAGAAACTCGTTCTGTTCGGATTGAGTCGGGATCTGAAAGGATTGCATCTGGTTGCCGAGTTGCTCGTCAAGCGGTCTACCATTCGCCTCCCGAATGAAATCCGCTACGCCCGCAGGTTCCTGCGGCATAGCATCCCACTCTCCCGACCGGACGCTAGTTTACAATCCGTGTGCGAGTCAATCGGTTGCGTGCCCGAGGCTCACCCCCTTTCTCGGCGTGCTACGCGGCGCCATCCTGCGGGCCCCGCGTGCGGACCAGCACGGGCGCGTAGTGCGCAGCGCGATCTGAAGGGTTGGTTCCAAACCCGTACAGGGTCCGACCTGGCGAATAGATTCGCGGCAACGAAAGGCACCAAGTCGCCCTGCGGCGACTCCCCCCACCCCACCATCCAGAGACACCTCTGTCCGTCCGGGGGCGGGGAGCCCACGCAGGTGGGCTTGGCGCTCTTGTTGCCGCGGTTTCAACCGCCGGGTATCGGCGGAGTGCTTCATGGACTCTCCAAGCCGGCGACCCGCCGGTTCGGGCTCATAGAAGGGTGAGCGGTTCGTTTTGTGGTGTCACTACACTATTCACCGTTCACCCTGAGTAGGCACCGTCTTTTCAGGGGCCGTCTCGAAGGGTGCCCGCTTGTTCCCGGACTTTATGTGCAAAGCCACCTGCTCCCCGACTCCGGTGAGCCCGCAATGCTCGGGCCGCTGCCCCTGGGGCAGCGTTGCCTTTCACGCATTAGACGGAGCCGGCACTCATCCGACCTGTTCGTAGGCTTCGAGCTTCGGTACCGCCATCTCTTCACGGAAGCGGTCGAAGGTCCACGGCCAGACCGCCGGTATGCCGCGGTCGTCGAGGTACCAGCTGCGGCAGCCGGTGCTCCAGACGGTCTGCTTCGCCCGCTCGACGCGCTCTGCGTCGAACGCCGCCGTCGCCGCGTCGCTGGCACTGATCTCACGACAGCGGCCGGCGCGGATCTGCTCGACGAGCTCGAGAATGTAGGCGATCTGCAGCTCGGCGACCTCGATCAGCGAGAAGTTGCCGACCGGGCCGTTG
This sequence comes from Binatia bacterium, assembly GCA_044450645.1. Taxonomy (GTDB): domain Bacteria; phylum Desulfobacterota; class Binatia; order HRBIN30; family HRBIN30; genus JAGDMS01. Next base: position 6,152 of record JBIOJG010000072.1, read on the forward strand.
GGACCGTTGAGCATGAAGAGGTTCGGGAAACCCGGGATCGAGATGGAGAGATAGGCGGTCGGTCGTTGCGCCCACAGGTCGTCGAGGCGCCGGCCCGCCCGCCCGATCACTTGCATCGGACGCAGGAAGCGGTCCACGCGGAACCCCGTGGCCAGCACCAACACGTCGAGCGCGTGCAGCCGCCCGTCGCCCGTGCGCACCCCGCCGGCTTCGACGCGCTCGATGCCCTCGGTGACCAGCTCGGTGTTCGGCTTCTGGATCGCCTCATAGAAATTGGGCGAGATGACCAGGCGCTTGCACGCGGCGCGATAGTTGGGGCGTAGCTTCTCGCGCAGCTCGGGATCGCGCACGTTGCTCTCGAGGTTTGCCCGGCAGACCTCCTCGATCAGCTGCATCTGCGGTGAGCTCGCGTCCACCACGGCGTTCGAAAAGGCCTCGGCGAGCATGCGCGACATCTCGCGGTGCATCTGGCGCATCAGCTCCGGGTCGCGGCGGAACTCGGCCTTCTCCACGTCACTGTAGGGTGGGTTCTCCTGCGGCGCGATCCATTGCGCCGTGCGCTGGAAGAGCGCCAGCTTCGCGACGCGATCGACGACGGCCGGCACGATCTGCACGGCCGTCGAGCCGGTGCCGATGATGCCGACGCGGCGGCCGTCGAGCGCCACGCTGTGATCCCAGCGCGCGCTGTGAAACCAAGCGCCCGCGAAGGTGTCGAGACCCGCGATGTCGGGGACGTTCGGATGATGGAGGACGCCCGTCGCCGCAATGACGACATCCACTTGATCGCAGTGGCCGCTCTGCATCTCGAGCCTCCACCGGCCGCCGCTGAACTGGCAGCTCACGATCTCCTCCCCGTAGTGAATGCGCCTGTCCACGCCGTACTTGCGCGCAACGCCTGCCAAGTAGGCCTGGATTTCGCGCCCGGGAGCGTAGTGGTGACTCCAGTCAGGGTTGGGCTCGAATGAGTAGCGGTAGAGGTGAGAGGGGATATCGCATCCGATGCCGGGATAGGTGTTCTCCCGCCAGGTGCCGCCCAAGCGTTCGGCCTTCTCGTAGATCACGAAGTCGTCGAAGCCGGCCTCCTGGAGCTTGATCGCGCTGAGGATGCCCGCCATCCCCGCGCCGATGATCGCGAAGCGCAGCGAGCGGCCCGCGGTCGCTCCTTCAGTCACAGGCCCCTCCGTCGCACGGTGAGTCCTCGATCCGGGTCCGGGCCTCCATGCTTTGCCGTCCTTCCATCCCTCAGCGATGAACCACTATATCGTGGGTCACGGGAAGCGGGAAGATGGCCGCAGAAGGTGGTGCGGCTGCAGCGCGATCCTGGTACGATGTCGGATACGCGGGAGGTGATCATGGAGTACGTGAAACTCGGCCGCAGCGGCCTGAAGGTCAGTCGCCTTTGTCTCGGCACGATGAACTTCGGCCCACTTGCGAACGAAGCCGACAGCTTCGCCATCATGGACAAGGCGCTGGCGCTCGGCATCAACTTCTTCGATACCGCCAACGTCTACGGGTGGAAGACCGGCGAAGGCGTCACCGAGCAGATCGTCGGCCGGTGGTTGGCCCAGGGCGGCGGCCGGCGTGAACGGATCGTCCTCGCCACCAAGGTGTACGGCCGCATGGGTGACGGCCCGAACGATCGCGGCCTGTCCGCCTACCACATCAAGCGCGCCTGCGACGAGAGCCTGCGGCGCTTGCAGACCGATCACATCGACCTCTACCAGATGCACCACATCGACCGGGAAGCGCCCTGGGAAGAGATCTGGCAAGCAATGGAGCAACTCGTGCGTGAGGGGAAAGTGCTCTATGTCGGCAGCAGCAACTTCGCGGCGTGGAACATCGCTCAGGCAAACGGCCTGGCGGCTCAGCGTCACTTCATGGGTCTGGTATCCGAGCAAAGCCTCTACCACCTGAATGCGCGGACGATCGAGCTGGAGGTCATCCCGGCGTGCGCCGCTCTGGGGATCGGCCTCATCCCGTGGAGTCCCCTGGGCGGCGGCTTGCTGGGCGGCATCTTGCGAAAAGTCTCTGAAGGCCGACGCGCCTCCGACCGCATCCAGAAGGCCGTGGAGAAGCTTCGCCCCCAATTGGAAGCGTACGAGAACTTCTGTCGAGAAATGGGAGAGCAGCCCGCCGATATCGCCGTGGCCTGGCTGCTACACCACCCGGTGGTCACGGCCCCCATCATCGGGCCGCGCACGATGGAGCAGTTCACCGGCAGCATGCGCGCCCTGGAAATCAAGTTGGCGCCCGATGCGCTCGCTAAGCTGGACAAGATCTGGCCCGGCCCGGGAGCCCAAGCCCCGGAGGCGTACGCCTGGTAGCTGGTGAGCTAAAGACGCTGAGGAACGAGAATTCGAGAAGTCAAAGACAATTCACCAATCACTCGTCACGCGTCACGGGCAAGTTTCTCCCGTTCCGGTCGATCATCTCACGGAGGATTTCCATGCGCTCGCGGATGGCCGGCGTCTGATCCAGCTCGCCGGTTGCCACCGGCAAGCGATAGCTCCAGTTCCGGCGATTGACGGTCGCAGGCGTGTTGATGCGCTCGCGCCAGCCGAAGAGATCCTGGATCGGAAGAATGGTCAGAACCGAACCCGCCTCGTACAGACGACGTAGGAGCGCGAGGTGCAGATCGGGACTCAGGGGCAGTCCTGAGTCCTGAGGCAACCCCTCAGTCTCGGTGGCCGTGGCTTGGTGTCCTCTCCCGCGCGTTTCTTCCGCGTGGGAGAGGGGAGGGTGAGGGCGCCAGCCTGATGCGGCGAACGCTTGCCCCCTCACCCCAACCCTCTCCCGCGCTGAGCTGATGCGCGGGAGAGGGAGTCTTGATTGGCGGGACGATTCATCGTTCGAAAGGTCAGGCGCCACCAAGACTGAGGGATTACAGTCCTGAGTGCTGAGTCCTGAGTCGGCAACATCTAGGGACGGGAGCGCCGCTTGCCGCTCCTTGTCGCTCAACCCTTCCCACCACACCGCCAGCGTGTCGGTGTCGTGCGTCCCTGTTGTCGCAACCGACAGCTCTGGATAGGAGCGCGGATCGATGTACGCGCCGTCGTGCGTCTCCCAACGGAAGACTTTATAGCCTGGGATAGCGAGTCGTTTCAGCGATTCACGTACCCACTTCGGAACCGTTCCCAGATCTTCTGCGATCACTCCCGCAGCACCGGCCGTTTCATCTAGAACGGCGCGCAGAAGATCCTGTCCCTGGACGAGCTGTTCTTCTTCCTCCCGCGGCACGAAGCCTGAGGTGCCGCCGTCGCGTACGGGAATGGCATAGGTCCGGAACAGGCCGACGAGATGATCGACGCGGAAGAGATCGTACAACTCGCGCGCTTGCCGGGCACGTTGCCGCCACCACTCGTAACCCGTACGCCGCATCCGCGCCCAATCGTAGAGCGGCAAGCCCCATTCCTGCCCGCTCGGGCTGAACGCGTCCGGCGGTGCGCCGGCCGAACTGCTCAGGTCGAAAAGCTCCCGATGCGCCCAGACGTCAGCGCTGTCACGCCCGCACACAAACGGCAGGTCCCCTTTGATCAGCACCCCGCGCCGGATGGCGTGCGCGCGGACCTCGTTCCACTGCTCGGCGGCAATCCATTGCAGATACCGCGCGAAGCGAACCCTTTGGGTCAGGCGTGACGCCGCTTGCCGCAGGGCAGCGGTATCACGCTGCTGCAACTCTTCCGGCCAGGTTTCCCAACTGGCCCAGTCGAATTGCTCCTTGAGCGCACGGAACAGCGCGTAGTCCTCGATCCACCACGATTGCGTCCGGCAAAAGCTCTCGAAGCGCGCCCTCCGCTCCGGCTCGGCTTGCGCCTCGAACTGCTCGAAACCCAGTTCCAGCAGATGCAGCTTCAGCGCATACAGCACCTGCCGTTGGCGGTGGCGCGACCGGCGCAACCGCTGCAGCCGCCGCCGCACCGAAGTGGCGTTCAGCCACTCCGCCGCGGCGCGGCTGCTACTGATATCGCTGACCTCGGAGGTGGAAATGTACGTCGGATCGATGGCAAAGGCGCTGAGCGCATTGTACGGACTGGCTTCGCCTGGGCCGCTCTCGTTGATCGGCAGGAGTTGCACCACGCGCTGGTGCCAGCGGTCCAGCCAATCGATGAACGGCATGAGATCGAGGATGGTCCCGCTGCCAGTGTCGTGAGCCCCGCGCAGCGAGAACAGCGGGATGGCTATGCCGGCCGCGCGCGAAAAGTGCTGGCGCTCTGGCATCGAAGCCGCCGGCCGTCAGCCCTGCCCGCTCATTCGACCACGATCTCCGGCTCCAGCGTCACCTCCGACTGCAGCGAGTTGGAGATATAGCAGTTCTTCTCAGCCATCTTGAGGACGCGTTCCGCCCGCCCGCGATCGACGTCTGGCGCTATGGTGATCTTCGGCTTGACGACGATCCGTGTAATGACCGGCCCCCGCCCTTCGACCTTTTCGAGCGTGCCGGTTGCGGTAGCCGAATACTTGCGGAAGGGCAGCTTCGAGTTGGCGGCGATGGCAATGAAGGTCGCCATTACACACGCGTTCACCGCACCGACACAGAGCTGCTCCGGAGACCACACGTCTTCGGGTCCGCCGAACTCCGGCGGAGCCCCGATCGAAATCGTCGGACGTTTGGGCGTCGACAGCGTGCCCCGCCGATCTTCCGTCCACTCGACATGAGCTTCGTAGTGATGTGCTTGGTCGGCCATCTTTCGGCCTCCTTTCTTACTATCCTGTCCGCCGTCTCACTGCGGATCGAAGCGGTTCAAACCGTTACTCGACGACACGACACCGGCGGTTCCAATCGCCTCGTGTGCCGTCAGCGCTTCAAGGACCGAGCGGTCCTCGGAGGTGTTGGCCACAAAACGTCGCCCGTCCGCCACGCGGCCGATGACGATTCCCTTCGTGGGCTGTCCCTCACGGTCATAAAGAACCGTGTAGGTCTCGATCTGCGCCCTGCCGCTCGGTTCGGACACCAGTTCCGGGTGCGGAGCGCAGTCGATCTCCTCTTGATACGTCGCAGGATCCTGACGGATCCACGGCCCCTGCTTCGGTTCGGTGCTGTAGATACCGACCGAATGCTTGGTCATGTACCATCCCAGCCCCGTCACCAGTCCCTTGGTGCCCGGTGCGGCGCGAAGTTTCCCCAACATGGTTGCGATACCATGCATAGTATAGTTGTTCCCCGGACCTCCATGATAGGGGAGGCCGCCGGTAACGGTGAGATCCCGGAGGTCATCCACCGCGATGCCCAACATATCACGGCCGATTTGCACAGCGCACGGGAAGCAGCTGTAGAGATCGAAATAGTCGATCTGGGCAATATCGACGCTTGCCATGGCGAGCGCCTTTTGGCCGGCAAGCCGGATGGCCGGCGCGCTGTGATAGTTCACACGCTCGGACACAAACCACAAATCGTGGGCATCGCCGCAGCCCGTGAGATACACCCAGCGGGACGGATCGATACCCAATTCACGGGCGCCGGCAACCGAGGTCATGAGCAGCGCGGCCGATTGATCGACGGCGATGATCGCGTTCATGTACTTAGGATACGGAAACGCAATGAGGCGATTGCCGGGAGTGACCGTGGCAATCTCGGCGGGCGTCCGCTCCTGCCGAAACCACGCATACGGATTCTGCGCCGCCACCGCCGAGAATCGGCTGCACAACACGCCGAGCCGCTCCCGATGTGCGGCCAAACTGAGGCCGTAATGTGCGCGCAAGGCGTTCTCGAACAGCGGGTAGATTTGCACCGGCATCTGCAACCCGTGGTTCATCTCGTGGTCATTGGTGCCCATGCGCGGGTCACCCAGCACGGTGGGGGTGCCAGAGCCGTCCCTGATCCATTGGAGTTCCGTCCCCACGCGCTGTGCCCGCATCAACGTGTGCACCGCCTCGGCGCCGACAAGCAGCGCCAGCCGCACACGCCCCGCAGCGATCTGCGCCGCGGTTTCGTTGAGCAGCCACTGTGGGGTATTGCCTCCGACGGTCGTGTACAGCTCCTCGCGAGGATGCGCTTCGAGCCGCTCCGCCAGCAGGCGCGGCGCATTGCCGTAGTGCCAGGCGAGGATGTTGACCACGGCAACACGGTCGACCTGCGCCAGCAAGCGGGCATCCGCACCGGCATCCGCCGCCGCCCGCCGCGCCGTTTCGACCATCATCGCGAGCGGTTCCTTGGCCGCCGCGGGTTCAACGTCGCGCTGCGTGAACTGCCCCGCGCCGATCAGTATGGGTGTCCGGTCTTCCACCATATCGTGCCTCGTGTTCGTGAATCGTGTTCGTCCTATTTCCTTCGCGCCGCCGATGTCTTCAGAGTCATCTCCTCCGAGCACGACTCACGAGCACGGCTCACGATTGGTATCGCGCTTCGGTGCCGACGGCAACTCGGGGTCGCAACCGGCTGGCGAGACGACGATCGTTGCCTCGAGACCGGTGGTCTCATCCCCGCAAAAGCGATAGGAGAGATGTGGAGGAGCACGGCGCGTGAAGAATCCATTCCTGGTCGGCGGAAAAACCTACCTGCGCCCATTGGAGCGCGGGGACGCGTCCCTGATTGTGCAGTGGCTCAACGACCCCGAAGTCACACGCACCCTGGCAATCTATCGTCCCATCAACCTCCACGCCGAAGAGGAATTCATCGCTACGATCTATGAAAGCGAGTCTGAGTTCGTGCTCGGCATCGCGGTCCAGGATTCCGACAGACTGATCGGAGTCACCGGCCTGCATAGGATGGATTTCAAGAACCGTCACGCCAACTTCGGCATCGCCATCGGCGACAAGGACCAGTGGGGAAAAGGTTACGGCACCGAGGTGACCTCCCTCATGCTCCGGCACGCCTTCGAGGGTCTGAACATGAACCGCGTCTGGCTCCACGTCTATGAAAACAACGTGCGCGGCATCAAGACGTACGAAAAGACCGGCTTCAGGAAGGAGGGCCTCCTTCGACAGGAACGATACTCCGAAGGCCGGTACTGGAACACCATCCTCATGGCGATCCTCCGTGAGGAGTGGGACGCGCTCCAGCCGCAGCGATGAGGCTTACGGCCAGTCTCCACCCAACAGGTTGACGCTCTTGGTCGCCAATGAGCCACCGTCCACCAGGAAGGCGGCGCCGGTAATGAACGACGCCTCGTCCGAGGCGAGGAATGCGGCCACGTTGGCGATCTCCTCCGGTTTGCCGAGGCGGCCGAGCGGATGCGCCTTCACCATACGCTCGCGCAAGCCGTCGACGGCCGCGGCCAGCGCCAGGGTGGGAGGCGTAGCGACCCCGCCGGGGCAAATGCAGTTCGCTCGGATGTTGTAGCGCGCGTATTCGATCGCAATGGAACGGGTGAGGCTGATCACCGCGGCCTTGGCGGCGCCGTAGGCCGACAAACCGTATTCGGCCATGATGCCGGCGGCGGATGAGGTGTTGATGACGACGCCGCCGCCCTGCTCCACCATGACCGGGAGCGCGAACTTCGAGGCCAGGAACGGTGCGGTCAAGTTGACGGCGACGGTGCGGTTCCACGCCTCGACCGTCATGTCGGTCACGATCCCCAACGCCCCGCTGGTGGCGTTGTTATGCAAGATATCGAGGCGACCGAACGTGTCCGTGGCGTACCGGACCATCGCCTCTGCATCGGCGGGCTCGGCAACGTCGGCAACACGCGCGGACGCCTGACCACCCTCCGCCTGGATCTCGCCGACGACCCGACGCATCCCTTCTTGGTTGATGTCGACCACCACAACCTTGGCGCCTTCCTGTGCAAAGCGTTTGGCAGTCGCCTCACCAATCCCCGAAGCGCTCCCCGTAATCAGCGCGACCTTGCCGGCAAATCGTCCAGCCATGGTTGACTCCTTCCTCAAGCCGATACATCACGACAACCGCTGCTTGACAAGCGAGCAAGCGAATGAAAGCGGGGGTCGGGGTCTAGGCTTCCCCCCGGACCTTGAGGGAGAAGAGCTTCATGGACGACTTGAACAAGAGACTCGACGACCTCGCAGGGCGAGTACAGGCCCTGGAGGACGAACTCGCGATCCATCGCCTGATTGTGCGTTATGGCTTCGCCGTCGACATCGGCGACGCCGACCATACGGCCGAACTGTTTACGGAAGACACGGTCTATGACGTAGATGTCGGCGTCATGCGCGGCCGCAAAGGGATACGCGACATGGTGCTGAACGATCCGCACCACAGCCTGGTGGGCAACTGCGCACACCAGATCAGCCCCGCCGTGGTCGAAGTGAACGGGAACCGCGCGGTCGCCACCGGCTACTCGCGCGTGTACTTGCGCAAAGGCGACGGCTTCGAGGTTTTTCGTGTCAGCTTCAACCGCTTTGAGCTGGAACGCCGCGGCAGACAATGGCAGATCGCCCATCGCACCACGCGTTTGCTCGGACATGCGGAGGCCAAAACGATATTCGCCGCTGCGCTGGAATGAACCTGCTCGGAGGGAGCCCATGCGACTCAAGAACAAGGTAGCCATCGTCACCGGTGGGGCCCGCGGCATCGGCGCGGGCATTGCTCGCTGTCTGGCGGCGGAGGGCGCGCGGCTGGCGTTGGTCGATCTGGACGGCCCGGAAGCACAGGCCACGGCAACCACGCTCGGGGTCGAGGCCATTGGTTTGGCCGCCGACATCTCGCAGGAAGCGGAGGCCGGCGCTGCGGTCGAACAAGTGATCCATCGCTTCGGAGCGCTCGATATCCTGGTCAACAATGCCGGCGGCGGTGGGCAAAACGCCATGACGTCGATCGGCAATCCGTTCACCCGGATCGATCAGGCGGGATGGGACGATCAGATCGCCACGAATCTGCGCACCACGTTCGCCATGTCGAAGGCGGCCATCCCGTACTTGCAGCAGCGCGGGGGCGGTTCGGTCGTGAATATCGCGTCGATTGCCGGCCTCATCGCCACGGTGCCCATCCCGGCATACGGCGCCGCCAAGGCCGGCGTCATCTCACTCACCAAGAGCCTGGCGCTGGAGCTGGCGGCGCACAACATCCGCGTCAATGCCATCTGCCCCGGTTATCTCTGGACCCGGGCCTGGGAAATGCTGGCGATGATGTTGAAAATGGGCATGCCGCAGTACGCGGATATGGAGCTGCGCGATATCTTTCTGGATCAGGTGAGGCGCGGCGTCCCACTCGGCCGCGAGCAGACGCCGGAGGACATCGGCAAGCTGGCCGTTTTCCTCAGCAGCGCCGACGGCGAGAACATCACCGGTCAGGCGATCGCCGTCGATGGCGGCATCACGCTGCGTGTCGGACCGTCATGACGGCAGGCGCAACCCGCCCCGCCCCGCCAGCAGACGACAGCAGGCGGGCACGCCGAACCGTCCTGGCGATCTGTGGAATGCTGTACTACCAGGGCTACACGATGGCGATCAACAGCATTGGTGCGCCATGGATCGCCAAGAGTTTCGACCTGGGCGAATCGGGAATTGCGACACTCTACGCCTGGATCTCCATATCGGCACTCGGCGCGCTCGCCTTGTCGCGGGCGGCGGACCGCATCGGGCGCCGCCGCATCCTGCTCTGCTGCATGGTGACGACACCGCTCTGTGCGCTCGGCGCCGCGCTTTCGCGGGACAGAATCCTGTTCACCGTCTGCGAGATTTTTCTCTACGCCTTCATCGGCGCGACGGTATCGAGCTCGGTCGTGATGTTGGCCGAGGCGTTACCGATCGCGGAGCGCGCCAGGGGCCAGAGTTACGGCGGGCTCGCCATGGGTTTGGGGAGCGGCGCGTGCGTGCTACTCATGCCGCTGCTGGAGCACGCCGGCTATTCGTGGCGCTGGTTGTTGGTGATCTCGGCGGGCGGGCTGTTGGCCCTGCCGTTCGCCGTCCGCGTGCTGCCGGAGAGCCAGCGCTGGGAACACGCCGTGGCCAGCGGCGCCAGGCGTGGCAGCAGTTTCGTTGACGCATTCGGGCACCGCTATAGGCGCCGTACCGTACCCATCATGTCATGCGCCCTGATGAGCGCCATTTCGGCCACCGCCATCACCGGATGGAGTTACTTTCACGCGGTTTCCGTCGTCGGTCTGTCCGCCGGAGCCGCCAGCATGATGATCCTGATCGGCGGCGGCCTGGGAATGCTGGGGTTCGTGCTTGGCGCGTGGGGATGCGAATACTTTGGCCGCGTACCGACGGTGGTGACTTCCGGGTTGGCGGTTGTGGCGGGAGCGCTCTCCTTCTATTGGGGGCCGCCGGCGCATTTTATTTCTCCAGCACTGTGGCTCGGCGCCGGGTTCTGCTGGTTCACGACCGCTGCCAATACCGCCATGGTGGGCGGCAACGCCGCAGCCACTGAACTCTTCCCGACGACGCTGCGCGGCACAATGATCGGTTGGTTCACACTGATCAACGCCATCGGCGCGGTCTCAGCACAGAGCGCCATTGCGCTGCTGGCGCTGCCGCTGGGCGGCCTGTCCAACGTCGTCGGCTATCTCGCCATGCTCAGCGTACCCAGCGCCATCATCTTCGGCCTCTTCATCGACGAAACCCGCGGCCTGTCGCTGGAGGTGGCGGCAAGGGAAGAAGGGGCTGGAGGTTGGATATGAAAAAGCGGACACAATTCCTTCCCCAGCGTCCAGCTAGCCCTCGACCTCGCTCTCATGCCATCGCCGCGGCGGGCGGTATCGAGCGCGCCTTGGAATCGGGTGCACTTCCGAGGCGTCTCGACATCACGCTTGCTGAAGCCATCGTCTTGGGGCTCTTGCGTCAGGGCGTTCGCGTCTTTCTCGGTGTGCTCGGTCACGGCTCAACCGCGGTCGGCGAGGTGCTACGCAGTTACGAACAGGCTGGGCTGGTGCGGACATGCGGGGTACGTAACGAAGTTGTCGCCGCGCATGCCGCGACCGCATTGCGCTGGGTCACGGGCGAAAAGGCGGCGGTGATTACCTCAATCGGACCGGGTGCGTTGCACGCACTCGCCGGCTCATTGGCCGCGGCAAGCGATGGGATAGGAGTTTGGCACCTCTATGGCGACGAAACATCGGGGGACGAAGGCCCGAACATGCAGCAGATCCCGAAGCACGAACAGCATCTCTACCTGCGCCTGTGCTCCACCATCGGCGAGGCCTACTGCCTGCACACGCCTGAAGCTGTCGGCGCGGCGCTTCGCCGTGGCCTGAACACCGTGGACCATCCCTACCGGGCCGGGCCTTTCTATCTCTTGCTGCCGCTGAACACACAGCCGAGTATGCTGCGCCAGTTCAATCTCGACGAACTCCCGGTAGGCGCTCCGCCACGCCTCGGAGCCGCCGCCGATGATGGCGCGTACGCCGAGGCCGCCGACGCACTGCGCGCTGCACAGAAGGTAGTCGTAAAGGTGGGCGGCGGCGCGCGGGCCGCGGGGGCGGAACTGCTCGAATTTCTCGAACTGGTTGACGGCGTGGCGGTGCTGAGCCCACTGGTCTCTGGCGTGATTCCATACAACTGCCCGCGCAACATGACAGTCGGTGGCTCCAAAGGCTCGATCAGTGGCAATTATGCCATGGAGGAAGCCGATCTTCTCGTCGCCATCGGTACGCGCTTCGTGTGCCAGTCCGATTGCTCTCGCACCGGGTATCCCCATGTGCGGCATGTCGTGAACATCAACGCCGACCTGCACACTGCCACGCACTACAGCCGGAGCACAGCGCTGGTGGGCGATGCGGTACCAACGCTACGGCGGTTGATCGATGAGCTCCGCGCTCTGCCACACAGGAGCGCGGGTGAATCGCAATGGCTAGCAAATTGCCGGCAGCAGCGTGAGCGCTGGGAGGCATTCAAAGCCGAGCGCTACAACATGCCCTGCCTGCACGACGAGGTCTGGAAAGAGGCCGTGCTCACGCAACCGGCGGTCATCAAGGCCGCCACCGATTGGGCGCGTGCCCATGACGTCGTCACCTTCTTCGACGCAGGCGACGTCCAAGCCAACGGTTTTCAGATTGTCGAGGATGACCGGCTCGGCCGGACCTTCACGGAAACAGGCGCCAGCTACATGGGCTTTGCCGTCTCGGCCCTGCTCGCAACCGGCCTGGCCTCGCTGCCGTTCTACGGACTCGCCGTCAGCGGCGATGGCTCGTTCACCATGAATCCGCAAATCCTCATCGATGGTGTGGCACACGGCGCACGCGGCTGTATCCTGCTCCTCGACAATCGACGCATGGGCGCGATCTCCGCGCTGCAGGAAGCGCAATATGGTGCGGCGCACGCAACCAGCGATACGGTGGCAGTCGACTACCTTGCCTGGGCGCGCGCGGTGCACGGCGTCGCGGCCTTTGATGGCGGCCGCTCGACCGCGACACTGATTGCGGCACTCGACCAAGCGCATGCGCACCGCGGTCTCTCCCTCATCCACGTACCGGTGTACTATGGCCCAGATCCTCTCGGGGGCCTCGGCGCACACGGCAGATGGAACGTCGGCAATTGGGTCGATGCGACGCAGGCATTGCGGCATGAGATCGGGCTGTAAGGAACGAGGCTGGAGACTGGAGGCTGGTTATGAAGACTGACAACGCATCTCCTTCCCAGTCTCCGGCCCCCAGCCAGATGTACATCAACGGCGAATGGATGCCGGCCTCTGATGGCGCGCGGATGGACGTCATCGATCCGGCGACGGAACAGAAGGTGGATTCCGTGCCGATCGCCACCGCTCAGGATCTCGATCGGGCACTCGCCGCCGCCGATCGGGCATGGCGTGAGTGGCGGGAAACCGACGCGTGGACCCGTAGCGCCGCGTTGCGCCGGGTTGCGGCCTTGGTCCGCGACCGCGCCGACTCCATCGCCGCCCTGCTCACCGAGGAGCAGGGAAAGCCGCTGGCCGAGGCCAGGGGCGAGGTGCTGGCGGCCGCGGATCAGTTCGACTGGTACGCGGACGAGGCCCGCCGCATCTACGGTCGCGTCATCGATGGCCACTCACGGGCGCATCGCCTGCTCGTCCTGCGCCAGCCAATCGGGCCAGTTGCAGCGTTCAGCCCATGGAACTTCCCTGCCCTGCTGCCGGCGCGCAAGATCGCGCCCGCGGTCGCAGCGGGCTGTACGATCATCGTCAAGCCCGCCGAAGAGGCGCCGCGGACCGCCTTCTGCTTGGCTCAGGCCTGCCACGACGCCGGCATTCCCGCGGGCGTCGTCAACGTCGTCACCGGCAACCCTGCTCACGTCAGCGAGCACCTGATTCGCTCCGACATCATTCGCAAAGTCAGCCTCACAGGCTCGGTTCCCGTGGGGCGTGAAATCCTGCGGCGCTGCGCCGAGGGGATCAAAGCGGTCTCGATGGAACTGGGTGGACACGCACCGGTCCTGGTATTCGAAGACGCGGACATTGAACAGGCCGCCGAGGCCGCGGTGCGAGGCAAGTTCCGCAACAACGGCCAGGTCTGCATCGCCGCCAGCCGGTTCTACGTGCACGCCGCCGTAGCCAAGCGTTTCACTGAGCGCTTCGTTCAAATCACAAAATCGCTCCGCATCGGCGACGGCCGCGATCCACGCACCGAGATTGGACCGTTGGCGAACGGGCGGCGTCTCGCGGCCACCGAAGCGCTGGTCGAGGACGCGTTGCGTCACGGCGCCCGCTTGCACTGCGGCGGACGGCGGCCGCCGCAATTCACTCGCGGATTCTTCTTCGAACCGACCGTCGTCAGCGGCGTCAACGGCGGCATGCGAATCATGTCCGAGGAACCGTTCTGCCCGATCGCGCCGATCGCCACGTTTTCCGATCTCGACGACGCCGTCAGGCAAGCAAACGCCAGCGACTACGGACTCGCCGGCTACGTGTTCACCAACAACACCCGTACGGCATTCCTCGCCGCGGAAGCCCTCGACGTCGGCATGGTCGGCGTAAACAATCTCGTCATCGCCGCCGCCGAGATCCCATTTGGCGGCGTGAAACAATCGGGGTTCGGACGGGAAGGCGGTAGCGAAGGGATCGAGTCCTACGCCGTGACGAAATACGTGAATATTCGATTATAGGTAGAGCCAATGAGCAAAGACCAACCACCTCGCGGTGTCGATCGCAATCCCACTTCCTACGGTGATCCCGGTTTCAGCCGCTATCTGCGACGCGCGTTCTTGGCGTCGGCCGGATTCGACCGCATCGACTTGGATCGCCCCGTCGTCGGCATCGCCGATACCTCTTCCGACTACACGACCTGCCATCGACACATGCCGGAGCTGGTTGCCGCGGTGAAGCGTGGCGTGCTTGAAGCCGGCGGCCTGCCGCTCGTGTTCCCCACGACGTCGCTGGCGGAAATCCTTCTGTCACCCACTTCTATGCTCTACCGCAACCTGCTGGCGATGGAGACGGAAGAGATGATCCGCGCGCAGCCGATGGATGCCGTCGTGTTACTAGGCGGCTGCGACAAGACCGTGCCGGCGCAACTCATGGCTGCGGCATCGGCGAATGTCCCGGCCGTTTGCGTCGTGACCGGGCCGATGATGACTGGCAGTTGGCGCGGCCAGCGTCTCGGCGCATGCACGGACTGCCGGGGATATTGGGCGCGCTACCGTGCTGGTGAAGTCGACGAGCCGGCGATCGACGAAATCGAGCAGGCGCTCTGCCCCACCGGCGGCACGTGCATGGTGATGGGCACGGCCTCGACCATGGCGTGCATGGCCGAGGTCCTCGGGGTGATGCTGCCCGGCGGTGCCACGCCGCCATCCGGTTCAGGCGACCGGCTCCGCCATGCGGTCGCTTCCGGCCGCCGCGCCGTCGAAATTGCCAACGGACCGCTGCGTCCGCGTGACGTACTCACGCGCGCCGCCTTTCTCAACGCGCTGAGCGTCCTCAGCGCGACTAGCGGTTCAACCAATGCCATTGTACACCTGATCGCCATCGCGCGACGGGCTGGGGTATCGCTGACGCTCGACGACGTACACCAGGTATCGCAACGCGTCCCGTTGCTGGTCGACTGTAAGCCCGCTGGGAGCGGCTATCTCGAAGATCTGCACCGCGCCGGCGGCGTTCCAGTGTTGATGAAGGCCCTGGTTCCGCTACTCGATTCGTCGACCGTGGGAATTACCGGGCGTGCCCTGGGCGACCTGTTGCGCGAGCAATCACCGCCGCCCAACTGGCAACGAACGATCCGGACGCTCGACAAACCATTAGGACCAACAGGTGCGCTGGTAACCTTGCGCGGCTCGCTGGCACCGGACGGTGCCGTCCTCAAGCGTGCCGCCGCTACCGAATCCCTGCTGCACCATTGCGGACCGGCTGCCGTGTTCGAGTCACCGGAAGACGTGGCGGCCCGCATCGACGACCCGGCATTGCATATCACGCCGCAGCACGTGTTGGTTCTGCGCAACGCCGGTCCGGTGGCAGCCGGAATGCCCGAAGCCGGCTCGTTGCCGATCCCGCGCTACCTGGCAAAGCAAGGAGTGCGCGACCTCATACGTGTATCCGACGCGCGCATGAGCGGAACGGCCTATGGAACCATCGTCCTGCACTGCTCACCGGAAGCGGCTACGGGCGGACCGATCGGACTGGTGCAGAATGGCGATCTGATTGAACTCGACGTCGCCAACCGCCGTATCGACCTGCTCGTCGACCCAGCAGAGCTGGCGCGCCGCCGCGAGCGTTTCATTCCGCCGCCGCTCCCTCAACGAGGCTGGCGACGGCTGTATGCCGAGCACGTGCTGCCGGCGCACCTCGGCGCGGATCTGGATTTCCTGGCGCCGTAATTCTGCCCGGCGGCACAAAAAAACGAAAGGGCGGCTTCGTGCCGCCCTTTTCTGAACTCTCGACCTATCGACGCGAAGCTCGCCTCACTAGCAGTCTGTCGGACTTGGCAGCCCGGAGCGACCCATCGGGGAGCGGTCCGCCGAACCTACGCCGGGGCGCAGCCCCCTAGTGCTTCAGCTTCTCGACTTCTTCCTTCAACTCGGGCACGGCTTTGAAGAGATCGGCAACTAGTCCGTAGTCGGCCACCTGGAAGATCGGCGCCTCCTCGTCCTTGTTGATGGCGACGATGGTCTTGGAATCCTTCATGCCGGCGACATGCTGGATGGCGCCGGAGATGCCGACGGCGATGTACAGCTCGGGCGCAACCACCTTGCCCGTTTGCCCGATCTGCAGATCGTTCGGTACGAAGCCGGCATCGACAGCGGCGCGGCTCGCGCCCATGGCGGCGCCGAGGGCGTCGACCAGTGGCTCCAAGACATTCTTGAAGTTCTCGGCCGACTTCAACGCGCGCCCACCGGAGACGATGATACGCGCTTCCGTCAGCACCGGGCGGTCCGATTTGGTCTCACTGAAGCTGACAAACTTGACGGCTTGCGCCGCGGCGTCGAGGCTGATGCTCGCCTTCTCGATTTCGGCCTTGCCGCCCCCTTTGGTGGCGGGATCCAGCGCGGTCGCACGAACAGTCACCACTTTGGGTGAGCCTTCCAGCTTCACCGTGGCGATGGCGTTCCCGGCATACATGGGACGCTCGAAAGTTCCGTCGGCATTGAAGGCGACGACCTCACTGGCCATGCCAACCCCCAGCAGGGCCGCGGCACGCGGCAGCAGATCTTTCCCGGCCGCGGTGGCAGCGGCTACTAGAACCTCGATGCCCTTCTCTTTGACCAGTTGCGTCGCCGCCGCGGCATACGTGCCCGCCAGATAATGCTCGAATGCGGCATCATCAACGGAGAACACTTTCTTGACCCCGTATTCGGCAAGTTCGTTGGCCAGGTCATCGATACCTTTGCCGAGGACAACGGCGTAGCAGTCACCGCCGGCGATGCGGGCCGCTTCTTTGCCGGCAGCCATGGCGACCAGCGTGGATTTCGGAAATTTGTGGTGTTGGTGTTCAGCAAATACAAGTACGTTTCCCATTGTGTACTCCCGCTCAGATGACTTTGGCTTCGCTGTGAAGGACTTGCACCAGCTCCTGCACGGAGCCGACCTTACGGCCCGCTTGCCGGGCCGCCGGCGGTGCGAGCTTGAGCACCTTCACCTTGGGCGTCACATCCACCCCCATGCTGGCAACGGGGATTTCCTTCAGCTCCTTCTTGCGCGCCTTCATGATGCCGGGCAGTGACGCATAGCGCGGCGTGTTGAGGCGCAAGTCGACCGTGACAACAGCCGGCAACGGTATCTGAATCGTCTCCAGCCCTCCATCGACCTCGCGGGCCACCTGGGCGCCCTTGCCGTCGGAGATCACGACCCCAGGAATCCCTTTCTTCTCGTTCTCCGACTCCAGGCCTTCCGCCTTGGAGGCGAAGGTGGCCTGCGGCCAGCCCAGCAGCGCGGCCAGCATCTGACCGGTCTGGTTGGCGTCGTCGTCGATGGCCTGCTTCCCCATCAGCACCAGATCGGCCTTTTCGTCACGAACGACCTTCTCGAAGATCCGGGCCACAGCCAGGGAATCGAGCTCCTGCTCCGCCAAGACCAAGATCGAACGGTCGGCGCCCATGGCAAGGCCGGTGCGGAGTTGCTCCGACGACGCCTTGCCGCCGACCGTAACCAGCACCACCTCCGCGCCTCCACCCTTGTCTTTGAGCCGCAGAGCTTCTTCGATTCCGATTTCATCGAAGGGGTTGATCACATACTTGAGGTTTTCAGTAATAATGCCACTCCCGTCCGGTTTCACCTTGATGGCGGCGTTCGGATCCGGTACTCGCTTCACTGTTACAAGGATTTTCACGAAAGGCCTCCTCGGGGGGTATTACAAAAGACGCCGTTCGCTACCACAGTAGATGAGGAGTTTCAAGCTGGGGTTCCGAGCAGGGATGGACGTCGCCCTCGCCTCCCCCTCACCCTCACCCAACCTCTGCCGAAACAGAGTGAGGGTGTCCACCCCCGGGCCTATTGCTCGCCGTCAAAGCCCAGCCGGGTCGACAGCTCGCGACCGGCCTTCAGCATCAGGGGCACAATTTCCTTGTCGAGGCGCTCCTGTGACAGACGGTACGCCGGCCCACAGACTGCCAGGCTGCCGACAACGGCGCGCGTGTAATCGCGGATGGGTACGGCAACGGACCGCACGTCCTCGATGTGCTCGCCCAGATCGACGGCGTAGTCGTTTTCGGCGATCTTCTTGAGCTGCTGCGTGAGGGCGTGCCGATCGACAACAGTCTTTTCCGTGAACTTCCGCAAAGGCTCAGGGAGCGAACTCCGCAGCTCGTCGTCAGCGAAAGCCAGATGCATTTTCCCCACGGCTGTGCAGTGCAGCGGAAGGGAATCACCAATGCGCGACACCATACGAACCGGCTGCTCCGCCTCGACGGCATCGAGGGCGACGGCATTACCGTCCCGCACAACAGCGATGAACGCCGTCTCCCGCGTTGCCTTCGCAACCTGGCTCATCACCGGCCGTGCCTGGCGCAGCAACCCCGTTTGCATCACAAACCGCTGCCCTAAACGCAGACAGCGCAAACCGAGACGGTAGTTCTCGGTGGCCTTGTTTTGCTCGATATATCCGCGAGCCTCCAGGGTGGCCAGCAAACGAAAGACATTGTTCTTGTGGAGCTTGAGTCGTTTACTCAGCTCCGTCACTCCCAATTCGTCCGGCTCACCGGTGAACTGCTCGAGGACGTCCAGCGCGTGCGACACGGACTGGATGATGTAATTTGTTTTTTCACGCCGAACCATCAGCCCTCCGATTTCCGAAAGCTGTTTTACTAGTGAGTTCGCCGCCCGATGTCAACATGCGAGTGCACGCACGGAAATACTTGGCAGGACCGGGTTCCCATGTGTCACCACATCATCTCATTTCGAGCGCAGTTCGCGTAGCGAGAGATTTCTGACCACCCAGGCCCGGTTCATCGTCGCAGAAGACGATTGACCGCAAAATCGGGGCATGACCAGCGGCCACGGCACACTCTCACGGCCGCTCGGTAGTACCGCGGCGCAGACCTCATGAGCTTCAGCGCTCGTCACAACGTCAGCCTCCGTGGTTCGGCTAGTGACATCCGTTCAGGGCATTGTTCACCGCAGTCAGAATCTCTTCGACGGTGATCCGCCCGTCGTGATTGGCGTCCCCGGCCGTGCAAGCCGTGACTCCGACGTTGCCGAGGGCGATGTTCACCATCGTGAGAATCTCGTCGACGGTGACCGAGTTGGACCCGTTGCAGTCACCGACGCATGGCGTAGGCGTGGGCGTACCAGCAGGCGTTGCCGGCGTCTGGGACGGGCCGATTGTTGTCGGACTGGCGTTCGGCGTGACTGTGGCGGTAGGCGTTGCGGTGCCGGATGGTGCACCGACGCAACTCGTCAAGTCATCGCACGCGGCCCCTGCCGCGGTACAGCCATTGGTAGTTTGCTGGCCGGGCGGCACCTGGGCGCAAGTTCCGTTGGGCCGCCCGGTAATCGCCAGCGCGCAGGAGTAGCAGGTCTGATAGCAGGACGGACCGCAGCAGATGCCGTCCACGCAGTTGTTTGCCGAACAGTCGCTACTCGTCTTGCAGCTGTTCCCAACGTCGCACCCGGAACACGAGCCGCCGCAGTCCACGCCGGTTTCGTCGCCGTCCTTGACCCCATTGAAACAGTGCGCCGGCACGCACGCTGCGCCGCTGCACGCCTGACCCGCCGCATTACAACCATTGGTGGTCTGCTTGCCAGCCTCCACCTGGACGCACGTCCCGTCGGGCTGCCCGGTGGTTGCCAGCGCGCAGGAGCGGCAGGTCTGATAGCAGGACGGACCGCAGCAGATGCCGTCCACGCAGTTGTTCGCCGAACAGTCGCTGCTCGTCTTGCAGCTGTTCCCAACGTCGCACCCGGAACACGAGCCGCCGCAGTCCACGCCGGTTTCGTCGCCGTCCTTGACCCCATTGAAACAGTGCGCCGGCACGCATGCTCCGCTGC
>JBIOJG010000073.1:0-24202 GCA_044450645.1 Binatia bacterium
CATGAACCTCCCGTTCCGATCCGTCATGCCCGCAATCTTTTGGCGGGCATCCAGGGGCGGGGGTCGGACAGGATGGATTCCCGCTTGAAGACTGCGGGAATGACGAAATACGCTGGTTCATGGCCACTCCAAGCCGGCGCCTCGCCGGTTGGATCTCTCAGGGTGAACGGAAAGGTGCAATGAAACCGGGGAGGGGATCCGCTCGTGCTGAGCTTGTCGAAGCATCAGGAGGGGTCTTTCAGCAACCTGCTAGCCATCAACCGCCATACCATTGACGGCACTCGGTGTCGCGGATAGTTGAGTAGCACGGAAGGTTTATCCATGACTCAGTTCAAAAGCGGAACCATTCGCGCCAACGGCGTACAGTTCGCCACACTTGAAGCCGGCGAGGGGCCGCTGGTCCTCTGCCTACATGGTTTTCCCGATCACGCCTATTCGTTTCGCCATCAACTCCCTGCCCTCGCCGCTGCCGGCTTTCGCGCCGTCGCGCCGTTCATGCGCGGCTACGCGCCCACGGAGATCCCTGCCGACGGGCGCTATCAGACCGCCGTGCTGGCACTCGACATCGTCGAACTGATCGCGGCGCTCGGGTACTCCTCGGCGTACGTCTTCGGCCATGACTGGGGCGCCGTCGCCAGCTATGGCGCCGCCATGCAGGCGCCGGAGAGGATTACCAAGCTGGTTACCGCCGCCGTGCCGCACGGACCCGCCGTCCTGAATGCGTTCATGAGCAGTTACGATCAGCAACGTCGCTCCTGGTACATGTTCTTTTTCCAACATCCGCTTGCCGATGCGGCTGTGGCGCATGACGATTTCCGTTTCATCGAACGCCTCTGGCAAGACTGGTCGCCAGGCTGGAAGTGTCCGGCGGATGACATGGAAGCGCTGAAGGTGACCTTCCGCACACCAGGCGTGTTGCAGGCCGCACTCGGCTACTACCGCGCGATGTTGAACCCGGCAAACCAAGATCCGGCGCTGGCAGAGTTGCAGACGCAAATGAGCATCGCGCCGGTTCCGGTTCCCAGCCTGGTCTTTCACGGCGCGCGCGACGGCTGCATCGGTGGCGAGTTGCTCGAAGGCATGGAGGCGCTCTTCCCGCGCGGCCTGCACAAGGTGATCGTGGCCGACGCCGGACATTTCATGCACCAGGAGAAGCCCGAGGAAGTAAACCGCGCCCTCATCGAGTTTCTGCGAAACGGCTAGGACGGCCGCGCCGGTTGCGAATACATCTCAATCCGTGCATTTCCCACTCGGCCGGATCGACCGACTGCGAGCGCCGACCCTGGTTGTCCCTGCTTGCCCCTGGTACCCTTATCAGCACCCCCGGGGGTGAATGGGTAACGCCAAGCTGAACGTGCTGCCTTTCCCGACCTCGCTGGTGACGCGGACCGAGCCGCCGTGGGCCGCGGCGATGCAGCGCACAATATAGAGACCCAGGCCAGTTCCCTCGACTCGGCGCGAGCCACTACGGCTGTATTTCTGGAAGATGCGCGTCAGGTCCTCCGCCGGGATCCCGTATCCATTGTCCTCAACGGTGACGGTAACGTCCCGCTCCTGCCACGCGGTGGCGATCCGTACGGTCCCGCCGCGGTCCGTATACTTGATCGCATTGGACACCAAGTTCCCGATGGCGCGGCTCAGCAGCTGGGGGTCTGCGTCGAGCACGGGCAGATCAGACGCCCGTGCGGCAGTGAGCTGAATTTCCTTGCCCTCAGCAGCAAGCTGATAGAGATCGAAGACTTGCTGTACCAGATCGTTCAAACGCACCGGTTCGACCTTCGGTACGATCGACCGCTCTTCGATGGCGGTGGCGTCGAGCACGTTGTGGACCAGATCGAGTGCTTGTTGCGCCGCATGCTGGATGCGTCGTAAGTAGTCGGCGCGGTCCGTCGGCGTGGCGGCGTCGGCCATCTCTGCGTAGCCATGAATGATGGAGAGCGGGCTTTTGAGATCATGCGACAGCGCACTGACGGCCTCGCTGCGCATACGCTCGGCACGCTGGTAGATGGCGCGAATCTGCCGCGCCGCGTACGAGACCACCCACGCCGCCAAGAACAAGTACACACTCACCAGGATGACCGTGGCGGCCGCGTCATCCGCGGGCTTCGAGTAGGGGACCTGGTGCGCGAGCAGTCGACACTGCTCCGCCCAGACCAGGAGGCCGTAGAGGATTGAACTTCCGGCCGCGGCGACGTAGGCGGCCCCTTCGGACAGAACCAGTCCCACCAGAACGATGACGAGCGCATACAGCACCGGGCCGCTGATGTTGTCGACGCCGCCGCCGAAGTGGATCCCGACCGTCACCGCGGTGATGTCCGCGGCGAAGCTTGCCGCCAGGAGCCACACGAGCGCCTCGCCGCGCCACGCGACCACGGCCAACGTGGCCAGCAGCCCCGGTGTGATGATGATCGAGTATCGCACCGCCGGCACGTCACGGAACACGAACAGCTTGATCAGCCACATGAGGAGCAGGATGGTGGCGATCGCAGCTGCCTTTGCGGTGTAAATCGCCCGTACGCTCGGACCAGGCAGGCGATCGGAGCGCTCATCGACGGCTTGCCAAGGTGTAGCCGCATGCATCGGGACCTGTCGCTACCACGCCTACTTGCCGGACGGCAAACAAAAGGCTCTGGTCCCCACTGGCACATGGGGCTCGGGCGCCCTCGCAGCCGATAGGTACAGCACCGGACAGCATTTTGTCCTTGCGTAACCACAGTGCGTTGCCCAGAATCATACAGGTTGGCATCCCTCATGGCGGACGATATTGATCTGCTTCGTCAGCTCATTTCGCTGGGGTCAGTCGGTGGTGGCGAGCCGCGAGGCAGTGAGTACACGGGAACGAAAGCCCTGATGCTCGCGGTGCTGCAAGAGAGCATTCGGAACTGCTGCGGGCGCGCTGGACGGCTGCGTACGGAGGCTGAAGTATGGGTGCGCAGCCACCGGCATGCGCCGTTTTCCTTTACCGTGATCTGCGAGACGCTGGGGTTGGAGCCGGAAGCCGTGCGTCGGGCGTTGCCCCGATTGCAGCGGCAGTCACTTCCGAGACAGCACCGTATCCGCCCAAACGGGCGCAGACACCAAGCCGTAGGGAACAAATCAGAGTAGCGTGATTGCTCGGCCAGAGTCCGCCGCTTGCCATCGCACGGCGTTTCTGGCTCATCCATGATGCGCTGCTGCAGTGAACTATGCCCGTTGAAATATCGGTTCAGACCAAGACTAATCTAAAGCACGGTGAACTCGTTCAGAAATATGGGTGACACTCTGATAGTTCGGTCACCGTCGACGAGATCCTCACGCTTGTCAACATCGCTCTAGGCAACGCCCAACCTTCGGCCTGTTTGCATGGCGTTCCGAGCGGCGCCGAGGTCAACGTGGTTCTGATCCTCCAAGCGGTGAGCAACGCCTTGACCGGGTGCGGCTGACGTCGCGCTCAATATGGGCAGTGCCGGCTGCGCCAGCCGTACGCCGGTTGCCGCCACCATCAGGGACTGTCGACAAACGGGAGACCGACCCTTCGACAAGCATGTCCTGAGCGACGTCGAAGGGCTCAGGGTGAGCGGAATTCTTGTTTGAAAATTGAATACCTAACCGTTCGTGCTGAGCTCGTCGAAGCACTGTTTGCGAGAAAATCGACACTCTCATCAGAGGAGAGAGGGAAAAGATCCCTCTCTTCTTCAGGCCAAGAGGAAAAACATGTATCCTACATCCATTGCCGGCTCAGCGCCGGCAGTCATCTGACGCTCGGAGGTACGTCGAGACAGCAGGAGATGACCCACTCTGAATCAGCCATAGACGAGGCCCGCAAGGCCATGGTGGACGATCTCGTCCGACGGCGCATCATCCGCACGCCTGCCGTGGAGCGGGCCTTTCGCCGGGTGCGCCGGCATGCGTTCATGACGCCGCCATACGCCATCGCAACCGATCCGCTGGCCGAAGAATTCGTCCACAGTGACGATCCACGTCGGGTGTACACCGACGCGGCCGTTGCCATCAGGCCCGAGAAGAACATCCACTGCTTGTCGCCGGGCGTTGTGGCCCGCCAAATCGAGGAGCTCGCCGTCGCCGAGGGCATGCGCATTTTGCACGTGGAAACCGGCGGCGGATATTCCACCGCTCTGCTGGCAGAGCTCGCCGGCGAGCGTGGATCGGTGGTCGGTATCGACTACGACGAAGACAGCGCGGAAACGGCTGCCGCCTTCTTGGCCAGGGCGGGCTACACAAACGTCAACATGCGCTCCGGGGATGGCGCCGCCGGTGTCCCGGAAGCGGCACCATTCGACCGTATCATGATCAGCGCAGGAGCTGCCGACATTGCCCCAGCTTGGATCGAGCAACTCGGCCAGGATGGACGCCTGGTGTTGCCACTCTGCCACCAGGGACCTTTGGGACCACGGATCAGCGGGGGCGTGATCCTACGCGTCGAGAAGACCGATGACGGGTTGATCGGTGGCATCTCGTCCGTGGCGGTATTCGTGCCGTTGCAGGGAGCGATGGCGCCGGCGGCCGAGGACAGCGTCACCCTTGCCGAAGGCTTGGAGCGATGGTGTGCTCTCGAAGACTTCTACCGGACCGAACTGCCGCTCCGCATCATGATGAAAGCCAATGCCGGACAACCACCCGATCCCGCAAGCGTGCCCTGGTTCATAGAGACACGCCACGCGGTGATGTGGGTGGACTCGAATTAGTCCAGCAGAGTTTCGGCCCCTGCTGAAGCCGAGAGCTTCACATCGCAGTCGATGGCGTGCGCCTCACGCCAACCGTCTGCTCCGGCCTGGCGTGAGGCGTCGCTGGATTCACTGCCCGGGGGCTGGGGCCGTCGCGGCGCGCCGGTGGTGACGCGCCTGGGCAATCTGGTCCTTGCAGGCCTGCGATAGATCGTCGTGGTGTTGATGCAAGCACTTGACGATCCTGCCCTGTCCGGGGCTGGTGCCGGAGCAGAACTTTTGCACGTCGTCCTTGCACGCCTGACGCCACGCAGCCGCCTTGGCTTTGACCTGCTTCAAATGCTCCTGACACGCCGGCGACAGCTCCGCCGCATGCTGTTTCAGACAGTCGCGGTAGCGCCCGCCGCCCGGCTTGATGTTCGGGCAGAGCTTTTCGACGTCCTCGCGGCACGGCCCTTCCCCACGCTTTGGTTGCGCCAGACTCGGTGCCACTTGAAGCGCCACGGCCAGCGGCGCAATGAGCGTCACGAATTTCCATACCTTCATTGCAGTCCTCCCTTTGGATTTCGATCTCGCTTCCTTGGAGAGTCGACGCGGACAAAAGGTTAAATGCGTGTGTTTCAGGCAGCCGACAGACGTGTGTAATCATTCTTTGGCAACAACGTAAGCGTGTGAGCAGGGTGACAGCTCTGGCTGCCGCGGCTTGCGGCATCTCAAACCCGCCAATCTCGCTGGTGTCCGTAACGGCGATGCGGAGCAAACCCCGCTGATCGACCTGCAGGACACTGCGTGTTGTCGCCCGCCTCGATCGACGCCGCTAAGGGGCTCGGTCTCATCCGTGTGGCCGCCGCCGTTGCGGCTAACGAAGGCTGTTACTTGTAAGCGCTGTAGTCCGTGGCGCGGCCGCGGGCGCGCTCCTCGTTCCAAGCGATCGGGTTTGCGGGCGGGGTGACGAGATCTTCCTGTGGTTTGGCGACCAGCCGGATCGCGTCGGTCGGGCACGTCGTCACGCACAGGCCGCAGCCGATGCATCGTTCCTTGATGACGCTGTAGGTCGTGTCGCCATTCTCGATGGCTTTGACCTGACACCGCTCGTCCAGGCAAATGCCGCAATTGTTGCAGTCGGCCTCGTCGATCTCGGCGTAGAAGTGGGAATTCACCACGTTCGTCAGGCCGAATTCATTCATCGGGCGCAGGACCCCGCAGCAGCAGCCGCAGCAGTTGCAAATGAAGGTGTGACCGCTGGCCACGTTGCTGGTCAGATGCACGAGCCCGGCCTCCTCGGCCTGGTGCAGCATCTGCTGCGCCTCATCCTTCGAAATCAGGCGCCCCCAGTCGAGGATGAACTCCGCTCCCGCAACCGGGCTGATCGCCAAACACACTTCATGGGGCTTCTTGCAGGCCGCTCCCATGATGCCCCGTTCCTTCTTGCAGATGCATTCGTTCACTCGGAACGACGCGCCGTTCTGAATGATCGAGGAGACCTGCTGGTACGGCAGCGCCTGATGCTTGAGGGGAATCTCCTCCTCGATCGGCACCGTCTGCATGATCTGCGGCGGCGATGTCAGCAGCTGCGCCCCGAAGTACACGGCGTATTGCTCAGACAGCTCGCAGAACTCGCGATCCATGCGGTTGATTTGATACTCGTAGATTCCGACCGCCCAGGGCACCATCGCGAACAGCTTGGTGTCGCCGAAGTCGATGCCCAGAATCTCTCCGCGTTGAGACATGGACGTCAGCTTCGCTTCGAGGCCTTCCAGCGGGCGCCCGCTACGCTCGGCAATTTGCGCTGCGGTCTCCAATCTCAACTTCAGATCACAGAAGAGTTCAGCCTCATCCGGCGTGAAGACCTTCTTCAGGATCTTGATCTCGAGACCGTCGGGTGTGGAAGGAAACCCGTTGGGCAGGGTGTCGAGCACGTTCGCAAGCTTACGATAGACGTCGTCAGTCATCGCCTCCTCCGCGTGGTGCTGCCCGTCATCCGTTTCCCAACCTCTCATCAGTCAAGGCGAGAATTCCGCCGATCCTCCCCAGATGGACGGCACCCTGCCTTGCCTTGGGACGCTAATAGTCCACCTCGGGAGGCGGGGGCAAGTATTCTCTTTTTGCCGTGCTGCGGCTCATGGATTGTCGAGCGGCGCGCGGTTCGCGCGGCCACAGGATGAACACTTCATGGCGGCGCCGCAGCTTCTTCGGTCGTCCACAGAATGTCGAGCACGGCTTCGAGGCGGCGAAACTCCGGGGCACCCGTGACCACCGGCCTTCGCTCTGACGCCGGTCCGCTGCACCGGCATTGCGCGTGCCGGGACCGCTATGGTACCGGGACCTGTATCTTATTTCGCGGGTCGGGCAATGGCCGAAGGTACGGTGACCACGACGGAGACGGCGTACAATTACCTGGTCGTCAGCGACTTGCACCTGCGCGGCGGGTTCAACAATCCCACCCAGGGCCTCTATCACTTTGATGAAGAGTTCGCCGACTTCCTGCGCTACTATCGCCTCAACCGTCCCTCGACCCGCCCCTGGCGCCTGATCATCGGCGGGGACTTCATCGAGTTCCTCTACATAACCGATCTGCCGAGCGGCGGGGATCCGCTAGTGCGCGGCGCGAAGTTCCAAGAGAGTGAGTATCGCTACGGCCTCGGGACGGAAGCGCAGAAGTCGCGCTGGAAACTCGACCGCATTCTGCGCAGCAGCCATCCGCAACTGCTGCTGGCGCTGGCGCGCTTCGTGGCGGAAGGCAACGAAGTCATCATCCTGCGGGGAAATCACGACATTGAGATGTTCTGGCCGGAGGTGCAGGCGCACTTTCGGCGCCTGATTGCCGAGCATCACCCGGTCGACATCGGCTATATGGCGATGAAGGACCTCGTGGCCACGCGCGTCCAGTTCCCGCAGTGGTTCTGGTACACGCCGGGATTGCTCTACGTCGAGCACGGGTGCCAGTACGATCCGTTTTGCTCCACCGAGCACATGCTGAACCCGGTCGTCCCCACGTGCCCGACGCGTATTCAGCAGTCGATCGCGGAGTTGTCGGTCCGCTACTTCACCAATCAGATGAAGATGATCAACGCCATGGCGGCCGAGAACATCATGTCGGTCAGCGAGTACATCGGCTGGGTGATGCGCGGCAATCTCACGATGCTGCCGCGCATCGCGCGGCTCTATGCTGCCATGGTGCGGCGCATCTTGGCCAAGAGCGGGCGACCGGACGCGGAGGCCGAGCAGGTTGTGCGCGAGGAGCACCGGCGGCGAGTCGCGGCTCTGGACGATCATTTCGGATGGCCGCCGGGCACGGCCGCAAAGGCCGATGCCCTGCATGCCGACCCGGTGATGCGGCACGCGCTTGCCACGGCCCGTTTTCTGGCGCTCGACCTGATCGGCATGGGCGTGGTGCTGGCGCTCACCACTGCCGTGCTGCTGGTCTGGCATCCGGTGCGCGCCGGGGTCCCGGTCGTCCTCGGGACGCTGGCGCTGCTCGGTCTGGTGCTGTACGTCGGCATGCTGCGGATGCGGCGCATCACCGAGGCGGCGCAACTGCGGCACACCGCGGAGCAGTTGGCTGACCTGCTGCACCTGCAGTACGTCGTCTTCGGCCACTCGCACGCCGCCGGCACCTGGCCGCTGTCCAATGGCCGTACCTATGTCAACGTCGGCACTTGGGTCCCCGTCGGGGATACCGGTTGCTTCGTCTACTTCGCCATCGAGGGCGACGAGCGTCGCGGGCGCCTGTGGCGATGGAACAAGCAGCGGCGTGAGCCGGAAGAGTTTGGATCCGGATAGGCGCGGCTCAACCGTTCTTGATCGAGCCGGACAGGCGCTGTTCCAGCTCGTGATTGAGCTGCAGCAGGCGTTGGATGCGGGCCTCCAACTCGCGCACGCGCTCGTGCAGGCGATGCAGTTGCATCCGCTTGTCCAGGCCGGTGCGGATGATGGTGAGCAGGTCGTCGTTGTCCCACGGCTTCTCCATGTAATGAAAGATGCCGACTTCGTTGATTGCGCGGATGGCGTTCTCCTTGTCAGCGTAGCCGGTGAGGAGTATAAGTGTGCTCTCCGGATACAGACCGCGGATCTCGAGCAGTAGGCGGATGCCGTCGATCTCGGGCATGAGGAAATCGGAAATCACCAGGTCGAGGGCATTGATCTTGGCGAGGTTGATGGCCCGCCGCGACGAGGTTTCGGCGAGCACTTTATGCGGTGTCTCCAGCTCCAACAGTGCCGTGACGCTTTGCACCACCGCCGCTTCGTCGTCCACGACGAGAATCGTTGCCGGCGCGTTTTCTGCCATCACCATGCCCCCTCTGGTTAGCCGCGCTGGTTCCGGGGTGTCAAGAGGCTGATGCCGGCGATGCCCACACGCGCGGTCCTATTCGACTTCGACGGGGTCCTCGCGGACACCGAACCACTCCATTGCGCTGCGTTCGCGACGGTCGCCAGCGCGGCCGGCCTGCCCTTTTCGCGCCGGGACTATTACGATCGCTTTCTCGGACTTCCCGACCGCGCCTGTCTGGCGGCGCTGCATGCCGCCGCGGGCCGGCCCTGCAGCGAGCGCGAATTGGACGCGCTGCTGGCCCGCAAACGGGCCGAGTTCGCCCGCCTCGCACAGGATGCGGCTCTCTATGGCGGTGTGGCCGCGACCTTGCGGCGGCTGCATGCCGTCTTCATCCTCGCGGTGGCTTCGGGCGCGTGGCGAGACGAGATCGAGCCGATTCTGGTTCGTGCGCAAGTGCGCTCGCTGTTCGCCGCCATCATCGGCGCCGAGGACGTGCGGGCGGGCAAGCCGGCGCCGGACCCGTTTCTCCGCGTGCTGGAGGCGATCAATCACCGCCATCGAACCCATCTCCGACCGGCCGATTGCGTCGTCGTGGAAGACGCCCCCCTGGGCATCGCCGCGGCGCGCGCCGCCGGCATGGCCTGCATTGCCGTAACCACCCATCATGACCGGACCGCACTGGCGGGTGCCGACGCCTTCGTTGCCGACGTCAACCAGCTGCAGCCCGAGGATTTGATGGGACGGGAGGGCTGCGCTCACGGCTCCCGCGACTGATTCCGTGCGTGGACGTTCCGACCCCCTCTCCGTGTTGGTGGAGACCGGGGCGGCATTGTGCGGCACCTTGCATTTGCGCGAGTTGCTGGCGGTGATGATGGAACGCGTCCGCGAGGTGCTCGAAGCGGAAGCCTGTTCCGTCATGCTGGTGGACGACGCCAGCCAGACGTTACGCTGGGAGGTGGCGCTCGGCGAAGGCGCCGGCAAGCTGCAGACCTTGTCGGTCCCCCTCGGCAGCGGGATCAGCGGGCGCGTCGCGGCGACCGGAAGCGCCATCCGCATCGAGGACGTGCAGAACGATCCGCGCTGGCAGGGGCAGCGCTTCGATGCCGCCACCGGCTTCACCACGCGGTCGATCATGTGCGTCCCGATGCAGACGCACGGGCGCATCATCGGCGTGGTGCAGGTGCTCAATCGCGGCGGCGCCCCCTTCTCCGACGACGATCAACGGCTGCTCGAGGCCCTCGCCGGCATGGGCGGGGTGGCCATCGAGAACGCTCGCTTGTACGAACACCTCGAGCAAAAGGTGCAAGAACGCACGGCGGAGTTGTCGCGCACCCTCACCGAGTTACGCGACGCGCAGACGCAACTGGTGCAGTCGGAAAAGATGGCGGCGCTCGGCAACCTGGTAGCCGGGGTGGCGCACGAGATCAACACACCTCTGGGAGCGGTGTCCAGCAACACCGATCTGGTCAGCCGCGCGCTGACGAAGGCGAAAGACGTGTTGGCCGACGCGGACCAAATCGAACGGGCACGCAGCTTCCTCGAGAAAGCCATTGCGATGGCAGAGGTCAGCCAGGAAGCCTGCCGCCGCATCGGTGAAATCGTGCGCAGTCTGCGTAACTTCTCCCGCCTGGACGAGGCGGAGCACAAGCCGGCCGACCTGCATGAAGGTCTTGATTCCACGCTGACGCTGATCACGCACCTGACCAAGAACCGGATCACCGTCCGGCGTGAGTACGGCCAGCTCCCGCATATCCCCTGTCACGCCAACCAACTCAACCAGGTGTTCCTGAACGTCCTGGTCAACGCGGCGCAGGCTATCGCCGGGGAAGGCGATATTACCATCCGCACGCGCCTGGAACCGGCCGCCGGATCGGGCTCTACCGCCGCGGCGGTGGTCGAGATCTCCGATACGGGCTGCGGCATCACCCCCGACAACCTGCCGAAGATCTTCGATCCGGGTTTCACCACCAAAGGGGTCGGAGTCGGGACCGGTTTAGGCCTGGCAATCTGCTACCGCATCGTCGCGAGCCACCGGGGAAGGATCGAGGTCGAGAGCGTCCGCGACCAGGGCACCACCTTTCGCATCGTGCTGCCAATTGGTACAACGGCGGTCGAACACCAGAGAGCGGGAGGTCAGTCGCAGGAATGAGCCGGGGTATCTCGGCCGGCTGTTGAGACATGCATTGTTGATTTCTCGCACTCGCTGTTATTCAAGAAAAGGGGGTCTGCGATGAAGCTTAGATTGGGGCGACCGACGGCGCTGGCAACGATCGGAATGATGATGCTTGCGGTGGGCGCGCAAGCGCAAGACAGCGCCGCGCGTGACCTCGTGCAGAAGGTGCGCGACGCGGCCCCGAAGGTGCCGCTGCTCGCCAAGATGATCCTCACCTCCGACCGCGGTTGGGAGCGCGATCTCGAACTGAGCCACAAACACCTCAGTGACGGCACCGAAGCCAGCTACATGGAGGTGACGGCGCCGATGGACCTCAAGGACACGCGCTTCCTGGTCTTCGATCACCCCGTCGGGCGCGACGAGCAGTTCATCTATGTGCCGGCCGCCAAACGGGCCATTCAGGTGGGAGCACAGACACGGAAGCAGGCGTTCCTCGGCTCCGAGTTCGCCGTCGGCGACCTGGTACAGCCAGACGTGGATGCGTTCACGTACAGCTTCGTGGGCGAGGAAGACATCGGCGGCCGTCATTGCAAGCTCGTCGCAGCGGTGCCAAAGACCCCTGGCGACGCGCTCTATGGCAAGACCGTGTTCGCCATCGATCCCGCCGCGCTGGTCGCGGTGCGCAGCCAGTTCTTCGACGACAAGGGCCAGTTACTGAAGGTCTGGACCGTCGAGAAGCTCGAGCAGCGAGACGGGCTATGGACGCCGGTGCAGCAACAGATGAACAACGTCCAGGAGCACCACTGGTCGCGCATTTCGCTCACCGACGTGAAGTACAACGCGCAGCTCCCGGACGAGATCTTCAACAGGTCGTATCTGACCCGCTGAGCATGCTGGCGCAAGCGATGCCATCACCTCTGTGCCGCGGAGAAAGGCGACCATGAAAGCACTCGGAGCGATGATTCGAAAAGAGTTCCTGCATGTCAGCCGCGACCCGCAACTGGTGGGCTTGATCCTGGGACTGCCGGTGTTGCTGCTCGTCCTCTTCGGCTACGCGTTGCGCTTGAAGGTCGAGCACATGACGGTCGCGGTCCTGGACGCGGACAAGACCTTCTTCAGCGTAACCGTAAAGGACCGGTTGCAGAAAGACGGCCAGTTCGACATCGTCGAGGTCGACTCCGAACAGACCATTCGGGACTGGCTGCAAACCGGCAAGGCGCGTTTGGGTTTGGTCATCCCGAAGGGTTTCACCGAGCGGCTGAGCAACAGTGAGCAAACGGATTTCTCGCTCTTCGTCGATGGCACTATGCCGACGCTGGCGCAGGCCGGCATGTACGGCGCGCGTGTCCTCACCAGCGACGAGGCGACGGAGGAGCTGACCCTCAGCGATCCCGACCACCCCCAGCCGCCGCCACGCAAGCCGCCCATCAGACTCAAGCAAGTCATCATGTTCAATCCCGAGCTCCGCGACTCCGATTTCTTTCTGCCGGGCACGATCGGGTTCGTCATCATGCTGGTCGTGCTGACGCTGTCTGCCGGCCTGGTGCGCGAGGAGGAGCAGGGGACGATCGAGCAGCTCCGGGTGACGCCGATTTCGCGCTTCTCGCTGATTGCCGGCAAGATGATTCCGTACGGCCTCATCGCGGCGGTGGATTTCGTCGTGGTGATGGTGCTCGCCAGGTTCGTTTTTGCATTGCCTCTGCGCGGGCCGCTGCTCCCGATGGCAGGACTGGCGGCGCTGTTCATTCTCGCCTTGCTCGCCTTGGGTGCGCTGATTTCGACACTCTCTACGACGCAACTGCAAGCCAACATCATCGCGGTGTTCGTCCAAGCGCCGTCTGTGCTGATGTCCGGCTTCGTCTTCCCCATCGAAGCCATACCGCGTTGGCTGCAACCGGTGGCCTGGAGCCTGCCGATGACGTACTTCGTGGAGGCCATACGCGGGCTCACGTTGAAGGGCACCCCGGTGGCAGATCTCGCACGCGATTTCATCGCGCTGGGAGTGTTCATGGTTGGGTTTACCGCGCTGAGCCTGGCACGCTTCCGCAAGCAGCTTGCCTAGTGCGCAAGACGAGGAAGCAATGGTAGCATCGGCGCAGAGTCAAGAAATCAGGGTCCCAAAGGGATCGATGATCTTTCGCCAAGGCGATCCCGGAAACGAGATGTTCGTGATCTCGCAGGGGCGCGTGCGGCTCACGATCGGCACGGCGGGACACGAGAAGGAGGTTGCGGTATTCGGGCCGGGCGACTTCTTCGGAGAGCTGTCCCTGCTCAGCGATGAGCCGCGCAGCGCCACCGCCGAGGCGGTCGAGGATGCGACCCTGCTGGCCATCGGACGGGACGCCTTCGCCATGATGGTTCAGGACGACCTGGACATCGTCTTCCGCATGATGAACATCCAAGGGCAGCGGTTGAGTCGGACGAACGAACCGATTCAGGACCTCATGCAGCGGCTGGGGCGTGTCCGCATTGCGGTGGAATGCCTGCGCCGGATGTGGGCGCTCACAACTGCGTGGCCCGCGTCTCTTGATGTGGCCGACCTCAGCACCGCCGCCGGGCTCAGCCGGCAAGCCGTAGCCGCCACAATCGCGGAACTGGCGCAACAAGGAATCGGATCATTGCAGGACGGCCGCTGGAGCATTCCGGACCGGACGCAAGCCGGCAGGCTGCTCGACGTGCTGTGCCAGTTGGCGGGCAAGGGAGGCAACTGATGGCCGACGCGATCGTCATCGAGAAGCTCACCAGGCGATTCGGATCACGCGAGGCGGTCAAGAGCCTCACGCTGTCCATCGGGCAAGGTGAAATCTTCGGGTTGCTCGGGCCCAACGGCTCGGGGAAGACGACGTTGATTCGGATGCTCTGCGGCCTGCTCGCGCCGAGCTCAGGACGAGCCCTGGTTGGGGGCTACGACATCGCACGCGAACCCGAGCAGATCAAGCGCACCATCGGCTATGTCGCTCAGCGGTTCAGCTTGTATCCCGACCTCAGCGTGCGCGAGAACCTCGACTTCTTCAGCGCCGTGTACGCCGTGCCTGCAGCGGACGCGGCAACGCGGAAGAAAGAGTTGCTGCGTCTCTGCGGGCTTGTCGACAGGAAAGAGCAGGCCGCAGGAAGTCTCTCGGGTGGCCTCAAGCAGCGGCTGGCGCTGGCCTGCGCCCTGATCCATCGGCCGAAGATTCTCTTTCTGGATGAGCCAACGGCGGGCGTCGACCCGGTCGCGCGCCGCCTGCTCTGGGACTTGCTGTTCGGACTAGCGCAGCAAGGAACTACGCTGTTCGTCACCACCCATTACATGGACGAGGCGGAGCGCTGCACGCAGGCGGCCTACATCTATTACGGCACCTTGCTGGTCAGCGGCGATCCGACCTCGATGAAGCGGGACGAAATCGCCAACACCAACCGGCGGCTGGAGATCATCTGTCAGCCGCTGATGCCGGCGCTCGGCATCCTGCGCGACGCGCCGTACGTCGACGATGTGAGCGTCTTCGGGCAGGCCCTGCACATCCGGGTGAAGGACCTACCGCCCGAGCCGCTCGGCAGCGACCCGGTGGCGTCCTTCTCCGCCGCCGCCCGGCGCGGCATGGTCATGGACGTCCTCCGCAAAAAGTTGCTCGCCGCCAACATCGAGGTGCTGACGATCCGCTCCGTCTACCCCAGCCTCGAAGACATCTTCGTCAGCTTCACCCGCAAGATGGACCAAGCGGGGGCGCGGTAACAGGCGACAGCCCCAACTCCTTCCAAGCAGTTGCTCATCGTCATGGTCCCGGCAACAGAACCGGCAGCACCGCCTTCGTCTCGGCGACACGACTCGCCGGTGGTTTGGCAAGAGCCATGAGCACGCACCCGGCACCGCACAGCACGACGCCCAGCCCAAAGGCGATGTCGTAGCTCCCGGTCATGTCGAACAGCACGCCGGCCGCGGTGCCGCCGACGGCCCCGCCGATAGTCGCCGCCAACGCCAGCAAGCCGAAGATCTCGCCAAGCGCCCGCACCCCGAAGCACTCTGCCACCAACAGTGCGCTGAGCGCCAACGCGCCCCCATTGGCGATGCCCGCGAACACGACGTACACCACCAAGCTCACGGATCCCACACGGGCTGCGGCCCACAGCGCCGCGGCTCCGATCCCGGCCAGCACGTAACACCACACGTAGATCGGACGCACCGGATAGCGCTCGGCAAGCAGCCCAAAGCCCAGTCGCCCCAGGATGCTCATGCCGCCGACCGCGCCCGCGAGCAACGCCGCCGACGCGGTCGAGAAACCGAGATCGGTCAGATACGGCACCTGATGGAGTCCCTCCGCCGCTAAGGGCATCATGGTGACGAACCAGGCCAGGGCAATGACCCAGAACGCGCTGGTGCGCAACGCTTCCGAGAGCGACAGGCCGCGGGCGTCCGTGTCAATTCCCTCAACACTCGGCCGCGCAGACGGCGAGGGTGACGGCACACCGTCCGCACTCTGGCCGACGTCTTGCGGTCGATTCTTGATCCACACCACGACCGGCATCAGCACGCCGAGGAACGCCAGCCCGGAGAGGATGTACGCATACCGCCAGCCGACACTGACGACCAGCATCCCCACCACCGGCGTCAGAATCAGGATTCCAAAGCCCTCGCCCGTGTAGGCGATACCAATGGCCCGTCCCCGTCTGCGCACGAACCAATTGGAGAGGATGACACTGACTGGAATCAGCGAGACGCCGGCCCCGGCGACGGCGAGGGCGACGTTGATGATATAGAGCGACGTGAGATTCCAGATGCGGCTCTGCAGCAGGCAGATGACGCCGGTGAGCATCACACCGGGCAGGAACGCGGCGCGCGGTCCGCGGCGATCCGCGATGCGACCCCAGAGCGGCGTCGCCGCGCCGGCGAGCAAGAACCCGAGCGAGAAGGCGCCCGACAGCTCGCCGCGATGCCAGCCGAACTCCGCGCTCAGCGGCTTGAAGTACACCGTCCCCGTGCCGAGCAGCCCGGCGCTCATGAAGTAGATCACAAACGCCGCGGCGACGATCCACCAGCCGAAGAAGCCTGCAAACCGAGACGGAGCCGCGTTCAGACGCACAGCTCGTGCTGCTACCGCTTTACGTTCCGAAAAGCCAGCGCCGCCCGTGAAGGACCTGGCAGGCAAACGTTACCCAAGCAACGACCGCAAGTAGCGCAGCGCCGGTGCCGTGCGCGGACCGTACCAGGACAGCGCCTTGCCATCGATGAAATGGACGCGATTCACCCGCCACGCCGGTGTGTCGTGTAACGGCTCGAGGTCGGGGAGAACCTTTGCTGTGAAGACATACGGCTCATCCGGAAGAAGAATTACCTCGGGCATTGTCGCCGCGATCTCTTCCAGCGTCACGCGGCAATAGCGTTCGTCCCGCTCGGCGCAGACATTCCTGCCACCGGCGATCGACAGCATGTCATAGGCATAGGTATCGGAATTGAAGCTCATCCACGGGTTCTTCCAGATCGGACAGAAGACACGCAGGCGTCGCGCATCACTTACTTCACCCAACTCCAGCAGCACTTCCTCCTGCTCTTTGGCGACGCGTTCCGCGCACGTGCTGGCGCCAATCAATTCGCCCACACGGCGCAGCAGGCTGCCAACGTCGCGTACATGAATCGGGAACGCGACGAACAGGGTGAGCCCCGCCCGCTCCAGCGCCTCGAAGTCCTCTTTTCGGTTCTCTTCCGCGCTGACGATGACGAGGTCCGGCCGCAACCCGCTGATGCGCGCGAGGTCGGGATTCTTGGTGCCCCCCACCCTCTCCACTTGCCGCACCGCATCCGGCGGTTCCGTACAGTACCGGGTTACGCCGACGACAATCTCTCCACGGCCGAGGGTGAAGAGCGTCTCCGTCAAGCTCGGAACCAGGCTGACAACGCGTTGCGCCGCGCTCACAAGCCGAACGTCACGGCCGACGTCATCCTGAACACGGATCACGGCTTGCCGGCTCCGTGCCGCTTCAGGATATCTTCGAGACCTTGGCGTTCGGCCGCACTGAAGTCTTCGCTGTCGCTCTTGGACGGCGCGCGGGGCTTGGGCTGCTCGGCGTGCGACGCTTCAGGCCGAGGTTCCGCCGGCGGAACCGGCCAGGTCCGCCACACGGCGACCGCGACGAGCAACGCCGCGCCGGCCAGCATCAGCGCCACCACGACGCGGCCACTCCTCCGGCGCTTGGTCACGCGACGCTTCATGACGTGCCTGGTTGCTAATTCTGCCCCACTTGCAGATCGCCGCGCCACCAGGTGCGAACGGCATCCCAGCCGCTGCGCTGGTCCCACCCGTCAACGCCGTTATACCATCGGATCCCGATCTCCTGCGCCATCCGGCTGCGGGCCGCGATGCCAAACCACAACCGCCATGTCGGGCCGTAGAAGAGCCGCACGCCTAGGTGAAGCCGCCGTAGCTTCCGTCCGACCCACGAGTCACTCACACTCCGTTCGTAGTCGGCAAACGTCAAGTCGCTGACTGCCAGCCCCCGTGCGGCGGCGGCAGCGGCCCGTCGCCCGTACTCGAAGGCGAACGAGATGCCCTCGCCCATCAAGGAGTCGACTCCGGCCGCGTCGCCGGCGAGCATGACCTGCGGCGCGGCGATCCGCACACCGCGCCGGTACCAGCGGATCGGAAACGCCTTCACTGGAACGGGACACGCACCCATTCGCGACATCTCCTCCCGCAACACCCGCGCCAGCACGGCGCCGCTGCCGTCGGCGGCGACGGAGTAGAC
This sequence comes from Binatia bacterium, assembly GCA_044450645.1. GTDB lineage: Bacteria > Desulfobacterota > Binatia > HRBIN30 > HRBIN30 > JAGDMS01. The sequence continues at coordinate 17,771 of JBIOJG010000073.1, forward strand.
GCCGAGGTTCACGTGCGGCGCACCGCCGATCAGGCACGGAAAGGCCCAGGCATAGCCGCGCAAGCCGTCGGGCACTGAGCGAAAAATGAAGTCGTAGCGCGCGGCCCCGAATCCGCTCCAGTCCACCCCGGCCAGCGGGATGTCGCACATGACCGCCTTCCCCACGCACTCGGGCTGGCCGGCAAACAGCCGCCGCCGTACCAGGCTTCCCGAACCGTCGGCGGCAATGATGGCCCGGGCGTGATAGCTAGCGCGCTCGGTCTCGACCCGAATGCCGTCTCGCTCGCGCTGCACGTCGATCACCTTTTCACCCTCGCGCACTTCTACACCCCGCAAACGGCACGCCACGACGAGCGAGTGATCGAACTCATCACGACGAACGACCCGGCACAGCTCCCGACCCTCGTACGACACACAGTGGCCGGGAACCTCGACGTTGGCACGATGGACGGCGACGTTGGGTACCGACAACGGTACACCGAGTTCGTCGAGACAGCGCAGCGTGTGCGGGATCAGGCCGCCGGCACACACCTTCGGCCGCGGGTGATGCGCCTTCTCGAGAATCAGCGCCTCCCGCGCCAGCGAGGCGTCTCGGGCATGTAGAAACAGTGCGCTCGCGCTCCCCGCAGGGCCCGAGCCGATGATCACCAACGGTCGGCGTTCCATGAGATCAGTCCTGAGTCCTGAGTCCTGGCTTTGCACATAAAACTGGTGACGGGACCCTTCGATACGCCGCCAACAAAAGGCGGCTACTCAGGGTGAACGGTTTGTTTTGTGGCATCACTACAGTATTCACCGTTCACCCTGAGTAGGCGCCATCCCTTCAGGGGCCGTATCGAAGGATGCCCGCTTGTTCCCAGACTTTATGTGCAAAGCCCTGAATCCTGAGTATAGTCCTCTTCCGGTAGTCGGCACTCAGGACTAGCTCTCCCTAACTTTCCCGCGGGTGGATGCTGGCGCGCACCCAGTTGACGATGTCTTCGGTCGATGCGCCCGGCGTGAAGATCTCCTTTATGCCGAGCTTCTTGAGCTCGGGGATGTCTTCGGGTGGCACGATGCCGCCACCAAACACCGCGACGTCGGTAATGCCCTTTTGTTTGAGCAGCTCCATGACCGCCGGGAACAGGGTCATGTGGGCGCCGGACAAGATGCTGAGCCCGATCCCATCGACGTCCTCCTGTGCCGCCGCTTCAGCGATCATCTCCGGCGTCTGATGCAGACCGGTATAAATCACCTCGAATCCGGCATCACGCAGGGCACGCGCGATGATCTTCGCCCCGCGGTCATGTCCGTCCAGTCCAGGTTTCGCCACCAGAATTCGCAATCGTTTCTCAGGCACGCTCAGTTCCTCCGGAAGTCCGTCTCAAATCCACGCGGGATCGCGGTACACGCCAAACACGTCACGGAACACGTCAGAGATCTCGCCGACGGTGCACTCCCGCGTGACGGCTTCGATGATCGGCGGCATTAGGTTGGTCCCGGCCGACGCCGCTTGCTTGACCGACGCCAGCGCGGCGCGGACTGCCGCGGCATCGCGCGCCTGTTTGCGCTCGCGCACCCGCTGCGCCTGCTTGCGTTCCAGGTCCGCGCTGATGCGCAGGAGTTCCAGCGGTGGCGCATCTTCGAGCTGGTACTTGTTGACGCCGACCATGATCTTCTCACCGCGATCGATCTCCTGCTGGTAGCGGTAGGCGGCCTCGGCGATTTCCTTCTGCGGGTATCCCAGCTCGATGGCGCGAATGATGCCGCCCAGCTCATCGATGCGATGGATGTAGGCGAAGGCCTCTTTCTCCAGTCGATCCGTGAGTGCCTCCACGGCGTAGCTGCCACCCAGCGGGTCGACGCTGTTGGCGACACCGGTTTCCTCGGCAATGATCTGTTGCGTGCGCAGGGCGACCAGCACGGCTTGCTCGCTCGGCAGCGCCAGCGTTTCGTCCATGGAATTGGTGTGTAACGACTGCGTCCCGCCCAGCACACCGGCGAGCGCCTGGATGGCAACGCGCACCACATTGTTCAGCGGCTGCTGCGCCGTCAGGCTGCATCCCGCCGTCTGCGCATGCGTGCGCAGGAGCCACGAGCGCGGGTGCTTGGCCCCGAAGCGCTCGCGCATGATGGTGGCCCACATGCGCCGTGCCGCCCGGAACTTGGCGATCTCCTCGAAGAAGTCGCTATGCACGTTGAAGAAGAATGACAGCCGCGGAGCAAAGGTGTCCACGTCCAGGCCACGCTCGATGGCCGCCTGTACATAGCCGATCCCATCGGCCAGCGTGAAGGCCAGCTCCTGCGCCGCCGTCGAGCCGGCCTCACGAATGTGGTAGCCGGATATCGAAACCGCATGCCAGCGCGGCGCCTCGCGTGCGCAGAACTCGATCATGTCGACGATCACCCGCACCGACGGCGCCGGCGGACTGATCCATTCCTTCTGCGCGATGAACTCCTTGAGCATGTCGTTCTGAATGGTGCCGCCCAGCTTATTCCAGGCGATCCCCCGGCGCCGCGCCATCGCGAAGTACATGCCCAGCAAGACGCTGGCGCTGCAGTTGACCGTCATGGACGTGGTGACGCGATCGAGCGGGATGTCAGCGAACAGCGCCTCCATGTCCGCCAGGCTGGACACGGCCACCCCTTCGCGGCCCACCTCACCGAGGGAGCGCGGATGGTCGGCGTCGTACCCCATGAGCGTCGGCATATCGAAAGCGGTGGAGAGCCCGGTCTGCCCTTGGTCCAGCAGAAACTTGAAGCGCTGGTTGGTGTCCTCCGCCGTGCCGAAGCCGGCGAACTGCCGCATGGTCCACAGCTTACCGCGGTACATGCTCGGGTAGGCGCCGCGTGTAAACGGGTACTCGCCGGGATGGCCAAGCTTCTCGTCGTAAGACGATCCCGCATGGTCCTCCGGCGTGTACACCGCATCCACTTCCAGATCCGACAGGGTCGTATACGAGCGCAGGCGGTCGGCTGCGTGCGGATACACCGTACGCAACCATTCGCTCTTCGACTTAGCCATCCTGTCCTCGTGGCACGAGTCGCACCCGGCCTCGTTCGCGGCTATTGATCAAGCCCCGGGCTACACGCGACCACTCTTCGGGCACCAGAACCTTCACCTGTCCGAGGGCGCAGAACGTCAGGGGCTGCACGCCGAAACGGTCATTCTCCAGAATGCAGGGCACTCCGTACTGTTCGAGGAAGCCTTTGACCACATGGGCCTCCGCCTCCACCGGCGTCGCGTAGCACGATTCCCACGCCATCACGGCTCCCTTCATACCCCTTTGAAAGTCGGCCGGCGCTTCTCGAGGAACGCGCGCATGCCTTCGGTCCGGTCGTCGCTGGCGAAGGTCACCGCAAACGCTTCCGCCTCGTAGCGACAGCCATCCTGAAGATCCACATCCACGCCGACATTGATTGCAGCTTTGGCTTGCTGCAGGGCGATCGGCGCCTTGCCCGCCAACGATGCCGCCAGCTTCTGCACCTCGGGCATGAGATCAGCCGGCGCCACAACGCGGCTGGCCAATCCTAGGCGCAACGCTTCTTCGGCGCCGATCATGTCGCCCGAGTAGATCATCAGGCGTGCGGCCGCGATGCCGATCCGCCGCGACAGCCGTTGTGTCCCACCAAAACCCGGAATGATGCCGAGGTTGATCTCAGGCTGGCCGAACTTCGCCGATTGTGAGGCGATGATCAGGTCACACGCCAGGGCCAATTCCAGGCCGCCACCGAGCGCGAAGCCGTTGACCGCGGCAATGACGGGAATCGGAAGCTCCTCCAACTCCTGCATCAAGCGCTGCCCTCGGCGCGCGAAGGCGCGGGCCTGAATCGGCGGCATATCGGCCATCGCGGCGATATCTGCCCCAGCAACGAAGGCCTTTTCACCGGACCCGGTCACCACCACGCAGTGCACCTCACGGTTGTGCCGCACCTCTTCACAGCAGTGCAGCAGCTCGTCCAGCGTCGCGGGATTGAGAGCGTTCAATGCCTTGGGCCGATTCACGGTGATGGTTGCCACCGCACCGTCGTGCTGCAGAAGCACATTCTCATAGGTCATAGGCCGGCTCAGTACTCGGGTTTCAGATCGAAACGGTGAATGGCTTCGATGAAACGCAGCGTGTGGGTGCGTGAGCGCATGACGACGGAATTGGTCACGGCACCGCCTTTGAAGAACCGTACACCGCGCAGCATGTCGCTGTTGGTCACGCCGGAGGCGGCGAACATGACGCTGCGGGAGGCCATTTCCTCGAGGGTGTATTTCTTCTTCAGATCGGTGATACCGGCCTCGCGAACTCGGGCGGCCTCCTCTTCATTGCGCGGCTTGAAACGCGCCTGCATATCGCCGCCGCTGCAGCGCATGGCGGCGGCGGTCAGAATCCCCTGCCACGAACCACCGATCCCGAGCAGCATGTCGATGCCCGCGTCCGCCTTGGCGGTCGCCATGCCGGCGGCCACGTCGCCGTCGCTCAGCAGCTTGATGCGGGCGCCGGCCCGCCGGATCTCGGCAACCAAGCTGGCATGGCGCGGGCGATCGAGGAGCGCCACGGTCAAATCCGCCACGTACACCCCCTTGGCTTCGGCCAGGACACGCAGGTTGTCTTTCGGTGACTGGTCGAGATCGATGAGGCCGCGACCTTCCGGACCGACGACGATCTTTTCCATGTAAGTGTCGGGGCACCGCAGAAATCCGCCGCGCTCGGCGAAGGCGATAATCGACAACGCATTGAAGCCGCCGGTTGCACAGATCGTCGGCCCCTCGAGCGCATCGAGCGCCACGTCGATCTCCGGACCGTTTCCGGTACCGACGCGCTCGCCGCAATAGAGCAAATCGCTGTCGCCGCGCTCGCCCTCCCCGATTATCACCACACCGTCGATGGCGATGGACCGAAAGGCCTTCCGCATGGCCTCCGTCGCCGCACGATCGGTGGCGGCGACGTCGCCGCGACCCATCAAGCGGGCAGAAGCCAACGCCGCAGCTTCGGTAACCCGCACCGCCTCGAGCGCTAAATTCCGATCCATAATCAGCCCTTCACCAGATAGTCTGGAAGAAGCGTATGCGCATTCTCGACCACCAACCCCGTGGCTGCGGCCGCCCGTTCGCCGTATGTGCGCGCACTGCGCCCTGACCCCAAGTCTCGCGCCTCGACGACCACAAACGGAACCGGGTCCGAAGTGTGGGTCTTCAAGGCACAGGGCGTCGCATGATCCGGCGTCATAAGCAAGCGCCAATCGCCCAGCTCACGCAAACCTTCCACAATGGGACCGACGATTTTGCTGTCGAAGTCCTCCACCGCCTGAACCTTCTTGTCCACCGCACCCATATGGCCGGTCTCATCGGTTGCTTCCACATGGATGAACACGAGATCCTTCCTCTGTAGCGCGCGCAAGCCGTAGCTGGCTTTGCCCTGGTAATTGGTATCGAGAAACCCGGTCACGCCCGGGACCTTGATGACTTCGAGCCCCGCCAACACCCCCAAGCCGTTGACCAGATCGACCGCTGAAATCACGGCCCCTTCGAGCCCAAAACGCTGGCGCAGTGTCGGCAGGGCGGGCCGCTTGCCCTGACCCCACAGCCATATCGAAGTCGCCGCGCGCTGGCCGTGCTCGCGGCGCGCGCGGTTGACCGCATGTTGCGCCAGGATCTCCTGCGAGGCTGCCATCAGCCGGCGGAGCACGTCGGCGCCATCGCCGTCCGGAAGGTGCTCGGCGACGGTGCGATCGGTGATGTCATGCGGCGGCGTCGTACGCATCGAGGCCTTGCCCTCTTTCCACAGCAACAGATGCCGGTAGCTAACGCCGGGATGAAACTCGATCGCGCTGGTCCCAAGTTGGCGCTGCAGATCGCGCATGATCTCGCCGGCTTCCTCAGTCGAAATGTGACCGGCGGTGAAATCCTGCATGACGCCGTCTTCGATGCAGACCAGGTTGCAGCGGAAGGCAATGTCGTCGGGTCCCAGTTCCACCCCCATACTTGCGGCCTCGATGGGTGATCGGCCGGTATGGTAGCGGCGCGGGTCGTAGCCAAGGATGCTCATGGTTCCGACATCGCTGCCCGGGGGAAGGCCCTTGGGAATCGTGTGCGTCATACCCAGGGTTCCACAACTTGCTAACCGGTCCATGTTCGGCGTGCGCGCATATTCCAGCGGCGTCCGGCCGCCGAGTTCGGCTATGGGCCGGTCGGCCACACCATCGGGCTGCAGAATGAGGTACTTCATCCATCTTTCTCTTTATCCAACTTCGTGGGGTTCCGCCAGTTTCGCTAGCGGGTCGCGCGAAGACGCAATTGCGGCAGGGGCTTTGCACAAGAACTCCCAGCGGGCGCCCTTCGATACGCCACCAAAAGAGGGCGGCTACTTGTATATTGGGGTTGTGGGGAGCGGTTCTCCACAAGCTGACGGAACGAGCGAGGGGGGTGGGGTGCGACCCGCTCCGCGTTAGGTCGCGGTGGGG
>JBIOJG010000074.1:0-23987 GCA_044450645.1 Binatia bacterium
CCTTGGCGGATGTGCTCTGGTTCCGCACGATCAGCTATTTCGGGCGACATTATCGGAGTGACCGCCTCTACCCGTGGCTTGCAGGTATGTGCAACGCCGTCACCGACCTGGATCCGGCGGCTGAGCATGTCTACCGTTTCGGCGGACTCATCCTGTTGTGGGAAGCCGATTTCACCGATGCCGGCATTGCGTTGCTGGAAAAGGGGACGCAGAACATCCCGGCATCCTGGGAACTGCAGTACATGCTTGGGTTTGGCTATTACTTTTTCAAAGACGACCTCGCAGCGGCGAGTCGTACGCTGCGCGCAGCCGCCTTGTTGCCTGACGCTCCGGAATTCGTGAGCAGTTTGGCAGCGCTGACTCATGCGGCACGCGAAGGGACGAGCCGAGCCATAGACTTCCTCACGGAAGTCGAGCGCAACAGCACCAGCGATGAAACCCGCAAAGTAATTCACCAGCGCATTCTCGAGCTAACGCTGTCCCGGGACATTGATGCGCTCCAGGCGGTGGCTGAGGCCTTTGCGATACGGTTCGGACGGCGGCCGATGGATCTCGAAGAGATCGTCAGTGCGGGGATGCTTGCTTCGATTCCGCCGGAGCCATTCGGGGGAAGGTATCTTTACGATCCGCAGACGAGGCGAGTGCAGAGCAGCCTGGGTCATCAGCCGCGGCACCTGAGCAGCAGCCGAAACCGTGAGGAGCTTCTCAAACGGCTAGGTCAGGAGGGTGATCATGGGTCTCGTCCTTGAGCTCATTGAGCTCACCAAGCACTTTCGAACGAACTGGACCTTCCGCACGGTCCGGGCCGTGGACGGTCTTACGCTATCGGTGGAGGAAGGTGAGGTCTTCGGGATCATCGGCCACAACGGAGCAGGCAAGACCACCACTTTCAAATTGCTTGTAGGGTTGTTGCGGCCGACGCACGGCGTTGTGCTGTGGGATGGTGTGCCACTTGAGTGGTGCCAACCACGCGGCTCAATCGGATTCGCGCCGGAACAACCGTACTTCTACGACTACTTGACCGTGCGGGAGACATTGAATTTCTACGGCCAACTCTACCGCATGAACGCGGCACAGCGCCGGCAGCGCGTCGATGCCCTGGCTGCAGAACTTCAGATCGAACACAAGATGGACGCGACGATCCGGACATTGTCGAAGGGTACTCTGCAGCGCGTAGCGGTTGCGCAGGCCATCATGCAGCAGCCCCGGCTCGTCATTCTCGATGAGCCAATGTCGGGACTCGATCCCGCCGGACGCAAGCACATGCGTGATTTGATCCTGTCGCTCAAACGAAACGGAACGACTGTCCTTTTTTCTTCTCATATTCTGAGCGATGCCGAAGCGCTTTGCGATCGCGTCGCGATTCTTGTCGGGGGACAGTTTCGGGAGGTCGTTGATCTAGGCCAGGACTCCGCCGCCCCGACATCGTATACGCTGGTTTGCAACGAGGTACCCAGTCAGACCCTGACCGCGCTAGGGCGTATCGCCGTGGCGCCGCCCACTGGCGGACCCAAGCGCTGGACCGTCAAATGCGCAGATCAGGTCGCTGTTCGCGCGGCCCTTGCAGAGTTACAGGATGCCGGCGCATATGTGGAGGCCATCATGCCGGAACGGCCAACACTCGAACAACGGTTTATGCACCATGTTGGCAAGGGCGCTACCGCGGATTGACCCCGCACATGCCTGGGTCAGTCATGAGCAAGAGCTGCACCAACACTTCCTGCCGGGTCGCAGTCCGGCGAAACCGTTCGCCCGTAGTGGCCGCGCAGAAGCCCAATCTCCAGATCCCGAGGCGCCCGTGGTCCAGGCGCGTCCATGCGAGATGAAATCGACGGCGGCGCCGCGGGCGATCTCCAAGCGTGTTGTGCTCCTGCTGGTCGCGCTCGCCATGCTGCCGTACGCCAATGCCTTGAGCGCTGGTTTTACCTTCGACGATGAGCCTGACATTCAGAAGAATCCCGCTATTACGAGTGGCGTTGACTTGGCACGGATAGTTGCGGCTCCATTTCCTCCCGGCACGGTATATCGTCCGTTCGCCGTGTTGACCTTTGCTCTCAATGAGAGGCTAGCGCCGGGGAACACCGTCGCGTACCACGGTGTGAACGTCTTGTTGCACGCGGGCGTCGCTGTTCTCGTTTTCGTTCTCGCCATACGTCTGTTCGGTTCTGTTCGAACTGCGCAGATTGCCGCTGTGCTGTTCGCGCTCCATCCGGTCCACACGGAAGCGGTCACCAGCCTGGTTGGCAGGACAGAGCTGTTGGCGGCGCTGTTTGGCCTGGGAGCAATTCTGAGTGTGGACCGAGCCGATACCACCACGCATTGGCCGGCCAGGCTCAGCTTGTACCTGCTTTCGCTCGCAAGCTTCTCGCTCGCCTTATTCAGCAAGGAGAGCGCGCTGGCGGTCGTGCCGCTCATCCTATTGTTTCGCATCGCCCGTCGCAGGGAGCCATTGGTGACAGGCCTTCTGACCCAGTTGGGCAGCCTGGATTGGGTTCCGTATGCGCTGTGTGCGGGTGTCTTCCTGTTCTTCCGGTCCCGGGTGGTTGGGGGCCTGATGGTGAACACCCCCACTCCACTCGACAATGCACTCGCGTTTGTTCCGTGGAGCATCCGCGTTCGTTCCGCCCTGGGTATTCTCTGGGATTACTTCGGGCTTCTGAACTTGCCCCTCGTATTGGCCGCGGACTATTCGTGCGCGCAGGTTCCGATTATCAATACCTGGACCGCCCCGAGGTTCGTGGCCGGGCTGGCGTTGGTGGTGGTTGCGGGATGTGTGACTGTCCGTGATCGCCGGCCGGCCGTTACCTTCGCAATGGCGTTTCCGTTCGTTGCGTTGTCTGTGACCTCCAACCTGTTATTTCCTATCGGCACGATCAAGGCGGAGAGGCTCTTGTATTTCCCATCCGTAGGGTGGGCGCTTCTGGTCGCGTTCGGATTCGATCACCTGACGCGCGTGCAACGGTACCGTCCCATCATCATCGGGCTCTTATCGATCCTGGTTGGAGCTTTTGCGGTTCGCACTTGGGTGCGAAATTGGGACTGGCTCGACAATGCGTCCCTCTATCGCAGCATGGTACGCAGCGCGCCGGACAGCGCCAAATCGCACTACAATATGGGGGTCGCATTTCAGAAGGAGGGTGATGACGCGGCTGCCATTGCCGAGTTTCGTCGAGCGCTGGAGATTTATCCTTTCAGTGATGGTGCCAGCGCACCGTTGGGGATCGGGGTCGCTAGCGAAAAGCAGGGACGTATGAAGGAAGCGATTGAATGGTACAAGAAGGCCTTGGACCTCTGGCCGGAATTCGGCAAGGCGCATACCAACCTGTGCCGTGCGCTGTTGATCGAGGAACAGTTTGACGAAGCCGCCACCGCGTGTCGCAGGGGCCTACGCTACTCTCCCAGCGACGCGAATCTACTCAAGGGGCTGGGGGTGAGTCTCGTCGGTGCAGGCAACGTGGAAAAGGGGATCGCAGTGTTGCGCCGTTCGCTTTTGCTCAATGAACAGGATGAAGAGTTGCGTACCCGCCTGGCTCAGCTAGAGTCCGTCAGTGCGCGGTCAGGTCAGCGCGAGGTGGTACCACGATGATGATCCTCGCCATAGCTCTCAACACCAGTCGGGAGGCTGTCCGCAACAAGGTTCTCTACTCCATCCTGTTCTTCGCCTGCTTGGTGACGGCGATCTCTGCGGCCTTCGGATCGGCGTCGATCGGCGACACCAGCAAGTTCGTCAAGGACTTCAGCCTGTTCAGTATCTCGCTGTTTGGCGTGGTGACGACCGTGGTGCTGGGCGTCACGCTGCTGCACAAAGAACTGGTGAAGCGCACGATCTACAACATCTTGTCCAAGCCGGTAGCGCGTTGGGAGTTCCTCCTGGGTAAATTCTTGGGACTGCTCGCGACCCTGGCGATCATGATGCTGTTAATGACCGCGGCCCTGTTGGTCCTGCTGTGGTTCCTGGAGCACCGCATCGACTGGCAGCTCTTGCCGGTGATTGGTGCCATGATGCTGGAACTGGCCGTGCTGTTGGCAGCGGCCATCTTCTTCTCCTCAGTGGTCGTCACTCCGACGCTGGCCGGGTTATTCACTGTCGGGACGTTCATTGCCGGCCGCTCGTCGTCGGCGTTGTCGTACTTCTTCAATGCCGAGCAACCGGTCGCCCTGCGATACGCCATCAAGGCGCTCTACATTGTGCTGCCGCACCTCGACCGATTTTACGTGGCGGATCGAGTTGTCTCTGGCCTGACCCTCCCGCCTTCCTACTACCTGTACGCGACACTGTACGCACTGGGGTACGTTGCGCTCTTGTTGCTGCTGAGTATCGTGATCTTCCGTCGCCGAGAATTTCTGTAGGCGCCCTCAATGATCCCGCAAGCAGCGAGCACGGAAACGGCTGCGGTTGAAACACCGCTGCTCCGCAGCGGTAGACCGCGGAAGTGGGATGTCTTCGCTGCCGTGGCGATTGCGCTTGTGACACTGGCGGTATTCTTCTGGGGCAGCGATCCGTGGGGCTACCATCTGACCAATGTCCTACTGCATGTGACCGCAGCCGTCCTGTTTTACGTCTTCCTCTGCCCGCTTGTCCCTTCCGCTCGGGCCGCCGCGCTAGCCGCGGCAATCTTCGCCGTCCATCCGCTGCGGATGGAGGCCGTGTCGCTTGCCGTGCAGCGCAAGACCGTGTTGGCTGGTGTATTGTGGTTTCTCACGCTCGTTATCGCCTCTTTCGTCACCTGGATGACGATGCGCGCAAATGCGGCGGTTGGGGCCGTGCATCCACTCCACGGTGGCAACCTCCTGGTGCACCTGTTGATGGTGAGCCGGGTAGTCGTCGAGGACATCGATGCCGTGTTTCTCCCGCTACATCTGTCGCCCATCTACTACTACCCGCGCGACATGATCTACCACCCGGTGAAGGCCTACTATGACGGCGGCAATCTCGTGAATGCTGAACGCGAACTCAAGATAGCGCTGCAGCTTTCGGAGCATTATCCTGATACCCATTTGTATCTGGCGAAGGTGTATGCTGGCCGCGGCGCGGTGGCGCTAGCGCGGACGCACCTGCAGCGCTTTCTCGAACTGGCACCTGGCGATCCAGAAGGGATAGAATTGCTGATGACGATCACCAGTGGCGATGGAGCCTAACTGATGCTGTATGTGATGGCCTTTGTCTGCGGGGCAATGATCGGGAGCTTCCTCAACGTATGCATTTACCGCTTGCCGGCAGGCGAATCGATCGTATTCCCATCGTCTCATTGCCCCGGTTGCGGTGTGCCGATCTCTTACCGCGACAATGTTCCGCTCTTCAGCTATCTGCTCCTGCGCGGGCGCTGTCGCGCCTGCGGCGGCGCGATCTCCCTTCGGTATCCGGCGGTCGAGGCACTCACGGGTATTGTGTTGGTGCTGCTCCTGTATCAATTCGGACTCTCCTCGGCCCTGGTGGTGTACGGCATCTTCGTGGCGGCACTGATCGTCATCAGTTTCATCGATCTGGATCATCAGATCATTCCGGACGTAATTAGCCTGCCAGGTATCGTCGTTGGCCTGGTCTGTTCGGTCCTTGGCCAAGGCCCGCCATTTGTTGCCAGCGTACTTGGCGTCCTCATCGGCGGGGGGATCTTATACGCGGTTGCCGTTGGGTACCATGCTATTACAGGGCGGGAAGGCATGGGTGGGGGCGACATCAAATTGCTGGCGATGATCGGCGCCTTCCTCGGCTGGCGCGCCGTGCTGGTGACTCTCATTTTCGGCTCTTTCTCCGGCGCCCTTGTCGGGGTCGCCTTGATCGCGGCGCGAGGTGCCGATGCCCGCATGCCGATTCCGTTCGGACCGTTTCTCGCCTTGGGCGCGGTCTGCGCGCTTATCTTCGGCCAGCCATTGATCGAGTGGTACCTGCGCATTGCCCTCGCCATGTAATCAGTTTCCAGTATTGTCGCATCGCATACCTACTTGAAACTGTACTATCTCATGCAGTAGTATTCTGAGCGGACGGCGCAAGTGCTCATCGCATTGGCACGATGCGTTGGGGGTGCGTCACCCCTATGAAGAGTGGCAAGGGATTCTCTCTTTTGGAGTTGATCATCGTCCTGTCGCTCGTGTCGATTCTGGGCGGGCTTGGCGTGCTGGCGCACCAGGCGTTACGTCCGCAGTTGAATCTGAGCATGGCTGCCCGGCAACTGATGATGGACTTGAAAATGGCCCGCATGCGGGCGGTCGCGGACCACGTCAATTACCGCGTCGTCTTCCCCGGAGGGAGTGCGAGCTATCGAACCCAGCGCAAGGTCACGAGCGGTTACAAGGATGAAGGTCGTCCCGTATCGCTTCCGCCAGGTGTGCTGATCGCTGATTGCACGGCGCGCGACGAGGCCATCAGCTTCGTGCCGCGCGGGAACGCTGGAAGTTTCGGTACCGTGACGATTCGCAACGAGAAGGGCGAAGTGCGCCACGTTAGCGTCAATATCGCAGGCCAGATGCGGGTGTACGAATGATGGGCGGCCTTACGGTCAGAGGGTTTACTTTGGTGGAGCTGCTGGTGGCGCTTGTCCTCCTGTCTGTTGCTGCGCTCGGGCTGACGACCACGCTGATCAGCACCCACAGGGCGTTGAGGGCGGGCGAGCAATGGATGGAAGCGACGCAATTGGCGGCGGAGGGCATTGAACAGCTGCGCGCTGGTCAGATTCCTGCCCCGGCGCCAAGTACGGGTGCCTTTGATCGCGTTGCGGTCATGACGCCCTGGGATGGGCATTTCGGGTTGCAGCGACTGGAGGTGACAGTGTCATGGAACGACGGCGAACGGCACACGTTCCAACTGGTGACATTAGCGCGTCGCTGAGACGAGACCTTGACCCTCAGCACGGCACGAGCTTCGTCGAGCTGTTGGCCAGCACCCTGCTCATCTCGTTGTTGATGGCGATGTCGTACGGTTTCGCCCGCAGCGTCTTTCTGAGCGCGCGGGTACAGGAGGCGAAAAGCGACGCCCAGGAAGTGACGCTCATGGCGGTCGACCTCTTGACGCGCGAAGTGCGGATGGCGGGCTTTAGTGCTGCGGGGAAGCCTCTGGTGGGTGTACGTGTCGCTGCTGCAGAACACGTGGAAGTGGCCAGCGACTTTGACGGAGACGGCGATAGCGATGAGGCCAACGAACTGATTGCGTACAGTTATAATGATAAGAAGCATCAACTCGTGCGGGCCACGGGTGGTGCCAGTCCACAGCCGTTGGTGCCGAACGTGCCACCGGGCGGGCTGCATTTTTCGTTTTTTGATCCGAGTGGGGCCGAGATCCCCATTCCGGCCAGCGGCCTTCCGCTCGAAGAACGTCGGCGCATCCGCCGAATAGACGTCGTGTTGCGCACGCAGTCGGCCGATGCCGACCTGGCGGGTGCGTTGCCGTCGATTTCCACGGTGTCGAGCAGCATCTGCCTCCGCAACCAGTAGTCAGATCATGACTCAGCGCGGCACCGCATTGGTCGTCACCCTGGGCATCATCATGGTACTGTTGCCCCTGGGGGCCTACCTCGTCCTGCAGTGCCGTACGGACCTGATGATTCAACGCAATTTCCGCAATGAAGTCGAAGCATTCTACGTCGCCGAAGCTGGACTGGAGCACGCCGTCGCTGAAATCCGCCCGGACCAATCATTCGACGAAGTTCTGGCAGGCCCTGACGGCGTTGCCGGCACCGCTGATGATGGCCTGTTTCCGTTCAGCGAGGGGGCCACGCGTGATTTCCCATATTCGCCGTTTCACTATGACGTGCAGGTCACCCGGACCGCAACCAACTCGCTTTCCATCCTGAGTCGCGCTACCGGCAAGGACGGCGCCACCAAAGTGGTCGGGGCGTTGGTTTCACGCTCCCCACTCGCTTTCACTCCAGCCGCCCTATATGTCCAGAGCAATATGGGAAGAATGGAACTCGGCACCGGCACGTTCTTGCTGTCTGGGTTTGACCATGGTCTGGGTGATGCACCGGAGAATGCGAGCGGAATCGGGGCACCGGTCCCTGCTTTGGGCGGCCCCAATCGCGATGCGGAGTCAGCGTTGCGAAACCATTTGCCCGGCGAATCCGCCCAACGTTTCCTCGGTGCCGGCGGTCCTCCGAGCATAGTCGTGACTCCGCCCTTCGACGCCGGGGCGCTTGCGTCGCGTTTCGCTGACCAGCCCCAATGCGCCAGATTCGGTGCCGTCACTTGCGGTGAGTCGATGGGGCTTGGAACGCCACAGGTGCCACAGATCTCGGTCGTAACCGGCGACGTCGATGTGCAGGGTCGTTTCACCGGCAATGGTATACTCATCGTTCACGGCACGTTGCATGTGAGCGGCACGTTTGACTTCACCGGAATCGTGATCGCGATGGGTGGTCTGGTCTTTGATTCGTCAAGCAATGTCGAGATCGCGGGTGCACTCTGGCAGGGAGTGACCGAGGATGAGCGGCTACGGCTGCTGGGGACGGGAGCGATCATGTACAGTAGCCGGGCACTTGCCGGCGTCGACGACGCATTCCCCGGACTGCTTCCTCACGCGGCGGTCGTGACGGGGTGGGTCGAAGAGTTGTAAACCTCACTCCTCTTGGGAGTAACGCACCGGCAGGATGTGGGGGATCGGCGGGCTTTGCAAGCGACCGGGTCGGGCGATATAAGATAACTAGACTGTTGTGCCGGTCGGTGGAGACAAAATGGCGAAGAAGATCTTGGTCGTGGAAGATGACACTGACAACCGCCGTATCGTCGCCAGGGCGCTCTCGGTCGAAGGCTACCGCGTCGTCGAAGCGACCGACGGAGTCGAGGCCTTGTCACAAGCGCGGACAGAACACCCCGATTTGATTCTCATGGACTTGGCCCTGCCCAACATGGATGGGTGGGAGGCGACACGACGGTTGAAGGGCGATCCTCAAACGCGCAGTATCCCCGTGGTGGCGCTGACTGCGGTTGCCATGCGTGGTGACGAAGAGCAGGCCCGTGCGGCCGGCTGCGACGACTACCTTCCGAAGCCGGCTCGACCGGTTGCCATTCGCGCCATGGTGAAGAAATACACTGGCGGATCGACCTGACCCGGCAACCGTGCCAGGCTGCGGAGGCGAAAGACCTGATGAAGCACAGAATCCTGGTTGTCGACGACAACCCCGACAGCGTGGCCATTATGCGAGGCATCCTTGAGTGCCGGGGGTATGAGGTGGCTGCGGCTACCAGCGGTGCTGAGGCCCTTCAGTTTCTCGCGAAGGAAACCGTAGATCTGGTCCTGCTCGACGTCATGATGCCCGAAATGAGCGGGATGCAGGTGCTACAGCACATCAAGGAAAATGCCGCTACCGGCCGCTTGCCGGTGATCTTGGTGACCGCGAAGACCCAGGATGAAGATGTCCTCAGCGGCTACCAATACGGCGCCGATTACTACATCACGAAACCCTTTACCGCCAAGCAACTGGTCTACGGCATCGAACTCATTCTCGGCAAAGGGGAATCGGTTGGCTGAACGTGGCTGCCTGATCGCCTTCGAAGGCATCGAGGGCGCGGGCAAATCCACCCAGATCCACCGTGTGGCCTCGGTGTTACGCGCGCGTGGCATCGGCGTGGTGGAAACGCGTGAACCTGGCGGGACTGCCGTTGGTGTGGAGGTGCGCCGGATACTCATGCACCTGCCCGAGACGCCCCCGACTCCGCTGACCGAACTGTTGCTGTACCTTGCCGATCGCGCCCAGCACGTTGCCCACGTCATCGCTCCCGCAATTGCCAGCGGCCAAGTGGTACTGACGGATCGTTTCTCTGCCTCGACCATCGCGTACCAGGGATACGCGCGGCGATTGGATCTCGCCATGGTCACTCGCCTCGATGCCATCGCCCGCCAAGGCGTTTCTCCCGCCCTCACCGTGCTGCTCGATTGCCCGGTGGAGTTGGGATTGAAGCGCGCCCGTGGCGACGATCGGTTCCATCGTGAGGAGGAGGAGTTTCACGAACGTGTGCGCGCCGGGTTTCTCTCCCTTGCCCGTGAAGACTGGGATCGCTATTGCGTCATCGATGCGACGGCTTCGCATGAGGAAATCGAGCGGCAGGCCAGCGCCGCGGTGATGCAATGTCTCTATCCCCGGTAGGCTTCGCGGCCGTCCGCGGACACGAACGCGTGAGCGAGTTCCTGCGCGCGGCCGTGACCCACGATCGCCTGCCGCACGCGCTCCTGTTCGTGGGGCCGGAAGGGGTGGGAAAACGCTCCTTGGCGCTCGCCCTGATGACGTGGGTCCAATGTGAACACGGCGGCGACGATGCCTGCGGCCGCTGCGCTTCGTGCCTGCAGATGGCAGCCGGAAGCCACCTGGATTTTCAGCTGGTCACCGTGGCCTCCGGGAAGAAGGAGATCGGTATCGATCGCATCCGTGAGGTCAAACGCTTCATGCAGCTGCGGCCGGTTGGCGATAAAGCCAAGGTCACCCTTATAGATGATGCCCACCTGCTGACCGTTGCGGCGCAAAACGCGCTCCTGAAGGTGCTGGAAGAGCCACCCGCACGCTCGTTCCTGGTGCTCGTATCGAACAACCCTGACGCGCTGCTGGCAACGGTCCGATCCCGCTGCCAGCGCGTCCACTTTGGCCCCTTGCCCATCGACACGGTCGCGGACATCCTGACCGTGGGTTCAGAACTGGATATGGCCACGGCACGTGAACTGGCGGTGCTGGCGGAGGGCAGTCCCGGTCGCGCCCAGACACTGAAAAGATGCCTCGCCGGCGAGAGCCGGGAGCAATGGCGGCAGCGGCTTGCCGGTCTGGACCAGGCCCGGTATGTCCGGCTGGCGCAAACGGCAAATGAACTGAATTCGCCCGAGAGCCACATGGCAGCGAAACTCGAAATGCTCTTGTCCCAACTCCGTGATGAGGCGGTACGATCCCTCCGTGCAGAGGAGCCTGCGCCCGGCCCTTCGGCGGGGACGGCGACGAGTCTGCGGACGATTCTGCAACGTACCGATGCGGCGGCGGCTGCCTGGAACCTCATCCGTCGCGGGAACCCCAACCGCCAGCTTTTGCTCGAAGCGTTGCTGCTGCGCCTGGCGGATTCCTGATGGACTCAGACGCAAGCGGCTTGCGGTTCGAACGGGTCTTCGAGCCGAGGGCGCAGTAGCACGCTGCGAGGAGTGACTTGCCGTGGATCGTTTCTACGTCACCACGCCGATCTATTACATCAACGCCGAGCCGCATCTCGGTCACACGTACACTACCGTCATCGCCGACACCCTGGCGCGGTTTCATCGTGCGCGCGGGCACCGCACGTTCTTTACCACCGGGACGGATGAGCACGGTGATAAGATTGCCGCGGCGGCAGCGGCGGCCGGTGAGGCGCCGCGAGCCTATGCCGATCGCCTCAGCGGGCTCTTCCGCGACACCTGGGACGCCTGCGGTTTTCGCTATGACCATTTCGTCCGTACCACCGACGCGTCCCACGTGCGCACGGTGCAGGAGTTCTTGAGCCGTGTTCACGCCCAAGGCGACATCTACTTCAGCCGCTACGGCGGGCTGTATTGCACCGGCTGCGAGCGCTTCTACACTGAAAAGGAGCTGGTCGACGGCAAATGTCCCGATCACCTGACGCCACCGGCCTTCATCGAGGAAGAGAACTACTTCTTCCGCATGACCAAGTATCAGGATCGGTGGATCACCTACCTCGAGGCGCACCCCGATACGATCGTTCCCGAGCACTATCGCAATGAGATCCTGGCCATCCTGCGTAGCGGGGCCTTGCCTGACTTGTGCATCTCGCGCCCGAAGCAACGGCTGCAGTGGGGCATTGAGCTGCCGTTCGATCACAACTACGTCGCTTACGTCTGGTGGGATGCGCTCATCAATTACGTCAGTGCGCTGCAGGTGCATGGAGAAGAGACCTTCGAAGCGATGTGGCCGGTGGCCCATCACGTGATGGCGAAAGACATCCTGAAACAGCACGGCATCTTTTGGCCGACCATGCTGATGGCGATGGGGCTGCCACTGTTCAAGCGCTTGCTGGTCCACGGCTACTGGGTTCGCGGCGAGAGCAAGATGTCCAAGAGCCTGGGCAACGTCATTCGGCCGCTGGATATGAAGGCGCGCTACGGGATGGATGCGTTGCGCTACTTCCTGTTACGCGAGATGGCCTTTGGGCAAGACGCCGTGTTCAGCGAAGACGCCTTCATCACTCGCGTCAACGCCGATCTGGCCAACAATCTCGGGAATCTCGTCAGCCGCACGCTTTCCATGCAACAGCGCTACTTCGACGGTGCGGTCCAACCGCTGGGGCCGCCGACTGCGGACGATGAGGCGCTACAAGCCACCTTCGCGGAAGCGTACAGCGAAGTGCCGCGGTTGACGGCTGAGCTGGCGTTTCACCGCGCCCTCGAAACGCTCTGGCACGCCATCGATCACACGAACAAGTACATCGTGGTGACGGCGCCGTTCACGCTGTCCAAGAATCCGGCGCAGCGGCCACGCGTTGGGGCCATTCTGCATCAGCTTCTCGAGGCGCTGCGAACGACGGCCTTGCTGCTCGCCTGGTCGTTGCCTGAAACGAGCAGCCGCATCTTCGAGCTCCTCGGACTGGAACCGATCGCTGCCTTGCCACCCGGTCTTTCCTGGGGCCGGAATTTTTCGACCGGTCATCGCACCCAGCCGGCGGTCGTCCTCTTCCCGCGCATCGAAACCGGCGCGAAGTCTTGAGATGGGCTCATCGGCTGCGCCCGTCGCGCTCCCCGCGGGCGTGACGCTCATCGACTCGCACTGCCATCTCGACGAGGAGCGCTTCGATACGGATCGTGACGCGGTCATCGCCCGGGCGCTTGCTGCGGGTGTCACCCGTATGGTGACCATCGGTGCCAGTGGCGGGATGCAGGCAAATCATGACGCGCTCGCGTTAGCCGAGCGGCATGCGGCCGTGTTTGCGACCGTCGGCGTACATCCCCACGAAGCCAGCACGGTGTCGGCAGCGATCCTCGACGAGATCACACGCCTGGCTCGCGCACCCAAAGTCGTTGCCATCGGGGAGACGGGGCTCGATTACTACTACGACCGTTCACCACGGCCCGTGCAGCGCGAAGCCTTGCGGCAGTTCATCCAGCTGGCACGACAGTTGGCACTGCCACTGGTTGTTCACCTGCGCGACGCCTACGAGGACGCGCTGATCATCCTGCGCGAAGAGCAGGCGGCGGATGTCGGTGGCGTGATTCACTGCTTCAGCGGTGACCGCGGCGCGGCACGGAGTTTTCTGGACCTCGGGTTTGATGTCTCCTTCAGCGGTATCATCACGTTCAAGAACGCCGAAGAACTCCGCGCGGTCGCCCGCATGGTACCCGCCGACCGCCTTCTGGTTGAGACCGATGCGCCGTTCCTGGCGCCGGTGCCGTATCGCGGCAAGCGCAACGAGCCGGCGTATGTCGTCTATACCGCGGCCGCCATCGCTGAGATCCGTCAACTGTCGCTGCAGGATCTCGCTGCTGTGAGCCGTGCGAACACCGAGCGCCGCTTCCGACTCAGTCCTGAGTCCTGAACTCAATTCGGGCACTGCGCTTGCTCGAGGCAAGGCCGCTGCTAGAGAATGTCCTATGGCAATTCCGAGACAACTGTCGCCGGTGGAGGTGAAGCACCTTCTCGATCTGGGCCACGCACTGGTGTTGCTCGACGTGCGCGAGCCGGAAGAAGTGGCGGTCGTGCGGTTGCAGGGTTCGGTGCACATCCCCATGGGTGAGCTCCCTGCGCGCATGCACGAACTCGATCCTGATGCTGACGTCGTGGTGTACTGCCACCACGGCATGCGCAGCGCCAGCGTCGTCGGGTTTCTTGTCCAGCGCGATTTCACCAACGTCGCCAACCTCAACGGCGGCATCGACGCTTGGTCTGTGACCGTGGACCCTTCGTTGCCGCGATACTGAGCGGCTGCGTCCGATCACAGACCGAGGAAAGCGTTGTCCTCGGTGATCAGCGCCGCGAACGAAGGGCGTGCGTGTACGCGCTCGATGTATGCCGCAAGCCTCGGCCAGCGCTTCGGATCCGTCCGGTAGCCCGCCTGCTGGAGGTTCACGAACTGGGTGGCGATGCCGATGTCGGCAATCGAAAAACTCCGGCCGACGAGCCAATCGCCCTTGAGTTGGCTCTCGAGATAATCAAGCAGCGGCGGTGCGTCTTCGTCCCAGGCTTTCTGGATCTCGGCGTCCTCGAAGTGCTGCCCCATGAATCGCGGTCCCACGATCTTCTTGAAGAAGATCTTCGGACCAAAGACTTGCAAGAGCGCGGTGTCGCCGTACTCCTCGAACCACAACGCACGCGCATACTCGTAATGATCGCGTGGGTAGAGCGCCGGCTCCGGTTTCACCCGCTCGAGATAGGCGCAGATGACCGACGAGTCGGAGAGCGGGCCGCGCTCATCCTTCCACCCAGGCACCTTGCCGAGCGGGCTGATCTGCCGGTCGACCTGGCCGGGGAAAACCGGCTCATGGTCGTACGGGATCTGCTTCTCCGCACACACCACACGCACCTTGCGCACGAATGGGGATCCCCCAACTCCGTAGAGTGTCGCCATACACGCCATGTACCCCTTGCGCTGAGCTGAGGCAAGCTGGGCCATGCCGAACCACCGTTGGCAAACAACAAGCTCACCGGGGCAGATATCGACTCAAGGCGCGGAGATCGGCTTCCTCGATCGCGGTCGCACCGGCCGCAACCAGGCCGGCATTCTCTCCGTACCAGGACAGCACGCATTGGCCGCGGTCCAGGGCTTCGAGGCAGACGCGCTCGATCTCGCCGCCGGGACGGGCATGGACGGCGATGATGACGTCCGCCAGCGCCGCGATCAGCTCGTCGCGGCGGGGGCCGTTTCGGGGCACGGCGTGATCCATCAGCCGGAAGGGTGACAGCACCAACGTCCGTTCGGCGTCCAATGCCATCCGGCCCGGTCCGAAACCGAACGGATCACGGTCGAGGCGCGCGCCGAAGGTTGCGAAGATGCCTCGGTCCAACACGATGACCCGCGCCGCCGCGGCGGCGCGGCCGGCGACCGCGGCGATGCGATGGGTCGTTTTCATCCCGCCGCTGACTAGTGTGAACCCCTGCGTTGCGGCGGCTTGCACCGCCGCCAAGCTTGCCGACACTGCATGCTCGCCGAGCGTGCGCGAGTTGAGCACCGCCAACGTCGGCGCGCGTAGCGGAGCCGGAGACCCGAAGCTGTAGAGCACGGCGGGTGGCGGCTCGAGTCGCCGCCGCACGCGTCCAGGGTACGCTGCCGCGTCCGGCAGGTAGGCGTCGCCGCCGGCCGTTGCCAGCTGATCGAGAAGCCATTGGCAGCGGGTCGCGTGCTCCTGCCGCTGCGAGCACAGCCGCGTGATCGCGGTCGGATGCAGCTTGTAATCCTCACGCAGCACGGCTTCGGGGAGGCGGAAGAACGTAGCGAAGCTGTGATGGCGTTCCCGGTTCAACGCCAGGATACGCGCCGCCCCCTTGTCGCCCACCTGGGGCAACTCCGAAAGCATGATGGCATGGAACGCCGTCTCCTTGTCCATGGCGAGCCTCCGTGTTAGGCACCAAAGCCATGCCGCAGGACCGGTACATCAAGGCGCATGGTCTCAATTTTCACGCCGTCGAATGGGGCACGGCCACCCGGCCGCCGGTGCTGTGCCTGCACGGCATCACGCAGACGGCACACAGCTGGGACGAGGTTGCCGCCGAGCTGGCGGACGCGTATCGCGTCCTCTGCCTCGACCAGCGCGGCCACGGTGATAGTGACTGGGCACCGGACGGCGACTACACACGCCAGACCCAGGCGGCCGATGTCGATGCCATCACCGACGACATCGGCCTGTCCACGTTCATCTTGATGGGCATGTCGATGGGCGGCATCAACTCGATCACCTTCACGGCCCGCCACCCCGAAAAGGTGAAGGCCCTGGTCATTGTCGACGTCAGTCCGGAGGTGCAGGCGCGGGGTGTCGAGCATATCCGTAGCTTCATTCAGGCGCCGGACGAACTCGACAGTTTCGAGGAGTTCGTCGCACGCGCCCACCAGTTCAATCCCCGTCGCTCCCTTGACAACATCCGCAGCCGCCTCTCCCACAACCTGAAGCAGCTACCGAACGGCAAATGGACGTGGAAGTACGACAAGGCCCTGCGCTCCTCCGAGCGCGGCTTCCAGGCCAGCGCGCTGCTCAACCTGTGGGACGACGTCCACGCCATCCACTGTCCCACCCTGATCATTAAGGGCGGCGAGAGCGACATCCTCTCAGGCGAGAGCGCCGAGAAACTCCAGGCCGCCATTCCCAACAGCCGGCTCGCCATTGTTCCCGGTGCCGGCCACTCGGTCATGGGCGACAATCCGACCGCGTTCGCCGTGGCGGTGCGGGGGTTTCTGGGAGGGCTTGGGGCTGCATGATCAGCTCCTGCGTGCGCGGGCGAGTGCGGCCAGGGCTGCGGCGGTACGACTCTGAGCTATTAGTTCCGAGATTCGTCGCGCGGCGCGAAGATCTGGCGCTGTGACTTTCTCGACCCTCTCCCGCGCGGAAAAAACGCGCGGGCGAGGGCAGGAATCTTTGAGCGAACAGTTGGGTTGCGGGTGAAACGCGCGCTGAGCAACGCGTCACGCGGTAAACCTGCATCGCCAGCGCGTCCGCCAGGTGAAACACTTCCAATTTACGATGATCCCTCATCTCCAATCCCCCAAGCCCTCAGGCCCCCAAAGCCCCCAAGCCTTCACCAATACCCATCATCCACGAAGCTGACGTAGCGGCCCTTGCCGACGACAATGTGATCGAGGACGCGGACGCCCATCAGGTCACCGACCTCGCGCAGCCGCCGCGTGATCTCGATGTCTTCCTTGCTCGGGGTCGGGTCGCCGCTGGGATGGTTGTGCACGAAGATGACGGCCGCCGCCGCCTCGCGCACCACCGGCGCGAAGACGTCGCGCGGATGCACGATGCTGGCCGTCAGCGACCCGTGTGAGACCGAGATGTCCTTGATCTTGCGATGCTTGTTGTCGAGCAGTACGGCGTAGAAGTGCTCGCGTTTCTCGCTGGCCAAGCGTTCGCGGAAGTGGGCGTAGACATCGCCACTACCCCGCAGGGGCGCGCCGGGTTTGAACTCCTGCTCGCCGTAGCGCTTGGCGATCTCCAACGCTGCCAGCACCTGCGCCGCCTTCGCCGGCCCCAGCCCTTTGACCTTGCGCAGGTCACCGATGCCGGCGGACGCCAGTTGGCGGAAGTTGCCGAACTCCTCCATGATGGCACGGCCGTGGTCGACTGCACTGGCCCCTTTCACCCCGGTGCGCAGCAGGATGGCCAGCAGCTCCGCGTCCGACAGGACGCCGGGTCCCTGCGTCAGAAGTTTCTCTCGTGGTCGATCACTCTGCGGCCATTGACTGATAGGACCTGAGCCAGCCATGGCCGTCATATACTCTAAATGTTTACTCGGCGTCTAGTGCATTTCACCACACGCGCAACAACAAGCCTTTGAGATACTCCCCTTCCGGATGCGCCAGGTTCACCGGGTGATCGGCGCCGGCTCCGAGGCGCCGCAGCACTTGGACATCGCGTCGCGCGTCCACCGCCGCGCCGTGGGCGATCTTCCAGAACAGCTCCGGCGGCACATGCTGCGAGCAGCTGAAGGTCATCACATGGGCGCCCGCCGCGGCGCGGCGGAAGGCCCAAAGATGGAGGTCCTTGTACGCGCGCGCGCCGCGTCCCAGCTCCTGCCGGCGCTTCACGAGCGCCGGTGGGTCGAGGATCAGCAGGTCGAAAGTGCGGTCGGCCTCGCGCAGGTAACGGAAGATGTCGGTTTCGATGAACTCGCCCGCGGCGGCATCTAACGCGTTGAGGGACCAATTGCGGCGCGCCAGGTCCAAAGCCCGTGACGAGCTTTCGACCGACGTCACCTGCCAGGCGCCGCCGGCAGCGGCGTGGACCGCAAAGGCGCCGGTATAGGCAAAGGCGTTGAGCACGGCGCGGCCAGCCGCCAGCTGTCGTGCCAGCATGCGGTTGTCGCGCTGATCGAGGAAGAAGCCGGTTTTCTGGCCCGTGTGCAGGTCGACCAAGAACGACAGGCCATCTTCCCGCATCAGCAGCGGTTCTGCCGACACGTCGCCCGCAACGACGCCTTCGGCGGGCTCCAATCCCTCTTCGCGCCGCACATTGCCCGTGCTGCGCTCGTAGATGCCGGCGGGTGCCAGTGTGGTTTCCAGCGCTTCGATCACCAACGGCTTGAGCTGGGCAGCTCCTGCCGTCAGACACTGCAGCACGATGGTCGAAGCGTACACATCGGCGATGACGCCCGGCAGGAAGTCGCCCTCACTGTTGATCAGGCGGTAGGCATCAGTCTCGGGTGGCAGCACGGTGCGGCGGAGCTCATGGGCTGCCGCTACACGTCGCCGGATCAACCGCGCGTCGATCGGCTCGTCCACCCGCGTGAGCAGACGGATCGTGATGGGGCAGCGCGGGTTGACGTAACCGCGTCCCAAAAACCCGCCGGCGGCGTCCTGGAGTACCACCGCTTGCCCTGGCTCCAAGCTGGGATCCAGGTCAGCGATTGCACCAGAGAAGATCCACGGGTGTCCGAGAAGGACCGGCCGCTCCTTGCGCGGCTTCAGACGAACGATGGCCTCTGACACGGTGTGCTCCATATCACGTTGGCCGGCGGTTGACAGTCGCGAGTCGAGAGTCGATAGGTTTCACCATGTCGGCCGTGTCACAGCCGGAGATCCGCCTCGACCGCGTCTGTGCGATCAAGCAGGGACGCCCGGTGCTGACCGACGTGACGCTGGGATTCGAATCCGGTGGCAAGTACTCCATCCTGGGGCCATCCGGTGCCGGCAAGACGACCTTGCTCCGCCTGCTCAATCGGTTGGAGGATCCCACTGCTGGAACACTCTGGTTCCACGACACGCCGTACGAGCAACTGTCCGCCATTACGTTGCGGCGCCGTGTGGCGATGGTGTTCCAAGTGCCGATCATTTTTTCCGGAAGCGTGCAAGATAACCTGTGCACCGCGTTGCGACTCCAGCACCAGGACAACGCCGTCGACACCACCGAACTGTCGCGCGTGCTGGAGCTGGCCGGGTTGAACGGCATCGGACTCACACGCGATGCGACGGCGCTCTCGACCGGCGAGAAGCAACGCGTCTGCATTGCGCGGGCGTTGATGACGCGGCCGGAGGTATTGCTGCTCGACGAACCAACGGCTCCGCTCGATCCCACCGCGGCTCGCCGGCTGATCGAATCCATCGCACAGCTCAGTCATGGGAGCCAACTGACGGTGATCATGGTCAGTCATCAGCCGGAGCTGGCCCGCGCCTTCGGTGGGCGGGTGATCCTGCTGGTCGGCGGCAGAGTCGTGGAACAGGCCGAGGCGGCACAGTTCTTCGTGGCGCCGACAACCGAACAGGGCCGCAGTTACCTGGACCGTACATTGCCGGGGGAGGCTTCGTGAGCGCGCAGCTCATCGATCCGTCGTGGTTCCAGCTGGCATCCGCCGCCGGGCTGGTGTTGGTGGCGATCGGGCTGTCCGCCGCCCGTGGCCTCGGGCTGCAACGGGACCTGACGGTGGCGGCCGTACGCACGTTGGTCCAGCTCCTCACCATCGGGTACGTCCTCGGATTCGTATTTTCCACCGACAGTCCGGTACTCATCATTGCCATGCTGCTGCTCATGCTCGCCGTCGCGGCTTGGACAGTGGCGGCGCGGCAGCGGCGGCCGACGAACAGCCTGCGTTTCCTGGTGCTCGCGTCGTTGAGCACCGGCTGCGGACTGACGCTGGTCCTGGCAACCGAAGTCATCCTCCGCGTCCGGCCCTGGTACAACCCGTACTACTTGATCCCCCTGATGGGTATGGTGATCGGCAACAGCCTGAACAGCGCGACCCTGGCGGTCGAGCGCCTGGACAGCGATCTGCGCGGCGGGCGTGATCAGGTGGAGGCGTTGTTGGCGCTGGGTGCGACCAGCCGTCAAGCCGTTGCGGCGCCGGTGCGCAGCGCGATGAAGGCGGCGATGATTCCCATCATCAACTCGATGATGGTTGTCGGCCTGGTGTCGCTGCCGGGCATGATGACCGGCCAGATTCTCGGGGGCAACTCACCGCTGGTCGCCATCAAGTACCAGGTGCTGATCATGTACATGATTGCCTTCTCCACCACCGTCACGGTCTTCGTGCTCACCACGTTGCGAGCCCGTTCCTACTTCACGCCGGCACATCAGCTGCGCGAGGAGGCGGTGACGAATTGATCGTCGGCAGGAGGGCGCTGATAAGTCGGCTCCAAGCCAGTTAGCGGGCTGCACCCGCATCTCGCTCGAAGGACTTCCGCAACGCACGCAGCGCCACGGGCGGAAAGTCCACGACCACAAAGTAATCCGCCGGATAAAGATAGCCTTCGCCGCTCTCGTCGACGACTCGCAGGTCACCGTCTTGCTCCGCGTCTCGATCGGAGAGTACCCGATAGATCTTCCGAAGTTCCAGGGATGCTGGGTAGTCGGTGTTGTCGACGCAGACTGCGAACTTCTGACTGCCTTTCGCCATACTCGCTCCTACGACAGGTAACGTTTTCGTTTGAACTCCTTCTTGCCGATGCCGTGCGTTTCGTACAAGTGCAATTCTGCCCGTCGGACTTCGCCCGTTGGCAAGCCGTATGGTCGCGGCACCCTTGATGCCGTCGGCTCGACGCGGTTGTTAGGCGTTGGCACCTCACCTCCTGTGATCTCACTCACCGACAGCAACTTCCTACCTCCGCGCTGTGATGAAAGCGGGCGCGTCGCACGTGTAGCACTTTAGCTGCGGCCAAAACACGCTGAGCGGTATCCTCAAGCCGCGCGCCACGAATATCGGGATCTCCTGGTTGTCGGGCATGCAGTGTTCACACGTGACCACATCGGCTTGTTCCACCTCATTGAAGACCCGCCGCAAATCGTCGCCCGAAAACCCCAGCGCCAGGACCAGCACTCCCGAGTAATTCCGTGGACCCCACAGATAGTAGTTCTGGTGACCACTGAGCGCCTTGGGCAAGCCGTAGGCGCCCCCAAAGAAATCCACGGCACCAGCCTTCCCGAAGTCGGTGGCAAGGATGGCGCATTGCCCGCGCTCTTCGGGCGGCAGGCTGTTGTACACCTTGGCGACGCGCGCGACGAAATTCTCCCAGCCGAGCATGTCGGCGAAGATCTGCGGCAGCACGCCGACCTTGCGTCGTTCCGGCCGCACCTCACGGACCGGCATCGCCTGCATGTAGGTGACCAGCTGCCCAATCGGCAACACGGGCAGCACGTACGGTGCCGTGAGCGCGCCACCGGCGAGCAGCACGACGACGCTGGCAACCCGGACCCAACGCCTGCGCCGCGGCGCGGTGTAACGCTCAATGGCTACCGCCCCCGCGGCGAACAGCATCGGATACAACGGCGCCGGATAGTACGTTTTCGCCTGCAGCAGCATGAAGAGACCGAAGATCGCCACCGACGTCCATCCAAGCAGGCGATACGGCCGCCCCTGCTCCGATCCCAGATAGAAGTACACACCGGCCAGCCACACCGGCAGCGTCAACGGGTGGACAATCAGGATCTGTCCCCAGATGAACTCGAGCGGCGAGACCTGCGTGTGCTGATACAGCTTGGCATTGCGCAGCAACTCCACCGACGGAAAGCTATTCATCGCTTCCCACACCAGGTGGGGCAGGAAGATGAGGAACGCCAACCCGCCTGCAAGCCAGATCCACTTGTCACGGAGAAGCACGCGTTCGGGTGTCAGCAGCAACCCGGCCACCAGGCCAAAGCCAAAGAACGCCATCGAATACTTGTTCAGCAACCCGATCCCACCGGCACACCCCACCAGTAGCCACAGGCGACGGTCATTCGTCTGCAGTATCCGCACGGTGACGTACGCACAGACAATCCACAGGAACGGTTCGAAGGCGTTCATCGTGAGCAGGTTGCCGAAGCCGAGATAGATCGGTCCGACGATGATGGTGACGGCAGCGAGCGACTGGGCAAAGCGGCCGCCGCCCAGCTGGCGCGCCGTCATGCCCGTCAGTAACACCGTGGCCGCCGCCGCAACCGCTGGAAAGAAGCGGATGGCGAACAGCGAATCACCGAGGAGCAATCGAGAGGTCGCCGCGATCGCCGCAATCAACGGTGGCTGGTCCACGTACCCCCAGGCGAGATGCTCGCCGCAGGCCATGAAGTACAACTCGTCCACCCAGTACCCGTACCGGCCGTTGACGAGAAAGTGCAGTAGCAAGGTGGCCAACGCAAAGTACCAGGGACCGGCTCGGTCTCCGGCCGTCGCGTCGCGTCGTGGTCTCAGCACCTTCGCCTCTCCGGCTTCGTCGTGGCGGATCTCACCGACAACCTCGGACCGCAGGCCGTGAGCGTGCGGCGGAATCGCTTGCCAGCCGAACGTCCAGAGCTCAGGCACGCGGGACCAAAACACGTGGACCGCGAAGCGGAACTGAATCGGCCATCCCGCGTTGCCTGCAGCGATTTGATCCTCATCAAGGCCTCCTCCTCGCCGCCGGGGCGGGGTACGGTGGCTGCGACCAAACAACAACCTCCCCACCGGGGAGAGAGGAGGAGCCTTGATGAACTTCTACACACAGCAGCACCGATACTACTGCGGAATCGATTTACATGCACGCTCGATGTACGTGTGCATCCTCGATGCTGCGGGCACCATCGTGGTCCACAAGGATCTCCGCGCAGAGCCCGAGTCCTTCCTGCGCGTGATTGCGCCGTACCGCGACGACCTCGCCGTTGCGGTCGAGTGTATCTTCACCTGGTACTGGCTGGCCGATCTGTGTGCGCACGAGGGCATCCGCTTCGTGCTCGGGCACGCGCTCTACATGAAAGCCATCCACGGCGGCAAGGCGAAGAACGACAAGATCGACTCCCACAAGATCGCCGTGCTGTTGCGCGGCGGCATGCTCCCCATGGCCTACGTCTACCCCGCGGAGATGCGCGCCACCCGCGACCTGCTGCGCCGGCGCTGCCACCTCATGCGCAAGCGCGCCGAGCTGCTCACCCACATCCAGAACACCACCAGTCAGTACAACCTGCCCGCGCTCGGCAAGAAGATCGCCTACAAAGCCAACCGCGCGGGTGTGGCCGAGCACTTCCCCGACCCCGCCGTCCGCGCGAGCATCGAAATGGACTTGGCGCTGATCGACCACTACGACGCCTTGCTCACCGCTGTGGAGCTGACCATCGTGCGCACCGCCAAGCAGCACGACGCCAGTGTCTTCTACCGCCTGCGCTCGGTGCCCGGCATCGGCAAGATCTTGGCCCTGATCATCCTCTACGAGATCCACGATATCGCCCGCTTCCCGCGCGTGCAGGACTTCGCCTCCTACTGCCGGCTGGTGAAGTGCGCCAAGGAGTCGGCGGGCAAACGCCTGGGCAGCTCGGGCAAGAAGATCGGTAACGCCCATCTCAAGTGGGCGTTCTCGGAAGCCGCCGCGCTCTTCTTGCGCCAGAACCTGGCCGGCCAACGCTATGTCGCCCGCCTGGAGCGCAAGCACGGCAAGGGCAAGGCGCTGAGCATCCTTGCCCACAAACTGGCGCGCGCCGTCTACCACATGCTCACGCGCCAGCAGGCCTTCGATCTGCAGCGCTTCCTGAGCGCGCCCTGAGCTCGAGGGGAACGGGTGAGCCCGCCGCCTAACTGGCCCGTACTCGGGCCGAGCCCGTGCGATGCACCGCTTTGATCTGCGGCGTGACCGCGTGCGTGCATCTGGGCCGCGTGCCTGGGAGCCCTGCGGCTTGATTGGACACCCGTTCCTGCTCGACATATCCGACGCTGCGTCCCCCGGGGACCCGGTGGCTGCTCCTCCCCCGAGCCGGGCACTAACTGGGACTGGCTGCGTGCCAGAGCCCGCCCGCTTTGAATCGGCCGGTATGAGGGCACCGATGAGTTTCTAGGCCGCGCCGCTGCTCCAGCGCGACGCATCGCTGAACGGCCGCACCATCGCCCATCAACGACGGAGCCTCAATAAGTGTTTGGTGCAGTCCACACGTCCTGCACCCGCTGTGAAACGAAGTCAGC